>CAZOHM010000012.1:0-72733 GCA_964579795.1 uncultured Lachnospiraceae bacterium | reverse complement strand
GATAGGACAGAACATTTATTACTAAATTATATGAAATAATGGCGAGAGATAATTAACCGAAAGAAAAGGTGCTGGTTGGAATAACCGAAGTAATATGATACAATAAGTTAATTAAAAATATAAACAAAATGTTTCAGCAAAGGAACGGAGAGGTTCTAATAGATGAGTAAGAAGACTCCATTGAAATATCTCATATACGCAGTCAGTTTTTGTCTGATAATTTGCTATATTTATATTTTAGCTATTTCCATTCACCCACAAATATCAATTATGTATTATCTTTCTTATATTGATAGTGTAGAAACTATTACGAATATGAATAACAGAGAAGAGCTCAAGAAATGTTTGGATCGTAGCAACGTGGAATACCGGATGGGAGCAGAAGAGAAGCTCACGTATTCAGAGCTTTTGGAAGACAGATATGGAAGAATAGCAAGTGGCTGGGGTGTTCCAAGCGAAGATGGTGTATGGTGTAAGCCAGAGGGCGGATATCTCTTTTATAGATTAGAAGATCTTGATTTGAGTAAAGATATTCTTTTGAGTCTTGATGTTTTTTCATTTGATGGATATAAAGACATGCTTGTAAGTGCAAATGGGTTGGAGATAGGAAAACTGGAACCGCAAACAGGAAGCTGTCAGATTACGATACCTGCACAGTCACTTCAGGACAACTATCTTTATATATATTTTCAACCGGAAATGATAGATGGGTATGAAGGCGATATGTCTTTTTGTCTTAAAACTGTAAGTCTTCAACAGTAAGAGAAAGGAAATATTTCGGGTATAAATAATGCAGATGGAAATGTTATTTCGGTTTCATGAAAGAATAAAAGCATATATTGAACAAGTAACTGAGAAAATGACAAAAAATACAAATATTTTTCTGGTAGTATATACCGTTTTTGCAATGGCATTCTCCAGAATGATTATGTACATATCTTACCTTAATGGAATAGATGGAAATGAGAATTTCTCGAAGGGTATACGCTCCTTCCTGAATGCGCTTAATATCTGGGATGCAGTCTGGTACAGGGATATGATAGAGACAGGGTATTATATAAAACCCACCTTGTCTGGAATTAACTATTCAAGTACAGCCTTTTTTCCGGTCATGCCGTATTTTTATAAGCTTGTTCATATCGTTCTTGGGGGCGATATCAATACAATATATTATTGGGGAAGCCTTATTAATTCGTTTGTTTTTGCAATGGCACTATTTGTTGCTGGTAAGTATATTTTCCTTACCAGAAAAAGTCTAAGGCAGGCAGTGGTGTTTATTACAATCATGACTTTTGGAGTATACAGCTTTTATTATTCTATTTTTTATACAGAAGCAATTTTTATCTTTTTTCTTGTTTTGAATTTCTATTTTATGTACACAAAAAAGTATATTTTGGCAGGTATTGCAGGTTTTCTATGCGCAGCAACAAGAAATCTCGGTGTATTTCTTGCATTTCCAATGTTGATTCAGTTTTTGATGCAGTATCATGAGTCTGGGACATTTCAAGAAATAGTTAAGCATATGGAAAACAAGAAAGATACGCTTATTAATCGAGTAGTCATCTGGATTCAGGGAGCTTTTCGGTATCTGTTTAAGAATGAGCGCTTCTTGCTTGGATTGTGCATTGCACCGGGAGGTTTTTTTGCTTATATGCTATATCTTAAGCTTCGCTTTGGAGATGGATTTGCTTTCTTGCATGTTCAGAAAGCCTGGTTTAGAGGAAATACCGATATTTTGACTACAGTAAAAGAGTCAATTTCTCTGGACGGAAATCATTTATATTATTTTTGTATTCTCTTCTTCATGTTTGTAAGTATTTATATGCTGCTTCATAAAAGGAAATATAATGAGCTTATTTTTGCAGTCATATATGCTTATATACCATTATCCTTTGGAGGGATGTATTCTGTAGCACGCTTTTTATCGGCGGGGTTTGTATTTATGCTTGGATTTACTGATTTGTCGGAAAAAATCAATAACAAAGCAATTACTGTAATAACAATAATTGCTTTGGCAATGTTTGAGTATCATTTTATTCAGCTCTGGTGTTTTGATGGCGGAGCAATCTTAAATTAGTCAGACAACTTAATCCTAATCCAGAGGCTTCCCAGTTGTTGCAATTTAAAGCATCAATCGATAGATTGCTTCGATATCCTTCTGGTTAAGAGGAGTAAATCCACCGACTTTATTTTCTACAGTCCCACTTCCGTAGCAGCAGGTATGAGCGAGCTTTTCAATATCTTCTTTTTTGGCACCTAATTCTTCAAAGTTCTTTGGCATTCCAATAGAAATTAAGAAATTGCGAAGACATTCAATACCTTCCTTTGCTGTTCTCTCAGGATTGGTAAAATCCATCTGACAGCCCCATACACGAACGGCAATCTGAGCAAATCTCATGATGTCATGACTTAGTACATAAGTAAAGACGGCTGGCATAGTAACTGCAAGTCCTGCTCCGTGTGCACAGTCATATAAAGCAGAAAGCTCGTGCTCGATGTCGTGACTGCTCCAATCCTGCGTACGACCAACACCACAAATATTATTATGCGCAACCATACCGGCCCACATAATATTCGCTCTTGCTTCATAATTATTCGGATTTTGAATTACCTTTGGTGCTTCGTGCTTCATAGTGAGAATTAATGATTCAATGAGCCGATCAGTAACTTCCACATCTTTTGTATTTGTGAGATAACGCTCATAAAGATGAGCAATGATATCTGTGATACCGCATGCGGTCTGGTATGGGGAAAGTGTTTGTGTTAATTCAGGATTAAGGATAGAGAATTTTGGACGATAGGCTTCACCACTTGCTCCACGTTTAATCATCCCATCTTCATTTGTGATAACGGAATCCGGAGAGCCTTCTGATCCGGCAGCAGCAATAGTCAGTACAGTGCCAATCGGAAGAGCTTTATCGACAGGCTTTCCTTTATAATAATCCCAGAAATCTCCGTCATATACTGCACCGGCAGCAATCGCTTTAGAAGAGTCTATTGTACTTCCACCGCCAATAGCGAGGACAAAATTGATATTCTTATTTTTACAAAGTTCAATACCTTCATATACAAGTCCACTTCTTGGATTTGGTTTTACTCCACCAAGTTCGACGTATGAAATGTTTTCCTGGTCCAGAGATTTTTTGATACGATCAAGAAGTCCTGAACGAACAACAGAACCGCCGCCATAATGAAGAAGTACCTTTGTTCCGTTAAATCGTTTAATCAGTTCACCGACATTGTTTTCGGTGTCTTTTCCAAACATAAAATAGGTTGGTGCATAAAATGTAAAATTATTCATAGTGACCTCCTTTTTACTTTACATAAGCATATCACTTCAAGTATACTTGAAGTCAACAGGATGAAGGAGGATATTTTATGAAAACCTATACAATTGCTGAGATTTCAAGAGATAGTAATTTAACTGCATCGACATTAAGATACTATGAAGAGATTGGTCTTCTAAAAGATGTTCAACGTAATAACTCAAAACAAAGAGTATATACACAGGAGCATGTGAATCAATTAAATGCGATTGCCTGTTTTAAGAATACTGGGATGTCTATTTCTGATATCCGGAATTTTTTTGAATATGAAACAGATGAAAAAGCACATATTGATGAAATTATGAATCTTTTAGTAAAATTTCAAGAGAAATCTGCAATAAAAATAAGAAAGGAGATAGCATCCTATGCACATCTGCTTCACAAAATAGATTTTTATCAGACAGTCAGAGAATCATTTTTCAATCAAACTGACCATCCCCATTGGGAGGATTTTCAGGATAATGATTATTTAGAACAGGCAATGGACGTACGAGAATTATCAATAACCGAAAACAAATACAGGAGAAATGCAATGAGTGAAATCATTATCAGACAGGAACAGGAAAAAGATTACGAGAAGGCAGAAGAACTGGTACGAGAAGCTTTTTGGGATGTATATGAACCAGGCTGTACCGAACCGTATATGCTTCATGTGATGAGAAAGCATCCGGACTTTTTAAAAGAACTGGATCTGGTTGCTGAACTGGATGGAAAAATTGTTGGACAGATTGCTTATGCAAAATCCAAACTTATTGATGAGAACGGAAATGAAAAAGAAGTACTTGGATTTGGTCCAATCAGTATTCATCCGGATTATCAAAGAAAAGGAATCGGTAAGAAGCTGCAGGAAACATCTTTTCAAAAGGGCAGAGAGATGGGATACGATTATGTAGTGATTTTTGGGAATCCCGGAAATTATTTGACAACAGGATTTAAAAGTTGTAAGAAATACAATATTTGTCTTGAAGATGGTGTGTATCCTACAGCCATGCTTGTGAACGAGCTTGTACCAAATGCACTTGACGGAAGAAAATGGTTCTATAGAGAAAGTAAAGCAGGATACTTTAATAGACAGGAAGCAGAGAACTTTGACAAAAAGTTTCCACCTAGAGAGAAAGGGTACAAGCCAACGCAGGAGGAGTTTTTTATTTATTCACATTCAGTAATTCGCCAATAAGAGAATTGATTATCTAATGATGATGTGGTATACTTGTCATACAAAACACACAAATCACACTTTTCTTTATAAAAATGTGTATAGTGAATAAATTTAGAGGTGAAAATGATGAGAAAGTACTATTTGGATAACATTCGATGGCTAACAGTTCTTTTGGTGCTGGTGTACCATGTTTTTTACTTGTATAACGGAGTAGGAGTATTAGGTGGAGTAGGAGGCTTCTCTAATCTTCAGTTTCAAGATGCGATTCTTTACTTTATTTATCCATGGTTTATGGTATTGCTCTTTGTTGTTTCCGGGATGTGTTCCAGATATGCATTGGATACAAAAACAGACAGGCAATTTATTAAAGATAGAACGGTAAAGCTGCTTGTGCCATCTACACTTGGATTGTTTGTGTTTCAATGGTTCGTCGGCTATATGAATCTGACAGTAGGTGGAGCTTTGCCAAGTATTCCACCCATGATCAGGTATCCGATTATGGTAGCCAGTGGAACGGGTCCTCTATGGTTTATTCAGATGCTTTGGCTGTTTTCGCTTCTTTTGGTGCTTGTGAGAAAGCTTGATAAAAAGAATAAGCTGATGGAACTTGCAAAGTCATGTAATACTGTCGTTATTCTGCTGTTATTTATTCCTATTTGGGGAGCGGCTCAGATTTTGAATACGCCGGTAGTCATTACGTATCGGTTTGGAATATATTTTGTTGCATTTTTGATTGGATATTTTGTATTTTCACATGAAGAAGTGCAGGAAAGAATTGAAAAAATACATATCCCTGCACTTATCATTGCTGTATTAGGTGGAATTGCATATACCATGTATTTCTTTGGGACAAACTATACAGATGAGAGCTGCCTACAGAGCTTTTTTACAAATATTTATTTGTGGATTGCAATCATTGCAATTATAGGCTGTGGAAAGACATGGCTAAATAAAACTTCATCATTTGCAACTTATATGTCAAAATCCAGTTTTGGAATCTATATTGTCCACTATGCAGTCGTTCTTCCGACATGTTATTATTTGAAAATGTTTACCGTATGCCCGCCAGCCCTATGCTATGTGATTGCTATATTGGCTGTGCTTGTAATCTCGACGCTTGTTTATGAAATATTCAGAAGAATTCCGGTTTGGAGATTTCTTGTACTGGGTATCAAAAAAGATAAAAAACCTTTATAAATATTTGTCCTAATGCTTTTTCTACACGGTAGTATCTTTTTTGCATTCAGTCAGGTTATCACATTCGTAACAGTCATCAATGCCTTTCTGGGCAGCCAACACGTGCTTTGGCTAAAAGCTTCTGAATGATTTTTTTGTTAATCGGTAAAAAGATTCCAGCAACAGGTCCGACTAAAAATGCACAGATGATAGTACCGACTCCAAATGCACCTCCAAGAATGATGCCAATCAGGACAAATGATAAATCAGTACAAATACGAACAATACTGAATTTCTTATGTGTTTTGTCGCTGATTACTACAGCTACCAAATCATTTGGTCCTGTGCCGGCATTTGACTGAATAACAATTGTCATACCAAAAGCCAGAATCGCACATCCTAATGTCAGGATAATAAGCTTACTCCAAAGGGGAGCCGATTCGATATGTAGTCCGGATAATAAAGTTGTAAATACATCAATAATGGGTCCTCCGCATAGCATACATACGAGAGTTCCGATTTTGATATAGGTTCGATCAACAAAGAGCAGAATGATAATGATTAACAAACATATTACAATATGTGTTCGACCATGTGTCAGGAGTGGAGAATTTGTTACAGCTGATAATGTACGAAAAATACCCTGTACAAGGACATTAAACGGATCAGTTCCAAGATTTGCGAGCAGAAAAAGAGTAACACCTAAATGAGCGATACTTAATCCAAAGAGTAAGATACTGATTCGACAGATTGTTTCCGTGATTTGGTGTTTCATACGATATCCTCCAGGTAATGTAGATGTAATATATTTATTATAATTGAAATAGTCACTTTTGTGTGATTTATTTATTTTAATATATAAATTCATGATATAATAAAACATACATTATCTTGATTTAGGAAAGCAGGTTTTGGAATGAGATTTTTAATACAACGAGTAAAGCATGCATCTGTGCAGGTAGATGGGCTGATAACCGGAGAAATTCAAACGGGCTATTTGATTTTTATTGGAATCAGTCACACCGATACAGAAATTGTAGCAGATAAGCTGATAAAGAAAACAGCTGGTTTACGAATCTTTGGTGATGAAAATGGTAAAACAAATCTTTCTATCTGTGATGTAAAAGGAGCATTACTTCTTGTTTCGCAATTTACATTATATGCAGATTGTAAAAAAGGAAACAGACCTTCCTTTGTAAATGCAGGCAATCCACTATTGGCTGAGCAGCTATATCAATATATCATTCATCAATTTGAAACAACTTACCAGCTGCCTGTTAAGACCGGAGTATTTGGTGCAGATATGAACGTAGAGCTTAATAATGACGGTCCATTTACAATAGTTTTAGATTCTGAAGAATTGACAAAGTAGAGAGTGAGGAAAAATGGAAAATTTTGTGAATCAGTTTGAGGATTACATGAGTACAGGAATAGAAATTGCAATCGTATTTTTTGCAGCATGCATTATTATCGTATCTATTATTTCCTGCATTGTATCTATTTTTTTGGCAATTTCCTACATACGATACAATCACAAAAAAAACAGTCTGGAGATGACCGGAAAAGAAATTGCAAGAAAAATCCTGGATGAAAATGGATTAACGAAAATCAAAGTATCTGCGACCGGCTCGCTGCTTTTTGGCAATAGCTATAGTCATTATTTCAAGAAAGTACGTCTTCGCCGATGGACCTATAAGAAAAAGAGTGTTGCTTCTATGGTTATGGCTACACAGAAATCTGCATTGGCACTTCTTGATCAGGAAAAAGATCCTGATATGATTAAAAGAAACAGATTAATTCCTTTTGTAACATTCGGACCATTTATGTTTATTCCGCTTGTTTTGATTGGAGTATTTTTGGATGTGATGGTACTTCATACACAGGGCACCTGTACATTGATTTGCATGTCTATAGGATTGATTTTCTATGTATATGCTTTTATTCTTTCTATCATGTTTCTCAGGACAGAGAAGAAAGCACAGGAGCGTGCACTTGTGATGATGAAAGAGGAAGCAATTGCAAATGAACAGGAAATGCTTATGGCAAAGAAATTGTTCCGCTTATATAATATTGAGTACATCAATAATATGATTTTAGCTTTGCTTGAATTAATCTATAATGTATTACGAATCGTGCTGCTTGTTATAAACAAAGGAGACTCTTCTGTGAAGTAACAAACAGGCAGCAGGATTCGTATACAAAATTATATATTACTTACATAGTAGGTGCAGATGCTTTTGATTCATCCATCACAAGATACGCACGTACTGCAAAACCAAAGAGACTAGCAAAAATGCAGCCGGGAAAGGCTCTGACGAGACGATTAAACTTTGTGACAGTATCATTGTAACTCATACGGCTGACGCGTACTTTGTTTTCATAATCATTAATACTGTCCATTGTTGACAGATATATCTCATTTGCTTTTAGTTCCGGATAGGCTTCTGCGAGGGCGACTAATTTTGATGAAATCTGAGAAATAAGTGCTTCCTGTTGATCGACTTCGCTTGAACTGCTGCCGGCAGAAATAGCCTTTCGTTCTTTCACAATTTTTATTAACGTCTGATATTCATATTCTGAATATTCTTTTGTCATATTGGCAAGATTGGTCAGCGCATCCCAGCGGGATGTCTGCTGAACACCAATTTGTGATAAAGCATTTCCGCAAAATTCGTCTGCATTTACAAGACTTCGCTGTGTGGTTATCGCACAAGCAGCAATAAGAATTACGATTACAATTACAATTATATAGATTGTCATAGTTTCTCCTTTGCAATTATGTTTACTTTAAACTAAAACTATTATAAAATGTAAACATATTCCTTACAAGAAGTATTTCACATTTGTTCCATCTATTGACAACTATATATTTATAGAAAATAATAAATATGTAGTTGCTTCACCAATAGGAGATATTGATATTTATGCAAATAGTAAAGCCGGATTATTATGACAGATTTAATTGTCAGACTGCAAGCTGTAAATTTACATGCTGTCAGGACTGGACAATTACTGTTGATGAAAAAACAAGAGAAGCATGGAAGCGGATGTGTCCGCCGCCTGAAACTAAGCCATGCTTATCCAATCTATCGGAATATACACAAAGACAGATAGAAAACTATTCTATAAAACTGAACGAAAACAGAAAATGTCCTTTTTTGAACGAAAATAGATTGTGCAGGCTTGTATTGAATTATGGAGAGGAATGTCTTTCTGAGACATGTCATACCTTTCCACGAGAAAAGCACGAATTATCTAATCGTACGGAATATACACTTTCTGTAGGCTGTCAAAGGGTACTGGAACTGCTTTGGGAAAAGAAGGCGTTTTGTATTATCACTGAAGAAGATGAGAAAGCCGCTGATTTCAGAGAAGCTGCATGTGAAGCAGTGCCTGAAATAGCAGATTATGTATTTTTAATACGTGATTGGTTTCTTCAGATTGCATCTGAACCTTCGTTACCTCTGGAAAATGCCATGAAAATAATTTTCTATCTGATTCTGGAGCTGAATGAGCAGGATGAAAAAGAAGAGCTGACAACTGAACTGGTTAGAGAGTATCAGAATTCTGAAATTGTCAGTGAGCTGAAAAAAGCGATTCACAAACGTAAAGTGAATGATGCTGAGCGATTTCAGGAAGACAATGAGCTGCTTCTGGATATAGCAGATAATTATCGTAAAAAGGGTATTTACAGGCAGCTTCTGGAGCCAATTGCACAGCGTGCAGAGTATTATGAGAAGGCATATGAAGCGAAGCAGATTCAGTCGATGAGCTCTGCCTTTAAAAAAGAGCTTTTGCCATTTGAAACAGAACTTCGTGTACTAATTTGTGAGGAGATTTATTCTTCCTGTATACTTGGAGAGAATTCCATGTATGATATGACAATGAAGCTGGAGTGGCTTGCGCTGGAATATGCGGTATTGAAGCATTGGCTTCTTTTAAAATGGGATATAACAGGAAGCCTGTCAAAGAGTGATCTGATAGAAATTACCGCTGTCCTTTTCAGAATGACCGGGTACAGTGATGATGATATAGAAGAATACTTAGAAAACAGTTTTGAAGCAGTCATATGGGACTGGGGTTACATGGATCTGATAATTTAAATTCAACATAACATGAGAGGGCAAATAATATGGAAACATTACCTGTAGTATCAACAACAACGTTAATTGGTCAAGTAGCTATTATTATTCTGGTAGCAAAAACATTTGGGCTACTTGTAAAAAAAATCAATATTCCACCGGTAGTAGGTGAGCTTTTAGCCGGATTATTGATTGGTCCAAGTGTACTTGGTTTGATTAACGGAAATAATTTTTTGGACAAAGCGGCTGAAATCGGAGTGATTCTGCTGATGTTTTATGCCGGGCTTGAAACGAATCTGGACGAACTAAAAAATGCAGGATTAAAAGCGTTATTAATTGCTACGGGAGGAGTTATTCTTCCATTAGTCAATGGCGCACTCTTGTTTATGGCATTTAACGGGTTTGCATCACCGGGAACCCCTGCTTTTGCTGCAGCATTGTTTCTTGGAACAATATTGACAGCAACATCTGTCAGTATCACCATACAGGCCTTACGTGATTTGGGAAAGCTGCAGGGAGCGGTTGGAACTACAATTATTTCTGCTGCAATTATTGATGATGTACTGGGTATCATAGTTTTAACGATTGTTTCTAATATGGCAACATCAGATAACGCGGCCGCAAGTGGTGTAGCTGCAAGTAGTGGAGCTTCAGGTGGAATTGCGATGACACTTGTTAAGACAGTGCTGTTTTTTGTACTTGCGATTGCAATTGGATTATTAATTAATAAAATTGCTCCGAAAATTTTCAAGGGTCATGAGGCATCACAGAGAGTGGCGGTATATGGACTGGCACTTTGTTTTGGACTTGCATGGGCGGCAGAGACATTTTTTGGAATTGCCGATATTACTGGTGCGTATTGTGCCGGTGTGATGCTTTGTAATTTGAAATCCAGTGAATACATAGAAAAGAAAGTAGACTCTACCGGATATATGTTTTTTGGACCAATCTTTTTTGCATCTATCGGTTTGAAAACAAACTTAAGTACGTTTAGTCTGTCAATGCTTTGGTTCACGATTGCATTGATTGCTGTCGCACTGCTCAGTAAGCTTTTGGGATGCGGATTGATTGCCAAATTGTCAAGATTTAGTATGAAGGATTCTGTGCGCATAGGTTTTGGTATGATGACAAGAGGAGAAGTTGCATTGATTGTAGCACAAAAGGCAATTGATACAGGGGTATTGGATACGCAGTATCTTGCACCAATTATTTTGCTTATAGTAGTGTCTGCCGTTGTTACACCGATTGCATTAAAGATTTCGTTTAAAGAAAAAACTGCTTAAGACAGAAAGGGAGCGACACTGTTATGACAAGAGAACAACAGCTTATAGAACAAATGGAGAGTGCAATAAATTGTGTATTTGTAGGAAAAGAGGAAATTGTACATAAAGTGTTAATTTGTCTGATTGCCGGAGGACATGTATTGTTAGAGGATGTACCGGGTGTAGGAAAAACGACACTTGCAGCAACACTTGCAAAAAGCACAAACTGTTCATTTGGACGAATCCAGTTCACACCGGATACTTTACCGGGAGATATTGTTGGTATGTCTGTCTATAATATGAAAAACGGCGAATTTGAGCATCGTGACGGTGTAATTATGCATCATATCCTGTTAGGAGACGAGATTAACAGAACCTCACCTAAAACACAGTCCAGTCTTTTAGAGGCGATGGCAGAGGGACAGGTAACAGTAGATGGGGAAACCTATATTCTGCCTAATCCTTTTATGGTTATTGCAACACAGAATCCAGTGGAGTTTCTTGGTACTTATCCATTGCCTGAAGCGCAGATGGATCGTTTTATGATGCGCCTTTCCATTGGATATCCTGACAAGGAACAGGAGATTTGTATGGTATCCAGATTCCTCGAAGGACAGACTCCTGATACAGTGGAAGCTGTATGTGAAGCGGATGACATTGTTGCAGTCAGAAAGCAGGTAAGTGAGATTAAGGTGACACCGGGACTGTTGGAATATATGGAAGGAATCATTGAAAAGACAAGAGCTGAGGAGAGATTTCGTCTTGGGGCAAGTCCAAGAGCATTGCTTTTGCTCGTAAGAGCAGCACAGGCAAATGCGTTCTTGGAAAACAGGGATTATGTAAAGCCGGATGATGTAAAATATGTTGCAGACAGTGTACTGGCTCACAGGCTTGTATTGTCTTCAGAAGCGCAGATCCGTAAGGAAAATGTATCAGATATTTTGAAAAGCCTGATTCTTAAGGTGAAGATACCGGTTTAGCAAGGAGGCAGACATGCGACTACGCAGAGGCATTCTACTGGGGTTGTGGGTAGTATCTTTGATTTTTATTAGCTTTTATGGCGGAGCAGTTAGTTATGGACTGTTTTTTGGTGTATCCTTGATTCCACTCATTTCTTTAATATATATTTTATGTGTATTCTTCCGTTTCAGGATTTTTCAACAGATTAATAGCAGATATATTGTCTGCAGGCAGGCAGTGCCATACTATTTTGTTCTGCAGAATGAGGATAAGTATGGTTTTGCAAGTGTAAAGACAAAGCTGTTTTCATCGCTTTCCTATGTAGAAAATATTTCAGAGGATATGGAATATGAGCTGCTTCCAAAAGACCGTTTTACTTATGAAACGCGCCTTGTCTGCAAATATCGTGGGGAATATGAGGTAGGCATAAAAGAAGTGACTATTACAGATTTCTTTCGTCTGTTTTCTTTTAAGTACGTACTTCGAGAGACGATTAAGGCACAGGTACAGCCAAGAATGATTCATTTGGAGGAGCTGCGAAGTATTTCTGATTTTGTATCGGTGTCTCAAAATGAAAACTATTTTTCCAATACAGAGCCAGATGTGGTTGTAAGAGAATATATGCAGGGAGATCCCCTTAAGTATATTAACTGGAAAGCTTCTGCACGAGAACAGAAGCTGATGACGCGAAAACGTATCGGGGAAGAAAAACAGCTTATTTCAATTTATATGGATAGTAAGAGATACAGTAAGGAAAAGCTGGAATATCTGCCTGTTGAAAATCAGATGTTGGAATTGACACTTGCATTAGGCTTGTTTTTTGTGGAAAGAAATATTTCATTTTCCATGCTTAATGGACAACAGGCAGAAAATCGTGTTATTAGAAATCTGCAGGAGTATGATGCACTTTATCAAAGTGTTTCTGCAATGTATTTCAATACAGAAATCGATTCAAAGCAGCAGCTTCAAAAAGTACTCGAGCAATGTATGAAACAACAGAGCAAAATATTAATAGGTGTGATGCAGGATATTACTGATGAAATGCTGGTTATGCTTGAGCCACTGCTGAATCTTGGAGTATTGATTGTTCTTTATGTTGTAACAGATCAAGATATTGAATTACTGCTAAAAAAGGGCAATGAACGATTGAGAATTATCGTTGTAGATCCAAATGCAGAGTTGAAGGATGTGCTATGAGTAAAAATGAACGCAAAAAGGCAAATTTGAGTGAAGAGTTATACAGGGTTGTCTACGCTGTTCTTTTTTTGTGTATTGTATTAGCGGCAGCAGGTGGATTAATTGGAATTGCAGAGCTTGGTGTTCGTCATTTTCTTCTTGGAATAGTGGCACTTGGATTAATAGTCTTATGGAGGCTTCTCAGCTTAAAAGGAAGGCTTCTTTATGGAATTTGTTTTCTAGCTGCTGTAATTGCTCTTTTTATATTTGTTAAACCCGCTAATATATGGGGATTTTTCAGTGGCTATTTCGGATGGCTGACAGGTCCTAATGCATATTATATTGATCAGCAGCCTGCATATGAACTTTTCCAGACTGTTTTAGTTGCACTTATCTGCTATTTTATGGAGGTTCTTCTTGAGCGGTTTCAGAAAATACGATATGTGTTAGCAGGTATATTGATTGTTGCATTGCTTATCTGTATGTTTCTTCGGAAATCAATAAGCCATATGGGGACAGTATTCATAATATGGTATGGTTTGCTGAGTTATATTGAATGGACTAAGTGCCACTGGCCAAAGGAAAAAAGCGGAGAGCGCAAATTATATATGCTCTGGATACTTCCCTTTTGCATACTCTATTTACTGATACTTTCTCTGCTTCCTGCATTTGAAAAACCATATGACTGGAAAATCGTAAAAAAAGCATATGAAACTGTTCGTGAATCAGTCATAACTGTTGTAGAGGATATTACAAATGGAAATGCTGAAGAATTTGATATAGATTTTGCAGGTGCATCTGAAACGGGTGAGATAAAGGGAAACATACTGGATACAAAGCAGCAGATTATGATTGTACAGGGATCAAAACGTTTAAAAACGAATGTGTATCTGGTTGGAAAAATATATGACAGCTTTGATGGACATGCGTGGAGTGCCAGAGAAAATACCCTTCAAAATGAACGGTTAATGGATACGCTTGAGACATTGTATGCACTTGAACGATATGATGGCATCAGGGCAAATTTTGCTGATGAGACAAAATTAGCAGTAAGATATCGATTTTTCCAATCCGGATACTTATTTGCACCGCTTAAGACGCAGAAAATTGATTGTGAAAAAGCATATACACAAGACAGAGAATTTGAGTTTCAGAAAAAACAAGGATACGGAACAGATTATGAGCTGTCATTTACGCAGTTAAATCTGGATCAGCCTGCTTTATACGAATATATGGAAGAGCAGAAGCCAGAAAACGAAGAGCTGTGGAATACAGTTGTGGCAAGGACAATTCCTGCGTCTGAACATAGACCGACACTGGCTGAGCTTCAAGCCTATCGTCAAGAGATAGCCATGCACAATCAGACAGACGTCGTTCTCTCTGAAAAGGCAGCTGATTATCTTGAACAAATCACAAAGAATGAAACAACCGAAATAGGAAAACTACAAGCAATTGAGAAGGAGTTGTCTTCCTATACATATACGAGAATACCGGGAGCGGTTCCTTCAAAAATAAAAAGTTCGGGCGAGTTTCTTGATTATTTTCTCGAGAAGAAGGAAGGCTATTGTTCTTATTTTGCAACAGCATTTGTTCTGCTTGCAAGGGCAGAGGGAATTCCGGCAAGATATGTAGAAGGATTTAGCATTGCAACCCACGCTGACAAAGCGGTTTCGGTGTATTCAGGCAATTCACATGCATGGCCGGAAGTATATATAGCAGGGTTTGGATGGGTTCCGTTTGAACCAACACCGGGGTATGCCGAAATCCGTTATACACCATGGGATATCGGTGGAACAGCATATGCGGGCACAGCAGGAAAACCATATGGTTATGGGGGGCATGAAGAACAGGAGGAACAGGAAGATAAGAAGCAAGATGATAATGAATCAGAATATGATATTCAGCGAACAGTTATTTTTTTAAAGATTGTCGGAATTACACTTGGCATGATTTTCGTCATGGCAACAATTTGCTTTGTTTTGGAGAGAATGATTTTTAGTTTTCGGTATCGTCGTATGAATACAGAAGAGAGATACATGATAGAGATTAAAAGAAATCTTGTTTTGCTGCAAAAGTTTCATATAGAACGTGGATTGGCTGAGACATTTTCAGAGCTGAAAGCAAGGGCTCAGGGAGTACTTCCTGAAGCGGCACTGGATTTTTTACATGATTATGAGGCATATGTATACGGAGAAGCACCCGTTACAGAAGAGTGTCTGCAAAAAGCAAAGGAACAACAGCTTTTGTTACAACAATCCTTAAAAGAGAGAAGAAAACAGAGATTTTCATTGCATGTCATTTATGATATAGTAAGGGCAAAGATAAAAGCCCACAGGTAAGCTGTTATGACAGAATTTAAGCACGCAGAACATACGATAGAACCAGTTTATGACGAAGGAGCGAGAATACTAATTCTTGGCTCCTTTCCGTCTGTAAAATCAAGAGAAAGTCAGTTTTTTTATGGACATCCGCAAAATAGATTCTGGAAAATGCTTGCACAGATAAAAGATGAAAAGATACCAGAAACGGTGGACGAGAAGAAGGCGTTTCTTTTACGCAACCATATTGCTGTATGGGATGTGATAGCATCCTGTGAAATCAAAGGCTCAAGTGACAGCTCTATTCAAAATATTCAAGTCAACGATATTACACGAATTACAAAGCATGCTCCAATCCAGCGTATATTGATTAATGGTGGGAAAGCCTACGATTTTTTTTGCAAATACTATTGCATGGAAGATTTCCCTACTGTTTATAAAATGCCATCAACCAGTCCGGCAAACGCAGCATGGAGTCTGGAGAAGCTTGTCACATACTGGCGTGAGAAACTGTAACAATAAAGGGAGCAGCAGATAAACATGAGATATTATATTTCGGATTTACACTTTTTTCATCAAGCACTGAATCAACATATGGACAAGCGTGGTTTTGACAGTGTTGAAATGATGCATCAGTATATGATTTCCAAATGGAACGCAAAAGTGCGTAAGAATGATGATGTAGTAATTCTTGGAGACTTTTCCATTGGAAAAGGAAAAGAGACAAATGAAATACTGGAACAGCTGAATGGTGAACTGTATTTAATACAGGGAAATCATGATAAATATTTACAGGATAAGAGCTTCCATGCAGAAAGGTTTCATTGGATTGATTCCTACAGAGAAGTAAATGATGAGAAACGTAAAGTGATTCTTTGCCACTATCCAGTATTCTGCTACAATGGCCAGTTTCACAAAGACAAAAATGGAAATCCAAAAGCGTATATGCTGTATGGACATGTTCATGATACATTTGATGAATACTTGGTAAATAAATTTTTGCAGGAAACAAGAGAGAGTAAACGCAAATCACGTGAAAATGAGGAACTGATCTCTGTTTCCTGCAATATGATTAACTGCTTTTGTATGTTTTCAGATTATGAACCATTGACACTGGATGAATGGATTCTGCTGGATGAAAAGAGAAGATCAGAAAATATCTTGACAAAGTAAGCACTCGCTCACTATACTAATGGTAAGCAGGTGCTCACCTTAAAAATGGGTGAGACTTGTAAACATAGTATAAAAATTTGGAGGATATAAGTATGAAGCAGATAATCAAAAACAAAAAAGTATATAGGATTGTGATAACAATTGCGTTCCTGTTAAGTTTCTATTGGGTGGAATTCAGCTCATGGGGAAGTAGTGAAGTAGAGAAGCATAATGATGGATATGGAACATTTGACATGAAGTCGTATGATGCTGAAATTGTTGCCAGACAGCTTGAATGTATGCCCCCCGATTTGCTGGAAAGCTATAATAAGTATTATTTTGCAGATTTTGGATTTGTATTGTTTTTTGGAATGTTTCAATGTATGATTTCAGGTATGTTGTTTTCCAAAAACGGTAATTTATGGGAGAGAGCTGTACGAATAATTATGATTTGTGTATCGATTGGTCGAGGTGTATTTGATTGTATAGAGAACAGTTTACTTATGATTACGATTAAGTCATATCAGACAGTACATACGGATTTCATACAAACAGCGTCAGTGTCTACACAAAGCAAGTTGTGGTGTATTAGAATATGGGCAGCTTTTTTTGCAGCGGGATTTATTTATAGAATTGTGACGGCCAGACTAAATAAAAAAAGTAATTTGGAGAAGTATACAGATGGAGACGGAAACAGCAGATAACTCGAAAAAAAGGAAACGATATCATACCAATAACGGTAGACTTCAAGTATGCAAAGCAGGAGTGATATGTCTGAAGCTGTTTTGCATAACGAGCATCGCAGCGGCAGTATTATTAATCTTTGCAGGAGTTAAACTGCTTCCACAGAGTATACTGGCATGGCTTGGCTGGCTTATATTGTGTATTTGTATTGAGTCACTGATTTTCTGGACCGGGATAATTTGTGTTTACTGTACATCTGTACAGCTTGGAATTAACTATCGAATACTTGGATTAGTGTGTGGTCTGATACCGATTGTCCATTTGGTTATTTTGTTTAGGCTAATTCAAATCGTATCAGCCGAGGTCCGGTTTGAAACAGAAAAGGAAGCAGTCAATGAGCAGAGAAAAATGGATAAAATCTGTCAGACTCAATATCCTGTTCTGCTTGTACATGGTGTATTTTTTAGGGATTTTAAGTATCTGAATTATTGGGGACGTATTCCAGATGAATTGATAAAAAATGGTGCGAGAGTTTACTATGGAAATCAACAGTCAGCCGAGTCGGTTGAAGAAAGTGCCAAGGAGCTGGTGATAAGAATCAAACAGATTCTTGAGGAAACCGGTTGTGAGAAGGTTAATGTGATTGCTCATTCAAAGGGCGGTCTGGATTGCAGGTATGCAGTCAGTCTGTGTGGTGTAGCGCCATATGTGGCGTCAATAACAACGATAAACACTCCACATAAGGGCTGTGAATTTGCGGATTATCTGCTGACAAAAATACCTCAAAAGTCACAGGAACAGATAGCAGGTATGTATAATGGTGCATTGAGAAGACTGGGAGATGCGAGACCTGATTTTATGAAAGCAGTATATGATTTGACAGCGAGCAGGTGTACACAGCTTACAGAGAAAATGGACAGGGAGTCTGAGGAACATATATATGACGAAATTTTCTGTCAAAGCATCGGCTCCAAACTTAATAAGGCTGTCAGCGGGAAATTTCCATTGAATTTTACATATTCGCTTGTAAAATATTTTGACGGAGCCAATGATGGACTAGTATCAGAAAAATCCTTTGTATGGGGAGAGCGATACAGATTGCTTACTGTTTCCGGGAACCGCGGAATTTCACATGGGGATATGATTGACTTGAATAGAGAGAATATACCGGATTTTGATGTCAGGGAATTTTATGTGCAGCTTGTTGCAGACTTGAAAATGAGGAATTTATAGTTTATAGGAACAACTGAATTTATAGAATTTCTATAGAGGAAACAAAACGATGAAAACAGAGAGATTATTTGAAATAACATTTATCCTGCTGGAGAGAAAGTTTGTTACAGCAGCAGAACTTGCCAGCCGCTTTGAGGTATCTGTTCGAACGATTTATAGAGATCTTGATGTTTTGTCAGCCTGTGGTATTCCAATCTATACGCTGCAGGGAAAACAGGGTGGAATATATTTAATGGAACAGTATGCATTGAATAGAACCTTGCTGACAGACACAGAGCAGTCTCAGATTGTAATGGCACTGCAGAGTTTAAAGGCAACCGGTCAGGAGGATGTGGCAGAACCTTTGTCCAAATTGAAGGGAATTTTTCAGAAAAGTATTGATGACTGGATAGAAATAGACTTTTCTTCGTGGAGAAATAATGATACAGAAAAAGAATTGTTTTCCGTAATACGCGAAAGCATTCAAAAATCCAAAACGATGACATTTTACTATGTGAATACAAAGGGAGAAGGCAGCAAACGAACGGTTGAGCCGTATAAACTTGTATTCAAAGGGCAAAGCTGGTATTTATTTGCGTATTGCAGGATAAAAGCAGATTATCGTTTCTTTAAGCTGTCTCGCATAGAACAGCCACAGTCAGATGGAGAGCCATTTGAAAGAAAAAATATGCGGGATACTGTTCAAAAGAATTATCAGGAGAGCAATGAAGAACAATTCCATGTGAAACTTAAGATTTCCATAGAGGCGGGATATCGTGTTTTAGATGAGCTTCGTGAACAGATTACAGAAACAAAGGACGACAGTTATATTGTAGAGTACGATTTCAATGGAAACAGAGAATGGCTGCTCCAGTATTTTCTTGGATTTGGTGATAAGCTTGAAATATTGGAGCCACCTGAGTTGAGACAAAGCTATGCAAAGCTGCTGGATAAAATGATAATGATAAATAAGTAAATCACAAAAAATTAAAAAATATAATTATATAACCTGACATACATATGTCAGGTTATTATTGGTATACTTCCTGTATCAAAACAAACAGGAGGTAACATATGAATTACGAAACAATTAACCTACAGGAGAAAATCGTCGCATGTCTGACAGCAAGGACCAAAAATTCCGATCCGGATATGGGAGCTGTAATAGGAGGGCTGTGGCAGCGGTTTTATGAGCCGGATGTCTATTCCACAATAAATAACAGAGTCAGTGAAAAGGCTGTCTGTATTTATTCAGAATATGAAAGTGACTGTAACAGCGAGTACAGTGTATCAGTTGGATGTGAAGTTGGCAGTGCCAATCAGATTTCTGAGAACATGGTTTGTAAGAAAATTCCGGCAGGTAAGTATGCAAGATTTGTAGTGAAGGGGAATATGCAGCAGATAGTTGCGGATTTCTGGCAGAAATTATGGCAGATGCAGGATTTACAGCGTACGTATGTCTGCGATTTTGAAGAATATCAGAACAGTGACATGGAAAACGCAGAAGTACATTTTTATATCTCTATTAAATAGAATGAAAGAAAGCAAATCATGGTTGGAAAAATATAATAATTCGTGTAAAATAAACTTAAAACGAATGATTATATTTTGGAGGATGATATGCTGAATTTGAATTATCAAATATTTGGAGAGGGATTAGTAAACATTGTTGTAGAGATGGGACTTGGGTCCTGCATCGGTGAATGGGAGCCATTAGCCGGTCTACTTGCAAAAGAAAATCATACTGTTCTTGTATATGAGAGAGCAGGGATTAATCATAGCGAGGCTTCCGCTGAAAAACGTAAGCCTCAGCAGATTGCGGAAGAATTGCATGAATTGCTTAAGAGTATTCCACATGCAGAAAAAATTATTATTTTGGCACATTCGCAGGGAGGACTATATGCACAACAGTTTTGCAGATTATATCCGGATATCGTAGAAAAACTGATTTTACTCGATCCATTGTCTGCATCTGACAATGAGTTCAAGGAAAAGCTTTCTGTCGAAGAATATAAAAAGAGCGGTGTTGATAAAATTCTGAATTTTAAGATCATGTATCGACTTGCCAGATTAAAGCTTGGATTCATCACAAAGGCAATGCTAAAAAAAGCACCGCCATTTTATTATTATCATTCTTTTACAAAAGAAGAGACAGAGGATATTTTGAACTGTGTAAAAAATCCTGTTCATGCCCAAACAGTTATTGAAGAATATGAGCTGGCGCATATGGATGAGAACATAAAGCACTTACAGAGTAAAGGACAATTTCCGGATATTCCGTTGATTCTTGTAACACACGCTTCAAATCTCGCAATACAAGAAAACATGTTATTTGGAAACAATACAAAAGAGTTTGCAGAAAAAGTAGAAAACATGTGGCAGCAGATCATGAAGGAATACCTTACCTTCAGCACAGCTTCCCAATGGATAAGTGCTACGAAGAGTACGCATTATATTCATTTAACAGAACCGGAGTTAGTAGAAGACTTAGTAAGTAAAAAAGTATAAATGAGTCTGAGAATTAAACATGTACAGATGAATCCGTTGTTGACAAATCAACAACGGATTGTTATTATCAAGATGTTGATTTGTCAACAAGTAATTCAAAGGAGTACGTATGAAAGATAGATTTGAGTTGTTTGTAACAACGATTAATCAGATTTACAGAAACCTGCATCGTATTAAAAAACGTGAAATGGAAGAATTGGATTTGAAGGGTTCCTATTTGATGTGCTTATATCATATGGCCAAGCATCCAGACGGCTTGACAGTGACAGAGCTGAGTGAGCTATGTGATGAGGACAAGGCGGCAATTTCAAGGACTGTAGCAGAATTATCACAAAGAGGATATGCAGTGATTGAAAACACACAGAAATACCGTGCACCTGTCAAGCTGACAGAAGCAGGACAGAAAGTCAGTATTAGAATCAGTAAAATCGTCGAAAAAGCAGTTGTTGCGGGGAGCGAAAAGCTGTCAGAAAGCGAGAGAATCGCTTTTTACAAAGCATTGCTTCAAATTTCAAGAAATCTTCAGAAATATCTGATAAGTGAGGAATAGAATATGAATACAATTAAAAAAGTTTACTGCAGAATTTTTCAGACCGGGTTTAAAATTGCTTTGCCTTTACTTCCATACAGAAAGCCAATTCGTTTACATGGTGTGGAGGAGCTGCCGGATTTGTTTGAGAACAAAAAGGTGTCTTCTGTACTGCTTGTCACAGATAAGAGCGTACGAGGGTTTGGAATCACAAAACCGTTGGAAAACTGTCTAAAGGAAAGAAATATTACACTGACAGTATATGATGGGACAGTTGCTAATCCAACAACACAGAATGTTGAAGAGGCAAAGGCGTTGTATATTGACAATCATTGCGAGGCGCTGATTGGATTTGGAGGAGGATCTTCGATTGATTGTGCAAAGGCAGTCGGAGTCTGTATTGCAAAGCCAAATAAAACACTTGAACAGGTAAAGGGGATTCTGAAGGTACATAACAGACTTCCGCTTTTGATTGCAATTCCAACAACAGCAGGGACCGGAAGTGAAACTACACTGGCAGCAATTATTACAGACACAGAAACAAGACATAAATATCCTATAAACGATTTTCCATTAATTCCGCACTACGCTGTGCTTGATCCAGAAGTAACAAGAACACTTCCGCCGATGTTGACAGCAACGACAGGTATGGATGCACTGACACATGCTGTGGAAGCATATATAGGGAGAACAACGACTTTTGGGACTCGTAAAGACTCAATTAAAGCAATTCAGCTGATATATAAGTATATACGCTTTGCATACAGCGATGGTAATAATATGCTGGCTCGTGAAAAAATGCTGTATGCAGCTTATCTTGCAGGCAGTGCATTCACAAAGTCGTATGTTGGATATGTGCATGCAGTGGCTCATTCATTAGGCGGAAAATACAATGTACCGCATGGATTGGCTAATGCTGTGCTTTTACCAAGCGTATTGGAGGAGTATGGAAGTACTGCATGGCATAAGCTTAGAAAGCTTGCAGACGTAGTCGGTTTATGTGATGCAAATGACACTGATGAAGAAGGTGCAGCAAAATTTATCAGTTCCATTCGCCAGATGCAGTCAGATTTACAAATTAAGGAGGTAATACCGGAAATCGTAGAAGCGGATATTCCGCAGCTGGCAAAATACGCTGATAAAGAAGGAAACCCATTATATCCGGTTCCAAAACTTATGGATGCGAAGGAGCTGGAGGTTCTGTACTATAATGTAATGGAGGTAAAATAGGAATATGAATGACGAGCAAATCAAAGCGATTCTAAATAAACAGAAAAAGTATTTTGAAAAAGGCAGTACACAGAGTGTTGCAGCACGAATACATGCATTAAGGAAGCTGCAAAATTCTATTATTAAGCATAGAGCACAAATAATTGCGGCACTGAAGCAGGATCTTGGCAAGGGTGAAATGGAAAGCTATATGTGTGAGGTTGGATTGACGCTGAGCGAGCTGTCATACATGATAAAGCATACACCCAGATTCGCCAGAGAAAAAAGAATTGCAACACCTCTTGTGAATTTTGCGTCCAGAAGCTTTGTCAGCCCGGCACCTTATGGGACAGTATTGATTATCAGTCCGTGGAACTATCCTTTTTTGCTGACAATGGATCCGTTGATTGATGCTATTGCGGCAGGTAATACAGTAGTAGTCAAGCCTAGTGCCTATTCTCCTGCAACAAGCAGCATAATGGCTAAAGTCATTGCCGACAGCTTTGAGGAAGAGCATGTGGTAGTTATACTCGGAGGACGTGAAGAGAATACATGTCTTCTGCAGGAAAAATTTGATTACATCTTTTTTACCGGAAGTCAGGCAGTTGGGCATGAGGTAATGAGAAGAGCAGCTGAGCACTTGACACCTGTTACATTGGAGCTTGGTGGAAAAAGTCCATGTATTGTCGACGAAACGGCAAATATCAGACTTGCAGCAAGAAGAATAGTATTTGGAAAATATTTAAACTGCGGACAGACCTGCGTTGCTCCTGATTATATTTACTGCAACAGTAAAGTTGTCGACAAATTGATTCCTGAAATTAAGAAGGAGATTATCAGACAGTTCGGGGAAGATGCTTTTGCCAACGAGAATTATGGGAAAATCATCAATCAAAAGCATTTTACAAGATTAGCAGCATTGATGAATCAGAATAAAATTGTTTATGGCGGACGTACGGATGAGGGAGCACTTCGTATTGAACCGACTGTAATGACAGACATTACATGGGAAGATGCAGTTATGAAAGAAGAGATTTTTGGTCCATTAATGCCGATACTGACTTTCGAGAAAATTGACGAGGTAATTTCACAGGTTAATGCTCACGCACATCCTCTTGCTCTGTATCTGTTTACTTCAGATCAAAGAAAGGTAAAACGAATATTTGCTTCATGTAATTTTGGAGGAGGCTGCATTAACGATACAATCATTCATTTGGCAACATCCAATATGGCATTTGGTGGAGTCGGAGAAAGTGGAATGGGCGCATATCATGGAAAAGAAGGATTTAGAACATTTTCACATGAAAGAAGTGTCGTTGATAAAAAAACATGGATTGATTTACCTATGCGGTATCAGCCATACACATCTCTTAATCAAAAATTACTTGAAATGTTTTTAAAATAAGACATCCGGAAAGCTGCTTGACATATAGCAGCTTTTTTAGTATATTGAACATATATTCAATGAAAATATATTCAATATAAGTGTGTCCGATCAAACATGTCAAATAGAAACATGTTCAACAGATACAGAGAGGAAATACATGAAAAAGGTTGTAATTATTGGTGGAGGAATAGCAGGTCTTTCCGCAGGAATTTATGCTCAGAGAAATGGATTTGAAACAGAGATATTTGAGAAGAATGCTGTTGCAGGTGGTGAATGTACCGGCTGGAACAGGAAAGGATATCATATTGACAACTGTATACACTGGTTGATCGGATCTGACAAAAAGAGCAAAATGAATCAGATATGGAGAGATCTTGGAGTACTGTCTGATGAAATACCGGTCTACTTTGAACCTTACTTCTATATGCTGGACAAGGATGGAAAACAGCTGCATTTCTGGTCTGATCTGGAAAAAGCAAGAAATGAATTTCTGGAAACTGCTCCTGAGGATACAGAGGAAATTAATAAATTTTTTGATGCGGTCAAATGTGCAGAGAGCATGCAGATACCATGTGAAAAATCCATAGCCGAAATGAATTTTGTTGAATATATGAAGTTTGGAATGGGTATGGCTGATATAGCAAAGGTAACAAAAGAGTATGGAAATGAGACTGTTGAAGAAATTACTCATCGGTTCCATAATCCACTTGTTCGTGAAATGATGACAAAATATTTTTCAAAAGAATATATGGCATTTACGCTAATTGTGTCATGTTCATTTTTGACGAGTCAGACAGGTGGATTGCCACAGGGCGGGTCTGTCGGAATGGTAGAGCGCATGGTTAAGCAGTATGAGAAGCTTGGAGGAAAGCTGCATTTATGCACAGAAGTAAATAAGATACTAACCCAAAAGCATGACCGCAACAATATTGCAACTGGTATTCAGATAGCAGATGGAAAGCTGATAAAAGCAGATTATGTGATTTGTGCTACTGACACTGATGTGACCTTTCACAGACTGTTGGACAGTACATATATGGATAAAGCTCTGTGCTCATGCTATTCAAGCAGCGAAGGATATAAGACGATTACAATGTTTCATGCGGCATTTGGAGTGGAAGCAGATGCAGATGAGGGTGTGCCGTCGGGATCAGTCATGTTTGATTGTGAGCCATTTCATATTGCGACAAAGGAAGAGCATTATATGGCAATCCGCAAATATGATTACGACGAAACATTATTTCCGAGCGGAAAGCATGTCATACAGTGTAATATATTAATGGATGAAGAGGATTATTTGTATTGGAAAGAGCTTTACCGGGACAAGGAAAGCTATCAGAAAGAAAAAGAAAGAATAGCAGGAAAGCTACAGGAACGAATTGAAAAGAAATATCCTCAGCTAAAGGGTAAACTGGTTTTTCTGGAAACATATACGCCCGTAACCTTCGAACGGTACTGCAGCGCATATAAGGGTGCTTACATGAGCTTTTTTGGACAGAAAGGCTGTAAAAGCATTTACCTGAAGAATACAATAAAAGGGCTGAACAACGTACTGATATCCAGTCAGTGGCTGCAATTAAACGGGGGACTCCCTATTGCTGCTACGAGTGGAAAGTTTGCGGTGCAGGCACTTATGAAAAAAGAAAAGAGAAAATTTGTTTAATCCTCTATATCCTCGCTGGCAGCAACAGCTGAAATAACAGCGGAAACAGCTGCAATTACAACAGCAGCAATGATTACAATAAATACGATACCAACAAATAAAATCATATTATAACTCCCTTCACACGAAAGTGTATACTTCTGTTTTCTATGCCATTTATTATACACACAAAACATGAAAAATCAAAGTGATTTTGATGAAATCATATTAATATTTGTAAAAACCTGTTATACTATACATAACAGGTTTTTTACTTTACAGGAGAAAGCGAGGTATAAGGTTATGCTGGAGAAAGTTGATCTATCAAAAAAATTAGATAAAGAGGAATATAAGCGCAGAAAGGATGGACTGGAGATATCCTTAGCCAAGCTGCAAAGAGAGCTTCGTGAAAAGAAAGTACCGGTCATGATTGTATTTGAAGGACTTGGCGGCGCCGGAAAAGGTGAGGTAATCAACAAGCTGATTCTTCCACTGGATCCGAGAGGTTTTGATGTATTTGCAACAGGCAAAGAGACGGAGGAGGAAGAGATGCATCCATTTCTCTGGCGCTTCTGGACGAAAATACCTGAGAAGGGTCGAATCGCAATTTACGACAGGAGCTGGTACAGAAAGGTGTTGATTGACCGTTATGACGGTTTAACACCAAAGAAGGATATGGATGCTTCTTATGAAGAAATCAATTCATTTGAGAAGGCCCTGACGGATGATGGTGTACTGTTAATCAAGTTTTTTATGTATATTTCTGAAAAGGAGCAGAAGAGCAGATTTAAAGAGCTTCTTAGTAATAAAGAGACAAGCTGGCGTGTTTCCGAGGGAGATTTGGACAGAAACCGTCACTATGATAAATTTCTGCAGCTGCATGATATGATGCTGCAAAAGACAGATACGAGTGATGCACCATGGACAATTGTAGAGGCAGAGCAGGAGAAATATGCGGCAATCAAGGTACTGTCAATAGTAGAGCAGCGTTTTAAAGACAAGCTGAATGAGCTTGCTAACGCTCAAAAGCCGATTGTATTCGGGAAATTTACAGAAGGCACCTACATTACAAGCTCATTAAATCATGTGGATTTATCAAAATCACTGACAAAGGAAGAATATACAGAAAAGCTTGAAAAGCTGCAGAAAAAATTATCAAAGCTTCATAATGAGTTGTATACAAGGAGAATTCCTGTAGTACTTGCTTTTGAAGGCTGGGATGCGGGCGGAAAAGGCGGTGCCATAAAGCGTTTGACAGGTGCATTGGATCCGCGTGGCTACACAGTAAATCCGACTGCTGCACCGAATGATATAGAAAAAGTTCATCATTATTTGTGGAGATTCTGGACAAAGATGCCAAAGGATGGTCATATAGCGATATTTGACCGGACTTGGTATGGAAGAGTCATGGTAGAAAGAATAGAAGGATTTTGTGCAACGAGAGATTGGGAGCGGGCATACAAAGAGATGAATGATATGGAAAAGCAGCTGTACAATCATGGAGCAGTTGTATTAAAGTTCTGGATGCAGATTGATAAAGAAGAACAGAAACGCAGATTTACAGAGCGACAGAATACGCCGGATAAGACATGGAAAATTACAGATGAGGACTGGAGAAACAGAGAAAAGTGGGATTTGTATGAGCAGGCTGTTGATGAGATGCTGATTCGGACATCCACTACGTATGCACCGTGGATTATTGTAGAAGGAAATGATAAATACTATGCAAGAATCAAAGTACTTGAGACGGTTGTAGATGCGATCGAGGCAAGACTTAAAGAAAAATAATGGAGATAAGACAATGAATTATGAAATTTGTTTTCCGCAAGGAAAGAAAAAGGCATTCACATTAAGTTATGATGATGGACAGATATATGATCGACGCCTCGTGGATTTATTTGACCGTTACAAGCTGAAGGCAACATTTCATTTGAATTCTGGGACATTGGGTATGAGGAATGAAATAGATGAATTTTTGCTGTCGGATGAGCTGGAGGAGCTTTTTGAAGGACATGAGATTTCCTGTCATGGAGTGACACACCCATATTTTTCACAGCTGTCAAAGGAACAGGTAGTGTCAGAAATATGGGAGGATAAGTGTAGTTTGGAGCGTTTGGCAGGCTATCCTGTACGTGGAATGTCATATCCGTATGGAGAGTATTCGCAGCAGCTGATAGAAACAGCTACCCGGCTTGGAATGGAGTACTCACGTACAGTGGAGAATACAATGGGCTTCCAGATACCTACGGATTTCATGCGCTGGCATCCGTCCTGTCATCACAATAAGGCATTGTCGATTATTGAGGACTTCCTTCATCCGGCACCATATCGGAATTTGCTGCTATTTTATGTATGGGGGCACAGCTTCGAATTTGAACGTGAGCAGACATGGGATATGATGGATAAGTTCTGCAAATCAATCAGTGGCCTGGATGATGTCTGGTATGCGACAAATATAGAAATTAAGGATTATGTCACTGCATATCGCTCATTGATTTCTACAGCAGACAGAGATTGTGTTTATAATCCGTCCGCCGTAGAAGTATTTATGAAAACAGACAAAGGAATTATATCTGTCTGCCCCGGAGAAACGAAAAAGATTTGAAAATACTATAGCTTATACATGTTTCGAAATTCTGTTGGTGTACAGTTCTTTACTATTTTGAACATACGCATAAAAGCAGAAATACTGTTAAAACCGGAACGAACTGCTGCTTCCATGACATTGATTTCAGGGTCAAGCAGCAGTTTTTCTGCGTAAGCAATCCGTCTGTTGTTCAAATACTTATAAAATGAGATGTTTGAAAATTCTTTAAATAACCGGCTAAAATGATATTTTGAAAAGCCGGCCATGTCTGCAACCCCTTCCAAAGTCAAATCTTCTGTGCAGTGCTGATTGATATAGTCACACACGTTAATGAAGGTCTCGATATACTCCTGCTGCTTATTTGGTTTAATGTCTGAGAACTTGTCAGGAAAGGACGTATAGAGACGGCTTACCATGACAAGAATTTGAAGTAGCTTTGAACAAATAGCAGCTTCACGCAAAGGTGCATTACTGAAATATTCATTTTTAATTTCCATAAATAATTTGACTGCGTCATCGTGAATTGTCGGAAAGTCCTCAGGCGTAATCACAGCTGCAGGCTGCATAAATGAAAAAAATGATTCAAAATCCTTAAAGGAATTTAATAAGTTCATATCCGCCTGAAAAATAATACGTCTGCCATGCTCAGCATAAAGTCTGTGTAGGACACCGGGAGCAATGATAATAATATCGCCTACACGTAAATGAAAGAGAATATCGTTGCATTCAATATGATAGTCATTTTCCAGAGGCATAACAATTTCTACCGGTGTATGCCAGTGCATTGGATATTCCTCGTATTCTACATTGTCATAAAGCATCAGAGCGGAATCATCTTCAAAGCTGACTGTCTCGTGAATACCATTTAGAATCTTTATCATAGGAACCTCATTTCCATTTGTGAATGCAATTCTCATAATTAAACACTATATTCGAGAAAACATCATAATTCGTGCTATTATTTTGCAAACAAAAATGTATTATTTACTAATAAAACTATACATTAATTATTCTTGATTTGCAATATTCGAATTTAAAATATACAATATGTACAATTACAAATGAATAAACATATATAATATAGACAATATTGTGTTGCTTAAATGATAAAAAGTGAAAACAAATAGCAATATTTGATAACCATAAAGCAATTATTGTATAGAAATGGGATTAGCATTTGAATTATGATAACTATACCAAAAAATATTTCTACAAATTTTGATTAGGAGGATGAGTTATGAAGTTGAAAAAGGTTTTGGCAGTATGTCTCAGCATGACAATGACAGTCAGCCTACTTGCTGGATGTGGCGTATCTACAGAAACAGGTGCAGCATCAGCACCGGCAGCAGATACAAAAACAGAAGAGGCTGCGCCAGCAGATGACACTGCAGCAGAAGCAACGGATACAGCAGCAAGTGGTGATGTTCAGGAAATCACATGGATGTTCTGGGATGATTTAGAGGCAACAGAGGATTTGATTTCACTTGGTTACAAAGATACAGTTGAGAGATTCAATAAGGATTATGAAGGTGTATATCATGTAACACCTATTACAACAAACCTTGAAGAGTATTATTCAAAGCTGAATGCATTGGTTGCATCAAATCAGACACCGGATGTATTTATTGTCAGCCCGGGACCAAACCTGACAACATATGTAGATCCTGGCGTAACAGCTGACTTGACAGATTATCTGGCAGCAGATGGCTGGAAGGATACATTTAATGGTGACGGTGTATTTACACAGCAGACATATGATGGAAAAATATATGCAGTTCCTTTGAATATTGCAGCAGCATGTGTATTCTATAATACAGAGATGTTTGATAAAGCGGGCGTTGAAGTTCCTACTAACTGGACAGAAATGCTTGACGCATGCCAAAAGCTTTCTGACGCAGGCTATACACCTATTACAATCAGTGCAGGTACAGCATGGTGCTTATCAATGTTAGCTGGTTATCTTTGCGATAGAGAAGGTGCAGATCTTACAAAGATTGCTGATGGAACAGGTTCATGGCTGGATCAGCCATTTTCTGACGCAGCAAATAAGATGGTGGAAATTTCCAAGTACTTCCAGGCCACAGCAGCTGGTGATACAAATGATGTTGCAACAGCAAACTTCTATAACGGAGAAGCAGCTATGTTAATCCAGGGTTCATGGGCAATTGGTCAGATTAATGGTGCAAATCCGGATTTTGAAGACAAATGTGGCGTATTCCAGTTCCCAGGTATTGATGGTGGAAACGACCCTAACAGAATCATTGCAAAATCAGATAGTCTTGCTATGAGCTCTGCTACAAAGTATCCGGATGCATGTATTGCTTTCATGAAATACTTTACAGATGATACAGCTCAGAAGTATACAGCAGAAGTTGGCGGAAAGATTCCTGTAACAGCGGTAGATATTGATTATGACAAAGCTCCAAAGCAGTTGTCTTACGTAATGGATGTATTTGGAAAAGCTTCAGGTACATTTGGTTTCTACAATGAGTCTCTTGCATCTACAGAAGCTGGTTCAACATTTGATGATGCTATGGTTTCCATTTATCTTGGAAATGCAACTGTAGAAGAAGGCTTACAGATAATAGAAGATTTCTATAAAGAAAATGTATGGAATAAGTAAAACCATATAATTAATGAAACAGAAAATATAGATCGCACGGGATTGGCACATTGTGCTAATCCCGTATAATCTATAAATCAGATGGAAAACAGATTGCTTGGAGGAATAGTATGGATAGGTTATTACGAGACAAAAAGGCCATATGCATTTTCGTTGCACCGGGAATTATTTTATTTACACTTGTGTTGTTTATTCCGATTTGTCAGTCGGTCTATTATTCTCTTTGCGATTGGGATGCATTGACAAAACCGGTTTTTGTTGGAGCAAAAAACTATATTAAGTTGTTTACAACTGATAAAACAATGAGAATTGCATTAAAAAATTCAATTTTCTTTATGCTTTTTTCAGTTATTTCTCAGTTGATTGTTGGACTTATTCTTGCCGGACTCCTTACCAATATTGAAAAAGGCAGGAACTTATTTAAAAACATTTACTATCTACCGTGTGTATTGTCTTCTGCAGCACTTGGTTTACTGTGGATGTTCATTTTCAGTACAAAGCTTGGTGTGAACCAAATTCTTGCGATGTGGGGAATACAAGGTCCTTTGTGGCTGATGGATGTAAAAGATTATATTTCTCTTCCAATGAAGGTAATTGCATTTGTTGCATTGTGGCAATATGTTGGTCAGTCAATGATGCTGTACATGGCGCAGATTTCCAGTATAGATAAATCGTTGTTTGAAGCAGCATATATAGATGGTGCGACAAAAGTTAGAGCATTTCGTTATGTAACACTGCCATTACTTAAGCCAATGATGGCAACAGCAATGTCTTTGAATTGCATTGGTGCACTGAAATTTTTTGATCTTGTTTATAATATGACAGAGGCCGGTCCAAATCACCAGACGGAGGTTCTGGCAACGCATCTGTATATGCAGGGCTTTAAATATAATAAATATGGATATGCAAGTGCTATAGGTATTGTTTTGCTTGTTCTGTGCCTTGTAGTTACTTTTCTAATAAATAAATTTGTAAAAGAAGAAAATATGGATGCATAAGGGGTGTCGAGATGAAAGGAAATGGAAAATCAATTGTATATAAAGTATTAATTTATACTTTTTTGATAATTATGGCAATAATCTATCTGGCACCACTTGTATGGATGTTTTCTGTATCAATCAAAACAAACGCAGAAATTTTTAAATCGCCATTTGCGATGCCGGAAGTAGTACAGCTTGGTAACTATATATTTGCATGGACTGCAGGAAGGCTTGGTATTGCAACACTGAATTCTGCAATCGTATGTGGAGTTACATTGATTTTGACAATGATTATTGGTTCTATGGCTTCATTTGCAATCGGACGTATGAAATGGAAGCTTTCTGGATTCATCATGATGTTTTTCCTGACAGGAATGATGATTCCAATTCATTGTATTTTGATTCCGTTGTTCAAAACATTTTCAAAATTTGGACTGTATAATAATCTTCTTGGTTTGATTCTTCCATATATGGCGATGTCACTTCCGACAACGATTTTTATTATGACAGGTTTTTTCCGCAATATGCCAAATGAAATGTTTGAAGCAGCATGTATTGATGGATGCTCCATATATCAGAGTTTTATCAGAATTGCAATGCCTTTGTCAAAAACAGGTTTATTTGTAACAGGACTGATGACATTTGTAGCTAACTGGAATGAGCTGCTGCTTGCCATGGTATTTATTTCAGATGATTTAAAGAAGACACTGCCTGTTTCTCTATCAAAATTTGTAGGACCATACAATACAAATTATGTACAAATGTTTGCAGCAATTATGATAGCAATATTACCAACCATTATTGTTTACTGCGTATTCAGTAATCAGATTGTTGATGGTTTGACAGCAGGTGCCGTAAAGGGTTGACATAAAGTAAAGCGAGGAAATTATGGAGAGAAAAGAAGCCAAAAAAAGAGCTGAAGAGCTTGTAGCCAGAATGACACTGGAAGAGAAAGCTTCTCAATTAAAATATGACGCATCGGCAATTGAACGGCTGGGTGTACCCGCATACAACTGGTGGAACGAGGGTCTTCACGGTGTAGCAAGAAGCGGAACAGCCACAGTATTTCCACAAGCAATAGGACTGGCTGCAGTATTTGATGAGGAAATACTTCAGAAAGTTGCAGATGTTGTTTCTACAGAGGCCAGGGCCAAATATAATGCGGAAGTATCAGAAAATGACAGAGATATTTATAAGGGACTTACAATGTGGTCACCAAATGTAAATATTTTCCGTGATCCCAGATGGGGAAGAGGTCATGAAACCTATGGTGAGGATCCGTATCTGACGAGCAGACTCGGTGTTGCATTTGTGAAAGGTCTGCAGGGTGATGGCGATTATCTAAAAACAGCATCATGCGCAAAGCATTTTGCAGTTCACTCTGGACCAGAGGCAGTCAGACATGAGTTTGATGCACAAGTAAGCAAGAAGGACTTATTTGAAACATATTTACCTGCATTCGAGGCATGTGTAAAAGAAGGTAAAGTAGAAGCTGTCATGGGTGCGTACAATCGTACAAACGGAGAACCGTGCTGTGCAAGTAAGACATTGATGGATGATATTCTGCGTAAGGATTGGAAGTTCGAGGGTCACTATGTGTCAGACTGCTGGGCAATCAGAGATTTTCATGAGCACCATATGATAACAAAAACACCGGCAGAATCTGCTGCACTTGCATTGGAAAAAGGCTGTGATCTGAACTGTGGAAATACATATCTTCACATGTTAAAAGCATATCAGGAAAACCTTGTGACAGAAGATCAGATTACGATGGCAGCCGTCAGACTGTTTACAACGAGATTTATGCTTGGAATGTTTGATTCAAACGAATATGATAAAATTTCTTATGACGAGGTAGAAAGTCTGCCTCATCGAAAACTTGCACTGGAAGTCGCAGAAAAGGCAATCGTTCTTTTGAAAAATGATGGGATTCTGCCGCTTAATAAGAAGAAGCTTAAGACAATTGCGGTGATTGGTCCAAACGCAAATAGCCGAGAAGCTCTGATTGGAAATTATCATGGAACTTCTTCAAGATATAAGACAGTATTGGAGGGAATACAGGAGGAAGCGGACGAGGATGTTCGCATACTATATTCAGAAGGTTCTCATTTGTACAAGGACCGTGTTGAACATCTGGCATGGCCGGATGATCGTATTTCTGAAGCCTCGTATATTACAAAACAGTCAGATGTGGTTGTGCTTTGCCTTGGTCTGAATGAGACACTGGAGGGTGAGGAAGGCGATACCGGAAACAGCTATGCATCCGGAGATAAGGCTGACCTGAAGCTTCCAAAATCTCAGATGAAGCTTCTTCGAGCAATAGCTGAGATAGGGAAACCGGTGATTCTTGTCAATATGACAGGCAGCGCAATGGACTTGTCGCTTGCAAAAGAAAGCAATAACGTAAAAGCAATTCTGCAGGCATGGTATCCAGGCGCAGACGGAGGAAAAGCAGTTGCCAATATACTGTTTGGGAATGTATCTCCATCTGGAAAGCTGCCGATAACCTTCTATAATTCATTGGAGGAACTTCCTGCATTCGAGAATTACAGTATGGCAGGAAGAACCTATCGATATATAGCAGGAAAGGCACAATATCCGTTTGGGTTTGGACTGACATATGGAAAAGCTTCTTTGTCAGACGCAAAGCTTATGGATGAGGAACAAGTCAGAGAACTTGCAAAGAATTCTGACCAGCTTTATCAGGGACAGATAGAAGTGACAGGAAAAATCAAAAACACAGGTGCATGCCGGATAGAGGAAGTAGTACAGATCTATATAAAAAATCTGAAATCCAAATATGCTGTCAAAAACCATAGTCTTTGTGCGTTTAAGCGTATTGCATTAGAAGCCGGTGAGGAAAGACAATTCTTCCTGAAAATACCGTCAAAAGCATTACTGTCAGTAAATAATGACGGTAAGTATATTCTTGACAGTGATGAATTTAAATTATACGTTGGCATAAGTCAGCCAGATGAAGTGAGTGTAACATTAGGAGGAGTTAAGCCACTGGAACTTAAATTAAAGCTATAAAATATTACAGTAAGCTAAAATCAATTAAGCTGTCTGTCAGATGCAGAAAATGCATTCTGGTAGGCAGCTTTTGTAATTGTAAAAAAATGATAACATGGACATATGGTGTCATGTTGATAGGTTAGAATTTAGTTGTAAAGTAGTTGTATATAAAGAAAAAACACTACGAATCAAATAATCGAGGAGGAATGAGAATGGATGAATCCATAACAGAAGTAAGTAATAGTGACAATAAAAGCTACAAACTCAGAAGGGCATACGAAGAAAAATATAGAAGGGATAAGGAAAATAGAAAAGAAATGTTAAGGACAATTCAAGCGATTTGTGAAAAACAGATGGAGATTTTATATCCAAAGAATATGCCTTATTTAGTGAAAGAAAGATATCGGGAGGAACTGGAGATCGCACGAGATTTAAAAAATCTGGATGAGTTCTGCGCTTTTGGTGTTCTTGGCAGGCATTCGCTAAAAGGAAAATATACAATGCTTCCTTCAGGTGTGACTTCGGGGTCTTATCTGCTTTATTTGATGAATCCAGACGGTCCAAATCCACTGCAGGCTCATTACTACTGCCAACACTGTGGTTTTTTTGCACTGGGACCAAAGAATGTGTTTGGTGCGGACTTGCCGGTGAAAAACTGTCCCGACTGCGGAGCGATGATATTAGCAGATGGGTTTGATCTGGATATTGATTATATATTTGGTCCGAATAGAAATCGTCACCCCAGAATAGAATTTATGTCCAAGGAAACGTTCATATCCTCAGAAAACTATTGGGAGAGATATGGACAGCTTCATAATCATAGAGAGACCTGTCTGTCCTATGCCGGAGAATGTGCGTTGGAACAGAATTGCGGATATCGATATCGCGAGGAAATATATCATGAACTGATTGGAGACTATGGAATGGAGAAGCAGAAGGCATATGACTTGATGGAAATAATACGTTCATGCAAGCTGCATCATATGGATAACGTGGAGGAAGTCTGTGAGACTTATGGTTTGACCGCCGAACAGCTGGCTCCCTATAAGAAGGTTGCCTATGTCAGTTCACTGGCCAATGCAATTGTACGTGTACTTCCTGCGATGAGGAATAGTGAGCAAAGTATAATTAATGCTGGTAACTAAAAATCCAAGATACGAGCTACAGGTGGAAAATCTGAAGCGGCCGATGAGCTGTTCCATGATTATTAATATGACAGGAGAAGGGAAAAGTCACCGGCTGCTTATTTGTGATGTGCACAGCGCTTATTCTGACTCAACATTACAAAAAAAACAAGGTAAACCTCAATATCGTCAACTGTCAGATAGAGAATTGTGTGAAGAGATTTTTCAAGTCTTTTATCATGTATTCAAAATATTTGCAACAAACAACGCGTTGTTTGCTTCAAATTATGTATAAACAACGCGTTGTTTGTGCTAAATTTTCATAATATCGTATGGGGTTGCCTGATAAACATAGTAATTCAGCCAGTTTGTATACAGACCGTTACAATGAGAACGCCATTGCATCACCGGTTTTTTTGTGACGTCATCATTTGGGTAGTAGTTTTTAGGGATTTGAATGGATAATCCCTTATTCTTGTCTCTTATATACTCATTGTGAAGAGAATATCGGTCGTATTCCGGATGGCCCATAACAAATATTTGCTTTCCTTCATGTGCCGTAGCAAGGAATACACCGGCTTCGTCTGATTCCGCCAGCACAGTCAGCTCCTGGCAGGCATGGATATCTTCTGCGGTTATTTCTGTATAACGACTGTGCGGAGCCATAAAATAGTCATCGAAACCTCTTACAAGTGGTTCTTTTCTTTGAAAAACCTTATGAGCATAGATGCCAAAGAGTTTTTCTTTCAGCGGCTTTTTTTTCAGACCAAAGTGGTAGTATACACCTGCCTGAGCACCCCAGCATATATGAAGCGTGGATGTTACATGCGTTTTGCTCCATTCCATAATGCTGCATAATTCCGGCCAATAATCTACTTCCTCATATTCCAGATGTTCCACCGGTGTACCGGTAATAATCATCCCATCAAACTTTCTGTCTTGAAGCTCTTCAAACGTATTATAAAATTTGTTTAAATGCGCTATGGACGTATGACTGGATATATGGCTGCCTGTATTCATAAATGTAAGCTCAACCTGTAACGGCGTGTTTGAAAAAGCCCGCAATAAATGTAATTCTGCATCCTCCTTTAAGGGCATCAGGTTCAGAATACAGAGCTGAAGCGGACGAATGTTCTGCGATAATGCACGGGTTTCGTCCATTACAAAAATATTCTCGTTTTCGAGTATTTCTTTTGCTGGTAAATCACTTTGAATTTTAATTGGCATGTTTTCACCTCTTTCTTCTTATTGAAATTTGCATAAAAAAAGCTTCCATCCGATATCTGCAGATTAACTACAGATAAAGGACGAAAGCTAAAGCTTCGTGTTACCACCTTATTTTATTCATATTTCACAACATGAACCTCTACAAGTACAGAATAGCTGCCAGCTGTCTCTATTCGATACTCTGACGCGATAAAGGGCGTTCCCTTCGCAGCCTGTGCATGACATTGAATGTACAATGCAGTCGGTACGCAGCTCCAAGACCATTTTCAATAATGCTTTCTGTGCTTCTTTTCACCATGCGAAGCTCTCTGTGACATATTTCATTATTTACTTTTCTTTTCAAAGCCTTTTCATATGAATATTTGAAGTGTAATCTTTTCAAACAGAAATGTCAACTAAAAAATGATATCTTCTTTTTTGAAACTGCAATAGCGTCTGCCCTTTACAGCTGTAAATTTTAATATACAATAATCAGGATCTGTAACACCCTTTGGATAATACATCTTATCCCCTGTCTCCCAGCAGGCACTTTTGATTTCCTGATCCTCCATTACTTCCATTGTGCCAACAAGACCGACTCCTTCATAGCGAAACCGTCCCTTGTTATAAAAGTAAATGCTTGCTTTTGGATTCTCACGATACTGTGCAACACGCATAGAAGAGGTATTTGTGGAAAAGTAAAAATCATTTCCTTCAATTTTGCGTGGCATATTCATTGCTTTCAAATTAGGGAAGCCATCGCTGTCTACGGATGCAATAAATGCTGTTTTTTGCTTTTTAATAAAGTTAAAAATTTCCTCTTTCGTTGCCATAATTGTCTCCTTTTTCATTTTGCTGTAGTGTGGATAGAATTCTCTCTAAATATGCTTCGAATGCTTTGATATCCTTGTCGGAAAATCCGGCATAGAAAAGCTCACCCATCTGATTGGAAATATCCTCGTATTCCTTTTGCATGGTTCTGGCATAATCGGTCAGGGAGATGATTGTCTGACGACGGTTGTTCGGATTGATTTGCCTTTTGACAATGCCCTTTGCTACCATACCGTCAAGAACAATGGAAACGGTATTTTTGGCAAGTGATGTCGCTGCACTGATGTCGCTGACTGTCTGATGATCCTGCTTCCACAGGATAAACAAAATTCTTCCCTGTCCTCCACTGATCTGTAACCCGTGATCATTCAGTAGCTTATCAAAGATTCTATCCTGCAGCTGTTTAATCTGTGAAATATAAAATCCGCCTTTTGTGTTCATTAGTCACTTCCTATCCAAATAGAACATATCTATATAGAACAATTAAAGTATAACAGAGTTATTTTAAATGTCAATATATTAGGAAGAATTTATCTAGAAGGCAACAATTGTATGATCTGTTTTGACTGTGCATTTGCAGCAGCCCTCAGAAGTACCGCAAATTTGTGTACTTGAAGGGGTTGCCTGACTAATTCTTGCAAGACTCGTGTTATCACAATGACGGTTTTGCAGCTCCGGTATAGGATTCGGTGCTGTTTCAAATCGATAGTCATTCCCGCGGTTTGATATACGCTGAGTAATTACATTGTGGCTTGCAACACTGTTGAGATTGTGATTCATGATATTCTGATACTCATAAAAGTATGAGGAAGGAGAAAGCTCAGCCAAAGGTACGACATGCTCCAGCAGCTGTGTGTTTCCAGTTGTAGTTCTTATGATTTCTCTTACATATTCAATGTTTGGATGAAGTACTAAAAGTTCAGGGAAATCCCCATTTGGAATGACCTGCATCCAATCCTTTTGCTCATATTTTTGCAGCAGAGAGGCTGCCATATGAAGATGAGTAATTTCCTGCAGGAGACATTGTTCCCAAATCCGTTTAATATATGAATCGCATTCTGACTGCATGCAGGAGAAATATAGATAACATTCAGTATATTCATGCATTAACAGGTCTTCCAGCCAGGTTGCATTTGGATCCTTTAAGCTTTCATACTGACTTACATGTTCTTCTTCAATAAGTCCGATTTCCTGATATAATCTGCGCCCGAGATCAGAGCGGTCATAGAAGGCAGCAACATTCATATAGTAATTCATTGTTTGCTGCTCTGCAGCTGTAATTGTATTAATGTTCAGTTTTGTTTTTGTTGAGGCGGTGTGGTTGTTAATATGTTGAAAGATACTGTCAAGAGGATAGCGATGTTCAGATATGGTTGGTCTTGCCGGAGTAATTTCTGTATAGCCTCCGACAAGCTTTTCAGGACAGATATTGTATTCATAATCGAGAAGATTAGAATATCGGTACAGATGATCAAAATCCTCAAGTAATGCAAAATTCAAGGCGTTTTTGACATTACAGTCTGTTTCCTGCTTTGCAAGTACTGCAGTCAGATCAACAGCAAGCTGTTCATACGTAATTGTATGCTCCAGAATAGATTCATTTTTTGGTTTCAGACAGCTGATTCGTTTTTGCTGCTGCTGTTCACTTCGTCGTACAAGAGCCAGTTCACGACGCAAATCATCATTACAGCAGTGTCTGGAAAAGTTTCGGCTGAACCATTGCGCTTCAAACTCTGTACCATTCATCAGAACAATCCGACATTTGGTATAAGGATTTGTTGTTTCTTTATTATATGGACGGGGATAAATGGTATCCCAGTCCATAAATATTTTTTCTATTGGTAACGGTTTTTCTTCAAATGGATTAAATGTTTGCATAATACCTCACAGAATAGTTTATTCTGCTTTAGTTTATGCAAAAATACAAAATGATGTACTTATCATTTTCAATGTGAGTCAGAAACGGATTCGCCGATATGTTTGATTACCTTTTGATTTATCCGGAACATAAAGAAGGTAGTAATGGCAAGAGAGCTTAACTCAGCAATAGGGAATGCCCACCATACATAATCAACTTTTCCGATACGTGACAGCAGGTAGGCGGCCGGGAGCAGGACAACAAGCTGTCTTGTGATTGATACGAGCATGCTGTAAACGCCGTTTCCAAGAGCCTGAAAGGACGATCCACAGACAATGCAGAAGCCGGCAAGTAAAAAGTGAATGCTGATAATACGAAGTGCAGGAACCCCCATGCTAAGCATATGGTCAGAAGCATCAAACATCTGAAACAGCTGTGCCGGAAATATCTGAAAAATAAGAACACCAATAAACATCAGAAGCTCAGCATAAACAATACTTAACTTAATCGTATCGACAAGGCGTTTTTTCTTCTGCGCACCATAATTGTATGAAATAATAGGTACCATGCCATTATTCAGACCAAAGACAGGTAAGAATATGAAGCTTTGCAGCTTGAAATAAACACCGAAAACTGCTGTCGATGTAGAAGAAAAGACAATTAGTATTCGGTTCATCCCATATACCATGATGGAGCCAATCGACTGCATGATAATAGAAGGAAGACCAACGGCAAAAATATGACCAATAATCGTCATGTTTGGACGAAATCCTTTTATCTGCATCTTCACGTCTATGTTCTTTTTATGATTGATGATGATAGCAAGAATTCCGGCAACAATCTGACCAAACACAGTGGCAATGGCTGCACCGCTAACACCAAGCTTTGGCGCACCGAACAGACCAAAGATTAATATCGGATCAAATATCATATTGATGATGGCGCCAACAGACTGTGTAATCATCGAATAAAATGTACGGCCGGTCGATTGAAGCAGCCGTTCGAAAATAAACTGTGTATACATACCGAATGAACAGCAACAGACAATTGTCAGGTACTGAATACCAAAAGCTATGATTTCCGGATCCGATGTCTGACTTTCATAAAAGGGTCTGACGATGGAAAGACCAAGAATAAAGAAAATAACATAACAGATGAATGATAGAAAGACACCATTTGTTGCACATGCATTTACACGATCATAGTCTTTTTCTCCCAATGATTTGGAAAGCAGTGCGTTGACACCAACACCCATACCTGCACCAAGGGCTATCATCAGACTTTGCAGTGGAAATGCCAGTGAAACAGCAGTAAGGGCATCTTCACATATACGTGAAACAAAAATACTGTCTACTACATTGTATAATGCCTGTACCAGCATAGAAATCATCATAGGCAGTGACATGGAAATCAGTAATTTTTTGACGGGCATAGTGCCCATTTTGTTTTCTTCCATAATATATTCTCCTCAAACTAGTACTAATTAGGCAGATATTGTTTACAAATACGTGTTTCTGGGTCAGTATCAAACAGATACAGGATTACAACAAATATCCACTCTAACGGCTTCATAATAAAATATGTAAGATCGGCACTCCATGCACTGTTAATATGTCTGGAAAGTGGGTATCCGTATTTGTCATAAAAGGATCTGATGGCATGGTGAATACGGGGCGTTTTTTCCATAATCAGCTGCTCAAACGCATTTGCAACACAGAGCTGTCTGTTTACAATGATTTTTCGACCTTTTCGAATACCACACCGAATAGGCTTTACAATCCTTTTATGTCCACGCAATGAAACAGTACATAAATAGTGCTCATCATATTCTACAGGCGGTGGAGATACTTCCTTAGATAGAATCCAGTCGCTCGTTTTTGTAAAGGTTAATATGATGCTGTCAGGCTGCTGACCGAACAGACACAGAATCATGATTAATATTACAAGAATAGGAAGCAGAGCAATGACAGCACCAAGAAACAAATTCGAACCCTGCAAGAACCAGAGATTCAATTTTTGCAAAACAGGGTTATCGTAGTGAACCGTTAACTGTTTTTCAGCTTTTTCGTATGTCAGCTTGACCATCAATTCTATAACATGAATAAAAAATATGAATGGAACAAGGCAGAGGCATAAAATGAAAAAGTAGTCATCTCCTGATGAATATACACCTTCGGGATGCGGACCGCACATTAACTGAAATATGGCTACTAGCTGGACGATACAGCTGCTATAAACCCCGCCAAGTAAAATGACCTCTGCAAGAGGGGGAAGCTTCTTACGAAGGAATTTAAGCAACAAATAGCATATAAATCCAAAAAGAATCAAAACAAATAATGTAAGGCTGTTCTCGCTGTTAAACGGCTCATGTGCCGATGAAGATCCATAAACATTCAGAGGAGCCTGATATCCGGGTAAATCCCATAAGCAGTATCCCAATATAAAGTAAATGCCTGCAATTAAGAATGCAATACATTCAAAAATGCCGGTTTCTTTCTTTTTTACAAAGAAAACAATGTCCATAATGACAAGTGCAACAGGGGCAGCAAAAAGCAATAATAGAATTAAAACACCACCGATTTCATCCATAGTAATTCTCCTTTGTATATCTGATATTTCGTCACAATTAACATAGTATATCATATTTGTACAGAACTGCAAATACTACGAGCAAAAGGGGGAAAACTGATTGACAAACGGTAAGGTATGTAGTACGCTTAAACCAATATAATTCAGTGACTAAACTAAGTGGATTTTTGAGAAAAGGGAGGATATATATGCTGTATATTGGAGTGGATTTAGGAACGTCAGCAGTAAAAATGCTGCTGATGAATCAGAATGGAACTATTGAAAAGATTGTTTCAAAGGAATATCCAATCAGCTTTCCACATCCCGGCTGGTCTGAACAGAAGCCGGAGGATTGGTGGACACAAACGATTGCCGGCTTGAAGGAGCTGACTGCGGAGTGTAACAAGTCACAGATAGCAGGCATCAGCTTTGGAGGACAGATGCACGGATTAGTAGTGCTTGATGAGAATGATCAGGTTATTCGTCCGGCAATTCTCTGGAATGATGGAAGAACTGGAAAGGAAACCGAGTACCTGAATACTGTTATCGGAAAGGATAAGCTTTCTCAGTACACAGCAAACATTGCTTTTGCAGGGTTTACTGCACCAAAGCTGCTTTGGATGAAGACAAATGAGCCGGAGCTGTTTTCGAAAATCAGCAAGATTATGCTTCCAAAGGATTTCATTGCTTACAAATTATCAGGTGTTCATTGCACAGATGTTTCAGACGCATCAGGTATGCTGTTATTCGATGTAAAGAATAAATGCTGGTCAAAAGAAATGATGGAAATCTGTGGAGTAAAAGAAGAGCAGCTTGCCAAGATTTTTGAGAGCTATGAGGTTGTCGGCACATTAAAGCCTGAGCTTGTAGGGGAACTTGGTTTTTCTGAGAATGTAAAGATTATTGCAGGAGCCGGAGATAACGCAGCAGCTGCTGTTGGAACAGGAACAGTTGGCGACGGAATGTGTAATATTTCACTTGGAACAAGCGGTACAATCTTTATTTCCAGTAAAGATTTCTGTGTGGATGAGCATAATGCATTACATGCATTTGCACATGCTGACGGACATTATCATCTGATGGGCTGCATGCTGAGTGCAGCGTCATGTAATAAATGGTGGATGGAGGATATTGTTGGAACAAAAGAATATGGAAAAGAGCAGGAATCAATACAGAAGCTTGGTGAAAATCACGTGTTCTTTCTTCCTTATTTAATGGGAGAACGTTCTCCTCACAACAATCCGGATGCACGTGCTATGTTCATTGGCATGTCAATGGATACTTCGAGAGCAGACATGACACAGGCTGTGCTTGAGGGTGTTGCATTTGGTATCAGAGATTCCTTTGAGGTAGCAAAATCACTTGGTATTAAAATAGAAAAAACGAAAATATGTGGAGGCGGTGCTAAGAGTTCTCTTTGGAAGAAAATTATGGCTAATGTTCTTGGAATCAAGGTAGAAGTAATCGAATCAGAAGAAGGACCGGGATATGGCGGAGCTATTCTAGCTGCTGTCGGATGTGGAGAATTTGCATCTGTAGAGGAAGCTGCCAGTAAGCTTGTAAAGGTAGTTGGCACAGTAGAGCCGGATGCAGAGCTGACGGCGAAATACGAAGAGAGATATCAGGAGTTCAAGTGCCTTTATCCTACAGTGAAGGTACTGTTTGGTTCTAAGTAATTAACGCCGAGAAAGTGTTTAATACAGACACAGACACCTCCAAGTAATATGGAAATATCCTGTAGACCGGATGGAACGAGAGAGCAGTACTTGTTCATCCGGTTTTTTAATTGCTGATCTATTTTAGTGATTACATCAGGAATATACATGGTAAAAGAACTGTTGATTACAATAACTTCCGGATTAAAGATATTTAACAGATTATTAATGCCGACAGAAATATAGCTAATGAATTGTTCTGTCATTGTAACTGCAGTAGGATCTCCGGCAGCATATTTTGCAATAAACGTGTTAATATCCACACTTGGAATGCCTTTGAGCTTTGCATAATCGTGTAAAATGGCGCGTTCAGAAGCATACTGCTCAAGACAGCCTTTGTTTCCACAAGGACAGCTGCGTCCGTTGGCAGCAATAATGGAATGACCAAATTCGCCTGCATTTCCATTGAAACCGGTATACAGATTGTTATTAATAATAATTCCGATACCGATACCGGAATGAATACTAATGCCTATCATATTCGGGACATTATAGCAAAATGATTTCTCTCCGATAACGGAAAGATTAGCTTCGTTTTCAAGCAGTACAGGAATATGAAAATACTCCTCAAGAGATTCAGCAAAAGGAAGCTGGTCATAGTTATAATATGGAGTAAAGGTAATTTGATTATTATGAATGGTACCATGGATACCGATACAGATACTTACAACACCAAAGACAGTTGCAGGAAGCTCTCTGATTGTCTGCTCTATCAGAGTGGTCAGATTTTCAAGGATTGTATAGCGGGAAAAATGATTTTCATATTGTTTGAGTCCACAGTCATTTCCTTTCAAATCGGATGTAAAGATTGTAATTGTATCCACTCCAAGATCAATTGATATAATATGTCCGTTTTCTTTGCAAAACTCAAGAAGAATCGGTTTACGTCCAAGAGAGGTGTCATCACTTCCGATTTCGCGGATTAGATGTTTTTCTATCAAATCAGCAACAATTGTAGAAATGGTTGCTTTTGTAAGACCAAGCTTGTTGGATATTGTAGCACGTGAAATGGGTCCTTCGTTTAAAACTGTTTCAAGTACAAGATGAGAATTGATATCTCGAATTAATTCTTTGCTTCCCGTTACCATGTAAACTCTCCTCAATTAAAGTACAGTTAAATGTATGCAGACTGTGTTTTTTATTATAGCGTATAAAGTTTAATAAGTAAACAAATATGAAAACAACTTGACTGTATATGCAACAAGTGGTAGCATGTTAATAGTTAGTTTAGTGATTGAACAAATAAATGAAAGGAGTTCGGTTTATGAAGATTTTGAGTGTAAATGACCCATCCTTCAGAAAGTATGGAAAGGTCATCAAAGGCATTGATTTCAGTAACATTATTAAGGAAATGGGAAACACTCCCTTGCCGGAGGATGTTGTTTATGTTCCATCGGTTTCTGAATTGGAAGCATGCCCTGAGGCAAAAGCTGTTGCAGAGAGTCTGTATGGTGGTATGCCTATACAGATTGGATACTGTAATGGAAATAACACATTGCTGAATGCAGTAGAGTATCATAAGGATTCTGAAATCAATATTGCAGTGACAGATGCGATATTGATATGGGGAAGTGAACAGGATATTACGGATGATTTGACTTATGATACATCCAAAATGGAAGCCTTTTTGATTCCGGCTGGAACAGCAGTAGAATGTTATGCAACAACACTTCATTATGCACCTTGCAACGTGAACGGTAATCGATTCAGAGTTGTTGTAATTCTTCCTAAGGGAACAAACACAGACATTGAAAAAGGTAAGGAATATACAGCAGAGGACAAACTGCTATTTGCAAGAAACAAATGGTTGATTGGACATAAGGATGCAGCAATTGAGGGCGCATTCAATGGACTGATCGGAGAAAATCTTAGTGTATAATATGAAATCTTATTAGGAGGATATAAGGATGAATAATATTCCAAAAGTAAAAATCGGTATTGTAGCAGTATCACGTGACTGTTTTCCAGAGTCATTGTCAGTTAACAGACGTAAAGCCTTAATTGCATCTTATACAAAGAAATATAATGCAGCAGATATTTATGAGTGCCCAATCTGTATCGTAGAAAGTGAAATTCATATGGTACAGGCACTTGAGGATATCAAGAAGGCAGGATGTAACGCACTTTGTGTATATCTTGGAAATTTTGGTCCTGAAATTTCTGAAACTTTACTTGCAAAACATTTTGATGGACCATCAATGTTTATCGCAGCAGCTGAGGAATCACAGAATGATCTTTCGGACGGAAGAGGAGATGCTTATTGTGGTATGCTGAATGCAAGCTACAATCTTGCACTTCGCAATATTAAGGCTTATATTCCGGAATATCCGGTTGGTACTGCAGATGAATGTGCAGATATGATTAATGAGTTTGTTCCTATTGCACGTGGTATCATTGGTCTTTCAGACTTAAAGATTATCAGCTTTGGTCCTAGACCTCTTAACTTCCTTGCTTGTAATGCACCAATTAAACAGCTTTACAATCTTGGTGTTGAAATTGAAGAAAATTCAGAACTTGATTTGTTTGAAGCATTTAAGAAGCATGATAATGATCCACGTATTCCGGATGTAGTAAAGGATATGGAGTCTGAGCTTGGTAAGGGCAATATGAAGCCAGAAGTACTTCCAAAGCTTGCACAGTATGAAATCACATTACTTGACTGGATAGAGGCACATAAGGGATACAGAAAGCATGTTGCTATTGCCGGAAAATGCTGGCCTGCATTCCAGACACAGTTTGGATTTGTTCCATGTTATGTTAACAGCCGTTTGACAGGACGCGGAATCCCTGTATCCTGTGAGGTTGATATTTATGGAGCATTGAGTGAGTACATTGGTACTTGTGTCAGTGATGATATTGTAACATTGCTTGATATTAATAATTCTGTTCCTGATGATATGTATGATGAGGCAATCAAGGGCAAATACAATTATACTCATAAAGATACATTTATGGGCTTCCATTGTGGAAACACCTGCTCAAAGAAGCTGGCAGCATGCTCTATGAAGTATCAGAAGATTATGGCAAGAAATCTGCCTGAGGAAGTTACACAGGGTACATTGGAAGGTGATATTGTTCCTGGTGATATCACATTCTACAGACTGCAAAGCACAGCAGATAACAAGCTTCGTGGATATATCGCTCATGGTGAGGTTCTTCCAGTTGCTACAAAGTCATTTGGTGGTATTGGTGTATTTGCAATTCCAGAGATGGGACGTTTCTATCGTCATGTATTGATTGAAGGAAATTATCCACATCATGGTGCTGTTGCATTTGGACACTATGGAAAATCTCTTTATGAGGTATTCAAATACATCGGAGTTGATGTTGATGAGATTGGTTACAATCAGCCAAAGGAAATGCGTTATAAGACAGAGAATCCATTTTGCTAATAGCAGCTGTATAGTAAAATAGAATAGTATAATGAGCACCTCCATATGACAGGTTTATATGGAGGTGTTTTTATGGTAAGGATATTATTTAAAATTTACCTGTTATGCAGGTGGGTTTGCGCGATTGTTTGATGATATAAAATTAGGAAAAAAAATACTTGACACAAAAATACTTCGGTGATAGAATTAAATTACTTCGAAGGACGAAGTATATGGAGACAGAGATAATGATTGACGAACAGAATATGAAAAAGGATATTTATCAGTTCATAGATGAGATAAAGGATCTACTCTCACCACAAATGTGGGAAAACATTCTACTGAACTGCTCCAAGAATGAGGTGCTTGTACTTTGGCTTTTGTACCGAAGGGAAGAAGTGAATATGTCCGAGATTGCAGAGTATATTCATGTGCCGCTCAACACGGCTACCGGAGTAATTGCCCGCATGGAAAAGAATGAGCTCGTGTTGAGGTTCAGATCTCCTGAGGACAAGCGGGTGGTTACAGTCAAGCTCAATGAGAAGGGGAAGGCGCAGGTTCAGGCTCTTGTTGAGGAGCTGACATATTATGGAGTACAGATATTGACTTCATTTTCTAAGGAAGAGATGGACATATTTTATCGAATGATGAATAAGGTGATGGACGTACTTAAAAAAGAGCATAAGAAGGATGTACTTCAAAAAAAGGTGCGAAGGATTACAATTGAATAAGTGTAGTATTGAAAGGGCAGTTTTAAAGGCTGTCTTTTCATTGAACAAATACTTCGGAAATCGAAATATTCGCACAATGAAATTAAAAATGAATTTATAGAAAGAAAAGAGGAAAAGGATATGAGCAGAATTTATATTTTTACCGGAAAAGGCGGAGTAGGGAAAAGCAGCGTGGCAACAGCTCATGCAATAAAAAGTGCCCAGGAGGGAAAACGTACACTGCTTGTCAGCACAGATATGGCACATAATCTTGGTGACATATTTGGCATGATTTTAGGAAAAGAGCCAAAGAATATTTTAACAAATTTGGATGCATATGAAATAGATCCGGAATATGTTATGCAGCAGGATTACCAGAGTATGCTTGATTGTTTGACGAAAATGCTTCCTCAAACAGAGGGTGACGATTTAAGCGATATGGGTATGATGCCCGGAATGGAAGAACTGTTTTCCTTATTAAAAATAGCAGATATTCAAAATGAAGGAACATACGATAGAATTTTTGTAGATTGTGCACCAACAGGTGAAACGCTTTCGTTACTGAAGTTTCCGGAGCTGCTGTCATGGTATATGGAAAAGCTGTTTCCTATCGGAAAGGTTGCAGTTAGGCTGCTTTCCCCTATATCTAAGGCTGCATTCAAGGTGGAGCTACCAAACAAAACAGCTATGAATGATATTGAAAAGATGTATGTAAAGCTATCGGAACTGCAGAACTTATTTAAGGACAGAGAAACAACAAGTGTACGAATAGTAACAACACCGGAGAAAATGGTTGTTGAAGAAACAAAACGTAATTTTATGTATATGAATCTTTATAATTTCAATGTTGACGGAATTTATATAAACAGAATATTACCAAAAGATATTGAAAATAAGTTTTTTTCACAATGGCTGCTGATTCAGAAAAAATATATAAAGGAAATTAAGGAAAGCTTTGCAGCACTTCCGATATATGAGATTCCGTGGTATGACGAGGAATTAAAGGGAAAAGAAGCAATTGAGCGTATGATAAAGGATGCATTACAGGGAGATATCGTATTTCAAATAAATTCCATTACACAAAGAGAAGTATTTACACAGAATGAAAAAGGCTATTTGCTTGAAGTGCCGGTACCATTTGTAGATAAAGAGAATCTTGATCTGTTTCAGTCGACAACAGATGTTGTAATTAAGATTAATAATTATAAAAGAAATATTCCATTGCCAAATGTACTTAGAAGCTATTCTATAACAGGAGCAAAACTTACAGATGGAGTACTTGGCATTCAATTCGAAAGGAGCAGCCATGAATAAAGAAATGATGAAGAGAATGAAAATAGCCGGCAGATATCAGAGAAAAGCACTTCGTGCCTTGTTTCCAGAGGAAATGAGTGAACATCTGGATGTAATAGAGAAGGAAATAAAGGCGATGTTTATGGAGTCAGTAATGGAAATGGTTATGGAACAAGGAAACGGCAGCTTTGATACGGACGAAGAAGAAAACAAAGAAAAGAACAGAGAAAAGAGTCATGCCAAAAAAGTAGATATTTTATAAGAATGGAGGATATTGTGATGAGAATCATTATTTATACAGGAAAAGGTGGAGTAGGTAAAACCAGTATGGCAGCCGCAAGTGCACTGGAAATAGCAAAAAGCGGAAAACGCGTATTAATTATGAGTACAGATCAGGCGCATTCTCTTGGAGATTCATTTGACTGTAAGCTTGGTAAGGAACCGCAGAAAATCTGTGATAATCTTTCTGCATTGGAAATTGATACTGTATATGAAAGTGAAAAGAGCTGGGGAAAGTTAAAGGATTATTTCAAACAGCTTTTGACGGTTCGGCAGGACGGTGGAATTGAAGTTGAAGAGCTATTGGTGTTTCCGGGACTTGAAGAACTGTTTTCCATGTTCCGGATACTGGATGAATATGAAAGCGGAGATTATGATACGCTGATTGTGGACTGTGCGCCAACAGGTGAAACGCTGTCACTGTTGAAATATCCGGAAAAGCTGTCTGGTTTTATGGAAAAGGTGCTTCCAATCAAACGTATGGGTGTCAAGGTAGCAGGACCCATTGTAGAAAAAACTATGAAAATACCTATGCCAAAGGATGATATCTTTGATGATGTAGAGACACTGATGGATAAAATGGGACGATTACAGAAGCTTATGCTGAACAAGGATATTGTCAGTCTGCGTGTTGTAACAACGCCTGAAAAGATTGTAATCAGTGAAGCAAAGCGTAATTTTACATGTTTGTATTTATATAATTATAATGTCGATGCAATTATTGTTAACAGGATTTATCCGAATGAAGCAATGCAAGGATATTTCAGTAAATGGCTGCAGATGCAGGAGAAAGGACTGAACGAAATAAGAGAATGCTTCAGCGAGGTGCCTTGCTTTTATGTAGAGCTTCAAAAAAAAGAGCTGCGTACAGTTGATGTATTATCGGAAATAGGAAGCAGTCTGTATGGTGATACAGATCCGAATGAGGTTCTGTTTAAAGAGACTTTATATGAAATTGATTATGAGCATGCATTAATCAGGATATATCTTCCGTTTGCAAATAAAGAGGAAATGAAACTCGAACAGGTAGAAAAGGAGCTGGTAATTAAAGTGAAGAATGAGGTACGCCGATTTCAGCTTCCAAAGGAGTTTGTTGGAATGGAAACAGAGGGGGCAAAATTTGAGCAGGGTTATCTTGTTATCAATTATGCCAAACAATAGATGCTGTGTGTTGACAAGTATGTGAAAAGAAAATAGAATAGATGTTACACGAGTTATACAAATCATACATTGGTCAATGACAGGAGGATACAGCATGCCAAAGGCGTCTTTGAAAGGGAAATATGCCTGGACAGTGAAAATAGGTGAGAAAGGTCAGTTTGTGATTCCGAAGGAAGCACGAGACATCTTTGATATTCATCCGGGAGATACCATTATTGTACTGGGCGATGAAAAAAAGGGAATTGCGATACCACGTCAAAACTCATTTGTTGAGCTGGCAGAGTCAGCATTTGAAAAGAAACCCGATGATTTTGAATAACAGAATCCCTTCGGCTTTGATAGATAATAGACAAAACAGCAATTTTACATTATGATAAAGAGTATCAATCTATGTAAAGGGGATGGGAAAATGGTAGATTATACAGAAGGTTCTGGAAAGCAGTACCATACGGGGGTTGGTCCTGGAGATATTGGTAAATACGTAATTCTGCCCGGAGATCCGAAAAGATGCAAAAAAATAGCAGAGCATTTTCAAAATGCCCAGTTGATTTCAGATGTACGGGAATATGTGACATACACAGGAACTCTCGAAGGAGAAAAGGTGAGTGTGACCTCTACTGGAATAGGCGGCCCATCTGCATCAATTGCTATTGAAGAGCTATCTAAATGTGGTGCAGATACATTCATTCGAGTTGGTACATGTGGTGGCATGCAGGAGAGTGTATGTGGCGGAGATATCGTAATTGCAAACGGAGCAATCCGTATGGAAGGTACAAGCCGAGAGTTTGCGCCAATTGAGTATCCGGCAGTACCGGATGTAAAGGTAATGAATGCGCTGATTCATGCAGCAGAGCAAAAGAAATACAATTATCACGTAGGTGTTGTACAATGCAAGGATTCCTTTTTTGGACAGCATGAGCCGGAGATTATGCCGGTCAGTTATGAACTGCAGAACAAGTGGGAGGCATGGCTTCGCATGGGATGTCTTGCATCTGAAATGGAATCAGCTGCGCTGTTTATTGCAGGTAGTTTTTTGAGAGTTCGTGTCGGATCCTGTTTTTTAGTCGTTGCAAATCAGGAACGTGCTAAGATGGGACTTTCAAATCCACAGGCACATGATACAGAGCTGGCAATTAGAGTGGCAGTAGACGCAATCAGAGAGTTAATCAAGCAAGATCAGAATAAATAATGAGGTGAAGGACTATGGGAATGACTCCACATAATGATGCACAAAAAGGTGATATAGCAAAAACAGTTTTAATGCCGGGTGATCCATTGCGGGCAAAGTATATTGCAGAAACATATCTTGAAAATCCGATATGCTTTAACACTGTTCGAAACATGTTCGGATATACAGGAACCTATCAAAAAAAGAAAATTTCTGTTATGGGTGGCGGAATGGGTATGCCGTCAGTAGGTATTTATACATATGAGCTGTTCAATATTTATGATGTGGATACAATTATCAGAATTGGCTCCGCAGGCGCATTGCAGGATGATATTCAGCTGAAGGATCTGGTTATTGCAATGGGTACATGTACAGACTCTAATTATGCATATCAGTTTGGTCTTCCAGGAACGTTTGCACCAATAGCAAACTTTGCATTACTGAATAAGGCTGTTCAGGCAGCAGAAAAACTGAACGTACCTGTTCGTGTTGGAAATGTATTATCATCAGATGTATTTTATAATCCGGATGATTCCGTAAATGATAAATGGAGAAGCATGGGTGTACTGGCGGTTGAGATGGAAGCAGCAGCACTTTATATGAATGCAGCTAAGGCCGGAAAGAATGCACTTTGTATGCTTACTATTTCGGATCATTTATATCAGCATAAATCGCTGTCTTCAGAGGATCGACAGACCGGATTTGGAAATATGATGAAGGTAGCACTGGAATTATAATCACACAGATATAGACTTGGATGAATAAGGCTTATGTCCAGAAATGGTATTATGATCCGGAAACAAATACTATCTGTATGAAATGTCATAGATATCATGAAGGTCTGTCAGCATTTGGGATGTTGACAGACCTTTAAAATACAAAAGAAGGATGAAAATACGATGGAATTAAATAATGAAACAAAGATAGCAGAATATGTACACGAATTTTATTGGGACAGGGATATTAATTGTGCAAGAACAATGCTGTTATCACTTGGAAGACTGTTTCAGGTAGATATTGAACAACAGACAGTAAATTCTGCAATCGGACTGCATGGTGCAGGCGGATACCGTGCACAGTGCGGCCTGGTAGAAGGTGGATTGATGTTTTTAGGAGTGTATGGCATACAGCTTGGAAAAACAGAGGAAGAAATAATCAAACTTTGTTATCATTATGCTGAGGCTTTTCATGAGGCATTTGGGTCTCTTGGATGTTATGATTTAAGACCAACAGGATTTAGTGAGTCGGATCCACCACATATGTGTGAGAATCTGACATGTAAAGCAATTCAGTTTGCCTATAATTACATACAGAAAATAAAATAGGCATATCGATTTATGAAAGAGGAATGTATATGACACTCAGGCATTTACGAATATTTGTAGCTGTAGCAGATTGTGGAAAAATGAGGGCGGCCGCAGAACAGCTGCATATTTCCCAGCCATCTGTCAGTCAGGCAATCCATGAGCTGGAGAATTATTATGATATTAAGCTGTTTGACCGGCTTTCTAAGCGGATCTACATTACAGAAAAGGGAAGCAGGCTTTTGACATATGCCAGACATATTACGGATTCCTTTGATAAAATGGAGGAGTATGTACACACTGCATCCAAACAGAGTGTAATAAGAATCGGTGCCAGTGTTTCGGTAGGAACCTGTTTGCTGCCAAAGCTGCTTTCGCAGCTGAAAGAAGTAATACAGGATATCGATATTCGTGTATGCGTAAACAATACATCAACAATTGAAGCTATGATTTTAGACAGCAGCATTGATGTCGCAATTGTAGAAGGCAGCGTTCAAAATCCGGATCTTGTGCAGACTGCTATAGCTGATGATGAGCTCGTGCTGGTTGCAGGAGCACTTCATCCATTATTTCAACGTAAAAAACTGTCGTTAAATGAGCTGTCAAAGCAAAAGCTGATTTCCAGAGAACATGGAAGTGCTGAACGTAATCAATTTGAACAGTTTCTGGCAGAAGAAGGAGTACAGGTAAAAAACACCTGGGTTTGCAGCAATACAGAAACAATCAAGCAGGCTCTTCATATGGGAGAGGGCTTGGCGATTTTATCCAAAATGCTTGTGGAGAGTGAAATAGAGTATGGACAGTTTCATATTATTGAACTCGAAGATATTCATATCTATCGAAAGCTGAAACTGATTTATCACCCGAATAAGTACATTTCACAGGAAATGAATTCTTTTATCAAGCTTTGTTTAGACAAGTGCGCCAATCAGTAAGTAAATGATAGTTCCTAAAATACCGCTTCCAAGAATTACAGAGATGGCTCCGGCTTTTTTCTTGCGTAATATTATCAGACCGGAAATAAACAACAGAAATTCTATAATATGAAAGTTTTGCAGTTGAATATGAAACAGGTCAGACTGGAACAGACCAAGCAGTAGAATGGATAATCCTGCAGAACCAATTAGTGCAACAACAGCCGGTCTTAATGCACCAAGTACCTTTTGAACACCAGCAAAGCTTCTATACTTGTAATAAAAATGTGCCAACAGCAGGCAGATGATAAATGATGGAATGATACATCCCAGTGTGCAAATCAGAACTCCAATCGGGCCTGACAGTCTCATTCCAACAAAGGTGGATGAATTAATTGAAATCGGACCAGGGGTCATTTCAGCAATTGTAATTAAGTCGGTAAATTCTTCTAATGTCATCAGTTGATGAATGTTGACAATTTGATCCTGAATTAATGGAATTGCGGCATATCCGCCACCAACGCTAAATAGACCAACTTGAATAAAACTCCAGAATAATTTTAAAACTAACATTGTTTTGCACCGTCCTCTCGTTTTGCCTTCGCAATCTTATTTCTTTTTATATCAATCAGCAAATCTATGATTCCAATACCCAGACAGGTTAGTATTATGACCATAGCACTTATTCTGAATATACAGACTGCAATAAAGGCTACAAGCATCATGGCGATATATAGAATTCGTTTTGTTTTACACACATTTTTGGCCAGATTCCATACAACATCCATTATGACAGCGGCAACACCGGCTCGCATGACCTGAAGAGCAATTGCGATGTAGGTATTGGTTCGAAATTGTGTATAGAACATAGATATTATAGAAATAATGACCATTGGAGGAATGATCGTTCCGAGTATTGCAACAAGAGAGCCAATAATTCCACTCATACGGTATCCAATGATAACAGAGGCATTTACAGGGAGCGGTCCCGGAGATGATTGTGTAATTGCGGTGATATCCAACATTTCATCTTCGTCTAACCAGGCCAGCTCTTCTACAAATTTCTTTTTCATTAATGAGACAATGACAAATCCTCCGCCAAATGTACAGGCACTCAGAATAAACATGCTCTTGAACAGTGTCCACAGTGTTTTTTTATCAGCTCTCTTTTTCATGGCAATCCTCTTTTCTGTTTTCTTTACAGTGATGATTGTAATATGAAAAAAAGTATATGTAAAATACATAGTTTTTATTAATATGATAGGTAAATACTTATTAATATTTTTTTTAATATTTTCTGTTAAAGACAAAATAAAGTATCAAATAGCATAATGTTTGTAGTGAGGCTATTGTACAAAATATAAAAGCAAGCTGTTCCTGATTGGAAAGAACCAGTACAAGCATAGCGATATATTCGGCGCAAATACTAATGATAAAGGTGAGATAGCCACTTTTGGTAACAATCATAATCAGACGCTCTTCTTTCTGCATCATCTCATATTTTTTCATTTTATCCGGATTATGAGAAATGCGTATGAATTGAATCGCCTTTAGTAGTCCGACAGCGGTCATGCCTACACCGATACCAAGCATTGTCGTAAAATCCTGCTTTAGATAGGCAGTACCTATCAAAATAATTCCTGCAATAACTACAGTTGTACAATATATAATCTTTTTCTTTATTATGTTCATAATAGTCTCTCCTTTTTTATTTGGCTGTCTTAGAATCTAGCTGATCGTCAAAGACAAACAGTTCTTCAATAGTCGTGTTAAAATATTGTGCCAGTCTGTGAGCCAGAGGCAATGAGGCAATGTACTTTCCGTTTTCCAGTGAAATGATTGTTTGTCTGGATACGGAAACGGTACGCGCAAGATCTTCCTGTGTAATATTGGCTTGTTTTCTTAAATCGGCAATATGGTTAGTAATTGCATTTTCCATTCACTAAGCTCCTTTCTCATATATCGTTTTATCTGTTTCAATGACACTGATGTAATGTTAACTTTACACTTCGAAGTATAGTACACTTTACATTTGATGTCAAGCATACTTTACAAGAATAATTAAAATGAAATATTTACGACAAATACAAATATAGTTTGTTATAATCATATACATAAGAAAATTGATATTTAAATCATAAAGAAAGAATATGGAGGGTATAAAAATGGCAGATAAACTTAAAGTATTGATCATTAATGGGAGTCCCCGGGTAAATGGAAATACTTCTATTGCCGTACAGGAGATGGAAAAGATATTTAAGGAAAGCAAGATTGAGACCGATACAGTTCAGATTGGAAATCAAAACATTAGAGGCTGTATAGCCTGTGGGTCATGCGGCAGTACAGGGAAGTGCGTATTTCAGGATGCTGTAAATGAGCTTGCACCGAAATTTGAGGCAGCAGATGGTCTGGTTGTTGCGAGTCCGGTTTACTATGCATCAGCGAACGCGACTTTGATTGCCTGTCTGGACAGATTGTTTTACAGTACTCATTTTGACAAATCCATGAAAGTTGGTGCATGTGTTGTATGTGCAAGACGAGGAGGCTGTTCTGCTACATTTGATGAACTGAATAAGTATTTCACCATTTCCAATATGCCAATTGCATCCAGTCAATATTGGAATAGTATACATGGGAGAGCACAGGGAGAAGCGCAGATGGATGAGGAAGGAAAGCAGACGATGCGTGTATTGGCCAGAAATATGGCATTCCTCATGAAGAGTATTGCACTGGGAAAAGAGCAGTATGGTTTGCCGAAAACTGAGGAACGCGCCTGGACACATTTTATCAGATAGGGCGGAGATTATCAGAGAAACATAGTTTATAAGATTTATACAGCAAAAAGCACCTGCAAAAATGCAAGTGCTTTTTTGACCAGAATACATCTGACCATCTACGTATTAGTATGTTATCATAGGGTAAAAAATATCTAAAAAAATTAGCACTCACCTCTTGACAGTGCTAACAATCCGTGGTATATATTATATAACAAAACAAACAGTAAGTTTGATTTTGCAAAGGCAATACAAAGATGAATTAATAAATGCGTTGCCGGGAATAATAAACCAATATTTAGTTAAGTCGAAGGAGGAATGACTTATGTTAGCACCAAGTATTTTTAGAGACAATTTTGTAGATGATTTTTTCAATGACATGGTATTCTCACCATTTGGATATGAACAGAAAGGAAAGCGAACAATGGGAATGAATGCTGACGTTCAGGAATTTGAGGATGGATACCAGGTAGATTTGGAACTTCCGGGATTCAAGAAGGAGGATTTGCAGGCAGAGTTGAAAGATGGTTACTTAACGATTTCTGCTTCTCATTCGGAAAGTAAGGATGAAAAAAATAAAAAGGGAGACTATATCAGACGCGAACGCTATACCGGTCAATGCTCCAGAAGCTTTTATGTAGGAGAGGGAGTAACCGAGTCAGATATTAAGGCAAACTTTGAAAACGGTATTCTGAAGCTAGAAATTCCTAAAAAGGAAGCAGTTCCCAAGGTGGAAGAAAAGAAATTAATTGAAATCAAGTAAAAAAGAAATATGCTCATATTAAGTAATCTAGGCATGGAATAATTAAATAAATTATGTTACAATTTATTCAGTGCAGGGTCGATGACGGTGATCCTGCACTGAATAATTTTATAATAGGCGGAAGATGAGAATGAAAACAGGATTCGATAATGAGAAATATTTAAAAATGCAGTCTGAGCATATCAAGGAGAGAATAGGACAGTTTGGAAACAAGCTGTATTTGGAGTTTGGCGGAAAATTATTTGATGATTTTCATGCATCCAGAGTATTACCGGGATTTGAACCTGACAGTAAGCTTCGTATGCTGATGCAGCTAGCTGATCATGCAGAGATAGTTATTGTTATTAATGCAGCAGATATAGAGAAAAATAAGATTCGTGGAGATTTAGGCATTACGTATGACGTAGATGTACAGCGCCTGATGGAGGAGTTTACCGGTCGTGGACTGTATGTAGGAAGCGTTGTGCTGACACATTATGCCGGTCAGACTGCCGCAGCATCTTTTAAGTCTAAAATGGAAAAGCGTGGAGTAAAAGTATACCTGCATTATGCAATAGAGGGATATCCGTCCAATATTCCATTAATTGTGAGTGAGGAAGGATTTGGAAAGAATGATTATATAGAAACGACAAGACCTCTTGTAGTCATTACTGCACCGGGACCGGGAAGTGGAAAAATGGCAACCTGTCTTTCTCAGCTTTATCATGACAATCAGCGCGGGATTAAAGCCGGCTATGCTAAGTTTGAGACATTTCCTATTTGGAATATTCCTTTGAAGCATCCGATTAATCTTGCATATGAAGCGGCAACTGCAGATTTGAATGATATCAATATGATAGATCCGTTTCATCTGGAGGCATATGGTGAGACAACCGTAAACTATAACAGAGATATTGAAATTTTCCCTGTGTTAAATGCTATATTTGAAGGTATTTATGGTGAAAATCCATACAAGTCACCGACAGACATGGGTGTAAATATGGCCGGTAACTGTATTATTGATGATGAAGCCTGCTGCGAAGCATCTAAGATGGAAATTATTCGCAGATATTATACAACGCTAAACAGAATTGTGAAAGAACAGGCAACAGAGAATGAAGCTTATAAAATTGAGCTGTTAATGAAGCAAGCTAAAATTACTACGGATGACAGGAAGGTTACAATTGCTTCCAAGCAGCGTGCTGAGGAGCTAGGTGTACCTACTGCGGCAATTGAGTTGTCTGACGGTTCAATTATTACATCCAAAACGACAGACCTTCTTGGAGCCTCAGCAGCACTTTTATTAAATGCTCTGAAGCATCTTGGAAATGTAGAACATGATACACATTTGATTTCCCCGGCTGCAATCGAACCGATTCAAGAGTTGAAGGTAAAATATCTTGGTGGACGTAATCCGCGTCTGCATACGGATGAGGTATTGATTGCTTTATCAATGTCAGCAATGACTGATCCAAATGCCAAGGTTGCACTTGAGCAGCTCTCGAAGCTGAAGGGGTGTCAGGTGCATACATCTGTTATGCTCTCTGAAGTAGATATTAAAATTTTCAAAAAGCTTGGTGTGGATTTGACGAGTGAACCAATCATGAAATTTAAAAACATGTATTAATATTTCGGATATAGGAGGGTACTATATGAATAAGCCAGTATTGGTAATCATGGCAGCAGGTATGGGAAGCCGCTATGGCGGATTGAAACAGATTGATCCTGTGGATGAAAAAGGAAATAAGATTATTGATTTTTCCATTTTTGATGCTGTCAGAGCCGGTTTTCAAAAGGTAATATTTATTATAAAGAAGGAAAATGAACAGGATTTTAGAAGCTGTATTGGAGATAATGTGAAGGACTGCATTGAAGTAGAATATGTATTTCAGGAGCTGTCCAATATTCCTAAGGGATATCAGATTCCAGAAGGAAGAGTGAAGCCGTGGGGAACAGCTCACGCGATACTAAGCTGTAAAAATGTGATTGATGGGCCGTTTGCGGTGATAAATGCAGATGATTTTTATGGTCGAGAGGCTTTTCAGGTAATATATAATTATCTTGTGGCTAGCTGTGATGACGATAAATACCGTTATGCAATGGTTGGTTTTCCTCTTGGGAACACGTTAACTGAAAATGGATCTGTTTCCAGAGGAATCTGTACGACAGATCGAGAGGGCTTTTTAGCTGATATTGTGGAAAGAACAAAGATTGTCAAGACAGCATCTGGGGCAGCCTATACAGAGGATGGTGAGAATTATTCGGATATTTCTGTTGACAGCATTACTTCTATGAATTTATGGGGATTTTCCAAGAGCTTTCTGTCAGAGGTAGAGAGTGCATTTCAGGAATTCTTTGAAAAGGAAGTACCTAAAAATCCGATGAAATCGGAATGCTACTTGCCATATGTTGTGGATGAACTGCTTCGTGCAAAAAAAGCGACAGTTAAGGTGCTGACTTCACATGACAGATGGTTCGGTGTAACATATAAAGAAGACAAGCCCTTTGTTCAGGCATCCATAGATGCTTTAAAGCAACAGGGAGTATATCCGGAAACACTTTGGTGATGTACATATCATAAGTTCAATTTTCGAATGCTAGTGAAAAGCTGATTCGTAATCATATGATTTTGCAAAATCATACATGTTGAGTAAAGTATCATAATAAGTATCGAGTGTAAGCTCTTTTTTTCCGTCGCGCATGCATTCGTACATATAATAATTGATTGGCTGATCAAAATGAGAATAATCTCTGTAATTATCCAGATTCGTAATAATGTCCGTGTCATCCTGAAAATAGAAGATGCGGACATTTTTATATGTCAAAAGTTTTTCAAACACACGTGATAATGCGCAGATTTCGGCAGTTGTATTGCCTTGACGAATACTGTTATCCCAAAAGAAAATGCTGTATGGAGAAGAATACAGATAAAAGGTGACATCAGGTCTAGCCTCAATATACGGAACAATTTCGTCTAAGAATTCGTCAGAATAAGCATAATAAGTGTCATATGGCTTTTCCTGTTCCGGAATCAACAGACGCTGTGCATTATAGGAACCTCGTGCAACATATTTTGAAAAATCATATTCGTCTGCCCATACATATGCTGTATCTGCATCGAAGTCGTTCCGTATATTATTGATTAGAAATTTTGGAAGATAATCTAATAGTACAGATTTATTCCATACATAGTAGACATCATTTGACAGAGAAGTATCTGACAAGTAAGAAGGAATCGTAACAGGATAATCCTGTGGCGCATTTGTCAACAGGTATGTGTCCAAACTGAATACAACGTTTTTTACATCAGGCTTACTTAGTACTTCGTGAAACATGATATTGTAATCGCTGAAGTGAGCACCCTGCAGAGACAACTTAACACAGTGTTTTCCAAAGATTTCATCCTCGAACCAGGACTCTTGAAAGTTTTCACTCATAGAGGATCCTATCAATGCAGTATCATAATTCATATTTCTTGCAACGCCAATTAATGCAGAACGTTCATCTGTTTCTACAGCATCAAGCTGCCCAATTGGTGCGTGATAATGTATGAACGGATCAACTATAATGACAAGCAGAGCAAGAACAGTGAGTATGCCAATCACGTATGCAATTGTTTTCAATGTAAACTTTTTAGTATCTTCCATTTCAATTCCTCTAATTATAAGTATCTATCAGAAATTTATATATATGAAAGTAGATATTTCGGACAGTGACAAAATTGACCATATAAACAGGAAAACAGTAACTGCTAGAGTTCCTTTTGTCGGTCGGAAGCAGCGAACCCGTTCCTGTGTATTTTTCATGACAGTACCGGCAAAAACAGAAAAAGCCAAAACAAGTAAAATGATTACAATGCCGGAATAATAAGGTGCGGATTTGTATGAAGTCTGAATCAGCCATTGCAGAAGATTTGCTTCAACAGGTGTTGCGGCTGCCACTAATTTGATGTCAATTGGTTTAAATTGGAACGAAAACAGCTGTTCCATGAAAGCATTTGCAGAAGCTAGATCAGGTGCTCTAAAGTAGACCCAGGCTAGGTTGACAAAAAGGAATGTGCTAAGCCAGCGAAGAAATGAAGGCAGCTTGACGGTCCATTTCGATAATAGCTTGCTAAGACAGATACCTACTCCGTGGATGATTCCCCAAATAATGAATGTGTAAGCAGCTCCATGCCACAATCCACTTAAAAGAAAGATAATAAACATATTCAGATATGTCCGAACATTTCCTTTTCTGTTTCCACCAAGAGGGAAATAGACATATATTCTAAAGAAGCGTGTCAAAGTAATATGCCATCTTTTCCAGAAATCCGAAATAGATAATGCTTTGTATGGAGAATTAAAGTTTTCCGGTAAATCCAGATTTAACATCTGACAAATACCGGATGCCATATCGCAGTAGCCGGAAAAGTCAAAGTAGATCTGCATAGTGTAGGACAGCATAACAAGGAAAGCATTTGTTGTGTAGAGAGCTGGGATGTTTGCGTATCCCCAGTCAACGTAATTAGCAAGTACATCAGCCAGAAGAACTTTTTTTGCAAGACCAAAGGAAAAAGAAACAAGTCCTCTTGAAATATGATCATAGTTAATTTTCTTACGAAGAACATCGTTAAACTGTGGAATCATTTCGGTAGAGAATGCAATTGGTCCAACTGTGATTTTTGGGAAAAAAGAAACAAACAGTGCATAATCAAGAAGACAGTATTTCATTGATAAATTGTGGTAGCTGTCAACCAGATAGGCAATCTGTTGAAAGGTGAAAAAGCTGATGCCAAGAGGCAGAAGCAGACTGATAAAAGTAAACTGTGTTCCAAAGACAGAATTGGATATTACTTCAAAAAACCCAAGATATTTAAAATAAAACAGAGAAGCAAGATCCAGAGAAATACCGGAAATAAGTGCGACTTTACGTGTAGTGACAGTGTGTTCTGCAGTAAAAATATATTTTACCAAAAGATAATGAAGCAGAATGCTGAATATGAGAATACACGCAGCCTTAATATTCTGATAACCATAAAACCACAATGACATGCACAGCAAAAAGCCCTTTGCAAAATCAAAGTGGTTTGTTTTGTTTATCATATGATAGCCGATTACGGCAACTGGCAAAAAAAACAGCACAAAAAAATATGAATTAAATACCATGGGTCTTCCTTAGATATTCTATTTTTTGGCTTTTAATGCTGCCTCTATAAATCCGTTAAACAGAGGATGTGGTCTGTTTGGTCTGGATTTCAGCTCCGGATGGCCCTGTGTAGCAACGAAAAATGGGTGATCTGGAAGCTCACACATTTCTACAATTCGACCATCAGGTGAAATACCTGACAGGAGCATACCATGCGAAGTAAGTGCATCGCGGTATTCGTTATTTACTTCATAACGATGTCTGTGACGCTCATGGATGGTATCCTGTTTATAAAGCGCATAAGCCTTTGATTTTTTATCAAGCACGCACGGATAGGAGCCAAGTCGGAGTGTACCGCCGAGATCGACAATACCGTTCTGATCCGGCATCAATGCAATGACAGGATGTGTAGTTGCCGGGTTTAATTCTATACTGTGGGCATCTTGATAGCCTATAACATTTCTTGCAAACTCTACGATTGAAAGCTGCATACCAAGACATAGTCCGAGAAAAGGAATGTTATGCTCTCTTGCATAGGTAATTGCTTGAATCATTCCATCGGTACCACGTTCACCAAAACCACCTGGTACAATAATTCCATCTGAATGACCAAGCAGAGTGGATGCATTTTCTACAGTTACTGTTCCGGAATCAATCCAGTTAATATGCACAACTGCATGCTGGTTAATTCCACCGTGTTTGAGTGCTTCTACAACGCTGATATATGCGTCGTGAAGCTGAATATATTTTCCGACAAGTGAAATGCTGACTTCTTTTGTCGGTGTTTTCAAATTGTTTACCATTGCCTGCCAGTCAGCAAGGTTTGGTACCGGACATTCCAGATGCAGACACTCACAGGCAACCTGTGCAAGATGTTCGTTTTCCATTGCAAGCGGCGCCTCATATAAATATTCCACATCAAGATTTTGTAGTACATGATTAGCAGGAACATTACAAAACAACGCAATTTTGTCTTTTATTTGTTTATCAAGAGAATGCTCACTCCGGCAAACGATAATATCCGGCTGAATTCCCATTCCCTGCAGCTCTTTGACACTTGCCTGAGTTGGCTTGGTCTTCATTTCCTGGGAGGCACGCAGATAAGGAATTAGAGTAACATGTATGAGAATGGCATTATCTCTGCCAACATTATGCTGGAATTGACGGATGGCCTCTAAAAATGGCTGACTTTCAATGTCGCCCACAGTTCCACCCACTTCAATAATGGCAATGTGTATATCTTCATCTGTTGTATTGCGATAGAATCGGCTTTTAATTTCATTTGTGATATGAGGAATGACTTGAACTGTACCACCACCAAAATCGCCGTGTCTTTCCTTTTGAAGAACAGACCAGTAAATTTTTCCGGTAGTGACATTTGAGTTTTTATCAAGATTTTCGTCTATAAATCTCTCATAATGTCCAAGGTCCAAATCTGTTTCTGTACCGTCTTCAGTCACAAATACTTCACCATGCTGAATCGGATTCATAGTGCCCGGATCAATATTAATATAAGGATCAAATTTCTGCATGGTCACTTTGTAGCCACGGGCTTTCAACAGTCTTCCGAGAGAAGCGGCAGTGATACCTTTGCCTAATCCTGATACAACACCACCTGTAACAAATACATATTTTACTGACATAAAAACCTCCACAACTGCGCCTTCGGGCGCAAATAATTAATCGGCGCGCCCTTGCACCGTGTTAGCTTTTTCTCTATAGACGTTCCTATTATAGTAGATTCGCATTTAAAAATCCAGTCAGTAATGAAAAAAAAAACAGAAATAAAGAAAAAATTTAGAACAGGTTTAGAATTGCACCTGTTTTTTCATAAAGAGTATATTGATTTATCCCAAAACAATCTCTATAATAATATAGAACAAAATCCATAAGAATGATGAGAATATAGAAAACGGAGAGAAATATGGACAATAACAAAAATTCTGACAATAATCAGAATAATAAAGGAAATCAGCCACAGAATAAACAAACACTGCTTATCCTGCTTGTAGCATCGATTGTTATGCTTTTGCTGCTTTCTTACATGAGGAGCTTTTTGTCAAATGCTTCAAATCAAAAGATTTCCTATGACGAGTTTATCGAAAAGATTGATAGTGGAGCAATTGATAGTGTAAAGATTGGTTCGGATAAAATAACAATTACGCCAAAGGAACAGCCAAACGCATATGTTTCCATGACTTATTATACAGTTAGAGTTGATGATTCGGAGCTTCCGGACAGACTGTTAAAGGCAGGAGTGAAATTCGAGCAGGAGGAGACTGATTCCTCTGCTATGATTATTTCTATATTAGTGTCATATGTGCTTCCGATTGTACTTGTATGGATTATTTTGAGCTTTGTTATGCGCCGGATGTCCAAGGGCGGCGGTATGATGGGCGTTGGAAAAAGCAATGCAAAGGTTTATGTACAAAAAGAGACAGGTATCACATTTAAGGATGTTGCAGGACAGGATGAAGCAAAGGAATCGCTGCAAGAGGTAGTCGATTTTCTTCATAATCCGGGCAAATATGTTAAAATCGGAGCAAAGCTGCCAAAGGGAGCATTGCTTGTAGGACCTCCCGGAACAGGTAAAACGCTTCTGGCAAGAGCTGTTGCAGGAGAAGCACATGTACCGTTCTTTTCTCTGGCAGGTTCTGATTTTGTAGAGATGTATGTCGGTGTAGGCGCTTCAAGAGTTCGTGATTTATTTAAGGAAGCACAGAAAAATGCACCATGTATTATTTTTATAGATGAAATAGATGCCATCGGAAAGAGTCGTGATTCCAGATACGGTGGTGGAAATGATGAACGTGAGCAGACATTGAACCAGCTTCTTTCTGAGATGGATGGATTTGACGCTTCAAAAGGTCTTTTGATACTTGCTGCTACAAACAGACCGGAAATTCTTGATAAGGCGCTACTCAGACCAGGTCGTTTTGACCGAAGGATTATTGTTGACAAGCCGGATTTGAAAGGAAGAAAGGAAACGCTGCGTGTTCATTCCAAAGATGTTCATCTGGATGATACGGTGGATTTGGAAGAGGTTGCACTTGCAACAGCAGGAGCAGTTGGATCCGATCTTGCGAATATGGTAAATGAAGCTGCCATCAACGCGGTCAAGAACGGCAGGGAATTTGTCAACCAGAAGGATATGCTGGAAGCAATCGAAGTTGTTATGATGGGTAAGGAAAAGAAAGACCGTATTATGAGCAAGGAAGAAAAGAAGATTGTTTCTTATCATGAAATCGGTCATGCTCTGGCGAGTGCGCTCCAGAAAAATACAGATCCAATTCAAAAGATTACAATTGTACCGAGAACGATGGGTGCTCTTGGTTATGCGTGGTATGTACCTGATGAAGAAAAGCATCTGCGTTCAAAAGTGGAGCTTGAGGAGCGAATTGTAACAGCACTTGCAGGTCGTGCTTCTGAGGAAATTGTTTTCAATTCCATTACAACGGGAGCAGCTAATGATATTGAGCAGGCAACCGGACTGGCAAGATCCATGATTACACAGTATGGTATGTCTGACCGATTTGGTCTTGTAAAGCTTGAATCTGTTGAAGATAAATATCTGAGTGGCAGAACAGTGCTGGAATGCAGTGATTTGACAGCAGCACAAGTTGATGAGGAAATTATGAAAGTACTTTCCAAATCGTATGAGGAAGCAAAGAGACTTTTGGTGGAAAACCGTGAACTGATGAATGAACTTGCCGAGTATTTGCTGGAAAGAGAAAGCATTACAGGTAAGGAGTTCATGAAAATATTCCGTAAAGCAAAGGGAATACCCGAGCCAGATGTTGAATCAGATGAAAGCGTTGAGTCAGGTGAGAGCGTTGAACCCGGCGAAAGTGTTGAACCAGGTGAGAGCGTTGAATTAGATGAAAGCGTTGAACCAGGTGAAAGTGTTAAATCAGATGGGAATGCTGATACAGAAAATTAACAGGATATAGCAATAAAAGAAGACCCGGACTACTGTCTGAGTCTTCTTTAGAATAATCCGAGGAAATTATACATGGAGAAAAACAGGAAGAGTTGCTTTTCTAAAAGAGAAAAAATAGATGCCTTCATACTCGCTATAGTGACGGTTATTATGCTACTTGTTACTTTATTTGGTCTGATTTATTTTCAGTGGAGAATATCAGACAGCAAGCTGCCAAATGAGCAGTATAATGAATATGAGCGCCAGTATGTTTTGATAACAAAGGATATTGGTGATACTTTTTGGGATACTGTCTATGACCAGATGGTTGAAACAGGCGAAAAATCAGGTGTTTATGTTGAACGTCTTGGGAAGAATCTTTCTGTGGAATTTTCTAAGGCAGATCTTATGGAAATTGCAATTGATTCAAATGTTGACGGAATTATTCTTGAGGCAGACGAGAGTGACAAAACGACAGCTTTGATTAACAAAGCAAATGCAAAGGGGATCCCTGTTGTTACAATATTGCATGACTGTATGGGAACACCGCGAGTAAGTTATGTCGGAATCAGTAATTATAATCTCGGAAGTGAATATGGAAAACTGATTTCCAGTGTGGCTGCCGATACAAAGGGCATTTGTCAGGTATTACTTTTAATGGATTCCAACTCTTCTGATCCGTCTCAGAATATTATTTATTCCGCCATACAGGATGAACTGGAAAATGAGCAGCTGGACAAGGATAAGGTAGATATGAAAATTGCCAAGATCAGTAATGACAGTCCATTTAGTGCGGAAGAGTCTATTCGTGACGTATTTGAACAATATCATCCGGATGTTGTAGTCTGTCTGAATGAATTAAATACCACAAGTGTATATCAGATGGTTGTAGATCAGAATAAGGTTGGGCAAACAGCAATTATCGGATATTATGATTCTGATACAATCCTACGCGCAGTTGAGAGAAACGTTATTTTTGCAACGATTACTGTAAATACTGAGCAGATGGGGAGATACTGCGTGGAAGCACTGAATGAATATGTGAATACCGGTCATGTAAGCGATTATTACTCGGTAGATTTTACGTTGATTAATGCTGATAATGTAAAGAAATATCTGAGGAGTGAAGATAAAGATGAGGAGTAAAAAGACAATTCGAAATTTCACAATTCAGACGAAGCTAATCTGTGTATTTATTTTCACCTCCATTATCATTTTTGGGGTTAATTTGTACGTATACTATAGTCTGAATCAGATGATTGGAAAAATTGACGAGATATACATTAGCAATGTCAATTTAAATGACATGTCTGAAACGCTGGAAAGTGTACAGAACAGCATGACCGATTATTTAAAAACAAAAAGTACGGATGCGCTTGGATTGTATTATAAAAGTGTACAGGACTATTCAACACAATTGGCAGAGCTGAACGTAATTACAACGGATAATGACATGAAGCTGATGGAAAAAAGTATTCGTAACATGTCGGAAACCTATCTGGTAATTACAGATGAAACAGTGCAGGCGAAGCGCGGAAGAAATACAGAAAAGTATATTAGTGGTTATGGGGAAGCAACAAAGCTGTTTTCTTATATTAGTACATATATTTATAGTCTTAACAATGAACAGTTCAAGAGAAATTCTACAAACTACGAAACACTTCTTACATCACTGAAGTATTCAGAAATTCTCTGTATGTCAATTCTTGTTGCAGTTACTTTGGGAAATACACTTTTGATTATTTTCGTGACCAGATCAATTACGAACCCGCTCAAAGAGTTGTCTAAAAGAGCGAATGAGGTTGCAAAAGGACATTTGGATGTTGAACTGTTGGAAACGAAATCTACAGACGAGGTTGGTGTTGTGACAATTGCGTTTAATCAGATGCTTATCAGTATTCGAGAATATATTGACCAGATTAGAGAAAGAATGGAAATGGAAAGTGCTATGAAGGAAAAAGAGCTTATGCTTGCGGCGCATTTAAAGGATGCAAAGCTGAAATATCTGCAGGCTCAGATTAATCCGCATTTTCTGTTTAATACGCTTAATGCAGGTGCACAGCTTGCAATGATGGAAGGGGCAGATAAAACAAACAGGTATGTACAGAACATGGCTGATTTTTTCCGGTATAATGTAAAAAAGAATCATGATAATGTTTCTATTGCTGAAGAAATTGAGCTGGTTGACAGCTATATATATATTTTGAATGTGCGCTTTTCTGGCACGATTCATTTTGAAAAGAAGATTGATGAGTCATTGCTCACAACACGAATTCCAAGTATGATTTTACAGCCAATAGTGGAAAACAGTGTAAATTATGGTATCAGAGGAATTGAATGGGAGGGATTGATTTCACTGTCAGTGTATCGTGAGAATGATGTGGTATGTATTTGTGTAAGAGATAACGGGATAGGAATATCTGAAGAGGTCTTGAGAAAAATCCGCATGCAGGAAACGGAATCTGTCAATGACTCTCCGGATTCCAATGGAATCGGTCTTAATAATGTAATATCCAGATTGAAGCTATGTTATGGAAGAGATGATGTATTCGCAATTATGAGCGAAGGTGAAAATAAAGGAACAGAAGTTGTAATCAGAATACCGATGGAATAGAGGGAAAATATATGTACAAAATTTTGCTGGCAGATGATGAAGGAATTGTGATTGATTCCTTGAAATTCATAATTGATAAGCATTTTGGAGACGAATGTCAGGTGATTTCTGCAAATACAGGAAGAAGTGTGATTGAACTTGCAGAAACCTTTCGACCGGATATTGCATTCATGGATATTCAAATGCCTGGAATTAATGGAATAGATGCCATGAAGGAAATCAGAAAGGCAAATGATTTGATTATCTTTTTTGTGCTGTCTGCTTACGATAAATTTGATTATGCAAAAGAAGCGATCAATCTTGGTGTAATGGAGTATTTGACAAAACCAGTTGAGCAGAAACGTATTGTTGAAGTTCTGATGCGTGCAATGGAGCAAATTGATCAGAAAAGAGAGAAACGTAAAAATGATCTTCTGATTAAAGAAAAGCTGGAAAATGTCGTTCCTATTATCGAAAATAATATGATTTACACGATTATGTTTCAGGATAATTGTCAGGAGGAAATTGATAATTTCCGTAATCTTATAGGTGTCAAACAGGATTATGGATTTGTCATTGTTTTGGAGTGCGGAGAAAGTCAGGAAGGGAATCATCTGACAAACATTGTTGGGGCAGGCGTGCGCACACAGTCCAATTATAAGGAATTGCGCGAAATAGTTAAGGATTTCTTTCCATGTATTGTAGGCTCTGTGATGGCAAACAGAGTAATTATTTATGTACCAAGTGATAAACCGGAGCTTGATTATAATGAGCGAATTGAGGTTATTGAGCAGGCAAGAAAAATGGTTAAGAAACTGAATTCCTCCATAGATGTAAGATTCCGTGCTGGTATAGGTTCTACTGTTAGATTGCAGGAGTGTATGGAATCATATAAAGAAGCACAGCACTCTCTTAGGAACACAGATGGAACAATTGCTCATGTAAAGGATATTCTTGTATCTGTTGCTTATGAGGAGGATTATCCAATTAAAACAGAAAGAGAACTCTTTGAAATGACAGAAAAAGGGGATGAAAATGGAGCACTGACTGCGGCCAATCATTTCTTTGACTGGATGATAGAAAAGTATGCAGACTATATATCGGATATTAAGCTGAAGGTATTGGAGTTTGTTTTGTGGGCAGAGCATATTGCTTATATTGAAGGTGGTATGACTTATCACTTTCTTTCCAGACAGGATTATCTGCCTACGATTCTGGAAATGAAGTCACTTGATGAGATTAAGACATGGTTTTTGTCAAAAATATCGAGTTCTTGCAAAAATATAGTGCAGAGTAAAGAAAAACAATGCAGTTCATCAATTGAAAAAGCAAAGACATACATTCTTCAGCAATACAATAACGATATTTCACTTGATGACGTATCACGTGAAGTAGATATCAGTCCATATTATTTCAGTAAGCTTTTTAAAGAAGAAACTGGAGAAAATTTTATTGAGTATTTGACTGCTGTTCGAATCGAGAAAGCAAAACAGCTGCTTATGAATTCTTCTTTTTCCATGAAAGAAATATGTGGTGAGGTTGGATATGCTGATCCAAATTATTTCAGCCGTATTTTTAAGAAAAACGTCGGTGTGACACCTACAGAATTTAAGGAGGAGCGATCAGTATGAAAGTGAAGACAAAATTGGTTTCTTTGTTTTTTGCAGCAGTACTCTGCCTGACGGGATGTCAGGATACGCAGCCTCAGCAGGAAAAGGTCAATACACCAGAGGAGTCAAGCTTAAAGATTGGTTTATGTTTTGATTCATTTATTATTGAACGCTGGCAGCGTGATAGAGATGTGTTTGTTTCAACAGCAAAAGAACTGGGTGCTGATGTTAATGTGCAAACAGCGAATGGGGAAGTTGATGAACAGATTGCTCAAATCGATTATTTTATTGAAAAAAAGATGGATGCGATTGTCGTGATTCCAATTGATGCAGAAAAGCTGAGAAATGTAATATCAAAAGCTAAAAAGGAAGAGATACCTGTCATTTGTTATGACAGGGTTGTTCGGAATGCCAATGCAGATCTTTTTATTTCTTTTGATAATGAAGAGGTTGGTGCCTTAATGGCGGCTGCAATTTTTGGAAAAGTAGGAAGAGGCGCAAATGTTGCCATGATTGCTGGTCCTGAAACTGATTACAATGTGGAGATGATAGGGAAAGGATTCCAGAGAGTCTGTGATGGCTACCATGGTACAATTCTAGACTGTTATCACTGTGATGCATGGAGAGCAGAAATGGCATATGACTATGTCAACGAGCACTTTGATATGATAGCTTCAGCAGATGCAATTATGTGCGGAAATGACAGTCTTGCCGGAGAAGTAATTCGTGCTCTTTCTGAGCGTCGAATGGCAGGAAAGATTCCGGTTGTAGGACAGGATGCGGATTTGGAAGCATGTCAGAGAATTGTTGAAGGTACGCAGCTGATGACAGTATACAAGCCGGTAGAAGAACTTGCGAAAACAGCTGCAGAATACGCAGTACAACTTGCAAAGCATGAAGAAATTACAGATACGTATACTTTCTTTGATGGAACATATAATATTCCTTATGTCAAGCTGGAGCCTGTAAGGGTTACAAAGGAAAATATGGATGATACAGTTATTGACAGTGGATTTCATATAAAGGATGATGTGTATATGAATGTATCAGAGTAGCAGTTCAAACAGACAGTATTAATATGGATATGAAAAATGTGCTAGTATTTGACAAAAAAATGCTAGTATATTTTTTTGCCAAAAAAATTGAATAAAAAAATCAAGAAATTCACAAATTTGTACTATTTCATTCATGATAAACTTCTAAATGTAACAAGTAACTAAATTCTATTTAAAGGGAGGATTTTTAAGAAATGAAGAAAAAATTACTTAGTGTATTACTGAGCACAGCAATGATCGCCGCAATGCTTACAGGTTGTGGAAGTTCAGCAGCACCTGCAGCAGCAGAAGCACCTGCAACAGAGGAAGCAGCACCTGCAGCAGAAGCAGAAGCAGAAGCACCTGCAGCAGAGGAAGCAGCACCTGCAGCAGATGACACTGCAGCAGCAGGCGGACTTGTTGGTGTAGCAATGCCTACAAAGGA
>CAZOHM010000011.1:0-73110 GCA_964579795.1 uncultured Lachnospiraceae bacterium | reverse complement strand
AATGAAGAGCTACTTGCTCAGCCGCAGGACTTCTTCGAGTTTATTGCAGACGACACGGAGTATCAGGTGAAAGTAGAGCTTTCAACGGATATGGTCGTGAAGAACTTTCGCGTGCTTTCTCTGAACATAGACAATGTGAACGAGGAGGGAACAATGGTATTCAGCGAAAATGAGATGTACTCGCTTGAGATGTTGACACCGGAAAAACCACTGGTGGTGGGCCTGGTCTTTGCAGGTGATATCCCCAATATGGGTATTTCCTATGTAGACGCAAACGGTATGGAGCGGGTCTACGGAATAGCACTCAGTGGACAGGATGGGCAGCCTATGCTGTTTGAAGCAGAGCTGACACGCTAATAGAGTGTATCCTCTAAGGAAATCGAACATATATGAATGCTAATGTTGATATAAGTAATGTTGAACTTGTAACGGAGCGGCTGATGCTTCACGCATGGAGGATAGAAGACTTAGAAGATTTTATGCGTATAATAGTGCAGCTTCTAAAGCAAGAACGTAGTTTATTGATTTAGTTTAATCGCATTTGTTATTTCATAAAACCAAGAATACATATCATTTTCAGATAGAGAATCCAATATATCATATCGGAAAATAATGTTATTGTTTTCAACTTTAGCAAGTTTATTAAGTGGATCATAATTTAAATCGCCAAGAGAATGAGAAAGATTCCATTCAGATAGGCTGATACTACCTTTTTGATATAGCTCAAATATTCCATTATAAGAAGATAATTGAGTGGCGTTAATTCCTTTCGGACATGATAGTAAATCACAAAGCTTTGTATTTAATTCATTCCATAAGCGTTCAAATGCTTGTTGCCTTTGTAGTAAACCTGAGATAGATGAATCCATAATACATATAATTTTTGATAATTGTTCTTCGTAATGGGTGGGTAACCAATTTAAAGAATGACTCATATGTATAATCCATTTTTCATGAGGAACAAATTCTTGATTAATTATATAGAGCACTGATAATAAAGGAGTAATTCCTTCATTCAAAACGAAATGTCCTTGCATTGTGTCTTCACGTTTCACCCAAATATCACCAGCTAGGCGATAATGCCACCACGCATCAAATAACTCACCTGTTGCATTCATGAAATCTATTTTGACATTTAGTTTGTAATCAAATAATTTTTGGAGTTCTCCATTTGGATCATATAGAATTTTTGCATAGGACATATCCCATAATCCAACTTGATCATATTTTCGATTCCATTCTTCTTCGTAGCTGTTCAATTTAATATCATATAAATAATTATCGATCATTGTAATGCCTAGAGCTGTTGGAGTAGAAGCGTTTTTATATTTATCAAATTCTTCTTGATGTAAGAAAATGACAACATCAATCTCAGATAAAGAATCTGCAAATCCACGTGAGATTCCTCCATCTAGCATAATTCCAGCGATTCCGCGATATTTCTGAAAGAGTGAAAGATGATTCATAAGTTCTTTTGTTAATTCCTCTTGTTTGTTGATACCAACAGCTTGTACGTAAGGTCTTTTCATTTCGATTACCATGCCTTTCTTATTTAATAATATTAATTGCTTTTAAAACTTTGGTGTCGCCACAATAATAAATAGTATGTTGGCAAATTCCTAATATAAAAAAACAGTGGAGAGAAGAAAAAGAGAAATACAAAATAAGCCATCTATATGGCTAAAGCATTCTGTATTAATCTCTTTAATCCTTCTTTTCCACTGCATATCTATATTTGCGAATAAACAATATCAGATATGACGGATATTATCACCTCGTCAAGTTTATAAATGTATTTTAATAGATAATATATGAAATGTAAAGTATAACCCAAAAAGGTTTAAAGTAAACGTCAAACCATATGCCTTGTGTTAAACAACGCCGCCTTTATCATGAGCTGGGTGGTTTTCTGCATTCCGCTGGAAGCTGCTCCAATCATGTTCAAGTAGTCCAATTTTGCAGGTTCTATATTTCCTTTGTACAGCATCATCTATTTGAGTGTTGACGGCTTGGGATGAAACTGTAATATAATTTTTACTTGATTGAAAAAAGGACAATTCTATGGTATATTATCTTCTGGATAATAACGAATGTGTATGCTGGAACCATAGATAATAACCCAAGTGGAATAGAAGTGGACATTGAGGAACAGTGACACCAATTGATAAATAATAACGGGATTGATGTACAGGTCTGTAATAGTAAGTGAATGAGAAATAAGTGGATGTTATTTGAGAGGATAGAAGAGGTGCAAATAGCACCTCTTTTTGGTACTGTATCAGAATTTAGTACAAAATAAAATGGGAGATTTCACGGGCTAAGCAGCCGGTAGAATAGTAATCCTCATATACAGTTTTAAATTCATTTAGAGACATGTAGTTACAAACCTAATATAAATAATTCTACGAAGGGAAGACAGGAACATGAAAACACTAAAGAAATACTTGTCATCAATTATTATGCTTACAATTTTTGAAACAATTGCTGTCATATTGTGGCTTTGTCTGGACAATATCTTTTATTTATTTAACTTTTCTTATATTGGCATATTTCTGGCACTGGGATTATTCCTTTTTACAAGAAAATATAAGCATGCCAGATTAGTCGTACAGCTTGGAGTAGGAATGTATATGCTGGTCTATCTGGGAATCATCTGTCAGGAAAACATGCAGATTGAGGGTTTCTGGTACTATCTCTTTCTGGGTGTATTTGAAGCGGCGACGATTCATTATGTAGTGGCGAAAATTTTCGGACCGCTTGTGTTTGGCAGAGGCTGGTGTGGATTCGCATGTTGGACGGCAATGGTTCTTGATTTGCTTCCCTATAAGCAACCGAAGCATGACCTGACTACAGGAGATGAGAGAAGAAAACGCTATGGGTGGATTCGTTATGCTGTCTTCGTGATGTCACTCCTATTTGTGGGTGCGTTGTTCGCTTTTCAGGTGCCGGACAAGGAGCATATTATGTTTGTCAGCTTTATTGTGTGCAATATCATTTATTATGCTGTGGGTATCACACTGACATTTGTGTTCCATGATAACAGAGCCTTTTGTAAATATATCTGTCCGATTACTATATTTCTGAAGCTAGCCAGCCGCTTTGCCTGGATGCGTGTTAGAGTCAACCAGGAACAGTGCGTGTCCTGTGGAAAGTGCAAGAAGATATGCCCGATGGAGGTGGATGTACCTGATCCGTCCAGAAAGCGTCATAATGCGACGGAATGTATTCTGTGCATGAAGTGTATTGATGCATGTCCGAAGGGAGCATTGAAGCTGTAATATTGGATGTCGTTTTACTTTTACTGTATTCTAAAAGTCAGCAAACATCAGTTCTATTTATGCATAGGTTCGTAATTAGGGAAGGGAGAATTATTAAAATGAGTATATCAAAGGAAAAACATCAGGGAAATGTACGGCAGCGAAAACACTGGATTCTGAAATGGCCAATTCCGTTTTCTCTTGTATTCCCAATTGTAATGTTGATAGTGGTATCGCTTTTGGCGGTCTTGATTTCAAATGTGATTTACTATTTCCTGTGGGACAGAATTTCAGATATGGCCACTTTTTCCAATGACTATGTATATAGCGTTACACGTATTTGCTTTTCATTTCTGGTCATGGTTTTTATACATAGATTTGTTATGAAGGAGTGGACCTTTGGTATTCGTAAGATTGGATCGTGGAAAGAAATTCTGATTTTTGGATGGCCTGCAATTATCTTTGGCTTAGTGAACATAACAGATAGTCTGTTCTTTTTAGGACAGAAGTTTGTAGGATTAGAGGGACTCTTTGCAGCACTTCTGACCGGGTTTGCCCCCGGACTTTTTGAAGAGGTTTTGTGTCGCGGCGTAGTGCTGAATAACTATCTCTATCAGTGGAAGAACAAATCCAACGTCATTCTTAAGGGAACGATTTTTTCTTCGATTGCATTCGGTGTTATACATCTGTCTAACATTGGGAGTGTACCGATAGCAGATACATTATCGCAGGTCGTTTATGCTGTTGGAGCAGGTGTTATCCTGTGTGCATTATATCTGCGCACCGGTAACCTTCTACCGGGTATTATTGTACATGCCTTTGTAGATATTTTGCATGCCGCTTTTACGGGTGGAATCGAGGGCAATATGTTTACAAGAATAGAAGCCATTCTAATTTCCTTTATCTGTTTTGGAGTAGGTGTTTATTTGATTCGCTCTGAGAAGCAACAGGAAATCAAAAAGAGATTTGCCTGGATTTTTGATGACCTATTTCATACATTTTACCATGTATGAAATGAGGGTAAGGCAGAGAACTTTTTGACTAAACTTATAAAAAGAATATATGCTTTAGGATCATCATCTAACTCTGGATGAAAGGCAAGAGCAATTTGATTATGATACTGCACAGCAACTGTATTGTTATTTACAGTCGCGAGCGGTATTACATTGGCACCATATGATTCAACATAAGGTGCTCTGATAAATGTCATAGGTATATCACCGATATTTCCGAATTGACCAGTGGTGTGAAAACTTCCAAGTTGTCTTCCATAGGCATTTCTTTTCACAGTTATTGGCATGGTTTGAAAATAGTGTTTGTCATCATTTGAAAGAGTTTCGGCTAATAGAATCATACCCGCACAGGTTGCAAGAACCGGAAGCCCTTCATCTATTCTCTCTTTTAATATGTCATACATATCAAGCTCTTTTAGTAGTTTTCCCTGTACGGTGCTTTCTCCACCGGGAAGGATAAGACCGTCAATTTTATTTATTAAGTCAGATTTTTGTCTTAACTCAATATAGTCGATATTAAATCTGTCAAGCATTTTTTCGTGCTCGAGAAAAGCCCCCTGAACTGCTAATATTCCAATCGTCATTATTTTCCTCTTTCTGCCATAAGAAGCTCAATTTCCTGTTCATTAATTCCAACCATGGCTTCGCCTAAGTCTTCTGAAAGAGATGCGAGCATAGCAGAATCACTATAGTTTGTTACAGCCTTAACAATCGCGTCTGCACGTCTTTGTGGATTTCCAGATTTAAAGATACCGGATCCTACAAAGACACCCTCTGCACCAAGCTGCATCATAAGAGCTGCATCAGCAGGAGTAGCCACTCCACCGGCTGCAAAGTTTACAACAGGAAGTTTTCCGTTCTCATGTACATAGTTTACTAAGTCGATTGATACTTGAAGTTCTTTTGCTGCATCAAACAATTCATCTGTGCGCATAGATTTGATGCGTGCTATCTCTCTGTTCATCATACGCATATGTCTGACTGCCTGCACAATATCTCCGGTTCCCGGTTCGCCCTTGGTTCTGATCATGGATGCACCTTCGCTGATTCGTCTAAGCGCCTCTCCGAGATCTTTAGCACCGCATACAAAAGGTACATTGAAAGTTGTTTTATCAATATGATATACATCATCGGCAGGAGAGAGTACTTCACTTTCATCAATATAATCTATTTCAATCGCTTCTAGTATCCTTGCTTCAGTGAAATGACCAATACGACATTTGGCCATAACCGGAATAGATACAGTCTTCTGTATTTCTTTAATCATCTTAGGGTCACTCATTCTAGAAACACCACCGGCAGCTCGAATATCAGCAGGAATTCTTTCTAATGCCATAACCGCACAGGCGCCAGCGTCTTCTGCAATTTTTGCCTGCTCCGGAGTGGTTACATCCATGATTACACCACCCTTTAACATCTGTGCCAGGTTTTTGTTTAATTCGTAGTGTTCGTTTTCCATAATTATTTCCTCTTTTCATAATATTGATTTTTGTAAATTATCTTGTGGACAAGTTACAAGTAAGATAGTACAATCAAACTGGATATATTAAAATGGTCAGAATGGATATATTCAGAAAGTCCAGATGCGGAGATTACTAAGCGATGTTGACATATTCTTTTGCAGACATAGGGTCAGATTCTATGTATGAGCATTTGTATAAATGCATAAAAAAAGATATTATTTCCAGAAAAATAAAATCAGGAGCGAAACTGCCATCAAAAAGGAGTTTTGCAAAAAATCTGGGTATAAGCGTAATTACAATTGAAAATGCATATGATCAATTAATGGGAGAAGGATATGTTTATTCCATAGCTAAGAAAGGCTATTTCGTTGCAGATATTAACAGCGTTATGGCAAAGAAACAGATTATGGTCAATAAGGAAAACATGATCATGGCAGCAGCTGAAGAACGGTACATGGCTGATTTTTCCAGCAATCGTATTAATCTGGGACAGTTTCCCTTTTCGGTTTGGTCAAAGCTGCTTCGTGAGTGTTTATCTGATTATCAGGAAGATTTGCTTATTAAGCCGCCAAGTGGTGGTGCTTTTGCTCTTAGGAAGGCCATTGCAAATCATTTGCGGGAATTCAGAGATATGTTTGTAGATCCAGAACAAATTATTATTGGTGCTGGAACAGAGTACCTGTATGGGCAGATAGTACAGCTTCTTGGTCAGAATAAAATCTATGGTGTTGAAGATCCGGGATTTCAAAAGACCTCACAGGTATATCAGGTATGTGGGGCAACTGTAAAACATATTTCACTTAACCGAGATGGAATCAGCGTAGAAGAACTGGAACAGGAAAAGGTTCAGGTGGCACATATATCCCCATCTCATCAGTTTCCAACAGGAAAAATCACGCCTATCAGCAGAAGGTATGAGTTGTTAGGGTGGGCATCCAAAGCTGATGAGAGATATATTATCGAAGATGATTATGATAGTGAGTTTAGAATGACAGGGAAACCGATTCCTACGCTTATGAGTATTGATGTTAATGAAAAACTAATCTACCTAAATACGTTTTCAAAATCCATCGCAAATACTGTTCGAATCAGCTACATGGTTTTGCCAAAGCATTTGATGGAACTGTATTATAGAAAGATGTCCTTTTATTCATGTCCTGTCACATCAATTATTCAGCTGACGGTGGCAAAATTTATCAGTGATGGATATTTTGAAAAACATATTAACAGGTTGAGAAATTTTTATAAAAAGCAAAGAGATATATTAGTAGAGGAAATTCAAAACAGTGAACTCTCATCATACGCAGAGATTAAGGAAGCAGATGCAGGACTGCATTTTTTGCTTTGTCTTAACATTACATGTTCAGATAAGGAATTTGCTAGAACTATGGAAAAAAATGGAATCAAAATCTGCGCAGTGTCAGAGTATTATAATAAACCCGATCATATAAGTGAACATGAATTTGTTATAAATTATTCATCTTTGTCAGAAGAACAGATAAAAGAAGCAGTTCAAATTATGAGTCGTGAGGTGGGTAAGCTTAACATAACAACAGCGTGAGCTATTGTAAGTAAGGATTGGGAATCTAAAGAAAAACGGAGAAGAATAATGACTTGTTCAGAGATAATAGAAAAATTACAAAGGTGTTCGTCTGAAAAATATAAGGAAAATGTAGTCAAAATGGGGATACCGGAAAAGTGCAGTATTGGAGTATCTACATCCGAAATAAGAAATTTGGCGAAAGAAATTGGTAAATCAAATGAATTAGCACATGAATTATGGGAGACAGGCTACCACGAGGCAAAGCTTCTTGCAGTGCTGCTTTTTGATAGAAAGCAAATTACAAATGGAGAGATTGAGAGCTTAATGGGTGATGTTTCATCATGGGACTTATGTGATCGTTTATGTAAAAATTTAATTATTAAGAGAAAGGATTATGATTTCTTTATCAGAACATGGAGCAGTTCATCGGAAGTTTATAAAGTGCGTGCAGCATTTACACTGATAGCATCAGCAGCAATTCACGATGATAAAATAAGTGAAGAGGCTTTGGAAGACTATTTGCTGTTAATTAGAGAATGTTCTAAAAATCAGCATGAACATGTGAAAAAAGCTGTATCGTGGGCATTAAGAGAGATTGGAAAAATTGATTATAACAATAATGAAAAAGCACTTATATTAGCCAATGAACTGATGGAAAGCGGAACGAAAACACAAGTCTGGATTGCAAAAGATGTGAAGAAAGAAATTGAAAATGTAGTTCAGGCAGCAGGAAGAAAACGCCTTATTTCGAAAAATACAAAAATGGGACAGGAGTAATAAGAAAAAGGGTGCCTATGAGTAAATACAGTGAATTATGGAACTATGTTGCAAGCAGTAAAGAGTCTACTCTAAAATTGTCATTTGATGAAATTGGAGAGATTGCGGGCATACCACTTGACCATTCCTTTTTACAGTTCAAGAAAGAACTGCTGTTGTTGGGATGGAAAGTTGGGAAAATCAGTATGAAGGAGCAGACGGTACTATTTGAGAAAATGCTTACATGAATACTGTGCCTTGAGAACTTGTGACGCTCAGAATGATGTGTAGAATGGTGCGCAGGAATAGGAAATAAATGATGAAGAATATACCAGAGTTAACATTTGAAACAATTAAACGTATGGAGGATATGACGTGGTTTACCTACGCACAGATATTTGATGATCTGCTGATTGTGGCACAAAAGGAGACAGCTTGTTTTGTGTGGAAGACTGAAGCAGGGATTGTTATTTTTGATGGGATATGGCCGGATGAGGCAGTATATCATACAATACTTGAGACAATTGAAAGTGTGAACTGGAATCCAAAAGATATAAACAAATTCATTATGACACATGGGCATGTTGATCATACAGGATGTGGAAAGTGGTTTGTCGAAAATCACCATGCAAAGACTTATCTTTCTGAGGTTGATGATGTATTCTGGCGTGAGCATCCAACAAAACCGGACAGACCGGAGACATGGAAAAACTTTGACGTGGACTGCTATGTATCTGAGGGCAAAGAAATTGATTGTGGCGATAAATCAGTTACTGTTGTCAGCACTCCTGGACATACGCCGGGATGCATGAGTTACATTTTCCCGGTCTATGAGAATGGAGTAAGACATGTTGCCGCATTGTTTGGAGGAGCTACACCACCGAGAAATGATAATAGAGGAAGAGAAATACATAAAGAATCCATCCAACATTTTATTGCCACCGCCTACCAGACCAGGCATGTAATCAAGATTGCTCTATCTTTATGCGCTGCCTGGGGATGAGTCTTCGGCTAAAACCAAAGGGTGCCAAAAAAGAATAGGGAGAACAGTTGTGCAAAATGATAATACAGTTTTAATTCCAAATTTTACGGTAGAAAGTAGGACAAAGGCACTTAATGCAGGAGCTTGGGGGTTTGTTGGGCTGATTTCCATGTTTACAATAAGTGTTTGTGTCCTTACACTGCATTTGGCACTTGTATCTGTTTTTGATGTAACAAGTACGTTTGTTTCCGACAATATGACTATTTTGATTCCGGGAATCGTACTGATTTTTGCAATTGTTTTCGGTATAGGGTTTTATTGTTTCCTTTCAGATTTATTAACAGCGTATATAATTCAGCCGAATAGAATAATCAAGGGTAGAATTACAAATAAAGCAAATAGACCAAATGAGAAATCTTTGACTTTACAAGCTGCCCTGACAGCATATATGGCAGCTAATCTGCCAGATGGTTCAAAGGTTTCAGGCGCTAATGGAATCAGGAATCTGTTTGGCATACTGGAACTTATTAATTGGAATATGGAGCCGGATTTTGCAAGACAATTTTTCTTTACAGAGATGTATAGCAGAAAAGAATACAATCATCCACAGCTGATAAAAGAAAACAGATACTCTTATACGTACATTTGTGGGAATAAAAAAGTTAAAATACGCAAAATATACACAGGTATGGATAAAGAGGTTATCACTGAAAAATCTGTTTCTATTTTGAGGAGAGTGGTGAAAAAAGCCTTGCTGGTGTTTGGTGCTTTCTCCGTTATTTCTCTTACGGATTTTTCACTGGGTTTGGAAAATAGCAGTAACAGTATTCAGAATATAACACAAAGTTACAATCAAATAGAAGCTGCGTTGACGGAGTTTGGTTATACGGCAGAGAAAAGAAAAAATACATCCTGTCAGTTTGAAAAGGTTATTTCAACACAAAGAACTTCTTATGTTAATTATTTTTTTGATTCTGATGCAACGATAAGAAAAGTTGAGTTTGAACTTTACTTTGACAGCTCGTCAGATATGGTACAGCAGGAAATCGAATATATCTTTACTTCATTAAATGATGGTATCACAAAGCAGCAGATGGAAAAATTTGCACAGGACACACAGTCCACAATACAAGGCAAATACATCTATAATAAACTACAAACTGACAGCTACACCATTGTACTTGGAACTAGTGACGGACATGCATATATACACAATTAAGGTGGGGTCTGTTTGTTTTTATCATCTGTGCCAGCTAACTCCTAAAACGAACGTTTTACGATAGAACGGATAAAAGGAGAATACATCTTATACAAAAGGATTTGATTTCCGTTGATGAAAAGAGAGCAGGATATTGTACAGAAACTATTATTCAGAAAGGAAAATGATTTATGATTAGTGTTGCAATGTTTGATACAAAACCATATGATGAAGCATCATTTAGCAGTATTTGTCCAAAGGATATAGAGATTACTTATTATCCGGTAAAACTAAATAAGGATAGCGTGATGCTGGCTGCTGGAAAAGATGCTGTATGTACATTTGTAAATGATACAGTAGACTCAGATGTAGTAGAAAAACTTTATGAGTTGGGAGTAAAGATGATAGCGCTAAGATGTGCAGGATTTGATAGTGTGGATGTAAAGGCGTGCCATGGTAAAATCCGGGTAGTGCGAGTGCCTGCTTATTCTCCCGAAGCTGTAGCTGAACATACAATCGCTTTACTTATGACATCTGTTCGTAGAATTCATAAAGCATATAACAGAACGAGAGAGTTCAATTTTAGTTTAAATGACTTGGTCGGATTCAATCTTCATGGAAAAACGATTGGTATAGTTGGTACTGGTAAAATTGGAAGAGCATTTATCAATATTTGTAAAGGATTTGGAATGCGAGTTCTGGCATATGATAAGTTTCCGGCAACAGATCTGGATATAGAATATGTGCCAATGGATAAAATCTTATCAGAAAGTGATGTGATCTCTCTGCATTGTCCACTTACTGAAGAAAATAGATATTTGATAGATAAGTCTTCTATAGCTAAAATGAAAAAGGGCGTTATTATTCTAAATACTTCTCGTGGAGGGCTGATTAATGCTAATGACTTACTGGAGGGAATAAAATCCAGGCATATCGGAGCCGCCTGTATAGATGTATATGAGGAAGAAGGCGATTTATTCTTCAACGATAAATCAGGGCATATTCTGGATGATGATATTATGGCAAGATTACTTTCTATGCCGAACGTGATTGTTACTTCTCATCAGGCTTTTCTCACAGAGGAGGCTTTGGAAAATATTGCTTCAACTACAGTTCAAAATCTGGAACAGTATTTTAATTATGGAGAGCTTCCAAACGAAGTTTGCTATCGCTGCGAGAACTTTAGTGAATGCAGCAAAAACAATGAAAGAAAATGTAAAAATAATTAATAAATGGATAAGCACGGAAAATCAAGATGAATTATTGCGATTTCCAGATAGATAATACTATATTAGCAAGCTTAATGTATAGTCAGATGAGGTGTTAATATGAGCAATAAAACACAGGTTTTTCATAATATAAAAGAAATAGCTGATTTTGCACCATACGGTATAGGTGTTTTTGATTTACAAAAGAACGAGCTTATTTTTTTTAATGAGGCCTACTATCAGATGGTTGGATATACCGAAGAAGAGTATGCCAAAATAGCAAATGGAATTGATTTCATATTGACGCCGGAGGATCAGATGATTGTCCGCCATGAAGTCAATGAGTTTAAGCAGAGTGAAAAAGCTGTCAGTCACGAGTTTCGAATTGTTTGCAAAGATGGAAGTGTTCTCTGGGTTAAGATGGACATGGCACATATTACAGTTGAAAGTTTGCCGTATGCATTTATTTCAGTTACGAATACTACAGATGAGAAGGTGTTGTCAACACAGCTGGAAATGATTGCTGAAAATGTGGATACGAGTCTCTCTTTATTTAAATTTTCAAAGAATGGAGAGGAACTTGTATACGGTAACAAACAGTTTTATAAAAACACTGGATTATCTCCAGAAAATTACTATCCTAATATGCCGCTTATAAATAAAGCCTGTGTTTCTGAGGAAGATTATGAACTCATCACACAGGGTACTTATAAAGCCATTCAGACCGGAGAAAAGGGTGAAATTACTCACAGATTTTTTCTGCCGGACGGAAAGGTTCTATGGCTGTCCAGAAAATATGCAGCAATTAAGCAGGATGCTGACGATACCTATCTTGTAATTTCGGCAGTAACAAATGTTACAAAGGAAAAAGAGCGAGAATTAGAAATTGCAATAGAGAAGCAGCGTTTTCAGAAGGTAGTAGAAGAACTGGACGCGGCTATTTTCGAATGGAATCTGCAGACTGGAACGTTTTACAGCTCTGAGGCTTATGAACAGTATGCTTTAAGCTCCATTGATCCAATGGAAATCTTGAATAATCGTGGTCCTCTCGATGTAGTTCATCCTGAAGACATTCCAGTGCTGATGCAGTTTTTTACAGATTCGAAAAGCGGGAAAGAACGTATAGAGACTGTGCTTCGAATCAGATTAGTTGACGGAACCTATCGCTGGTGTCGCATGCTTGGTTTCTACTATAAAGATGATAATGGAACGCCTTTGCGGACTGTTGGAGTCATCATAGATATTAACGCTGAACACGAAAACGGAGTGATGTTAAACAGCCTCCTGAATGAAATACCCGGCGGTGTTGCTATTTTATACTACTCGGATGAATTACACTTTCAATATTTCACAGAAGGATTTGCAAATCTTGGAGGGTGGACAAAAGAAGAAGTAGAGGATTTAATCAGAAAAGGTGAATTTCTGAATCGAATAATAGCTTCAATTGATCAAGAACGTGTTATGGAAACGATCAAGAGCTGCATTGCGACAGGACAGCCTATCGACATAACATACAGATACAATGACAAAACAAATAATGTGCTTTGGATTCATCTCACTGCTACAAAGATTCGTGAAGAAAACGGATATCCGGTGTATTATTGTGTTTTTTCTCATCCTTCAGATGAGGCAATGCGATATAGCAGTATTGTAGAGGATTCTCCGGTTGGTGTGGTTGTAGCCGAGAAACAGAATAGAAATATTATCTATATAAATGATGTGGCAAGACAGCTGTGTGGATTTACCGAATATGATAAAGTTATGGGCTTGTCGCTGATAGACACGTTGAAGAAAGAAGGTAAAGCTCCAATCCTCAGCAGCAATGAAATTCAGTCGTTATCCTATGACCGGTATACAGAATCTCATGTTGAGAGAAATGGAAAATATCTGTCCTGCAAGGCAATGGCTGTGGAATGGAATGGCGTGGATTCCTACATTATCTATATTGCAGATGAGACAAGCGAACATGAGAAAACGCTTCTTCTGCAGCGTTTGATAGATGATGTACCAGCAGGTATAGGAATATTTGATGTTATTGATGAAAATGTAACACTTGTCTATCTTAACAATTCTTATTTTCGTGAAATGAGAATCGACCGTAAGGAACAGAAACATTATAGTAATGTTCTGAAGGGGGTTTTTGTGGACGATCTTGGTGAAATCAAGAGAATGATTTCAACGTTGTATAAGGGAGAAAATCAGACAGATGCAGTAGTTCGTCTGATTAGGAGCTCGGGAGACCTCATATGGCATAAGCTGTCGGTTTCAGTTGTCGAACGCAAGGACAGACGTCTCAGAGTCTATATATGCTTTTCAAATTGCGATGCTATGATAAAGACGCAGCAAAAGCTTGAATCGAACCGTGTTAAGGAACAGACAATGCTTGCATCTATTCCGGGTGGAGCTGCGATTTATCGGATAAAGAAGGAACATCGGGTCGTTATGGAGTATGCTTCAGAGGGTTATGCACATCTGATGGGATATCGGGACGCTGCTGAAATGCAGGCAGATCTTCATGAAGAAGCTGACATAAAAATTCCACAGGAAGAAAGACGAAATCTGATGAAGCACGTTCTATACGCATTGGAACATCATACACAAATTAGCTTTGTTTACAATATGTATACGAAATCACAGAAAATTGTCAAAATACGAATGGATGCTAACGTCATGCCAAAATCACAACTGCACAAAGATGAGCTTGCATTGCTTTATGTCGTGCATACGCCTGTTTCAAAAGAGACAGAACTGGCATTGAAAGAACAGAAGCGGTATCGAACATTGATGGCTGCACTTGATGTTGCAATTGTAGAATGGGAATACGGAAAGGAACTGTTTACTTCTGAAAAATATACAAAGTATGCTCTTAGCAGAGAGGGTCTTGAGTTTTTCCTGAAAGATGATGTGTCTGAATCAGTTGTACATCCGGAAGATATTTCGATAATGAAGAAATTCGTTGATGAATGCAGGAAGAAACCGAAAAAAGCAAGCGTAATATTGCGCATGAAAATGATTGATGGTTCTTATCGCTGGACGGAAATGTATGGATTGGTTGATTATGATGAAGACAATTCACCAAAGAGAATAATCGGTGTACTGCGTGATGTTGACAAGGAAAGAATAGAACAGACAAAGCGTTTGCAAAGAGCTTTAATTGAAGCCGAAAAAGCGAATCAGGCAAAAAGTGATTTTCTGTCTCGAGTGAGTCACGATATGCGAACACCGCTGAATGGAATGCTTGGCCTGGCAAATTTGATTAAGGATTCTGTGACTGACCAAAAGGTTCAACAGGATATTTCCCAAATGGAGTTATCTGGGCAGTATTTACTGAATTTGATTAATGATACACTGGATGTCAGTAGAATTGAAAGTGGAAAGCTTGAGCTACATCCGTCAGTGTGTGAGGGACATGCATTTTTTGAGAGTATTATTGCATTGTCTAAACCATTGATTGAAGGAAAACAAATAAAAGCATCCTATCACATTGAAGGCGTGAGTTTCCCGATGCTGTACATTGATATTGGACGAGTACAGCAGATTATGATGAATATTCTTGGAAATGCCGTAAAATTTACTCATGAGGGAGGACATATTTCAGCGACAATCAGAAATATTTCTTATCAGGATGGACTTATTACAGATGAGATATGCGTAGAAGATGACGGAATCGGTATGAGTGAGGAATTTCTCCCACATATTTTTGAGATGTTTTCACAGGCGGACACTAGTAAAAAGAATTCCAGACAAGGTACCGGACTCGGAATGATTATCTCTAAAGAGCTTGTTGAAATGATGGGTGGTACAATTTCTGTTGAGAGTAAACTCGATGAAGGTACAAAAGTTACATTTTCTCTTGTCATGCCGGTAGCAACAGATGAGCAGATAAGAGAATGGAAAGAAGTAAGAATGATATCCAAAAGGAATGCAGAACTGTCCGGAAAGAGGATATTACTTTGTGAGGATCATCCGGTGAATGCAATGATTGCATGTCGTCTTCTTGAAAAGAAAGGCATTCTTGTTGAACATGCAGAAAACGGAGAGATTGGTCTTGATAAGTTTGCAAAGTCATCGGACAATTATTATGATGCGATATTGATGGATATTCGTATGCCTAAGATGGACGGCCTGGAAACAACTTTGGCAATCCGTGAACTGGAACGTAAAGATGCTCAGACAATACCGATTGTAGCCATGACTGCCAATGCATTTCATGAGGATATAATGGCAACGCGTCGAGCCGGAATGGACAGACATTTAAGCAAACCAATAGATGATAAAATGCTATTTGACACATTGGCCGAAGTCATGATAACAGGGCATGTCAGTCGTAAACAGGTAATTTTAATAGTGGATGATTCAGAAATAAACAGAGAAATACTGAAGAAAAACCTGGATGGAGAGTATGAAATACTGGAAGCAGCTGATGGTGTAAATGCACTGGAAATTCTCGATAGTCGTAATGATATTGATGCTGTCATTACAGATATACAAATGCCAAATATGGACGGTATTGAATTTGTAAAGAGAATCCGTCAGTGTTCCCAGTGGAATGCTATTCGCATTCTTGCAAATACTCAGTATGGCGATAGTATTCAGGAGAAGGATTTGATTAAGGCAGGTGCAGATGATTTTGTGTATAAGCCGCTTTCACCCGATATAGTAAATCTGCGACTGCATAATGTACTGCAGAGAAAACAATTTTCACTTTGAAAGTACTGTAGTGAAAATAATTCTCATTTTGACTGTAGGATTAAGGAGGAAATAGAATGTTTTGTGAAAACTGTGGCGCAGAAAATGTCGATGAAGCAAATTTTTGCAAAAAATGCGGTGCACCTATGGATAATAGTGACAGTGTGAACCCAGGGCCAGTTGGAGCGGTAGAGATAACTGATGTATCGGGTGCAGATGAAATGCCTGGCGCAGGTGGGGTGTCAGAGGAAACCGGTACAATTGCAGCCAGAGTGAAAAAACCGATGTCAAAGGCTGCTCTTGCAGGTATTGCAGTGGGAATACTTGCGTTGATTTACGTAGTTTATTTTGAAGTATATGCAAGTAAAATAATTAATTTAGATAAATACTTAACCATAGAAGCAGAAGGCTATGACGGGTATGGTACAGCAGGTGTAATAATTGATTGGAATGCAATCGAAGCAAAACATGGCTCTAAGATTTCTTTTTCTAACGCCGCAAAGAAACAATATGGTGATTATCTCAAAAAGACAAGTCCAATAGATGTGCTGGAAGACAGTATCAGCTTAAATCTTGATACGAGCAGTAATCTTTCCAATGGCGATGTAATCGCATATACTTGGAATATTGATGATGAAATCTCAAAATATCTTAACTGTAAGGTGAAGTTTAAAAACGGTGATTACACAGTGTCTGGTCTTGAAAAAATTGATACATTTGATGCATTTGCAGACCTGACAGTGGATTTTGCTGGAACAGCTCCGAATGGAAGAGCAAATCTTAATTATACAGGCACTGAAATAAACAATTATGATTTCAAATGTAATAAAACAAGTGGATTGCGCAATGGAGATACTATTATAGTAACAATTGATTCAAGTAACCTTGATTATTACGTAAAGAATTTCGGAAAGATTCCTGCAGAAATGGAAAAAGAATATCAGGTTAAGGGATTGGAAAGCTGTATAGAAAAACTCTCTGAAATTGATGAGTCTGCATTCCATTCCATGCAACAGCAGGCAACAGATGTTTACTATGCCAAAATGGCAAAGGATTGGGCTGATGGCGAGGATTTGGAATCGTTTACATATATGGGAGATTATTTGCTTACTTCTAAAGATGAAGATTACTTGGGAACGAATAGTTATTTATTTTTAGTATATAAAGCACAGGTTAGAAACTACTATTCAAATGATGAAGAGTCCTATAATGAATTGAATGATGTATACTGGTATATCAGATATGAAGATTTGATGTCTGGATCAGACGGAGCTACAAAGGTAGATGTAACAAATTACAGTACTCCTAATAATAGATTTACTGTCGATTCAGGAGTAGAAAGTGGCTGGTGGAATACAAAAACCTGGAGCTACTATGGATATAAAACACTGGATGCATTATATAAAAATGTAGTAACTGCAAATATGGATTCCTATAATCATGAGGACAATGTCACAGAAGCGGGTAGCAGGGAGTCGACAAGAGAGAAAATTTTGAAAACGGAAGCGTTTGATAATGGTTATGTGTTAAGTGACAGCAGCACGAAAAGATTATCCAGAAAAGACTTGACGGGCTTATCCGCAGAAGACTGTAAAATAGCAAGAAATGAAATTTATGCGCGGCATGGAAGAAAATTCAATGACGAAAGTCTTCAAAGCTATTTTGATTCATGCAGCTGGTATGAAGGAACAATCGAGCCGGATGATTTTGATGAAATGAGCTTGTCTGATATTGAGATAGCAAATAAAGATCTTATTGTAGAATATGAGAAAGATAAAGGGTACAGATGATACGCAGGATTAGTTGTTGTGTTTTGATAGTTTCTACTTTAATGTCACTGTGTGCCTGTGGTACATATACAAATTCATTATCCGGACAAAATGATGCAGAAGATTATTCCACTGCGCATAATGATACAGAAGATTATTCCACTGCGCAAAATGAAATGGAAACCAATTCAAACGAAGAAAAAACAAATGTCAATTCTAACGAGACAATTGTAAGTTTGGATGACGAAGAAGCCAGCTCAGACGAAGAAAAATTGGAAGAAGTAGTAACAACAGATAATGTCAGAGTAAGAACAGAACCCTCTACAGAATCAGAAACATATACGGTATTAGACAGAAGAACTCGTGTTGAGAGGATTTCCGATGATGGAGAATGGAGCAGGATACTTTTAGAAGATAAGGTGTTTTATATATCCAGTCAATATCTTAAAAAGGTTAAGAAAAAGAGTACCTATCTCATAGTGCTTGACGCAGGTCATCAACAAAAAGGAAATTCCAGCCAGGAACCAATTGGTCCCGGAGCGAAGGAAACAAAGGCAGAGGTGGCAGCCGGGACGGCTGGTGTAAAAAGCGATTTATATGAATATGAATTGACATTGAAGGTTTCATTAAAGCTGCAAAAGGAATTGGAAGCCAGAGGCTATCAAATTATTATGGTTCGAACAACCAACAATGTGAATATCAGTAATGCAGAGAGAGCTGGTATTGCTAATGAAAACCAGGCAGATGCTTTTATCAGAATTCATGCAAATGGTTCGGAAAATGCATCTGCAAATGGTGCAATGACAATTTGCCAGACAGCTTCCAATCCATACAATTCAGATTTATACAGCGAAAGTAAAGCACTTTCTACATATATTTTAGACGAACTTGTATCAGCAACGGGATGTAAAAAAGAATATGTCTGGGAAACAGATACTATGAGCGGTATTAATTGGTGCGAGGTTCCTGTTTCAATTGTTGAAATGGGATATATGACAAATCCAAAAGAAGATTTGCTTATGGCATCCGATGATTATCAACAGAAAATAGTTGATGGCATAGCAAATGGAATTGATCTCTATTTTGGAAAAGGTATGTGAAGCACATAATGCGCCTGTTGGAAGAGCAGAAAGCGTTTCGAAAATATTCGTCATAATTATCACAAGGTATGTGATAATTATGACGTTTTCTATTTTTGAAATAAGGATTTTTTAAGAAAACAGGTTTAAAATATAGAATTAAAAAAAACACTTGCATATGCCGCGACGTCATATACTATTATAATCATATCATAATTTTCAGGGAGGGTTTCATATGAATGGAACATGGTATCAACCTCATGAATTCGCAAGAATTGTAGGAATGACAAAAAGGGCACTACGATATTATCGTGAAAAGCATATTTTAGAACCTGATTATATTAACAAAGAAGGTCATACCTTTTATTCGGAGAATAATCTTTTTCAGGCACAGCAGATTGCAACTTATCGCTATTTGGAAATTCCGGTTGAACAGATTAAGGAGATACAGGAGCATGAAACGACAGTGCAAATGTCGCTAAAATTGCAAAAACAGCTTTTACAGGAAAAGATATTAGAGGCAACTCAGCTAATGAAGGCAATCGAGAATGTTGAACAGGCAGTTAAGGAGAAAGATAATATACCATGGGAGAATGTCTTTGAGTCAGTAAAATATGCAAAACATGCTGCTGTGGAAAACAGCATGATGTGTTACTACAATGATCGTGCTAAAGAGTATGATGCTATTTTTTCGGGAGGAGGACCAGCCTCCTGCAAGCCTGATGTATATAAAAAAGATATTGCAAAACTGCAGGAAATGCTTTCAAAATTCGGGAATGGAAACGTTATTGATATCGGATGCGGCACAGGATTCTGGCTTCAATACTATTATATGAACTGTGAAAAATTCACGTTTTTGGATATTTCACCCAATATGCTTCAAAAGTGCAAATATCGTGCAGAATACTATAATTTGTTGAATCAATCTGCTTTTATTCAGGAAGATATTCTAAAGTGGAATGTTAGCGCAGATGTTAATGGGAATAATAAAGTCTATACCAATAATAAGGAGGAGGTTTCCACACTGCAGGCATATGATTGTGTCTTTTCTGGATTTGTACTTGGACATTTTATGACAGCACAGGAAGAGCTGTTTTTCAAAAAGGTTAAACAATTACTTAAGCCGGGAGGAAAAATTTTTCTGATTGATAATACATGGTCCAAATGGCGTGCCAAGGATGAACATAAAGAGGACATTGAGAAGAGAAAACTATCCGATGGACGTGAATATCTGATATACAAGAAGTATTTCACAAAAGAAGAAATTCAAGATATTTTTGCAAAATACAGTATTCTCATCAAGGACATCTATTGGGGATTGAATTTTTTTGGCATAGTTGGTGAGTGCTTATAAATCAATAAAATTTAATGTTAGTGGAAAGAAGGAATACATATGTTACGCGAAATGAAAAAAGAAGATTGGGAACAAATGAAAAGTATTTATATGCAGAGCCTTAAAAAAGGAAATGTGACATTTACTACAGATTGTCCGAGCTACAAAGAATGGGATGATGCGCATATTAAAGAATGCAGATATGTATATGAGCTTGATGGAAAGGTAGTCGGATATACTATGATTGCACCAACTTCAAAGAGAGAACCATATAGAGGAGTTGTGGAACTTAGTATATTTGTGGATGAAGATTATTTACATCGGGGAATCGGCATGAAAATGTTGACGACACTATGTGAGGAGACAGAAAAAAGAGGGTACTGGACACTTTATTCTGCAATATTTTCTGTAAATCAGGCAAGCATCGAGCTTCACAAAAAATGTGGCTTTAGGGTAATTGGTTATCGAGAAAATATCGCAAAAGATCGATTTGGGGAATGGCAGTCTACTACAATTATGGAGAGAAGAAACAGTATCATATAACTAAAACAACATAGATATGACATTTTACTTGTACTGTGTTTTCAGGTGATGTATTTTAATAGTGATGTATTTAACAGAGATGCGTTTTGATAGCAATATGTTTTGAAGGAGCTTACCATGAAAATTGAACGTGCAGATAAATCAGATGTACCTGAATTATACAAGTTGCAGCTTCTTTCTTTTGAGAGTGAGGCAAGTATGATTGGAAGTCGCGATGTGCCAGCATTGCAGGAAACATTGGCTGAAAACGAGAAGAATTTTACCGATTGGAATACTTTGAAACTTGTAAATGATTCTGATGAAATAATTGGAGCAATTCGGTATAGAAAAAAGGGTGAAGTGGAAGAGGTTGGCAGACTTATGATTCATCCGGAGTACAGACATCAGGGACTTGCACAAAAATTGCTGTCTCAAGTGGATTTGATATGCCGTGATGAAACAAAAGAATTGTACACCTGTACAAGAAGCTGGATTAACATTCGCCTATATGAAAAAATGGGATATCGTTCCTATAAAGAACATACAGAACCCGGAGGCCTTTCATTTGTCTATATGAGAAAATATTAATTTGAGTTCAAGCTCGGTGCAACAATCAGGAAACCCTAATCCTCAGCATTCAAAAATGTTTAATTGTATTGAGAAATGTAGACCGAAATGCTAAAATATAAATATGTTTGATTTTTAGATGAAAGACTGATGAAACAGAAGAAAATTCAAATATATTGTATTAGTAAGGCTTATCGGAAAATGCAAATTCTAAGGAGGATTGTAATGGTGAATTATGATTTTGTACTAGAACTAAAGCGCATCGCAGAAGAAAACGCAAATCAAAATTGTTTGACTGATCAAGATGGAAAAAGAACCTTGACGTATGGTCAGGTGACAGAATTGGTGGGGAAAACAAAGACAAGACTTATTAAAAGAGGAGTAGAAAAAGGAACTCCGGTAATTATTATTCTTGATAGATGTTCTGAATATATTGTTGCTGAATTGGCTATTATGCAGCTTGGCGGGATTGTAGTGCCGTTGCTTCCGGAGTACCCTAAGGCACGAGTTGATTATATTCAGTCAGATTGCAAAGCAACGATGATTATTACAGCTGATTTCTTCAAAGATATAGAAAGTGAAAGTATAAATGAGAAGCTTGTTTCTGTAGGAGATGAGGATCACAGACTTTACATATATACATCTGGCTCAACAGGAAACCCGAAAGGAGTTGTTTACAGCAACAGGGCTCTTTCAGAGAATTACAAACCAAATCCAAATGTAAAATCACTTCCGATGAGACATGCATCCATGTCTCCGATGTCGTTTATCGGGGCATTCTCAGAAAATATTATTCGACTTATGAGAGGTCTTCATATTTTTATGATTAGTGAGGAGATGCGAAAGGATTTCCTGAAACTTAGATCTTTCATCAATTCAAATGATATTGGATCAATTTTTCTTCCACCATCAGCACTTCGCGTATTTGACCATGGTGAGTCTGCGTTGAAACGAGTATATGTTGGCGGCGAAAAGGTTGCAGGGTTTGCACCATCCAATTATGTTTTATTGAATGGATATGGTCAGACAGAAACATTAGGAGCAATTCTTTATTTTAGTATTGATAAAGCATATGATAATACTCCGCTTGGAACACCTAAGCCAGGTGTGGAAATTAGAATTGTTGATGAAAAAGGCACAAGTCTGACAGGCGCGTGTGAAGGTGAATTGGTAGCTACAGGATATTTTGCTTCCGGATATCTAAACAGAGAAGAAGAGTCTGCAAAAACATTTCGACATCTGCCTGATGGACGTACAGAAGTTCATATGGGAGATGTAGTAAGACGTCTTTTAGATGGAACATTGTATTTTGTCAATCGAAAAGATTTTATGGTAAAAGTTAACGGACAGCGTGTAGACATGGGAGAGGTAGAACATGCGATGCTGTCTGTCTCCGACATTGAGGCTGCAGCTGTGAGAGATTTTGATAACGCTGCCGGTCAGAAGTATATTGTTGGATATTATGTATCAGACACATTAGATGGAAAACATGTGAAAGAGGAGCTGAGTAAAGTTCTGGCAGATTACATGATGCCTTCGTCTTTTGTTAAGCTGGATAAAATGCCTCTTACTGCCAGCGGCAAAGTGGATAGAATGTCACTTAAGAAGCCGGAAGAAGAAATTAAGGGAGAGATTGTTGCACCTGAAAATGAGACAGAGGAAATTGTTCTTCAAATTGCAAAGGAAATTTTAAATATTAACGAAATCGGAGTTACAACAAATCTTCAACAGGTTGGAATGACTTCTTTGTCTTTCATAGCACTGTCGGCTGAATATTTTGATAAGACCGGAAAGGATCTGCCAGTCAGATTATTTATGAAATATGAGGATATCAGAGGAATTGTAAAAGGGCTGGATGAAGTAATACAGGCTCCAAAAAGACCTGCACACAGAGAGCCGGGAAGCACATACTATGGGATGTCCCGTGATGAGGAAGTGATTTTACTTCCTGTATTGCTGACACCAGGCGCAATTTCATGGCATATGACAAATATGTTGAAAATTACCGGACATTCTATTGAGAAAATTAAAAAAGCAACTGAATACGTCTTTAATGTACATTCACATTTAAAGTCTTATATTGTTGTAAAGGATAAAAAGTTTTTACATAAAAGAAGAGATACAGAACCGATTACAATTGATGTAGTACACGTGGATCAGGAAATTGACAATAACTTCATGGCTGAATATATGGAGCCTATGGAATTATTGAATTCAGAACTGTATAAAGTTGTTTTGTTTGAAGGAGCACCTTCAGGTGCAGTTTATATGCTTCTTGATATTCATCATATGCAGTTTGATGGATATTCACAAAATCTGTTAGTAAATGAATTGGAACAGCAGCTTGCGCAGGAAAATGTTGAGAAGGAAAGCTATACATTTTGTGATTTTATTGAGTATGCCGAGAGTCTTGAAAATTCCGATTACATGAATGCGATGCGTCCATGGTTTGAAGAGTTCAAGAGAGGAGCTTCTTTGGATTTCTATCCGTTCAGTGCAAAGACAAGAGAAAATACAGACCTGCTGGTTGCATCTGTTGAGCTGGAGGGAGCTGTGATTGAAGATTATTGTAAGAAACGTAAAATCAGAATGCCGATGCTTTACCAGAATGCAATAGCACAGGTACTTTCCAGATTTACGATGACTGAAAAGAAGCTGTTTTCATTAATTTACGCTGACAGAGATGCTGCCTGCGTGAAACGTACAGTTGGATTGTTAGCAAAGTCATTACTTGTAAGATATCCTGCTTCAGAGGGAACACTGCTTGAAGAGTTAATGAGTACGCAGGAGTACTATTCGGAAATCAGTGAAAGAAGTCTTTTCTCCACAAGAATTATTCATGATGAATATGGAATGGACAGTACAATTTATCTGGATTACCTGCTTGGTATTGTCGAGGATGGAAACGAGAGGAAAAAGAGCTGTGTTGAGAACATGAATACAGGATTTAACTCTCAAATGACAGTCCCGTTTATGCTGATTTGTGTGTTGCCGCATCCTACAGATACGAGCAAAACGATGCTGAGTGTATCTTATTCCGCAATGTATTATACAAAAGAAGCAATGCTGTCACTTTTGAATTCTGTTAAGAATTATATGATGATGTGTGTAAAAGACGATCAAAAGCCGGCAAGATCTGTTTCGTTAATTAATGGAAATGAGAATGACATCATACAGCTTGGAAAGGGATATGTTTTTGATGAGTCAAAACGTGAGATAGTTAAATCTGACACCGCAGATGCCGGAATTACTTTGATTGATCTTTTTGGCAATTTGCAGCCTATTACAGAAATGGGCGAAATTGTATCGGCAGGAAAGGCTACCGGATACATTGGCAGATATTTTGATGGGAAATATGAAGTATTAGGTAAAAAAGGATGCGTTCATTATGTCAACCAACAGTTTGTGGACCTGTCAGTTACAGAAGAAGCATTGAATGCTATTGATGGAGTATATGAGGGTAAAGTAGTTACAAGGCAGATTCATGAGAGTGCTAGAATCTGTGTGTACTATACAGGCAGCCTTAATCATATCGAAGTACTTGATATTTTGAAGGAAAAGCTTGCAAAGCAGTTTGTTCCGTATTGTGCGACACAACTTGATAAGCTTCCGGACAGTATTTATGCTGATGATTTCCCGGCTCCTGACTTATCAATAAGGTATGAAGAACCGACCAATGAATTAGAAGAGAAGATTTGCGGATTATTCAAGGAATATTTTTCTATTGATTTAGTTTCTGTAAATGCAAGATTTGATGACCTTGGAGGTTCTTTTAAGGATATTTATCATATTATTTCAAATGCTGAGAAAATTGGATTGACAATTCCATATCCGATATTCTTTACAATGCAGACACCGAGGAGAAGTGCACAGGCACTAAAATAAGCACAGGGAGAAAAAGTCATGACAGAAGGAAATACCACAACACAGGAGCTTCCAATCTGGACACAAAAACTTGCGGCAGCCAGAGCAGTTATGGACAGAGCCAATGAAATATGGGAGAAGCCTGTAGAAAATAACGAAAAATGTTTGTTTAATATTTTGAAAGCAAACAAAAACACAGAATATGGTAAAAAGTATCATTTTGCAGAGATTGAGTCTGTTGAAGATTTCAGAAAGTCAGTACCTGTTTCGTCATTTAAGGATTACGAGGACTATATCAGGCGTATGACCAATGATGGAGAGCGTGATCTGATTACGACTTATGAAATCAATCATTACAACAAAACATCAGGAACGACGGGAGAACCAAAACGTATTCCAATGCCGCAGTGGAACTTAAAAATGACATCTGACTATATATCCAACTATCAGTATGCTCTTGCTGAAAAGTATCTTGGTCGAAAGTGGACAGGAGGCAAATGCTTTCAGATTGCAACAATGACATCTGATGTAATGCCGACCTTGCCGTGTGGTGCAACCTATGGTGCAATTTCCGGTATGCTGCTGATTCAATACAAGCCTGTTTTGGAAAAAATATATCCGTCACCTGTTGAGGCAATATTTATTCAGCCAGATACTGATTTTAAGTATTTAAATGCATTATTTGCTATGTCGGACAAAAAAATCTCCTGTATTTCAAGCTCCTTCTTCAGCTTTGTTGTCGAGCAGTTCCGCTATATCAGAAAACATTGGAGCATGATTTTGGACGATATGGAGCACGGCACAATCAATCCGAGCGTTAAAATGTGTGATGAAGTCAGACAATCTGTGATTAGTAAATTGAAGCCAAATCCCCAAAGAGCCGAAGAACTTAGAAAGGTATTTGAAGATGGAGGTTCTCAAACTAAATTTATCAAAAAAATCTGGCCTGATTTAACAATGATATTTGGAATTGGAACAGGTGTGTTTTCCGTATATGTAAATACAATCAAGGACGAATATATTGATGATTCTGTTGCAATTATCAGAACAGGTCTGAACGCGTCAGAAGGAGCACTCACTTGTCCATATGCGATCGATAAGGAAGATACAGTGCTGATTCCTGAGAGCATGTTTTATGAGTTCCTTCCGTTGGAAGCAGAAGATGATTTTACACGGATAGTTGGAATTGGTGACCTGGAAGTTGGAAAACGGTATGAATTGATTATAACAACATATGGTGGGTTTTATAGATATCGTATGAAGGATGTTGTTGAAGTTATTGGAAAACATAAGGAGACACCAACGGTAAAATACTGCTATAGGAGAGATGATGTAATCAGTGTTATGGGCGAGAAAACAACAGTAACAGCACTTCAGAAGGCTGTCTCTGATGCAGCAGCAGATGCTGGACTTACGATTGTTGATTTTTCTGTCATTCCGGATTTTGATGCATCACCGGTCAGATATGTCTTTTTTGTGGAAATTGACAGAAAGAAATTAGATTTTTCGCCAAAAGAATTTAAAACTATACTGGAAGAACATCTTTCCAAAGAAAATCCTTCATTGGGAGATAAAATCAAAAGGGGAATATGCGGACACATCAAGATATATTTTCTTGAAAACGATGCGTATTCTCTGTACCGTGATATAGAGATTATGAAGGGTACGGCACCAAGTCAGATTAAGCCTGTTAATATTCTTAGAAATGATAAAAAGAAAGCTTTTTTCCTGGGATTAAGTGATTACTGCACAGAAAACTTTATTGTGAGGGATAACATATGAATATAGAAAGCTATGCAGATTTGTTGATAAAGAAAAACTATTTATCAAAGGCTTTACTATTCAAAAGCATGAACAAAATGATGGAAGCAGTCAGCAAGGATACGCTGGAACATATTTTGGATTATGCCAAGGATACTGAGATTGGAAAGAAATATGGGTTCTCACATATTAAAACAATCGAAGATTTCAGACGTCAGATACCAATTACGTCATATGATGATTACGAGCCATATATTGAAAGATTGAAGAATGGTGAAAGTAATGTTCTGTTTCCCGGGAAGACGATTAGCTTTGCAGATACAAGCGGAACAACAGGAAAGGATAAACTGCTTCCTAATAGTGAATTTGGATCACAAATTCTTCTGGAAGTTCTGCTTTTGAGAATGATTGAACTTGTAAGGTCTTTTCACTCTGTGCTTGGTGGTGATACGAACGAAAAGATGTTTGTGATTACCAATCCTGAGGTAACAGGATATACAGAGGCAGGTATTCCATATGGAGCAATTTCTGGACAGACAAGCATGCTTATCAAAGACGGAAAGAAACTGTCAAGGACGAAGCAGCGCGAGAATGCACTAAAGAGCTGCAGAAATCTCTCATTAGACAGCTATAATTATGTGTTACTGTTATTTGGGATTGCTTCAAAGAATGTTCGGATGCTTTGCTGTAATAATGTTTCACATTTTGCGCTACTAATGCAGCTTTTGAATAACAGAAAGGATGATTTAATCAACGATTTAGAGAAGGGCACTATTAGTACAGAACTCGGAGCAGACAAAGAAAAGTTGATGAAGTATGCGGTAAAATATCCTGTTAGGGCATGCGAGCTGAAAAGCCTGGCCAGCCAGAAAGGAGAATTACTCGTAGAGGATATATGGAAAAAATTTCATGTAGTAAATTGCTGGTATTCAGCTTCAGTTGGGCGCGCTGCTACAGAGAACGTAAAGCTGTTTCCAGCAGATGTGATTTTCTGGGATGCAGGATATGGTGCGAGTGAAGGAAAATTCAACATACCGTTAAGAAAAAATGACAGTTATGGTGTTCCTGCAAACTTCGGGTATTTTTTTGAATATGTTCCGCTTGATGAAAATGAAAACAGTGGACAGCCATTATTAATCAATGAGACGGTGGATGGAAATTATTATAGGCTGATTGTAACATCATATTCAGGATTGTATCGATATGATATGAGAGATATTGTTTGTGTGAAATCCAGTCAGAAAGGAACTAAAATGATTTCCTTTGCTGGAAAAGAAAAGGATAAAATTACTATTTCAGGTCACACGCTTTATGCCATGACGTTTATTGATTATCTTCAGGAATATGAGCAGCAGAATAATTGTTTTATTAAAGTATTTAAGGGACATGAAGAAAGTGGAGCACTGCTGTTAGATATTGAGTGTCATGATGACAGCTTTTGTATGGAAGATTTTAAAGTGTTCCTGAATGAAAAACTAAAAACACACAAGATTAATCTTCTGGATGTTATCAACCATGAGGAAGGCTACAGGGACAGCTTGTTCTCCAGACAGGCGGATAGTGGGAAGACGATTAATCAAACTAAAATACCTGTATTTTACTAATAGTAGGAGCTAAGAATGGTTGAGTTATTAAAACGATATTTAAAACCGAATATAGGTGCTTTTATTCTGAATATTATTCTTGTTACAATATCATTATATCTTCAGACAATATTGGTTTTAGGGCAAATGAATAATATTTTGAGTAAGGGCATTATACATGAAGACATAAATTATGTATATCATTGTGTTTTTCTGATGATTATTTATACATTAATTGCAGGTGTGTTTATTGTAATACAGTCATACTATTCTGCACAGCTGACTGCAAAGATGACAAATGCGATGAGAAAGGACTGTTTCGATAAGGTCTTATCATTTTCTGTGCAGGATATTCAAAAATTTGGGTCTGCGACACTTCATACAAGAACAATAGCAGGTACATCTCAAATTGAAATTCTGATTTTGAACTTACTGAGGAATTCTTTGAAGGTGCCAATTGTAATTATTCTTATGACGGTAGCTATATTTATTATGAATGCAGAGCTTGCTGTTATTTTTCTGATTTTCTTTTTAATCACTTGCGTGATTCTTGTGCTTCTCGGTTTGAAGAGCAGAGGTCAATTCTTTATCCATCAGCAGAAACTTGATCAATTAAATGCTTTATCCGGAGAAATGATAACTGGTGCAAGACCAATTCGAGCCTTTAATAATGAATTTCTTGAAACCGAAAAGCTGAAGAATGCAAACGATGAAGCATATGAAGCATCTATTATTGCAAATTCCAAAATTAATTTTCTGGCACCATGCGCATTGATTCTTATGAAGTGGGTTATTATTGCGATGTATCTGCTTGGGTCATCACAATTAAAACTGAAAATGACATCCATAGCGGAACTCATTACAGTACTTACCTATATGGGCTATTTTGTTGCAACCCTTGCAATTATTCCGTTTTGGGTTAACCTGATTCCAAAATGTTCTGTTGCGGCTGATCGAATTTTGGAAATATTAAATTATTCTTCTGTCATGCAAAAGGATAAAGGAATTGAAAATGGTATCAAAGAAGGCAGGGTTGAATTTAAAGATGTTGTGTTTGGTTACAATGATGAACGACATGTAATTGATCATGTGTCTTTTATTGCGCCGGCATGTAAAACAACTGCAATTGTCGGGACAACAGGCTCCGGTAAAACGACGCTTTTGAATCTGCTCGATCGATTATACGAATTTCAAGAGGGAGACATTCTAATAGATGGAGTTTCAGTCAGAGATTATTCGCCTAAATATCTTCAGGACAAAATATCATATGCGACACAAAAAGCATATGTGTTCAATGCAGATATCACAAATAATATTACTGCCTATGGTCAAGTAAATGAGGAAAAATTAAACAAGTGTCTGCAGGCATCCTGCTTTGATGAGGTTGTAAATTTGCTGGAAAATGGAATGGACACATTGCTTGCGCAAGGTGGAACAAATATTTCAGGTGGTCAGAAGCAGCGTTTATCTCTGGCAAGGTGTTTATATAAGAATGCAGATATTTATCTTTTGGACGATACATATTCTGCGCTAGATGCCAAAACAGAAAAAACTGCCACAGTTATGACAAAGGAAATGCTGGCCGGAAAAACAGTAATTATTGTTGCCGAAAAGCTTTGCACAATCAAAACGGCAGATAAGATAATTGTGATGGATGATGGTTATGTTGTGGGTGAAGGCACTCATGAAGAACTCCTTTTGTCCTGCAGCGAATATATGGAAATATATAAAACACAGGAATATGCAAGGGAGGAGAATTAGTATGAATACAAAAAACGCTCACTCCTCTACAAAGTCAGGCACACGTAAGTTCTTAAGAGATGTTAGTCATTATGGAAAATCATTCGGATTGTTATTAATAGCCTCTATGATTGCAGAGGTATTGCTTGCATTGTCACCAAAGCTTTCCGGAAAGATTACCGATTATTTGAAAGAGGTCTATGATACCGGCATATTGAATTACAGACATCTGGTTTTTCTTTGTCTGTTTCTTGCTATGTGCTATTTCTTTGGACATGCCATTGGCATCTTTGTAAACAAAAAGACAGTATTTATTGTTGAAGGATATTCCAGAAGAATCCGGACGCAGATACAGGAGAAACTTAACAAACTTCCTTTGAAATATTTTGATACGCATTCAAAGGGGGAAATTTTGTCATATGTGACGAATGATATTAATTCCTTTGCGTCAAGTATGGAATCTACAGCACCCTCTATGATTTCACAATCAGTACTTTTGGTTGCTGTATTTGTATTTATTTTTTCAACCAACTGGAAGTTGAGTTTGATTTATTGTGTTGCGCTCCCAGTGAATTTCTTTTTTACAACCTATATTGCAAAGCATTCAAGAAAACAGATGAAAGAGCAGAAACAAACCGTTGCAAATCTTTCAAGTATTACGGATGATACGTTTAATAATCATATCATTGTAAAGTCATACTGCTGTGAACAAAAAAGAGTAAATGAATATACCGATGAAAGCAAACGGTATTTCAGTACTTATACAAAATCCAGATTTTATTCTGGATTTGTTATGCCGGTAAGTATTCTTGTAAGTAGCATTTCATTTGCTGTTCTATGTTTGATTGGTTCTATTCAAATTTTGAATGGCAGCTTAACAATTGGTGAATTCCAGGCATTTGTTTTCTATGGAAACATGGTGCAGGGACCACTTCTCACGATTGCAAATTCCATATCCAACCTTCAAAATGCTTTTTCATCTATTGACAGAGTTTATCATTTTCTGGATGAAGAAGAGGAGAAGGAAGAGGCACCGATTTCTGTACTGGATGTTCAGCATATTAAGGGAAATGTCGAGTTTTCCGATGTCTCGTTTGGCTATTTTGAAGATCGGATTCTGATGAACAATGTAAGTTTTAGGGCGGATGCAGGCAAAACGTTTGCAATTGTCGGACCGTCCGGTGCAGGCAAAACAACGCTTGTCAATCTGCTGCTGAGATTTTACGAAATCAAAGGCGGAAAGATTCTAATAGATGACATCGACACACTATCGGTGTCAAAGAAAAATCTAAGGCAGATATTTGGTATGGTTCTTCAGGATACATGGGTCATGGGAGCCACAATAGCCGAAAATATCCGCTTCGGTAAGCCGGATGCAACACTGGATGAAATAAAAGAAGCAGCAAAATCAGCTAGATGCGATAGATTCATAGAAAAGCTTCCGGATGGATATGATACAGTTATCTCGCAGGAGTCCAGTGAATTATCGGCAGGTGAAAAGCAGCTGTTAACGATTGCAAGAACGATTATTTCTAATCCAGTCATCTTGATTCTCGACGAGGCGACATCCAATGTTGATACTCGAACAGAAACATTAATCACAGAAGCAATGGAGAACCTTATGCATGGCAGAACATGCTTTGTGATTGCGCATCGTCTGTACACAATCCGAAATGCTGATCAAATTATCTATATGCAAAATGGAGATGTAAAGGAAGTCGGAAACCATGCACAGCTAATGGAAAAGAATGGTTTATATGCTTCTATGTACAATAATATGAAAAACTGATTTCGCTGAAGCAATTATTTTGGTGATTCAGTTCAGCTGCCGCCTTGCCACACAATGTTTCATTGTGTGGCAAGGCGTACTAATTTGCAATTTTTTGAACATACTTCGCGCCTCTTTCAGAAAGATGGAAATGCCAGAAGCTATTCATCTTAATGACTCACTTAGCAAGCAGGAGTTTAGCGTTCTGCTTAAAACATGTCAAAGCAAAAATTCAATTGTACTTTATTATTGTTCACACAAGAATCCAAACATAATCCAGTCAGGAATCATCCATCAAAAGAATCCAGCAACAAGCTGTGTAAGATGTTCAGCCACAATTAAAAACAGTAAATAATAATCTGAAATAGTTATTGAAAAATTATTTATTACATTTTGTTTTATTATCAATAAATTCGTGGTAAAATCATACAATAAGCAGGCAATACTTTGGGAAACTAAAGATTAATGCTTCTGCAGGCAAAAGGCTGTGTGTCAGACATTGCAGCAAATGGGCAGGAGACAGTTGAGAAGTTTCAAAAGTAAGATACAGGGCATTATGATATCATTCTAACGGACGTCAGAGAGACAATACTGAATGCAGGAATGAATGAACATCTAGTAAAACCGATTGATTCGGATGTGTTGTACGCAACCATCATAAAGCTGATAGACACAAATTCGAGTGTTCAGCAGTAACCGGAGGTATACATGTAATGAAAAGAACAATCATTATAGCAGATGATAACGAAACTGACCGTGACATATTGTGTAATTATTTGAAGACGGAGTACGTCCTAATTGAAGCTGTGAACGGAGCAGAATTAATACATATTCTGGATGAAAAACACGCACAGATTGATGCTGTATTACTGGATATTGTTATGCCAATCATGGATGGGTTTGAGGCACTTGAGAAAATGAGAAATAGTGTTGAGTGCAGAAATATTCCAGTAGTAATTCTCACAGGAGAAACAACTGAGGAAATGAGAAGAAAAGCCATAGAGTATGGTTCAAATGGATTCCTTGGTAAACCCTATGATCCTTATATTATTAAAAAAGCATTGGACAATGTGATCGGCTTTAGAGAGAATGCAGCACTGATTGATATTCTTTGTAAAGATAAATTAACAGGCTTAATCAGTCATGAACTGTTTTTTGAGGAGTGCGACAAGCTGATTCAGAGTCATGAGCCGGGTTTCTATACGATGTCCTGTATTGATATTGATCATTTTAAATTTATAAATGACCAGTACGGAATGGAAGTAGGAGATCTTGTACTTAAGAATATGGCAGACTGTATTGGAAATTCCTGCATGAAGCTTGGCGGTCTGGCCTGCAGATTTTCAGCGGATAAATTTGCAGCATTGTATCCGACGGATATGGCAGTCTCATCAGTTATAGTGGATGCTCATAAACAGGCAATCAATCCATCCTGCATTAAGCATTCCATTCGGATTAGGGTTGGGCGATATCATATCAAGGACCGTTCGCTTAAAGCTATGGTGATTTTTGAACGCGCGACTGTTGCAGAGGAGTCGATTAAGGGACGATATGATATATATATTACAGAGTATGATGATTCCATGCGCGAGAGGATTTTGCACGAGCAGAAGATTGTAACGGAAATGGGTGAGGCGTTAACAAATGGACAGTTCATTCCATTTTTACAGCCGCAGTATAACCATTCAACAGGGGCACTTATTGGAGCAGAAGCACTTGTACGATGGAAGAAGGCGGACGGTTTTATCTCTCCGGGTGAGTTTATCCCGATCTTCGAAAAGAACGGTTTTGTCTACGAGGTTGATAAATACATATGGGAACAGGTCTGTATCCTTCTGAAAAGATGGCTTGATGAAGACAGAAAGCCGTTGCCGGTTTCTGTTAATATATCTCGATTTGATTTGTATAAACCCGATTTTTTTGATACGGTTTGTGGACTTGTAAAGAAATATCAGCTGCCGGCTGATTTGCTGCGTCTGGAAGTAACAGAATCTGCTTTTGCCGATTCACCAGAACATATTGTAAAGATGGTCAATCAGTTGATAGAATATGGATTTACTGTAGAAATTGATGATTTTGGAAGCGGATATTCTTCACTCAACACATTAAAGGATGTGCCGGCTTCTATTTTGAAGCTTGATATGAAGTTCTTCTCTGAAACAGAGAATGGAGTACGAAGTGGGAATATTATTGAGTCGATAGTTAGAATGGCAAAATGGCTTGGAATGGCGGTTATCGCAGAGGGAGTAGAAAAGCTCGAACAGGCTGATTACTTAAAATCTATTGGCTGTTATTATATTCAGGGGTATCTATATGCAAAACCAATGCCGGTTATAGAATATGAGAAGCTGCTAGAAGAAAATAATCATGAAAGACGTCTTTCCAGATTACAAACAGTTTCTACGTTGGATAATGAACAGTTTTGGAATCCGCAGTCTATGGAGACACTCATATTCAATAGTTATGTTGGAGGTGCCTGCATTTTTGAGCAGCATAAGGGTCAGTTGGAAATACTGCGAGTCAATAATCAATATTTGCGCGAACTGAGTAATATCATTACAGGTGACGTGAATCTGACCAAAATGAATCCGGCAAATTATATGGACTCACAAAACTTATTCCTGTTGAATCAAACTGTATCAGAGGCAGTGACGCGAAAAGAAGAAACCTATTGCGAACTTAAAATAGAAAACTCTATGCATACGATAGAGTATATTCGATATTCACTAAGATTAATTGCTTCTACACAGGAACGCAATCTAATTTATTGTGTTATTTTGAATCAAACAGAGCAGCGTACAGCTGAAAAGAAGCTTGTTGAAGCGGAAGAGAAGGAGATTGAGAGTGCACAAAAGCTGAAGATTATTATGGATAATGTGAATGGTGGAGTGTCGGCAATTATAATAAATGATGACAGAACTTCACAGTTCATCTTTAGCAATGAACGCTATTACGAACTTTATGGTTATACAAAAGAGCAGGCTCTGGAAGAGCATCTGGATGTTATGGATTTGATTTTACCGGAGGATATTGATCGGGTAATGGAAACAATTTCTACATTGAAAAAAGACAGAAAGCCGGTTACGATTGATTACCGAATTCGCAGGCGTGATGGAAGACTGGCATTACTTCGTTCCATGAGTTCAATTATGAGAATGACGGGATATGGAAACGAGGTAATAACCTCTGTTTTAACCGATATTACAGAGAAAAAATCTCTGGAGGATCAGCTGAAATCTATCATAACCAATATTAATGGCGGTATTAGCGCAACGGTAATTCATAATGGACAACCGGAGTTTGTAGTTGTCAATCAGCAGTATTTTAAAATGCTTGGTTATGATACAAGAGAGCAGTATGAAGAAGAGCATCTGGATAAGTTTGATATGATACATCCGGATGACAGAGAGCGTGTAATCGAGCAGTTTACGACAAGCAATGGTGGTGAAAAACAGTATACAATGGACTACCAGATTGTGAGAACGGACGGAGAAATCAGGTATATACAAAATAATATCAATGTGATTCAATTATTTGGTATAGAATCGCCGGTACAGCTATCCATATCAACCGATGTAACAGTTCTGCATGAGATGAAAGAAAAGGAAGAAGAAGCAAAGGATAAGCTGAATGCTATTATTAATAATGTTGATAATGGAATTACAGCAGTTATCTCGCTTGATGGACATACGGAATTTGTAATGGCAAATGACAAATTCTATGAAATGCATGGATTAAAAAAGGGCGATTTAACAGGTTTATTCAAAAAAGTAATTTGCATGGTTCATCCGGAAGATCGTGAACGAATCCGTGATACTTTTATGAAATTTGAAAAGATGTACCACGCCGTAGAAGCAGATTATCGTATCATTTGTACAGACGGAAAAATACGATGGCTGAAAGTCAATATATCTTCTACACATTTTTCGGGAATAAAGTCACCAGTACTGGTGACAGTTTATTCGGATATTACTGAAAGAAAAGAGAGAGAAAACAGAGAAAAGATATTGCTGGATGATTTGCCTTTTGGAGCAGCTTTATATGAGTATGATGGCAACCAAATTTCTATTATTCATATTAACAAACACTATTGGGAACTCGTTGAAAGAAAACCAATGGACTACAATAGAATCTCTGTTTTGGAAATGTTACATCCTGCTGACAGGAAGATTGCAGCGGATGAGATTAATTCAGCCATTCACCAGAACCGAAATATTTCAATTTGCTTGCGTATTCGCGGTAAAGAAAACTCTTATATTCCATTTCGAGTTACAGCTAATGTAAAGAAAAAGTCAGATGGGAAGTTTTTATTATTTGCGGCATATGAGCCAATCTCACAACAGAAGATGAACCTTGAGGAAATAATTCCGGTTATATTATCGACAATAATGTCTGCGACAAGTGAATTATCCTATGTAAAGGACCGAAATCTCCATTATCTTTGTAGTAGTGATTCTGTCGCTGAAATGATAGGACTCAACAATCCAAGAGACATTTATGGCAAAACGGATTATGATTTGTTTACGAAGGAACAGGCCGATATCTTAACTGCCGAAGATACAAGGGTTGTTGAAAATGGTGTACCAGTCAAAGATGTACGTAGGGAACTGATTGAAAAGAATGGGAATGTTCGGGAGATTAGTACATCCAAATATCCCATTATTAACAGTACGGGAGAAGTTGTCGGAGTTTTGGGGATGGGTCGAGAGGTGACATGAAAACGAATCTGAAGGAACGGGCAAGAAAACTAAAATCTGATATACCGGCTGTTTTTATTGCATTGAAAGACAAAAGGACACCTGTAATTGCAAAGATTCTTGCAGGGATTACAATCGGGTATGCATTATCACCAATAGATCTGGTGCCGGACTTTATTCCAGTATTGGGCTATTTGGATGACGTGCTTATATTGCCTGCATTGGTTGCATTGACTATTAAGTGCATTCCAAATGATGTGTGGCAGAGTAGTAAGGAGAAATCAGCAGATATGTGGAGCAACGGAAGACCAAAGCATTGGTATTATGCAGTTCCTGTTATTATAATCTGGCTTCTGATTATATGGATGGTTGTAAAATGCACCTGTTTTTACTTGTACATGCAAAGAGTCGACCGTTTATCGTGACAACTCCAAGTGTCAGCAGGGCAGCAGGCGATGCAGGAGGAATAAAAAGGAGAGACTGCATGTTTTTGTTTTCTATCTTTCCAAGATTCGTAATACTATAGGATTTTGGTGTACTCATGCCAAACATGCTGCTGCCGACAAATCTGCCGGCTTTACTGTCAAATCCATTCATGGCTGAAATGACAGATGCATCAAGCAGAGTAGGATCTATTTCAAGATAACATGCCAGTACAAGATAAAGTGCATGGTGATTGTTCATATGCTTTTGTACAAGCTGATGAATTTTTTTTGCTACCTGTATAGGGTCAGCTGTTTTTTTTCGGGGGTTGTACTTAATACCCATGGCAGTTGCATAGTTGCCCATGGATCCAGGTTGATATGCTGTAAAGCTGTTTCGAATGTCTGCTGCAATGATGATTTTGTCTGTTCCAGTCTGAATATACATTTGTGCCATTAAGTAATCATTAATTGTAAACCCATGTTTATGGCACAGAGTAAGCATATCACCAAGCTCATTTGGTTTAATGGAATAGCATTCATGTGACACTGGATGAGATTTGTCATATGCCTGAACAAATTCCCGATATTGTTCGTAACTGACTGTGTGGTTTTCTTTTTTCCATTGCTTATTAGCCTGTTTGACGAGAAGGTGGCTAATTCCTGTCAAGCAACTGTTGTTCGGCAGCTGTTCAATACTTTCTATCAGCTGCTCAGGTGCAGATACTGGCACAATATCTTCACAATAATCATTTGCGAATTCTTGTGCAAGCTCTAAAAGCCCTCTGCCATCTGCCAAAAGGTGATGAGCCACAAGCAGAACTTTTAGACTGCTTTGTGAAGGATAAACGTAAACCTTTAGAAGACCATGTGCAAACACATTCCAATCATCAGTAGAAAGAGACTTGTAATCTTCCCATAATGTATCAGTCGGATAGTACTGCCATTCGATTTTTGAGGTATCGGTAATCTTGTAATAAAGTCGATTGGTGTGGGGTTCCTCCGCAATTACGCATCTTAGAAAAGGATGTGCATCTGCAAGATGCAGTAAGGTGTTTTCTAACTTATGAGCATCATAAGCTGTCTGTAGCTCCATACATATACCAAAATGCATGTTTGGACACATAAAATGTGCGCGTTCTGTCAATAAATACTGTTGTTTCATAATTGCCTCCATTCTACTACAGGATTTCCTGTAAAACACCATCCAGAATTATATTAATCAAGTTTGTCTGTGTGGCTTTTGGCTGATTTTGTATAGACAGCCATGTGTCATACAGTGTGTGGAACAGCAGTGATACAGTTTTTGAGTCGTAGCGGAATGCGATTCCATGCTGCTCCAGACTTTGTACAGCATCAAAACCCTGATTTCCATATTCGTAAAGTCTTTCAGGGGATACTTTTCTGGAAATAATCTGTATTGTTTCTTTATCAATGCCAACAAGAAGAGGATATTGCTGCATCAGCTCTGACATAATAAAAAACAGTTCTTTTGTACGTTCTATAGAAGGCTTATCCTTGCTCTTTGTAAGAACTTCATCTAATAATGAGAAGATAGTAAACTGTTGATGCTGGACAATATCCAGAAACAAGTATTCTTTTCCTTCGTAAAATCGGTAAAAGGTTGCTTTTGCAATATGTACAGCTGCAGCGATGTCATCAATGGTAACCTTCTTCAGACCATAGACTGTAAATAGACGTTCGCCCTCATCCAGAAGACTTTGCTGAATCTGTTCTTTTTCCTGAGTACTGAATTTTGGCATATTCGCTCCTTTATATATACTATATTAATAAATTAGTATGCATAGTATATAATGGAAGACAACATCTGTCAAGAAAAAGCTTGACAGCTAGTGATTACTAGCCTATTATATAGTTGTCTATTGGCTAGTAAGTACTAGCTGAAGATAACAACAAAATTAAAGAACACAGGCTATGGAGGAAATAAAATGGAATCATTTCAGTTAGAACAATACTTGAGTAACGGAGTTGATAAAATTGTAAAAGGAATTATATCAGCATCAATTAAGAATCCGAAGGCGAGTCTGTTTATGATGCAGTATGCAGGCAGCAGTAAACGTGCGAGAGAAAAACGGCTTCAGGCAGAAAATAACGGGGAGCATATTCCTCCCTTTTTGATTGCCAGTATTACAGATCAGTGCAATCTACATTGCAAAGGGTGTTACGCAAGAGCAACACACAGCTGTACGGATTTTTGTGCTGGAAGTACATCAAAGGGTCTTTTGAGTGGAGAACAATGGAGCGATGTTTTTGCACAGGCAGAACAACTTGGAATAGGATTTATTTTGCTTGCAGGTGGAGAACCGTTTGTGAGACAGGATGTGATTCGTGCTGCCGGTAATTATCCGAATATGATGTTCCCAATTTTTACTAATGGAACAATGATTACCGAGGAGTATATGCTTCTCTTAGACAATAATCGCAACCTTATTCCAATTCTCAGTATAGAAGGTAATCAGGAAACTACAGATACCAGACGAGGAAAGGGAGTATATGAGAGGCTTATGAAAACAATGGAAAGTTTACATAAAAAAGGAATTTTGTTTGGGGCTTCTGTAACTGTGACAAGAGAAAATGTGCAGCAGGTGCTGTCAAAGGATTTTGCAGATGAATTGAAGCATAGAGGAGCTAAGGCAGCAATATATGTGGAATATGTTCCTATGGGAGAAACAGACGGGGAGCTGGCATTTGACGGTCAGACAAGAGCATTATTTATGGAGCAATTGAATGCACTTCGGAAAATTGAACAGGAACTGGTTTTAATTGCTTTTCCCGGAGATGAAAAGTCTTCCGGCGGATGTCTTGCAGCGGGCAGAGGATTTTTTCATATTAATGCAAAGGGTGGTGCAGAACCGTGTCCGTTTTCACCTTATTCAGACAGCAATGTAGTTGAAACATCATTGAAACAGGTACTTAAGTCTCCATTATTCCAAAAGCTGCAGACTAGCGGTACATTGACTGAAACACATGTCGGTGGTTGTGTGCTGTATGAAGAAAGAGCACAGGTGCAGTCATTTATGGCAGGAGGGAAGGCATGACTACTCAGGAACGAATTGTAGAAGAAGCGTTAACACTTTTTTCAATGAATGGATATAATGGCACAAGTGTTAAAAATATTGCAGATGCGGTCGGTATCAAGGATAGTTCTCTTTACAAACACTTTAAAAGTAAAGAGGAGATTCTTAATGCAATTGTATTACGTGTTGAGCAGCATATGGATGAGATGTCACTGCATTTTGGGCTGCCTATTGGAGATGATTATTCGCAGGCCGCAGCTGTTTACGAGAGGGTTCAAATTGACAGTCTGATAGAACTGAGTAAAAATCTCTTTCGTTTTTATCTGAAAGATTCCTATATGTCACGATTTTGGAAAATGGGAAACATGGAGCGGTTTCGAAATCAGGAGGTGTATAGTCTTTTTTATGATATTTATTTAGAGCGAAGTATGAATTATCAGACAGGGTTGTTTGCAGAAATGATGAAAAGGCATATTTTTTATGATGCTGACCCACAGGTTGCTGCAATGAATTTTTACGCACCGCTGTTCTTTTTACTGAGTAAATACGCGGGAGAGACGGAAAAAGAAGAGGAAGCTCTAATATTGTTGGAAAAGCAGGTAAAGGAGTTTTGCAGAATTTATCGCAGACCGGAAGAACAGCGATAATGCATTAATTGAAAACATACGGATTATATATATTGTTGACAAGCAAAAAGAAATAATGTATGATTGCTATACGCTTATTTAACAATCTTAAATAAGCATATAAGCAATGAATACTTATTTAAAAGGAAAGGAAATGATAAAATGAAAATCGTTGTAATTGGTGGTGGAAGCAGTTATACGCCGGAGCTGATCGAAGGAATGATTTTTCATAGAGAAACACTGCCTGTTACAGAGGTGGTATTGATAGATGTTGAGGCAGGTCTTGAAAAGGTTCAGATTAACACAGCATTTGCAAAGCGGATGGTAGAAAAGGCGGGTCTGAATATTTCCATTCGGTATACACTTGACAGAAAAGAGGGACTGCGTGATGCTGATTTTGTCATATCACAAATCAGAGTCGGAGGCTTGGATGCAAGAGAGAAGGATGAAAAGATTCCGTTGAAGTATGGAGTGATTGGACAGGAGACAACGGGTCCGGGAGGCTGCTTTAAGGCACTGCGTACGATTCCTGTCATGCTGGAAATCTGCAGGGATATGGAGGAAGTCTGTCACAATGCTTGGCTTATAAATTTTACGAACCCGTCCGGTATTATTACAGAGGCGCTGTTAAAGTATTCTTCAATAAAGAATATTGGTCTGTGTAACGTATCTATTAATATGGTTCATGATGTATCTGAGCGCTTGAACATTCCTGTAAATGAACTGGATTGCCGATTTATCGGGTTGAATCATCTGAGTGTGATGACACATGCGTATTATCATGGAAAGGATTTACTGCAGGATGCACTTGCTACGTTCAGTACAGAAAGTGTTGTGAAGAATATAAAAAAGAATCAGGAGATGGAATGTCTTTCAAAGGAGCTTGGACTGATGCTTTCTCCATATATGCAGTACTTTTATATTGAAAAATCAACGTTTCGACAAGAGCTTGAGGAAGCGCTGACAGAAGGAACAAGAGCAGAGTGTGTAAAAAGAGTAGAAAAGGAATTGTTTCAATGCTACCAAAATATAGAACTGTGTCAGAAGCCGGAGGCACTTGCAAAGCGTGGTGGTGCCAGATATTCCGAGGCAGCTATTAACCTGATTGACAGTTTGTATAATGACAGTCAGGATATACATGTAGTGGATGTGGCAAACAATGGAAGAATCAAACAGCTCCCACCGGATGCAGTCATAGAAACAACGTGTCGAATTGGAAGTGCGGGAGCTGAGATTGTATATACAGAAGAGGTTCCAGGAATCGTGCTTGGTCTGATTGAACAGGTTAAAATATATGAGGGACTGACAATTGAAGCGGCTGTTACAGGAAATCGTCAAAAGGTGCTGCAGGCACTGCTTGCCAACCCGCTTGTACATGATATTGAGGATGCTCGCAGGATCTCTGAGGAGCTGTTAGAGGCGCACAAGGAATATCTGCCCAATTTCCATAACACAGCTAAAGTGTAAAATAGAAAACAGAAGGTGGTGAGAAGCGGATGTATGTACTTGGGATAGATGCGGGAGGAACAAAGACACATGGTATGATTGCAACTGAGAATGGACAGATAATTGGTGAAGGATTTTCAGGATGCGGGAATTATCAGAACTGTGGAATTGAAGCAGCGAAGGTATCGCTGCAGGAGGCAATTGACAGAGCATGTGTTTGTGCCGGGATTTCTCATAATAGTATTTCGTATGCTGTGTTTGGTATGGCAGGAGCAGATCTTTGGGAGGATTTTCAAGTGTTAATTCCAGCAGTTAAGAGTATCATGCAGGAAATCCCGTTTAAAATTGTACATGACTCATGGATCGGTTTTGCAGCTGCGGTACCGGAGCATGTTGGAATTGTATCAATTTGCGGAACCGGTGCCGGTCATGGAGGGTGTAATCACGCAGGAGAACGGCTTACACTCAGAAATTTGGACTATTTGACCGGTAATTTGGGCGGTGGGTCAGAGCTTGTTGAAAAGGCGTTACACTATGCGTTTCGCTCAAACGAAGGGACTTATGAGAAATCATTGCTGGAGGATAGAATCCCGGCCGTGTTTGGAATGCGGACATTGGACGAGGTCTGCGTTTTTATAAAGCATCATGGTATGACAAAGGAACAGGAGTACAGTATACCGATTCTTGTTTTTGAGCTGGCGCAAAGAGGAGATGCTGTCTGTAAAAAGCTGATTAGTGACATGGGATTTGAAGAGGGAAGATATGCAGCAGCTGTTATTCGCCGTCTTCATATGGAACACGAGAAATTTCCAGTAGTATTGATTGGGAGCCTGTTCGCAACAGGAGAATCGCTTTTAATTGATGCATATATGCAGCAGGTGTATAAGGAGGCAGAGCTTGCCTATCCTGTCATACTTAAAACAGCACCGGTAAAAGGGGCAATCACACTTGCATTGGAGGGACTTCATGAAATCAAAAAATGAGCTGACCGGAAAGCCCGTATTGATGAAGACACTGAATATTGGACTAATTACAGATGCACTTGCTGATAATCGGATGGCAACGAGAGTGGAGCTGTCCAGAATAACAGGAATCAGCCAGCCGACGGTAAATGCGTTGATTGAACAGCTGGTGAAGAATCAGGTAGTTGTGAGTGTAGGAATTGGAAAGTCGACAGGCGGAAGAAAAGCGGAGATATTCATGCTGAATCAGCAGCGCGTCTGCATTGCAACAGTGATTGCAGAGCAGACCCAATGGACAACAGCTGTATTTGATTTGAATTTAAAACAGCTGTCATCTGCCAAAATAAAGCATAAGGAAAGTCTTTCTTACTTTGATGATTTGTGTTGTATTATACAGAGTATTATTGAGGATAACAAGCAGGTTGGCGCTGTTGCTGTCGGAGTACCGGGTGCTGTGTCCGAGGAAGGACGAGTATTTGCTGTTCCACAGATTACAGAGTGGGAGCAGTTTGTCCTGAAGGACAGTCTGGAAGAAAAAATTGGTATTCCGGTCATTGTATTAAATGATATCAATGCTGTGACACTCGGATGTCTTACGGATATGACTTCTATGGCAGGTACTGCACCGCCAGTTCAGAATATGATATATGTACATGTTGGAAATGGATTTGGTGCAGGCATTATCATAGGTGGAAAACTATATACTGGAAACAGGAGCTTTGCAGGTGAAATTGGCTATATGCAGGTAGGAGATGATTTCCAGCCAGGAAATGAGACAAACAGTCGCTTAGCAGACCGTGTACTGTTAAAACTGGAAAAGTTAATCGTCAATCTGATCTGTGTACTGAATCCAGATAAAATTATGCTTGGAGGCAGTGATATCCCGACAGATCAGCTTTCTGATTTGGAAAAAGCATGTTTAAAAATGCTTCCTTCGGATGTGATACCTGAAATAAAAATTGTCGATTCAGAACAATCCTGCTACTTTAATGGACTTGCCAAATCATGTAAAAGGCTAATTGAAAACAGAATCAGACTGACAGAAGAATGGAGGATTACAGTGTGAATAAAATATTGGTGAGCAGCTATGAACAATTGAGCGACACAGCAGCTGAGGAAGTTGTAAATCAGCTGACAAAGAAGCCAGACAGTGTGCTGGCATTGGCAACGGGATCTACCCCAAAGGGAATGTATGAAAAACTGATTGAACGTTATCACGAAGGGAAGGTTGATTTTGGGCAGGCATATACAGTCAATCTGGATGAATATCAGGGACTGCCGGCAGAGCATTTGCAAAGCTATCATTACTATATGAAAAAACAATTGTTTGATGAAGTGAATATTGCGTCTGACCATATTTACATTCCAAATGGACTTGCAGAAGACGCAAGACAGGAGTGTCAGGCATATGACAGCTTGATTGAAAGGCTGAACGGCATTGACTTGATGGTACTTGGAATTGGAAGAAATGGTCATATTGCATTTAATGAACCGGCAGCATGGTTCGACTGCAATACTCATCTTGTACGTCTTAGTGAAAGTACGATTCAAGCAAATCAGCGGTTCTTTTCAGAAGGAGAAGAAGTCCCAAAATACGCCTACACCATGGGAATGAAAGCAGTCATGGGCGCAAAACAGGTACTGCTTCTTGCAGGAGCAGATAAGCATAATATTTTGAAGGACGCGCTCTATGGAAGGATTACCTCAGCGCTTCCGGCATCCATATTACAGCTTCATCCAAATTTGGTAGTTATTTGTGAAGAGAAAGCAGAATAAACTTTAAAAAAACAAATAAACAGGTTTGCAAATCGTATGTAAGTTTGGTATTATGTTTTAGGAAATAAGCACTTAATACATATAGACAAGGACATGATGGATAATGTTTAAACATATCTTATTCGATTTGGATGGAACACTTCTTCCTATGAGTCAGGATGCTTTTGTACAATTTTATATGCCACTTCTTGCAAAGAACTTTGTTCGTAACGGTCTTCTTACTGATGAGCGGGGATTTCTCACCGCGATATGGAGTGGATATGAGGCAATGGTTAAAAACGACGGCGCCAAGACGAACAGGGAAGTGTTTTGGGAGCATTTGAATCAGGTGTTCACATTGCCATCAGCAAGGGCAGAACAGATTGCTGAGGCATTCTATCAGGATGAATTTAATCAGGCAGTCTGTACGACACAGCCAACACCGACTGCAGCGGCAATTATTGGTGCTGCAAAGGAAAAGGGAATGGAAGTCTATCTTGCAACGAATCCGGTTTTTCCTCGCATTGCCACGATGAATCGAATTCGATGGGCAGGTCTTAATGCTGAAGATTTTCGGATTATTACGACCTATGAAACATGCAGATACTGTAAACCAAATACGAAATATTTTGAAGAAATCATGAAACAGTTTGAACTGAATGCGGCAGAATGTCTGATGGTTGGAAATGATGTGGAGGAGGATTTGTCAATCAGGGAACTGGGTGTCAGAACCTTTCTTGTGACAAATACAATGGAAAATAAGAAGAATCTTCCTGTTTATTCTGATTATTCAGGTACACTTGAAGATCTTCTGGAGTTTTTAAAGGCGCTGTAAGAACAGCTGTAGTAAAAATGATAAATGATAAGGAGATAAGTTATGATCAAGCATGTGATTTTATGGACACTTAAAGACGAGCTTTCAGAAAATGAAAAGATCAATATTAAGTCTTCTATGAAACGGGGTCTGGAGGGACTGCTCGGGAAAATTCCGGGACTTACAGAAATCAAAGTTTATACAAATGGTCTTGCTTCTTCGAATGCAGAGGTTATGCTTGATACAACATTTGAAAGTGAAGATGCATTAAAAGGGTATGCACTGCATCCGGAGCATGTAAATGTTGCAAATACAATGGTAAGGCCATATACAGCGACGAGAACATGTATGGATTATGAAATTTAAAATAGAAATATTAAATTAATTTGATTTTCATATTGAATTTTTTATCATAGTGTGATAAGGTATTCATCGGGTTTTCTGCAAGATGGCAGCAACCCGATTTTCTCTGGAGAGTCTTCTTTAGTGAAGCGCCGAAGGTGTAAGGCAAAGTATTTATGGATTTTGCCAATCTCTCAGGCACAAAGGACAGAGCATTACAATTTCACGTAATAGCTGTTCACTCTTTAGAGGGCTGATGTTTATCAGCTCTTATTTATTTTGTGCAAAATAATGCACTATTATCTGGTATAACCAGTAAGGAGAGGAAGGAACAACATGTTTGAATCAATCAACAAAATTCTTGGGAACATTGACGACTTTGTATGGGGAGTCCCGCTCATCGTTCTCATCCTGGCAGTAGGTATCTTTTTGACGATTCGTTTAAAAGGACTGCAAATCACCCAATTAGGACGTGCAATACACTATATTGGAAAAAATGAGAAATCAGGTAAGGATGGCGAAGTGAGCAGCTTTGGTGCTCTTTGCACAGCCTTAAGTGCGACAATCGGAACAGGAAATATTGTAGGTGTAGCAACTGCAATTGTAGCAGGTGGCCCAGGTGCCCTTTTCTGGATGTGGCTTGCGGCATTGCTCGGAACAGCGACAAAGTTTTCAGAATGTTTACTATCTGTTAAGTTCCGTAAGGTAGAAGCAGATGGTCATATTGTTGGTGGACCATTTTACTATATTGAAAACGGAATGGGTGTAAAATGGAAATGGCTTGCAAAAGTATTTGCATTTTTCGGTGTTGGAGTTGGACTACTTGGTATCGGAACATTTACACAGGTTAATGGTATTACAAGCGCTGTTAATAATTTCTTTGATCCGACAAACAGCTTTACATTATCTTTATTTGGAAGAGATTATTCCTGGTCAGTTGTAATTGCGGGTATTCTTCTGACTGTGTTTGTTGGACTTGTTATTATCGGTGGTTTGAAGAGAATTTCCAGAGTTGCGGAAGTGATTGTTCCATTTATGGCAATTTTATATGTTGCAGCTGCACTGGTAATTTTGATATTTAATATTAAGAAGATTCCTTCAGCTGTAGTAGAAATCGTACAGAGTGCATTTGGACTTAGAGCAGCAGCTGGTGGCGCACTTGGTGCTGTAATTGTTGCAGCACAAAAAGGTATTGCCAGAGGTATTTTTTCTAATGAAGCAGGTCTTGGTAGTGCACCGATTGCAGCAGCCGCAGCACAGACAGATGAGTGTGTGCGTCAGGGATTGATTTCCATGATGGGAACATTTATTGATACGATTGTTATCTGTACGATGACTGGTCTTGCAATTGTTATTACCGGTTCATGGAATGTAGGATTGGAAGGTGTCGCGGTTACAACAAAGGCATTTCAGGATGGATTGCCGCTGCCACCGGTTGTTGGCGCATTCGTTTTGATGATTTGTCTTGTGTTCTTTGCATTTACAACTATTTTAGGCTGGGACTATTATTCTGAAAGATGTTTGGAATATCTGACAAATGGAAACCAGAAGGTAGTGCATGGATATCGCTGGCTATATATTATATGCGTATTCATCGGACCATTCATGACAGTATCAGCAGTATGGACAATTGCAGATATTTTTAATGGATTGATGGCGATACCAAACTTGATTGCACTTGTTGCCTTAAGTGGAGTGATTGTTGCTGAAACGAATTCTTATCTAAAGAGATTCCCAAGCAAACATCACTAAGAATAATTATTAAATGACCTGTGTTCACATCCGACAGTCTGTAACTACTGTTAAGGATGCCTGAACACAGGTCATTTTTGTTGCATGTCGTTTTAATTTAGACAGTTTTTATTACAGAGCACTCAAGTCATATCACTTCCTATAAAATTATCGCTGAAACAAATCTTGTCTTTTAATATCGGCATGATGGTAACGTGTTCTTGATTGTGCTTTCTGCTCGAAATCAATGGCATGCTGATCACACCATTGAATACATGCCATGCATTGATTACAATGGTCACCAAATACAGGGTGTCCGTTTTCTATTGTAATGTTTCCGACAGGACAGAGACGTACGCAGGCTCCACATCCAGTACATGAAGCCGCTACCTTGTATTGCTTTCCTGTATCGGAAAAGCTGGCTATGACCTTTTGAAATGCCGGTTCATTCTTTTCTGTGTAGAAGATACCGATTCTGGCGGGCTTGCGTTTCCTGTTCTGTTTAATATCCTGTGCAATTTTTTGAATCTTTCCGTATGAGTGTTTTGTAAAGAAGCGTTGATACCATCCAGGAAATGCATTATAGGATAGTATGTAGTTACCCGGCAGCATGACCATGTATTCCAGATTGACTTCCTTATGGCTGTTATGAATGTAATGTCTCATGTCCTGAATGGTCAGTCCGCTGTTTCCACCGCAGCCTGCAATTACAAATATTTTATGGTGTGAGGTAAACTGCAGACCATCCATACAGGTGCCTACATAGGGTGGAATGTGTGAGTAATAGGTTGGAACTGAAAAGCCAATCCAGTCGTATTCTTCCGGAATATGCTTGTTTTCCTCAAGGGCACTGAACGGAAGTATTGCGGTGTTGCCAAGTTCTTTTTGTAATTGCTTTGCGATTGCCAGATTATTCCCTGTTCCGCTGAAATAGTATATGATTGTTTTCATTAGTATCTCCTTATTGTTTTGAAATATATATCAACTAATTTCAAAACTATAGTAAAATAGAAATGAATAATTGTCAATAGTTTTTAAATAATTCTTTCAATATTTCAAAACTTAAAGTATACTGTAGATAAATAAATATGCGAGGAGCCTAAACAATGTCTGAAGAAATGAATAAATATGAAATCAGAACAAATAGAAAGAAGAGGGCAATTATTGAAGCCGCAAGAGAACTGTTTGGTTTAAATGGATATACAAAAACGGGAATTAAGGATATTGCCGCTAAAGCAGGTGTGTCTCAGGTTTCTATCTATAATTACTTTGGAAGCAAAGAGCTGCTTGTTGTTGAGTGTGCCAAAGCGATTGTGCATGAGACAATCCGTCAGGCTAACGAACTGCTGCTGACAGATAAACCGTTTCAGGAAAAGCTTCGTGAAGCACTTTCTCTATGTTCGGGAGAAATTAATGGAGCGATTGAAGAATATTTTTCTACGATACCTGGAGCAGATGACAATTTTAAAAGGCTTTTAACAGCCGGAGTGTTTGAGGCACAGCGAGAAATGCACATCCGATATATCAGAGCAGGAAAGGAAGCCGGCTGTATCGATACTTCCCTCCCTGAATCGGCAATTCTTAAATATATCGAGGCAATCAATCATATTTATATTTCATCAGATCAATATCATGAGGAATTGACTGCAATCCACCAGTTGTTTTTACATGGCGTGCTGAAGTAGAAGTATAGAATAAATTATAAAGTACCGCTTACACAATATCGAGGTTGACAAATAAATAATAGTATTATATATTAAGCATATGTTCAATGAGCATATGCTTAATATTGTGAAAGTATTTGAAAAGAGGAAGCTATATGAAAAAAAAACTAAAAATATTAATATTATTATGTATCTTGTCTGGTCTGCTTGTATATGTGATTGCTATTGTTTGTAAGCCTAAAGAATATGGCATGGTGTTCGACCGGATGACAGCATCAAAACATATCCATGAGGCTGTTCTGTATGTGGAAAATTCGGATGGGAGTTTTTCAGAGAAGTATGGATATAATGGCAGAGATATTGATACACCAATGATCTGCGCAAGTGTGACAAAGCTGTTTACCACAGCGTGTGTTCTTGAACTGTGTGAGGAGGGGAAACTTTCTCTGGATGATAAAATCAGTATGTATTTTGACGATGAGACATTACAGGGACTCCATGTGTATATGGGGAAGGAGTATTCGTTTGATTTAGCAGTATTTGATTTATTGTCGCAGACAAGCGGACTGCCGGATGATTCAGAGGATGGAGATAACAGCTATCTTCTGAAGGGTGATGTCTTTGCGACTTTTGAAGATAATCTTGAGAGAACAAAGAGCGAGACACCACGCTTTGCGCCGGGAACCGGCAAAAGAGCAAATTATGCAAATATTAATTTCGACATGCTTGGAATAATCTTAGAGAAGATAGAGAATAAACCGTTGTCTGAAATTTATCAGGAGAGATTATTTATACCGCTTGAAATGAAACAAACATTTCTGGCTCAGGATGAGACGCAGGATATTCCATATACTTATTATGGAGATGAGAAATTTAACAGACCGCTTATAATCTGTTCTTCAGGAGCATCGGGCGGATGTATTTCAACACCGCGTGATCTGATGGCCTTCAGCAAGGCTTTTTGGGGTGGAAAGCTGTTTGATCTTTCTGTGTTTGATGGACGTACACAGTATAAACAGCTTCAATCAAGTAAGGGTCCGATTCATTACGGTTGTGGATATATGGAAATTCCATTGGATGGAATTCAGAATTTGTTTATGGGTAAGGGAGAACTGACAGGACATTGCGGAACAACCGGATCTTTTGCATTTTACTATCCTGAAAAAGATTTGTATTTTATCGGTGATCTCTCACAGGTGAGCAGACCAGATCTTCCAATTCGACTTGTCATGCAGCTTGCCATGGTAAATCGAGATTGACAAATATATGGAAATCTCCTATATTAAGCGTATGCTCAATATAGGAGGTTTTTGTTTTGGGAGTACGTGAAGAACAGTATCAACAGCGTAAGGAACAGCTTCTCCAGATTGCATTGGAGGAGTTTATTAATAAAGGCTATTTTGGAACTTCAACAAGAGAAATTGCGAAGATTGCAGGTATCAGCTCGGGACTGATGTTCCACTATTTCGCATCTAAGCAGGAGCTGTACGAATTTCTTGTAGAAGTAGGATGCAGCGAAATGATGTTAGAATATAAGGACGAAGATGATCCTCTGACAGTATTTGAGAGTCATTTGTCACAGACTCTTCAGATGATTTCTACAAATCCATTTGTTGGGCGCATGTTTGTTTTTATGGGGGATGCCAGCTACAATGCGGGAAAGATTTCACAAAAAGCAGGTGAAATGATTGCACAGCATAATATCATTGAGCAAAGTATTCCATTGATTATGAAAGGACAGAAGCAGGGACAAATCAGACAGGGAGATCCAAAGGTCCTGTCAATTGCATTTTGGTGTGCCATACAGGGAATTGCTGAGTCGATTGCTCTTGGCTCGGATATGCTGATTCCAAAGCCGGAATGGATTATAGACATTATCAGAAAGAAGAACTAACATGAAATATTTTAACGCAGGAGAGTCGTTAGAGTTTATTTTAGCGGAGAATAAAGAAATCACATATCATATACACAATCATGTATCAAAATACGTAGTTGGTCTTGTACTTGACGGAAATGTTGAGCTGGTTCAGAATGCACAGACAACCTTGTGTGTACAGGATGACCTGTTTATTATTCCAGTTTTTGCAGCACATGCGCTTCGTCTGATGGATTTATCGAGCAGGCTGCTTGTGCTTTGTATTGCAGATTCGTTTCTGGAACAGAATGATGAATCAATATGTTCTCACAAGCTTCAGTGCCTGACAGCATCTTTACGTGAGAGCTGTCTGATTAACGAAACACAGGAGACAGCCTTTTTTGACGCATTAGATGTGATTTGCCGGATGAACAAAGAAAAAGAGAAGCTGCCGGAACCAATTGAGATCGTTACCAGAAAGGTAGTAGAAATGCCGGAGGAAAACTGGAATCTGGATGAGCTCGCTGACAGCATTTATATCAATAAGTATTATCTAATCAGAAAATTTAAGAAGACAATTGGTCTGACACCTCATTATTTTCAAATCCAAAATCGAATCAGAAAGGCACAGCGGCTGCTGCTGACAGACCGCTCCATATCTGATACAGCGGTTGAAATGGGATTTTTTGATCAGAGTCATTTTGATAAAGCATTTCGTGCAGTGATGGGAATTTCTCCGCAGGAATACGTCACCTCTATTGAAAGCCTACATCAGAAAACACAAGAGAAAGAGTGATAACTGGTCAATTTTTTACAAGAAGAAATTCAAGAATTTCTGTATCCTTTAATTTAGAAACTACAAACAAAGCAAATAAAGGAGAGAGAAAAATGGATATTTTTGAAAAGTATAATGTGGGAAAAATGCTTCTGCCGGGAGTAGAAAAGAAATTTGCTGACATCGCATGGTCAAAGCATCCGACATTTGAGGGTGTAGAACTAAAACATATGATTACAGCAAAAGATACAGACGGACAATTTAGTTATCATCTTGTTCGTATTGCACCAAATTGCAGTATTAATAATCATATTCATGAGACACAGCTGGAGACACACGAGGTCATTGCAGGAACAGGTATATGTGTTAATGCAGGAGAAAAGCTTTCGTATGAGTGTGGTGTGATTTCCATTATGCCTGCTGGGGTTCTGCATGAGGTCATTGCTGGAGAGGACGGTTTATATCTGTTTGCAAAATTTTTTCCGGCACTCTGTTAAAAAAATGTAAAACCACTTGACTCTCGTATTGTGTCAGGGTTTATCCTTGATGAAAAAGGAGGATAACACAATGAAAATGATTGAGTATAACGATGTTCAAAAGGTACTGTATACGAGTACGAGGAAAGAACCGTTTTTTATTGATGTTCCAAAAATGAATTATTTAATGTTTGAAGGAAGTGGACATCCTAGTGGTGAGGATTATCAGGTTGCCTGTGATGCATTGTATACACTTGCATATACAATCAAATTTGAAATTGCAAAGAAAGAACTGGATACAGATTTTAAAGTCAACCCAATGGAAGTAACATGGTATCTAGATAAAAAGAAGGAGCATATTGATTTTACATGGACAATGATGATTATGCAGCCTGATTTTGTAACAGAGGAAATTGTTATAAGGGCGAAGGAGATAATCAGGAAAAAAGGAAAAACAATTGCTTTTGATCGCGTGATGTTTGGTAGTGCGATTTTTGGAAGGTGTATTCAGTGCTTTCATCGTGGGGACTATAACCTTATGAATGATACACTTGCGAAAATGTTTGAATTTGCAAAGAAACACGGTGTTGCTTGTGATAAGTATACTCACGATATTTATTTAAATGATATGAGAAAGACGAAAGTGGAAAATTATAAAACAATTATGCGTGTTCGTACATACGAAAAGTAAATAGATATTGACTAAAATCGTCGGTTTTGTTATAATAAAACCGACGATTTTAGTCAATGTGTGCTTAGGGGGAATGCTATGACTACAGACAAAAAAGAACAGTTAATGAAAGCTGCTGCGGCGGTGTTTTCAAAATATGGGTACAGAAAGGCAACAATAGATGAAATAGTTGCAGGTGCCGGCATATCTAAGGGATTGTTTTATCATTACTTTACTGACAAAAAGGAACTATATCTACAGCTTTATAATACATATGCTGAGCTGCTAAGCAGGAATATTAATGACAAGGCAGATTTGACAGAGACAGATTTTTTTGAACGTTTGAGGGCAATTGCTCATTTGCGAATTGAGTTTATCAGTCGGTATCCGGATTTGTGGGGATTTTTATATTCAGCATATTATGAAGAACATAAGGATGTGGCACCATTAATCCGAATGAAGAATGAAAGGTTATTGATTGAGAGCTATTCGGGTTCGGCTTCTAATATTGACTGGACAAAGTTCAGAGACGGGATTACACCCGATAAGGCAATTTCAATTATTACATGGATTTCTGATGGATTTGTGCGGAAGCTGAATACAGACAGATTGGAAATGGATGAAAAACTGTATGAAGAATTTGATCAGTATCTGTTTTATATGAGGGATGGATTATACAAATAGGAGAGATAAAAATGCCATATTTTATGAATAGAGGTGCAAAACTACATTATGAAGAAGCAGGCTGTAAGGATGCCCTGATATTTTTACACGGAGCTTCATGGGATTTGCACGAATGGGATCGACAAATTGAAAAATATAAAAGCAGATACCATGTGATTGCAATGGATGCGAGAGGACACGGGGAATCCACTTTACCAAAAGGAAAAGTAGACTCGGATTTATTCTGGAAAGATGTAAATGCATTAATGAATAAGCTGGAAATCAAAGAAGCAGTAGTTTGCGGATTGTCTCTTGGAGGCCATACAGCACTGCAGCTTGCAGCGCATGTTCCGACACGGGTAAAGGCTCTGATTCTGATAGGAACGCCTTGCACGAATCGGTACAATTTATATGAAAAAATATGTGTTCCTGTCAACAGGTTCTGTATGAATCTGTTACCGATGAAACTGATTGCATGGAGTATTGCTGCAGTACTCGGACAGTCCAGCAAAGAAGCATATACATATATTCAAAAAACAGTTGGAAATTTGAAGCATAGTGAGTTTATCAGAGTCTGGAGATCTGCTACGCGAATGGAAAGTCGCCACCTGCTGTCACGTATCAGTTGTCCAACATTAATCTTGATAGGAGATCATGATGCGATGACTGGACATCAGCAGCAGTTTTTACATCAATCAATTAAGAATTCCAGGCTTGTTACAATTGCTCATGCCAATCATGGAACAAATCTGGATAACCCGGAGCAGGTTGAACAGGAAATAGATCAGTTCTTATTATCCAACAACTTGTAATAATATATGAAATTATCTGAATAAATATTGCCTACTGTCAATAATGGAAGTATAATTATATATATCTTATGATTCTTATTGCCGGCTGTTTGGCTGGAAGGTTGGTGAAATGAAGAATAGTATTTTTGTTATTGACTATGACGAAAATGATACGAATCCGATAAAGGATATGTTAGATATAATTTATCATGTTTATTCAGTTGAAAAAGGGAGGGATGTTAATTCTTCCCTTATTAGTGTGCATACAGATCTGCTTGCAATTGTTTTGCTTTTCAGAAAAATGAATACAGAGATAAATAATCTTCTTGAAGAAATTAAGAATAATGAAATTTTGCAGACAATTCCAACAATTGCTGTTATGCACGCCGTGAATGAGGAACAAAAAGAAAAGCTGTATTTACTTGGCGTACTGCAGGTAATTGATATTAAGTCTGCTGATAAGTTTCTTCCTTCCATATTGGATAACTGTATTCGAATTCGTAAAGCTGTCATGCATACATATATGCGGTCAGAGCTAAATGATGATTATTATGAGAGCCTTGAAGGATTGATGAGTGCATTGCACAAACAGCAGTTTGAGGTGTGGTATCAGCCGCAATATAATTATTCTACAGGTGCACTTGTTGGTACGGAAGCGCTCGTGCGTTGGAGACATCCAGTTAAAGGACTTGTACTGCCAAATGATTTTATTCCTTTTTTTGAAAACAACGGGTTCGTATATGAACTGGACAAGTATGTATGGGAACAGGCATGCTCTCTTTTACAGGAGATGAAAAAAACAGGACGTCCTATCGTTCCTGTTTCCGTAAACTTGTCATTATGTGATGTATTTCATGAAGATATGACTGATTATCTGTATGAACTGATAGAAAAGTACCAGATTCCGGTTGAGGCATTGCACTTGGAACTGAAAGAGTCAGTTTTTTTTGAATCCCGCAGCAGATTGATACAAACGGTGAAAGAATTAAAAAAACTCGGATTTACGATTGTAATTGATAATTTTGGAAGTGGATATTCTTCTTTAAATACACTTAAGGATATTCCTGCAAATATTCTGAAGCTGGATATGAAATTTCTTACAGAAGAAGAAAATGCAGACAGAGGTGGAAATATTGCTGCGTCTATTATTCGTATGGCAAAGTGGATTGAAATGACAGTCATTGCAGAAGGTGTAGATAAAGCGACACAGGCCGATTTTCTTTACTCTGTTGGCTGTACATATATGCAGGGCTTTTTGTATTCTGGACCGATGTCAAAAGAAGATTATTTAAAGGCTGTAGATGAGATCGTATTCGAAAAAAAACCTGAGACAATGGAATCAATTGATACATATGACAGTCATGCATTTTGGAATCCAGATTCATTGGATACATTGGTATTCAGCCATTTTTCTGGTGGAGCTTTTGTGTATGAATACAATAACGGACAATGTGAAATACTGCGTGTGAATTCTGAATTTGCTAAAACCTTTCATTGCGAATTAAGTGGACAGGAAATACTGAAGTTGAATCCTCTGGCAGGGTTATCAGAAAAAGACAAAAAGGCTTCCATTGACACTATGGAGCGTGCCAGACACAGTAATAAGGCAGAAAGCTGCGAGATATATACAACATCATACTCAGGAAATGAAAGTGGAGAATATGTCAGATTTTTTATTCGACGAATAGCCTCCTGTGATAATCGTATTTTGTTTTATGGATATGTTGAAAACATAACAGCACAGAAAATAGCAGAAAAAGAAAGAAAAGTATTGACTGAGCAGTTACAGGCAATTATGAACAACATTAACGGTGGATTTACTACGACTGTTGTAGAAAATGGGATTCCCGTACTGATTTCTGCAAATGAACAGTTCTATCGGCTGCTTGGATATACAAAAGAGGAATACATGCGCGAAATTCGTAATCCCCATGATATGGTATATGCAGAAGACAGAGACATGGTTGCTGAAGTAACACAGGCTGCAAGTGAGTATAAGACACCCTTTACCCTGACATACCGAGTAGTTAAAAAAGACATGAAAATCAGATGGTGGCAGAGTAATATTTCTATAATAGAATTACCGGGTGTCGATAAACCGGTGCAAATTGCAATTGTTTATGATATTACAGAGCAGCGTCAGCTTGAGCAGAAGGAACGTAAAGCTTCTGATCAGCTGCAATCGATTATGGCAAATGTTAATTGTGGAATTACTGCAATTGCAATGACAAAGCCTCATCCGGAGTTTTTATTTGCTAATGACAGGTATTTTGAAATTCTTGGATATTCGAGAGAGACATATATGGCAGAGGTGAAGGATCCTGATGCAGTATTTTATCCTGATGACCGGGAAGAGGTTCGACGTTTGACAAGAAAAGTACTTCAGAAGCATGAACCGGTTACGATGAAATATAGAATTCTGCAGCCTGATGGAGAAATTCGATGGGTTAAGGCAGAAATGAATATGGCCAGATTTTCCGGCATGTCGGAGCCTGTAATGCTTGCGATTTCCACAGATATCACAAGCGAAAGAGACTCTCATAGTCAGCTTTATTTCTTAAATGATGTGGCGCGTGTCCTGCTTTCCCAGCCTGATTTTCGCATCGGAATTCAATGCGTACTGGCGAAACTTTTGGAATACTTTGATGGTGAATGGAGTAATATTTTCGAATTTGATTACGAACGTCAAATCTCAAGAATTACATATGAGATAAATGCCAATTATAGGACAGAGTTAAAAACCAATGTTAATGAAATCCCGTTTGAAAAGACACCTTTTTGGTTTGATTACTTTTCAAGCGCAGAGTATTATCTGCTGGAAGATGTTAATAAGCTTTTGGATGATGTGGGGGAAAAGCAGATATTAATAAATAAAGGTATTTATTCTTTATTTGCCATTCCGATGTATCAAAACAAAAAACTATCCGGCTTTGTATGCGTATACAATATGAAACGTAATAAGAGACACGTGGAACGTTTGATTACAGTTGGAAACTATATTGCCAGCATGTTAACAAAGCGTGATCTGGATGCAAAGTTGTATGACGAAAGTCAGGCAATGATTGCAATTATGAATGGTATTCCGGGTGGATTTTCCAGACTTCAGGTAATGGAGGATGGAACAATACAGCCATTGTATTTCAGCGACAGCTTCCTAAACATGATTGATATGAAGCGTGAAGAGATGACGGAATTGATGAATTCAATGGATGCCCAACATGCGATTACAGGTATTCATCATGAGGATAAAGGAAATGTACATAAAGCAATTGAGGAAATGATTACAGATGGAGAGGCACATAGTGCCAGATTCCGCTTAAGGAACAGGGACGGCGGATATATCTGGCTTACTCTTGTAGGAAAATTAAGAGTCAGTCATAAGGGAGAACGATATCTAAATATTTACTATATGGATGAACAACTGCAGATTGCGTTAGATGAGGCAAGAAGGGAAAGCAAGCAGAAAAGTAAATTTCTTTCACAAATCAGTCATGATATTCGGACACCATTAAACAGTATTTTGAATTTTTCCAGATTTATTGAAGAAACAGATAGTCTGGATGAAGCAAAGCAGATGAGCAGGAGCATTTTGAAGTCTGGTGAATTTCTACAGATACTGATTAATGATACACTTGATATGAACCGGATTGAAGCCGGAAGTGTTGAATTAAAGCTGGAGCCGTGCAGCTATGCGGAGTTTGAAATTTCTGTAAGAACGGTGCTGTCTGACAGGGCTCTTCAGAAGGGAATCAGCCTTCAGTTTATCAGACCTTCACAGAAATCGAAATGTGTAATGTTAGATAAGCTTCGTGTGCAGCAGATTGTACTTAACCTGATTGGTAATGCAATTAAGTATACGGATAAGGGTGGTGTAATCAGTGTAAAGACGGATCTGCTTGAACAGACAAACTTCAGTGAACTCGTTCGCTGTTCGGTTACTGATACAGGGATAGGGATGAGTAAAGAGTTTCAGGAACATGTTTTTGAACCGTTTCGCCAGGAGAGACGGAACATGGATGTAGAAGCGGGTTCGGGCTTGGGACTTTCCATTGTTAAGGAACTGGTTGAACTGATGAATGGAACGATTTATTGTGAAAGTGAATTAGGAGAAGGAACGACATTTACATTCGAGATTCCTGCAAAAGTAGCGCCTGTACAGGGAACGGATAGTCCTGAGAAACTGGCAGAGTATCATGAAGATGACTTTAAAGGGATACGTGTGCTGCTTTGTGAAGATCATCCAATTAATCAGGTAGTGGCTGTGAGATATTTGGAAAAGGCAGGCTGTATTGTAGAAACGGCGGATAATGGTGCAGAAGGTGTTAAGAAATTTCACGATAGCAGAACAAATGAGTTTGCACTAATAATAATGGATCTTCGTATGCCTGAGATGGATGGATATGAAGCTACAGAAAAAATACGTGCGATGGATCGTGTGGATGCAAAGACAGTACCAATTATAGCAATGACTGCGGACGCATTTGAAGACGATATACAAAAGTGTATGGAAGTCGGAATTAACAAGCATCTTGCAAAGCCAATTGATCCAAAAACATTTTATGGAACACTTGCACAATATATACAAAAAGAAGAAAAAGAATGAAAGGAAAATCAATATGAAAGAAACTTATTTGGGAGAAGCCATTAATAAACTTGGATTTGGACTAATGAGGTTACCTAAAAACGGCGAAATTATTGATATGGAACAGACAAAGAACATGGTTGATCTATTTATGAGCTCAGGGTTCACTTATTTTGATACTGCCTGGGCTTACGAAGGAAGCGAAGATGCAGCAAGACAGGCATTGATAGAAAGATATCCGAGAGAGAGTTTTCAACTTGCAACGAAAAATGCTGCCTGGATTGAATGCAAAACGAGAGAGGATGCCATTTACCAGTTTGAGACTTCTTTAGAGAGAACGGGTGCAGGATATTTTGATTTCTATCTGTTACATAATCTTGGTGAAGAGCGTACTCATTTTTTTGACGATTTCGATATGTGGAGTTTTGTGCAGGAGAAAAAAGCAGAGGGTGTAATAAAGCATATTGGATTTTCTTTTCATTCAACACCGGAGGAGCTGGAGCAGATATTAAAGGAACATCCGGAAATGGAGTTCGTACAGCTGCAGATTAACTATGCAGACTGGGAGAGCCCGACAGTACAATCGAGAGCATGTTATGAGATGGCACGTAAGTATGGAAAACCGGTGATTATCATGGAACCGGTAAAAGGTGGTATGCTGGCGACACCTCCCGACACGGTACAGGATATATTTAAAGCAGCTGATGCGAGTGCTTCGTTTGCATCGTGGGCAATTCGCTATTCAGCAAGTTTAGATGGTATTATTACTGTTCTGTCTGGAATGAGCAATATAGAGCAGATGGAGAATAATCTGTCATACATGAAGGATTTTCAGAGGTTGTCAGAGAGCGAAATGCAGACAATGGCTAAGGCACAGAAAGCACTGCAGAAAATAGCACTTATTCCGTGTACTACATGTAATTACTGCGCAAAGGTATGTCCAATGGATATCGGTATTTCCGGTACATTTGCCGCAAAAAATGTATTGACGCTTTATCGTAATATGACAATTGCTGAAGGCCAGGAAAGCTGGCTTGTAGGTGGGCAAGGAAGAAAAAGTGCAACAGAATGCATCAAATGTGGAAAATGTGAGCAGGTATGTCCACAGCATATATCTATCAGGCAGGAACTTGAAGCGTGGATCAATCGTTCATAAGAGAAACTAAATGTTCATAAATTTAATCACTCATAGAAAAATTAGGGGTTGACAAATGAATTATAAAGGATTATCCTATCAAACATAAGCAAAACCGTTGAGGAAGAGTAGTAGGCTTTTACTGATATTAAAGAGAGCTGCAGATGGTGAGAATGTAGCATGGAGGTAATTGTTGAATGGACTTTCGAGGGTGATCTGAAATAATAGTAGGATTCACCGGGAACCGAACCCGTTATCAATTCGGCGTGTATGGTAGTACATGAGAGAGTGGACAATTTGTCAATTTGAGTGGTATCGCGATAATAAGTAATTATTACCGTCTCAAGCATTAGCTTGAGGCGGTTTTTTGTGCAATAAGCCAGTATGCAGAAATCGTGCTTACACGATTATCTATATGCTGGCCAATGGACATCGAGCCATTAGGCGAGATGGACATATTGCACGAATCGAGAAGGAGTCAGACGACTCGATTTGTAAGAACTCAATGTGACAAAGCAGTAAGACAATCTCCTACGGCGTGAGCTTAAACTAATAACCAGAAAAAGGAGAAATGAAAATGATGAAGAAAAAGATGATGGCTGTGGTAATGACAGCAGTAGTAGCAATGGGAATGATGGCAGGATGCCAGAGTACAGCACAGAAAACAACAAATACGGATAACACGACAGAAACAGGTAATACATTTAAAGTCGGTATTGTGCAGTATGTAGATGATGCATCGTTGAATCAGATTGAAAAAGCAATTGAAAAACAACTGGATGCAAAAGCAGCAGAGTTAAATATTTCAATTAACTATTCAGATTATACATTTAATGGGCAGGCAGATTCCACAACATTAAACCAGATTGCTGCAGAACTTGTAGCAGATGAAGTAGATGTGATTGTTCCGATTGCAACTCCGACCGCTATGATTATGCAGACAGCAACAGAGGAAAATCAGATACCGGTTGTGTTTTCAGCTGTTTCAGACCCTGTTTCGGCAGGTCTTGTAGAAAGCCTGGATGCACCAGGAGCAAATATTACGGGAACAAGTGATGCACTTGATACAGAGGCGGTTTTAAATCTGATGCTTGCAGCAAATCCGGATGTGAAGTCAGTTGGTCTGCTTTATGATAAGAGCCAGGATTCTTCTAAGCTGGCTTTGGAGACAGCAAGAACATTTCTTGATGGAAAAGGAATTACCTATGTAGAAAAGACAGGTACAACAAATGATGAAATTTCACTCGCATCAGATGCTCTGATTGCAGCAGGGGTGGATGCAACATTTACTCCAACAGACAACACAGTTATGACGGCAGAGCTTGCAATCTATGAGAAGTTTATGAATGCAAAAATTCCACAGTATTGTGGCGCTGATTCATTTGCATTAAATGGTGCATTTCTTGGATATGGTGTAAACTATGAGGAACTTGGAACCGCAACAGCTGATATGGTTATTGACATTCTTGCAAATGGCAAAGCACCTGCCACTATGGCTGTAAAAACACTGGATAATGGTATTGCAACAGTTAATACAGACGTGGCAGAAGCAATTGGTCTGGATTACAGCGGATTTAAAGAGTTATGTGAAGCAGTAGTTGAAACAAAAACAGCACAGGAATTTGAAAATTAAAGGAGTTTAAATTTATGGCATCCATTTTTAGCTTATCAATTTTGCAGAGTGCATTAGAACTGGGTTGTATTTATTCTTTAGTAGCACTTGCATTGTTTATTTCATTTTCTATATTGAATATCGCAGATTTGTCGACAGACGGCTGTTTTACACTGGGCTGCGCTGTTTGTGCAATGGTAACGATGTCTGGTCATCCAGTATTGGCACTGTTCGCGGCAATAGTTGCGGGTGTGGCTTCCGGATATATTACAGCATTCCTGCAGACCAGAATGGGGATTGAATCAATTCTTGCAGGAATCATTGTAAATACAGCATTATATACAGTTAACATTGCTGTTATGGGCTTTGCATCCAATGTAAACCTGTTTGGATGTGACACGATATTCAGTTTTGGGAAAGAATTGATAGGCGGAGAATGGTATAAGCTGATAATCGTGTTACTGATCGTCTGTGTTGTCGGCGTGTTGATAGCCCTGTTTCTTAATACACGCCTTGGTCTGTCTATAAGAGCTACCGGAGACAATGCAGATATGGTCAGGGCATCCAGTATTAATCCAACTTTTACTATTACAGTCGGATTATGTGTAGCAAATGCAATGACAGCATTATCAGGAGGAATTCTTGCGCAGTATCAGAAATCCTGTGATATTAATCTTGGTACAGGTATGGTGACGATTGCTCTTGCCAGCTTAATAATAGGAGAAACACTGATTGGAAAAGGCTCTGTTGTACGTAGAGTCATTGGTGTTGTTTTAGGCAGCTGTCTGTACCGCTTTATAGTGTCAGTTGCAATTAGAATGAATGTACCGGCGGAATGTCTGAAACTTGTTTCCGCACTGATTGTTGCAGTTGCGATTGCATTTCCTTATTTGAGAAAAAAAGCAGTTTTTTTAAAACAGAAGAAAAAAGTAGAAATGAAATACAGAGCAGGAGGTGAAAACTGATGCTGGAAATTAAGAAAATCAGTAAAACCTTCAATGCTGGAACAGTGAATGAAAAGAAGGCATTGACGAATGTGTCACTGCATCTTGGGAAACGGGATTTTGCTACAATTGTAGGAAGCAACGGTGCAGGAAAGTCAACTTTATTTAATGCAATTACAGGAAACTTTTTTTTGGATGAGGGCAGAGTTCTGTTAGATGGAGAAGATATCACATATGTTAGTGAGCATATCAGAAGCCGTTATATTGGACATCTCTTTCAGGATCCTCTTAAAGGGACGGCTCCTCATATGACAATAGAAGAAAACCTTGCACTGGCATATTTAAGGTCAGGCGCAAATCATCGTTTTTTCAGCACTGTCAGCAGTAAAGAAAAAAAACAGTTCAAAGAGAAACTTGCACTGCTTGATATGGGGCTGGAGGACCGGATGAAACAGCCGGTTGGGCTACTGTCCGGAGGACAGAGACAGGCATTGACACTGCTGATGGCAACAATTGTGACGCCAAAGATTCTTTTGCTGGATGAGCATACTGCAGCACTTGATCCGGAAACAGCAGAAAAGGTATTAAATCTGACAAACAAAATTGTCGCTGAAAATGAGATTGCATGTTTGATGGTTACGCATAATATGAAACAGGCATTAGAGCTCGGAAACAGAACACTGATGATGGATGGAGGAAATATTGTGTTTGATGTCAGCGGTGAGGAAAGAGCAAATATGACAGTTGAAGCATTACTTGAGCAGTTTCGTTTGAATGCCGGAAAAAACCTTGATAATGATCGAATTTTGTTAAGTGCAGTAGAAAAGTAGAAGAATTAAAAGAACATGTTGTAAACATGTTGCAAATAGTAAGCAGATTATCTATAATTATTGTATGTTTTGAACAAATATCAGTCTTTGCGTATCTGACCTTGGATACAGAAGGGGCGTATTAAATGAAACAAAAGATACTGATCGTAGATGATAAGATGCTAAATCCACAGAACGTTCTGGACAGTCTGTCAAATGAATGTGAGGTGCAGATTGCTGTTGATGGAGAGGAAGCACTTGAAAAAATAAAGAGTGAACCAGACTCCGTTGTACTTCTCGCAAACGCAAATTTGATGGATACCCTGACAGGATTGTATAGACGTAAGCTGTTTTTAAAAAGAGCAGAGAAAATGGTCAGGCAGCATACAGCAGGGTACTATGTAATTTCCTGTTTTGATATTGATAAGTTCAAAGTGATTAATGATTTGTATGGAACAAAGATGGGCGATACTGTTCTGATTCACATTGCCAATATTTTTAAAGAAATTTTTGAAAGGATTGGTGGAATTGCCTGCAGGGTCAGTGCAGACAATTTTGCTGTACTTTATCCAAGAGAATATCTCTATTCTAAAGAGCTGAAAGAAGTTTCACGTCGTGCATCTGTCATAGATACTCTTTCACAGCCGATTATATTCAGCATAGGAAGATATATTATAGAAGATTTGTCTCTGTCTGCCAGCGGAATGTTTGACAGAGCAATGATTGCAAAGGCAACAGTAAAGGGTCGTTATGATGAACATATTGCAACCTATGATGAATCTATGCGCAAACACATTCTTGGTGAACAGGAAATTGTTAATGAAATGAAAAAGGCGCTTTTGGAAAACCAGTTTGAGGTTTGGTATCAGCCGCAGTTTAATTATGCAACGGGCGCATTGATTGGCTCTGAGGCATTGGTCAGATGGCGTCATCCGGTAAAGGGATTTATTCCACCTGCACGATTCATTCCAATATTCGAAAAGAATGGGTTTGTTTATGAGCTTGACAAATATGTTTGGGAGCAAAGCTGTGCTTTCCTGCATGAATCTCTTGCACATGGGAAAAAGCCTGTTCCGATTTCTGTTAATATTTCCAGATGTGATATTTTCAGAGAAGGACTTGTAGAGTTCATTATCGGACTCGTTCATAAATATGAGCTTCCGACTGAACTGTTGCGTCTGGAAATTACTGAATCTGCGTTTGTAAAATCCACTGATCAGATTATTAAGATTATAAAGGCGTTTAAGGCCTATGGCTTCACAATGGAGATAGATGATTTTGGGAGTGGATATTCTTCCCTGAATACGTTAAAGGATATTCCGGCTGACATTCTAAAGCTTGACATGAAATTCTTAGAGGGCGAAAAGAATTCTGATAAAGGCGGAAACATAGTTGCGTCTATCGTCAGGATGGCAAAATGGATTGGAATGTCTGTTATTGCAGAAGGCGTAGAAACAGTGGAACAGGCAGAGTTTCTTAAATCAATTGGCTGCATATATATACAGGGATTTCTTTATTCCAAACCGATACCAAAGGCAGAGTATGAGCAAATCTTATTTTCTAATGTCACAGAAGAAAAAATGATGGTGATTGAAAAGGTGGATTCCTATGATGTTGGAGAGTTCTGGAATCCTGGTTCCATAGACACGCTGATTTTTAATTCTTTTGTGGGCGGTGCATGTGTGTTTGAGTTCCATAAGGGCGCAGTTGATATGCTTCGTGTAAATGACAGATATGTCAATATCATTGGGGATGGTAGAATGACAACCAGTGATATTTTAAGTATGAATATGCTCGACTATATTAATAATGAAGATTTGTTAAAGGCAATTGGTGTGATGCAGGAAGCTATTGCATCAGGAGCTGAGGTTTATGATGAAATGGAGCTTATTGGACTTGGAGCATTTGGAAAATCCATATATATTCGTGCAAGAATGCGTGTAATCGCTCATGCAGGAGAGAGATATTTGTTTTATTGTCTGGTGACAGATGTTTCTTCACAGAAGGAATCCGTAACCGGAGAAATGACACAGACATCTGAAACGGCAGAAACAGCAGTGACAACGGAGACAAAAGCGACATTAGAAACATCAGATGGATGTAGCCGGAACGATGATGATTACAGGAAAAGATTCCTGGAGCTGAACAGTATTATGAATGAGTTGCTTCTTGAGTCGCAGGCTGGATATACACGAATGCATATCAGCCGCGACAAGAAGATAACAGCACAGTATGTCAGCCGAGAATACTGTGAGCTTCTTGGAAGAACAGAAGAGGAGCTCATGAGTCATTACCGTGTTGACGCATCGTGGGGTGTACATCCGGAGGACATTCCGGAAATTCGTGTGATTGCGCATCAAATGATTGAAATGCGCATGGCACGAAAATTTCACATTCGTCTGCTCCACAAAAATGGTGATTATGTATTACTACAGGCAGATGCAAAGGTGACAGTTGACAAGACAGGCGAAATATATGTCGGTGTATATTACAGATTACCTCAATAGATCATACCAGGTTTATATAGTTAATTCTCTAAGGATAGCGGGAAAGTTCACTTCTTTACCGGTAACATTGGCAGCTATAGCAATAGACATATTAGCCTCAGGTATGATACAAAGAACATTTCCGCCATTACCGCAGGCAAGCATGGCTTGCTTGTCATTTATGCTGTCAAGCCACCAGAGATAGCCATAGTTGAATGTTTCGTAGACAGGTTTTTCAAATGCGGGGGTAAAGCAGTCTTTTAAATAGCTGGCAGAAATAATCTGTTTCCCATTAAAGATTCCATTATGGAGACAAAGATTCCCTATTTGAACCATATCCTGCAGTGTTAAGCACAATCCCCAGCCTCCGGTTGAATGATTTTGACGATCGTGTGCCCAGCCACGTGTGCTTTTAAGAAACAAATCCTCAAATTCGTATCCTTGATTTGGATTTTCCAAAAGTACAGGAAGTCCTAATGGTGAAAACAGATATTTATTTATAAAACTTTCTGCGTTTGTGCCGCTGGCTCTTGTTAGGATTACAGAGAGCAGGTGCGCCCCAAAGCTTGTATATTTGAAGCTCCCGACAGAACCAGATCCTTTGTTCCCAAATATATCAAGCATATTTGCAGTCCAGTCAGGATGCCTGCAGAAGCGTTCCAGAGGTTCCTTCCAGTTTGGAAAGGGGTATGGAACAGTCATAGTAAGCAGATTTTTAATTGTAATTGTTTTCTTGATCAGCTCATCGGGTGGGCAGATGTATTCCGGAAAAAAGTCCAGTACCTTTTGGTCTGTGCTTTTAATAAAACCATGATCAATGGCAATTCCTATTAAAAGAGACAATATGCTTTTTGTGACAGAAGCAACATGAAATGCTTCGTTTTCTTTTAATTGTGCATGTGGAGTTTTCGGATTTTTATAGGAATAGATTTCTGCGTTGTTTTGCATAGCCAGTATTCCATATAGATTTTTTTTGTCTTTTGCAATCAGTTCTGTTAGTTTTTTTTCATTCATATGATCATTCCTCGTCTTTCGTGAATAACATGTTTACAAATAACGTCCAGTCAGTGAAGCTGGATTTTTCTTCAATTCCTCACATGTACCTTCTGAGATTAAATACCCTCCTCTTTTGCCACCTTGTGGACCTAGCTCTATGAGCCAGTCACACTGTCCTAATAGCTGCGTATTGTGTTCAATGACAAGCACTGAATTGCCGTTTGAAACAAGATGATCCAGCAGTAGCAGCAGCTTTGCTGTATCATATTGACTTAAGCCTGTTGTCGGTTCGTCCAGTACATATAAAATATTTCCGGTACGTTTTCTGCCAAGCTCCTTTGCAAGCTTTATGCGCTGTGCTTCGCCGCCACTTAATGTTGAAGTGGGCTGACCAAGCTTGAGATAACCCATTCCGGTATCTTTTAGAATCTGTAACGGTGCGAGAATTGCAGGATATGCAGCAAAAAACTCACAGGCGTCATTAATACTCATAGACAGTACATCGGAAATGGTCTTTCCTGCAAATTTTACAGAAAGTGCAGTATCATTAAAACGTTTTCCATCACAGGCTGGACAGCACTTTTCCATGTACAGTTCAGCACCAAGGCGGATGCGTTCACTGCCGCTTCCTTTGCAGACAGGACATGCACCGAGAGAATTAAAGGAAAAGTAACCGGCAGTCAGATTACAGTCAGATGGTGTGGCTGTGGCAAAAAACTCACGTATTTTATCCCAGATACCAATATAGGAAGCGGGAGTGGAGCTTGAATTACGGCCAATTGGAGCCTGAGATATTTCTGCAAAGCCATCGATTAGGTGTGTTCCCTTAAGTGTGGTAACTGCTGCGGTATCTGATATGTCCTCTGTTTTTAGAAGAGAATCTGCGCGGGAATGTCGAAAACAGCTGCGAAGCTTTGGAAGCAGAGTATCTGAGATAAGCGTGCTTTTTCCGCTGCCGGACTTTCCGGAAATACCAACAAGCGCATGCAGAGGAAAGGAAATTGTCAGATCCTTCAAATTGTTTGTGCAGGCGTGAGACAAAAGTAGTTTTTCTGTATGATACTTGAGTGTATCAGCAGACATTTTGTTACGAATCGGCATAGGTGAATGCCCGGATAGAAACTGACCGGTAATAGATTCTGGTTTTTGCAGAAGACCTTCATAGCTGCCCTCATAGACAAGCTGTCCTCCGTTAATGCCTGCGAGCGGGCCAATATCAATAATATGCTCTGCCTGGCTGATTGCATAAGGGTCATGCTCGATTGCAATGACTGTGTTGCCAATGTCTTTAAGTGCTTTGACTGCACGTATGGTATCTACTTTTTCACTTGGATGAAGACCTGCGGTTGGCTCATCAAAGACGTATATAAGAGAGTCCAGTTTGGTTTCCAGATGAGAGTACAGAAACAGCCGCTGTAACTCTCCACCGCTCAATGTAGAAATATCACGGTAGAGTGTCAGATGACCAAGCCGAAAATCTATCAGATGCTTTAGGGAGGAGTTCATTTCCTTAAGTAAATTTCGGCTCATTGCAGAAAACGAATATGTATGGTCAAGCGCCTGCAGATATTCTGCAAGCTCATTAAGCTCCATTAGACCAAGCTCACCGATATGATGCCCATTTAATGTTATATTACGGGCATCTTCACCGATACGAAAGCCATGGCAGGAACAGCAGCTGACTTTTTCATAGATTTCAGAAACATCCTCACCTTTTTCCATACGTGTTCTGTAAATACGGTCAAAGGAATAGCTTTGATGATCGTTTTCATAATGCCCATAAAGTATTTCCGCCTGTATATCAGAAGGAAGTTCTTCAAAGGGCATATTCCAGAAGACATCAAATTTCTTTTTTAACAGTTTTAGAAAGCCTGAGGTAATGTGCTGTTCCTCGAATAGTGTATGAAGAAGAATACTTTTGTCTGGAATGAGTTTGTTTGTCTGAAGCTCATAATACGAGCCGAGTCCGTTGCATTTCATACACATTCCGTCTGCGGCATTATAAGAGAAAAATGCAGGAGGAAGATGTTTACCGTAACTGTCTGTACATTCTCCGGAAAAAAGAACAGTCAGCTTGTTTAACAGACCGGTTTTTGAACCAACTGTAGAGCGTGGATTATTTTGCTTAACAAGATTTTGCTTTACTGCGATTGTTGGACCAAGTCCCCTGATGCTGTCAAATTTGTCTTCGTTACTGAGCTCTGACAGGATACCAAGCGATTGCAAGTATTGTTTCCGTCCTTCTTCAAATAGAATGTCAAAAATTAGACTGGATTTGCCGCAGCCACTGATTCCGGTTGCTACGGTGAATTTGTGTTTGGGGATGGAAATGGAGAGATTTTTCAGATTGTGGAGTTTTGCACCCTGAATTTCGATATGATTCATTTTTCACCATGCCTTTCGTTCTATACATTGACTGGAAAACGCAAAGGAGGTTACTTACACATGTATCATGTCAGATTGGATGCAGTGGTTCGATTGGAAGCCAGATGTCAACGAGATTCGTATGAGACGGATCTGCGTGAGGATCATTCATATAGACTTCAAACGGATCGGCATCACGTGGCAGATAGGCGCTGTTTGTCAACCACTGCTCATACATGTAGTCCCAGATATCACTGTATTGCTCCTGCTTAATTTGAAAGTGTCCTACTACATACATTCCTGCTGGAATATTCATGAGCCCCATATTTTCTGAGAAACAGTCTGAAAAAGTTTTGACCAAATGTGGTGACAGAGTAATGCACAGGCTTGTCCGCAGATTGGTGCCAGGAGCAAATTCAGGATTGTCATGATAAATGGAAAGAATATGACACGTTTGCTCATTCTGCTGATCCAGTTTGATAACAGGATGTTCTGCAATGAATTGCAGCAGCTGTTCAATCAGTTTCGGAAATTGTTTAGCCAACTCCTGATAGGTGCCGACATGTCTTACATATGCAACTGTCGTAGACGGAGCGTGAACAATTTCGATGGACTGCGGTGAGCAGGAAAGCAATGATTCCCTTTGCGTATTCGTTACAGAATGATTGTACGCAGATATTTTAAATGGGTCTTTGCAATTCTTGCTATAGTCTTTTCGAAAGGAGGCAGGGCTTTGACTATAGTAGGACTTGAAAGAACGAGAAAATACAGCAGAGTCAGAGAAACCATAGTGGTATGCAATGTCAGTAACACTCAGGTCTTTTCGCTGAACAAGCAGCTGTGCGGCTTTATTTAATTTGAGTCTTGTTACATAGTGGGAAAGAGATTCATTAAGCAGACTTTTGAAAATACGATCAAAGTGAAATTTTGAGAATCCGGCTGCTTTGGAAAGCTCCTCGAGGGTAATACTTTCTTCCAGATGTGTTTCTATATAGTCCTGAACTTTGTGTATGCGGCGCATATATTCCTGTCGATTGTTTGTGTCTTCCATAGATACCTGCTCCTGTCCTACAGAGTTTGTTGTAAAAAGTATAACAATCGCTAAAAAAAATAGCAATACAAAATCGAGTAGGCTAAATCCTACTCGATTTCTGTATGCTGGCTTTTTGTGCAGTTATCAGCGCTTTACAATAGCAGACAGAATATCAACACAATTTGAAATACCAAGAGAGCTGCTGTCCAGACAAATGTCAAAATGAGTACTGTCGCCCCATTTGTAACCAGAATGAGTAGCATAGAACCCACTTCTGCGTTTGTCTGATTTTTTAAGAAGGTTGACAGCATCATCGAAAGAAAGCTTTTCTTTTTCCATTGTGCGTTCAATGCGCCATTCGGAGTCTGCATGGATAAAAACCTTGAGACAGTCAGTATGCTCTTTTGAAATGAAGCCTGCGCATCTGCCGACGAGAACACAGGAATCAGATTTTGTTACATTAAGAATAATCTGTTCTTCCTCATAGAAGAGGCGCTCCACAAGTGGAAGATTATTAATCGATTTTGAACCACCGATAGGAGTCTGAGACAGATTGAAAATGATGCTGTTTGGACTTGTTTCTTCCAAGTCGGAAATATAAATGGGAGGAATACCGAGTTTTTTAGCAGCCTTGACAAGAATATCATGGTCATGAAGCTTGTAATTCAGTTCTTTTGCAAGAATCCTTCCGATTTCATTTCCACCACTGCCGTATTGACGCTCAATCGCAATATATTTATACATTTCAATCGCCCCTTTCTAAAAATGAATTCAATCAATATTATTTGTTTATATTATACCAAATATTTCTAAATAATGATATGAAAATCGGATTTGAACGAATATATTATTTGTTAAAAAATATAAAATATAGAAGATTTTGGTGAAATAAAGTGATATGATAACAATATAGTCAATAATAATATGAACGTTTTCTAATTTGTGTAAGGGAGAAACATTTGTATGAATAAAAAATTGTTGATTACTGATATATACGATACAAGTTTTTTGCGGCTGGCACTTGAAAAGCATCAATTCGAGATCTGGTATCAACCGTTGTTTAATCATGCGAGTGGAGCACTGATTGGTGCTGAGGCACTGATACGTTGGCGTCATCCTCAAATGGGTCTGCTTCTTCCGGAGCATTTTATTCCTGTGTTTGAAAAGAATGGATTTATTTATGAGTTAGATCAATATGTATGGGAACAGGTCTGCATATTTCTAAACGAGCATTATATTTCCGGAAACCGGCTGCTGCCGATTACCGTAAATATATCAAAATACTGTTTGCTACAGGCGAATATTGTAAAGATATTCATGGAATTAATTAAGAAATATGAGATTCCGGCTCAATTACTGCATTTGGATATTGCAGAGTCTGTATTTGTCAAAGCTTCCGCTAAGCTTAAGAATACTGTAAAGACACTCAGAGAAAATGGATTTATTGTACAGATAGATAATTTCGGAGGCGCCTGTTCTTCTTTGAATGTTATTCGGGATATTCCTACTGATGGAGTGAAGCTGGATATGAAGTTTCTTTCTGATGCAGAAGTCTTTGAAAGGGCAGGTACTCTTGCAGAGACAATTGTCAAAATGTGCAGGCAGCTTGGAATGTCTGCCATTGCAGAAGGGGTTGAAAAGATTGAACAGGTGGAGTTTCTGAAATCAATCGGCTGTTATGACATACAGGGATATTTATATGCGTGGCCACAGACAGAGAATGCATATGAAAAGATGTTCCTGGAATGTGTGCAGGATTCAGATACAGGTGAGTCAGAGAAAACAGAACAAGTATCTGATGAAAACAGTATTACACCTTGTGCTGTCAGCACTGATGGTACAGATATTCTGGAATATCTGCATGAACTGATGGAAAATATTCCGTGCGGGGCAGGCATCTATAAATACGAAAAAGGAAAAATCAAAGGAATATTTTTGAATGCACGGTATTGGGAGCTTGTCGGCAGAGATCCATATGATCTGGAAGGCAAAGATATATTTCAACATGTTCAGCTTGAAGACAGAGCATATTTACTGAAAATCCTGCAGAACAGTCTAATAGACAATGGACGCATGGAATGCGATGTTCATGTAATGCATGGCAGTGGCAAATACAAGCCGTTTCATTTGAAGGGAAATATTGTTAAACGAAAAAGGGGTGAAGTCATGATTTATGTGACTTATACACCGATATCTGAGGACGAAATTTCATTCCGTAAAATGATACCTGTTGCATTGGAAGCAATGATGGCATCTTCAACAGATTTATCATTTACCTGAATCCGTGAAACTCACGGATTAATCATAGCAAGTTGCACAAAGTGTAT
>CAZOHM010000010.1:0-77636 GCA_964579795.1 uncultured Lachnospiraceae bacterium | reverse complement strand
TTTGAACGACTTAAGCTTTTGACGGATTCCGTTTCCGGTGGACTGGCCATGTATGAGCTGCAGAATGGAAAAATTCGGACCTTATACTTGAACGATGGAGTTTACGTGCTGACAGGGTATAACAGCTCGGACTATGATATCGAAACAAATGATCCAATGCGGTTCGTAATGGAAAAGGATCGGCCTATTATAAGTGAACAGCTGAAAAGGATGGAAGAATGCGGAATGCCAATAGATTGTATTATTCGTATTGTTCAAAAAATGGGTGAGATCAAATGGATTAATGTGAGAGGTACAGAGGCTGAACGTGTAGAAAAAAAGGTGACCATTAATACTGTACTGTTTGATGTAACAGAAACACAGCTTGCTGATTTGAAATTAAAGGAGCTTGAGAGAGAAAACTGGAGTAGATATGAGCATGAACGACAGCTGAGAAAAGAGCTGATTAAGGATTCGGTATTTTACTATCAGCTGAATATTTCAAAAGGTATTGTTGAAGAATATTATTCTGAGTTTGATAACAACTCAGATATCAGTGCGGGTGTCAGAGTGGATGATGTCTTACGTGAGTCACTTTTAAAGGAAGTTGCACCAGAGGATGTTTCGAGAGTTCGAGAAGTGGTTTTTTCTGATGCTTTATCGGAAGCATTTGCAAAGGGACAGACATATCGCAGCTTGATTTATCGCAGGTGGATACCGGATGATGGATATCATTGGGTTAAAACAGAAGTCTCAATTATGAAAAAGCCTGTTTCAGGAGATACCATTGCCTTTTTACACTGTCAGGATATTGACAGGGAATATAAAGAGAAGCTGTCAATTGAGACAATTATGAACGAGGATATTGAATCTGTCATCATCATTAATGTAAAGAGTGGGACTGCAAATATTGCTCATATGCGAAATAAAGATAAAAAATATTCTGATTTTGATTTTGATAAGCAATACCACAATATTCTTTCTTTTTCGATTGTTGAAGAAGATCAGAAGCTGTTTCAGAATTTCTTTAGGCTGAATAGTTTAAGAGAAGCTCTGAAAATAGAAAAAAAAGTATCTCTGACCTATCGCGTGGAGAATGAGCAGAAGATTTCCAGAAAGATGTCTACGGCATATTTTCTGGATAATCATCATAACGAAATTGTATTGACGAGACGTGATATTACAAATCTGTATGAGGAAGAGCAGCGACAGAAAAGAGTACTGCAAAACGCGATGGACGAGGCTAATCGTGCGAATCGTGCTAAAAGTGAGTTCCTTTCTCATGTGAGTCATGACATCAGAACACCGCTAAATGCAGTGCTTGCATTTTCTAATCGCGAAATGACAGAAAATATTCCTGAAGAGCAGCTGCGTACATATATGGATAAGGTTAATTTGTCTGGAGAATATTTACTTGGCATTATTAATGATGTGCTGGATGTGTCAAAAATTGAACAGAACAGTGTTACATTGAATCCGGAACCTTATTATCTGGATGCATTTGAGAAAGCAATTCAAAATGTAATTGGAGAACTTAGCAGGAACAAGGGTGTAGAATTTATTATGGATATGAGCAAGGCAGGAGCAGGCGGTATTGTTATTGATCCAATTCGATTTAACCAGATTTTTATTAATTTGCTGTCCAACGCAATCAAATTCACACCTAAGGGTGGAAAAGTCATTTTCTCTATTGAAGAACTGGAGGCTGACGAGAAGGAGAAAGTAATTAAGCGTTTTATTGTGAAGGATAACGGAATTGGAATGAGCAAGGCATTTATTCCTCATGCATTTGAAAGCTTTAAACAGGAATATCGAAAAGGAATACAGGAAAGATATCAGGGGACAGGACTTGGCCTTACAATTGTACAGAACCTTGTAAAACTGATGGGTGGAACGATTCAGCTGGAAAGCGAGCTTGATAAGGGAACGACATTTATTATTTATCTTCCGCTTGTCCCGATTGATTTAATGGAAAATGTTCCAAAGGTACGAATGACAGATTACAGGATCTTAAGTGGAGTACGTATCCTTCTTGCAGAGGATAATGATTTGAATACAGAGATCGCAGTCGCATTATTAAAAAAGCATGGATGTATTGTTGAGTGTGCGCAGAATGGCAGCGTAGCATATGAAAAGTTTAAGGAGAGCAGTGCAGGCTATTACAGAATTATTCTGATGGACATTCGAATGCCCATTATGGATGGTCTGGAAGCAACCAGACAAATCAGAATGCTTGATCGTACAGATGCAAAGCTTGTTCCGATTATTGCGATGACAGCAGATGCATTTAATGAGGATGAACAGATTTCATTAGAAGCTGGGATGAATGCACATATTCCAAAACCCGTTGCACCACGCATGCTGTTTGATGTTTGCAGTAAGTTCGTAAAAAAATATTTGCAGATGGAGACTGAAGGGATTACAATATCACAAAAAGGAAAGCAGAATAAAATGGAAAAAGAGGCAAAAGAAGAATGAAAAACAGAAATCTATTACATAAAAACAGGCGAATGTGGACTTCACTTTTGACAGCGGTATTGATAATCAGTGCATTAACAATCAGTACTGGAAACAAAGCAGGAGCAACAGTTGTCGTATCACAAACAGGGACGACTGTGGTACGCAACACAGTGTTTACAACAATGACACAGATGCAGCAGATGCTTGGTACCAGTGATGGAAAGACATGGACACCGGTGTATCTGACAGAGGTGGAAACCTATTACTGGAATTTTGCTGATGACAATGAACTTGGTAAGACGACTATTTCACTGAATCTTGCAAAGAACGCATATCGTAATCTGGAAATGCTGCTTGATAACGGATATACGATGGACTATCAGACTTTGGCAGATTATGCAGCTGAGTATCTGGAAAAGAAGGGCGGATCGAAAGACTCGTTTTATTCTGTACTGGCAGACAGCCTGAACAATCCATATTTACTAAATAGGCCGGCAGCCAGCGTAACTGCCACAACTTACAATGGCAGAGATTATTCAAAGGTATTTGACGCAGCTTATTATTATGCCAATAATATGGATTTGCAAAGCTCTATTGGAAATAATCCGGCTGAACTGCTTCGTCATTTTGTTGAACATGGTATTATGGAGGGCAGACGAGGTAATGCAGCATTTGATGTGACAGCATATGCAGCACAGACAGATGCAATGGTGCTGGCGAGCAGGGTTTCTTCTGCTGCATATACATCGCTTGGGAGCGGGAAGCCTGTTCCAGTCGGAAAGTACAGCTTTAGTCCTGCTAATTATTATGGAAAGTATCTCAATCATTATACTGCTTCAGCTGAATTGAGTGTACCGGCTACAGTTACAACATTACAGACTGCTCCGGTGTCATCGGGAACATATACGGCGACAGGAAATCGCAGTGTATATACAAATGAAATTGTCAGCAGTACAGCTGCTAATTTACGACCAATAGCGGTCATGATGCCGACAGATAAAGCAGCTCAGCCGTCCTACGGAATCGGGGAAGCAGATATTCTGTATGAGGTTATGGAGGAAGGCAATATATCCAGACAAATGGCAATTATTCCTGATTGGACAGGAATGTCACGTATTGGAAATATTCGAAGCTGCAGATTATACTATATTCCGCTCGCTAAAGAATGGGATCCGATATTGATTCATTTTGGCGGAGTAGCCTATATGAAAGGGACAATTGATGCGTCGGATATGAATAATCTGTCAGGTACATATGAATATGGAACAGGTGGCAGCGCACCGGGAGCAGGAGTGTTTTTTAGGAGTACGGACAGGAGTGCACCGCATAATGCTTACATATCTGCCGCAGGTGTTCAGAAGGCATGCACACAGCTTGGCTATCAGCTCAGTCTTCGAAATGGATTGTATAATCCGACACATTTTTCATTTGCATCTGGGAGCAATACGCTTTCCCAATATGGAAGTACTGCACGGTCTGCAGAAAAAATTGATCTTTCGCAGGTTTTCCCTTATACAAAGAGTGCTCTTAGCTATCATGCTGCAGACGGACTGTATTATAAGGAAATTCACGGTGGTGCACAGGTGGACGCTGTCAGCGGTAAGCAGATTTCCTTTGCAAATGTAATTGTACAGAACACGGAATGGTCAAAGCTTGACAAAAAGGGTTATCTTGGGTTTAACGTAGCGAATGCTACACAGGACGGTTACTTTTTTACAAAAGGAAAATGTATTCACATCACATGGAAAAAAACCAGTGATTATTCACCGACTGTTTATTATGATGATAATGGACAGATTGTGCAGTTTAATACTGGAAAGACTTATATTGCAATTGCTCAAAAAGGAAAGGCTGTACAGTTTGAATAAAATTTGAATAGAATAAGGGGAATTTATATTTTGGATAAAAAAGTTAGTTTTCGATTTGCAAAAGAAGAAGATTCGGCAGACATTTTGTTTTTTATTAAGGCATTAGCAGCATATGAAAAGATGGAAAACGAAGTAGTGGCGACGGAGGATTTGCTGCGGGAATGGATATTTGAAAAGAAAAAAGCGGAGGTTCTGTTTGTTGTTGAGAATGACAGAAAGGTCGGATTTGCATTATTCTTTCACAATTTTTCAACATTTCTCGGACGTTCAGGACTCTATCTGGAGGATTTGTTTGTATTACCGGAATGCCGTGGAAAAGGATATGGTAAAGCACTTTTACAGCGTCTTGCCGGAATTGCCGTCGAACGTGGATGCGGTCGCTTGGAATGGTGGTGCCTCGACTGGAATCAGCCAAGCATCGATTTTTACCTTTCTATGGGAGCAGAGCCGATGAAAGATTGGACAGTATACAGAATAGCAGGAGAATCGCTGAATAAAATTGGAATTATTGAAAAAACAGAAGAGTGAATTTTGTAAAAAAAAGTTGTAATTATGCTGTTTTTATTATATATTCAATATAGAAGATTTTGGAATTTAAATTTGAAAAATAAGTATATTAATGGGAGAGCTGATGTATGAATGCTGATCTATTACATGCGCTTTTAAAATGCGAAACAGATATTGATGGAGCAATGCAACGACTTTCAGGAAATGAAACTCTGTATGTATCCTGTCTTAAGACATTTCTTGAGGATACAACAATTAATAGATTGGATGAGGCACTCCAAACAGAGTCATGGGATGACGCTTTTACAGCTGCTCATGCTATTAAAGGACTGGCCGGTAATATGGGATTTGTACCATTATTCCAGTCTACAGCAGAGGTTGTCGTACTTATCAGAACAGGTAAGGTTAAAGAGATAGACGAGATATTTGATAAAATGCTTCACTGCTATAATGAGATTGCAAATGCTATACGTGATAACATAGTTGATGTTTGAGCAGTTGAAAGGAGAATGAAAAAAGGTGAGCAAAAAGAAAACGGAAGCTTTTAAAGAAAATGAAAACAGTGTACAGGAAATGGAAAATGAGAAGAATTATATAGTTGGTATAGGTGCTTCCGCGGGCGGTTTGGAGGCACTTCAGAAGCTACTTTCTGCGTTACCTGCAAATACAGGTTTTCCATATGTCATTGTACAGCACTTATCTCCTGATTATAAAAGTCTACTTGGCGAGATTCTTGGTAAGTATACAGAGATGCCTGTCATTCAGGTAGAGGATGGAATGGAAATTCATGCCAACTGTGTTTATGTAATTCAGCCAGGCAAGAATATGAGAATATCTAATGGAAAGCTATGGCTCAGCGAGCAGAAGGAAAAGGAATTGAATCTGCCGATTGATATGTTCTTTCGCTCTTTGGCAGCAGAGGCAGGCCCTTATGCTATATCCATTATACTTTCCGGTACAGGTTCAGATGGTACAAACGGTATCAAGGATATTAAAGAGAAGGATGGTCTGATTATAGTTCAGGATTTGGACAGCTCAAAGTTTGATGGTATGCCGCGCAGTGCCATGCGGACAGGTCTTGTGGATACACAGATGTCTCCGGAGGAGATGGCTCTGGAACTGCAGCATATTTCCAGAACGGCTAGTAAGCAGCCGCTTCCATTAAAGACAGAAAAAGAAATTGATGAAGAACTGATGAAGAAGATTTATCTTGTGCTAAAGCAGGTTAGCAATATTAATTTTACACATTATAAACAGACAACGATACTACGTAGAATTGAACGCCGCATGATGCTTGTGCACAAGGATACGCTCTCGGATTATGTTAATTATCTGTATGAGTCGCCGGAAGAAGTGAAGACACTGTCAAAGGAAGTACTGATTGGGGTAACTAATTTCTTCCGTGACCCTGATTATTTCCAGTGCCTAAAGGAAAAAGCAATCCAGGATATCTTGATACACAGTATTCCAGAGGAGTCAATTCGCGTATGGGTAGCAGGCTGTTCGACGGGTGAGGAAGCGTATTCTATTGCAATTCTTTTCTGTGAAGTGATGGATGCCCTGAAAATTAATCGTATTGTCAAGATATTTGCCACGGATTTGGATGCAGAGGCAATTACGACAGCAGGAAAGGGTATTTACGGTGAGAATATCGTAGATTCCGTTTCCCCGGCAAGACTGAGCAGATATTTTTCGCGCAAAAACAGCACATATACAGTCAATCGAGATATTCGAAAAATGATTGTATTTGCCCCACGCAATGTATTTCAGGATCCACCGTTTGGACGTCTTGATTTGATTTCCTGCAGGAATATGTTAATTTATTTCCAGCCAGTTCTGCAGAATGATCTGTTTTCGATATTCCATACGGCGTTGAAAACCGGAGGCTATTTATTCCTTGGAAAATCAGAGGCAATTGGTGCATTTACAGATGCATTTCCGGTTGTGGATGCAGCGGCAAAGATTTTTGCACATAGACGGGAAGTAAAGATTGCCAGCCAGAAGGCAATTCCATATTTGCAGAATTTCTATATGGAGGATGAACTTACCGGAGAAGCTGAGCTGCGGTATTCGAGCAAAGAACCTTCTAGCGATTTGGAAAATGTGGAGCAGGATTCAATTGATAACAACATTCTTGAACAGTTTATGCCGGCATGTCTTGTTGTTGATGAGAAAAATGATATTATTCACATTTATGGTGACAGCAGTAATTTTATCCATATGCCTGTTGGAAAGTTCACAAACAACTTATTTGAGCTGATTACAGATGGACTTAAAATACCTGTATCGACGATTCTGAAAGAGGCAAGAGAAAAGAAAACAAAGGTACAATATAAGGATATTTGCTTTAATGGGGAACAGGATACAATAGAGATTAATTTGACAGCAATGCCTATTTCCAAACGTGCAAGAGAAACAGGGTTGTTTGCACTCGTTTTTTCTGAGAAGGCTCAACACACAGAATTACCGGATGCGGTTACTTATGATATAGACCGTTTGTCTTCACAGCGTATTACCGATTTGGAGCAGGAACTCGGTGATGTCCAGAAGAGGCTTGATCAGAGTGTTGCAGAGCAGGAATGTGTGAATGAAGAACTGCAGGCTGCAAACGAGGAACTTTTGACGGCGAATGAAGAACTGCAGAGTTCAAATGAGGAATTACAGTCAGTTAATGAAGAGCTATATACAGTAAATGCAGAGTATCAGCAGAAGTTGTCTGAACTTGCTGATTTGAATGATGATATTGCAAACTTCTTATCTTCAACATTGACCGGAATTATTTTTGTTGATAATAAGCTTAATATCAGACGTTATACAGATTATGTCACAACTGAATTCAGTGTGATGGACCACGATATTGGACGTTCCTTAAAGTTTATTTCCTATCATTTCCCAAAGGTGGATATCACGGAAATTTGCGATAATGTATTACGGACACTTGTTCCGGATGAACGGGAAATCAGCACAAGCAGAAATAAAGTATTTTTTATGCGTGTGTCGCCTTATCGTTCCATTGAAAATAAGATACTTGGCTGTGTAATTACTTTGATTGATATTACGACGCAGAAGCAGGGCGAGGTACAGCTTGAAACGACTGAACAGAAGCTGTCTGTTGCCAGAGACGCGATTGAAGCAAAGAGTGATTATTTATCAAGCATTACATGCGAACTTAGAACACCAATGAGTGCACTGCTTGGTCTTGTAAAGCAGGCAAAGCAATGCATAGAGGACAGCAATGAGCTGTGCAGCAATCTGGATAAGATGACAGAAACAATTGAATATATGGCATCTATTGTTTCCAACGTATCAGAGGTCACCCAGATAGAAAAAGAGGCAATGCAGAAGATCGAAGAGACCTTTGAACTAAAAGAGGTTCTTGAAAATGTATCTTCAATTGTTGAGGAGAAAATGCAGGAAAAGGAACTGAAGTTTGAAGTGTCTATACCTGATGATTTTTCGCCGACTTATGTTGGAAATAAGACGTCCCTACAACAGATTATTTTGAATTTCCTGAGTAATTCCATTAAGTATACGCCCAAGGGTGGCTCGGTTTCACTAAAGATTTTTGAGGATACAAAGGTTTCTGTCGGACCTAATCAGATCTCTCTTGGAATAGTAATTTCTGATACCGGCATTGGTATAAAAAAAGAATTTATTCCTCAAATTTTTAAGCCATTTACACGTGAAGCGTCTACAGATAATAATGAAACGGAGAGCATGGGACTTGGTCTTTCTATTGCAAATAATCTGATTAATGCAATGGATGGCAGTATTTCAGTAGAGAGTGAGTCAGGTCAAGGCAGTACATTTACCATTCATGTTATGGTAGGCAGATACGAAAAGAAGAAAAACATTAAAAAGAAGATTTCTGAAAAAATCAATACCGATATTAGTGGCTGCAGAGTTCTTGTTGCAGAGGATAATGCGATTAACAGAACGATTCTTTGTGCGATTCTCGCAAGCCAGAATATTCTGTATGAAGAAGCAGAAGATGGTGAGGTTGCAGTAAAGAAATACATGGATGCTCCGGAATATACATATGACTGTATATTAATGGACATGAGAATGCCAAAACTTGATGGAATCAAGGCAACAGCTTTGATTCGAGAGTCGGAAAAGGCAGATGCAAAGGACATCACAATTATTGCAGTTTCTGCAAATGGATTTTCTGAAGATATCAAAAAGGCAAAACAGGCAGGTGTAGACGATTATACGACGAAACCGATTGACAAGGATCAACTGTTAGGAACGATGAAGACATTAATTAAACGCAGATAAGTAAAAGAAAAGGCATGGCGAGTCGTAATTATGACAGTACCATGCTTTTTCTAAGCCTGTGTTCTCTACGATGCGTAGGTTGTTGCTGAGCAAAAAAGGAACTACACTGATTGCATCAATAATTATAACAGAAAAGAGGAAACCAACATGGGTTATGTAACAGGCAGTGTTGTCAGAACATTGCGAGAAAAGAAAAAACTGACACAAAAGGAGCTTGGAGAACTGCTCTGTATCAGTGAGAAAACCGTTTCAAAATGGGAAACAAGTAAGGGGCTACCTGATATAGGGATACTGCCGGAATTGTCCAAGTGTCTGCAGGTTTCCATTGCTGAATTGTTAACAGGCGAACTTGTTCAAAATCAAAATCTTAGTGCTAATATGAGAAGACAGTCCTTTTATGTTTGCCCGATATGCGGTAACATCATACAGTCTGTTGGACAAGGCGCATTTAGCTGCTGCGGCATTCAACTGCCTGTTCTTGAGGCAGAGCCGGCCGATGAGGAGCATGAATTTACGGTAGAATGCGTTGAAAATGAGTATTATGTATCGCTTGAGCACCCGATGACAAAGAATCATTATATTTCATTTATTGCTTATGTTTCTTCGTCGTATATAGAACTATGCAAACTGTATCCGGAGCAGGGAGCTGCAGCATACTTTCCTAAAAAGGGACATGGATTTCTCTATGTGTACTGCAACAGACATGGTCTGTATGTGAAGAGAGTATAAGAAAAGCCGGATTGCATGACAAATTAAGGGAGCAGATTTGGAGGAGAAATGTTTAGAATAGGAGAGTTTTCAAAAATTGCACAGGTCTCAATCAGAATGCTTCGGTATTATGATGAACAAAAGCTTTTGATTCCAAGTGCTGTAAATTCAGAAAATGGTTACAGAATGTATGAGGCTAAACAGATTGAACAGCTGAATAGAATCGTTTTGCTGCGAGATATGGGATTTGGTGTAAAAGAAATCAGAGCAATGCTGTCAGACTGGAATCCTGATCTATTAAAATCATATTTATCTGAACAGCTTGACAAAACCCAGGATGCAATCCGAACAGAAAAGAACAGACTACAACAGCTACAGGGATTTATGAGAGATTTGGAGAAACAGCAAAAGCAGCCGGATATCCAGATTGTTATGAAACAGCTGCCTGCACAGCAGGTAGTGTCTATCCGCAGGGTTATGAAGGATTACTATTGTGAGAGGGATCTATGGATGGAAATGGGTGAAACACTAAAGAGTATTAAGAATTTGGAGACGTATCCAAGCTTTTCAATCTATCATGATTTGGATTATCGGGAGCAGGAGGTAGATATCGAGGTATGTATTGCAATGGAGCAAGCAATATTACCGGCAGGCGCAGTCATAAGCAGACAGGTGGATTGTGTGGATTGTGCGGCCTGCTTTATGATTTATGGTTCCTATAGCAATATTTCATATGCATACAAGGAATTTGCTTTCTGGCTCGAGCAGCATTCGGAATACCGGATGCAGGGGGAAAATAGACAGATTTGTCATATCGGTGGATGTCATACGGACAATCCAGCGGAGTATATTACAGAGCTGCAGATACCTTTAATTTGTGTAAGTCTTTCTGCTTGACTCTCACACCGTGGTATGGTTTATGCTCATAAAAATGAAGCAGAGAGGAGCAAAATCATGTATCAATTGCAAACTATAGGAGAATGCATAAGTGGAAAAGGTGAGACAGTTTTGTACGTTAAAAAGGAGTTTCGCAAAGCATTAAAGTATTTAGAGGAATTCAGCCATGTGCATGTGTTCTATATTAGTACAAATTCAGATGCAAAGCTTTTGAGTGAGCAGATTGCACAAGTTAAGAGCGTTGATAGGAAAACAGGCTGTGTATGTATTACAGATACCAATTTGCCTGAACAGGCAGTGCTGGTCGATATAAAGCCATATTTTTCGAGTGAGGATTCAGTAAAAACATGCAGAGCGGAATTTGACGAAGAATATCAAATAAAGGTTCGTGAATTAGACAGCACTTTTGATATGATTTCTGACAAGGCTTCTGAATGGGATGGTATTCATTATGAAGTGGGTTCGGCAGGTACTCTTCGTAATTTGAAAGGTGAGCAGTATATACAGCTGTCAGAGGAAACAGCTAAGATATATAAAATGCCAATGGCGGGAAGTTTCATAAAAATATTCTGGTGGTTTCATAAGTTTGATGCAAAGCAGTATAGAGCTGCGACAGAGTGCAATCAACCATATGAGAATGCTCCTAAAACTGGTATTTTTGCAACACGCTCACCGGTGCGTCCTAATCCGATTGCGATGACCGTTACGAGAGTACTGCGTACAGATGTAGAGAAAGGAAGAATATATATTAATGAAATCGAGAGCTTTGACAAGACTCCCTGTATTGGTATTACAGGGTATCATCAGGCAAAAGACTTCGTTGAAAATGCAAGAGTTCCAGCATGGCTTCGTCATTGGCCAAAATGGATTGAAGAAAACGAATCGGATGGAGAAACAGAAAGCGGGCAGATAATCTGTTATGACAGCTGTTTGTCCGAGCTTTTACAGAAAGAAAATGTTCAAACTTCATATAAAAATCCATATCTACAGTTGAAAGCTGTCGCAGATGATGTAAATGATGGGGAGATAATTAATAAGCCGGATGGGATTATAGTAGTTGGAGCCAGAGAGAATAACCTGCAGGGACTGCATGTGAAAATCCCATATGGAAAGATTACGGCTGTAGTAGGTGTGAGCGGAAGCGGAAAGTCGAGTCTTGTAAATGATACGATTTATGCTGAGTGCAGAAGAAGAATGGAATACCTAAGCCATAGTCGAAATCTTTTGCAAAAGCCGAAGGCAGAAAGCATTACAGGATGTATTCCTGCGGTGATAATTTCTCAGGAACCGGTACATGGAAATGTGTTTTCCACAGTTGGAACATATTCCAATGCATATGATTACCTGCGTGTGATCTTTGCTAATGCCGCAACAAGACATTGTCCTACTTGTGGAAATGAGATTATTCCGCTGTCAAAGGATGCAATTGTCAGTCTGTTAGAACATCAGGAAGAGGTCCAGGTTTTTGATCTTGCCAAACAGCCGATTGCATGTGAGACATTGGAGGAAAGCATAGATAGAGCACTTGCCACTGGAGAAGGCGCATTTTATGCGAAGATATCAGGCAATACATGGATTTTACTGCAGACAAAGCAGAAATGCTATCATTGCGATAAGGTCATGTTTACACTTACTTCACAGACATTCAGTTATGTAGATAATGACAGCAGATGCTCTGTTTGTAACGGAACAGGAAGTTCTTTTCAAATTGATGAAGCAAAAGTTATTGTTCATCCAAAGCTGTCGCTTCTGGACGGTGCCTGTGCATTTTATGGGAACTTAAGGAGTTTTATTGATAAGCCAAATGCAAATTGGGTGAAGGGACAGGTATTCGGACTGGCAAGTGCACTTCATGAGAATCTGGAAAAGCCATGGAATGAGCTTTCACTGGAATTCAGAGAACAGTTGTTGCACGGATCGAATGGTAAGGAAGTTACGTTCTCCTATCAAAACAAAAAGAATGGACGTAATGGTCAGATCAGCAGACCTGTGGAAGGAATATTTCAGATTATCAACAGGGCATATGAAGAGCATCCGGATTCGAAGTCATTGGAACGGTATATGACGAAGATGCCATGTTCAGCTTGTAAGGGAGAGCGACTGAATCGGGATGGAAGAATGGTTACACTTGCGTCTGTACGTTATCCAGAGGCAGCGGCAATGACGTTTTCAAAACTGTCTGAGTTTTGTTACCATTTATTACAGACGCTGACAGGGACAAATCTAAAAAAGGTCGAGAATGCAATTTCATCACTGCTAGAAATAACAAGGACTGCTAAGATGCTGGGAATTGGATATTTACCACTCAACAGGGAAATTGGCATGCTGTCTTTTGGAGAGGGACAGAGAGTGAAGCTGCTTGGCGCAGCAGTGAATCATATGACAGGTATTCTGTATGTATTTGATGAACCGTCTAAGGGCCTTCATCCCAAAGATTATGAACGGGTAAAGCAGCTTCTTTTGAACATTAAGCGGGAAGGCAATACAGTCATAATTGTAGAGCATAACGAAGATATGATAAGGGCTGCTGATTATGTTGTGGAAATTGGACCGGGGGCAGGAAAACTCGGTGGTCAGCTTGTTGGAGAAGGCTCACTTAATGCCATGCTGGATCATAAGGGAACGCAGATCAGCCAATATATGAATCCTGAAAATGTGATGAAGCTTCCATATGAGAAACAACAGACGGAAGGTCTTGAGTTTGTGAATTTTTCTCACCTTAAATACCGCAATCTAAAAGATATTTCCATTAGGTTTCCAATAAATGCTCTGACATGTATCTGTGGTGTGAGTGGAAGTGGAAAATCCTCATTAATGAAAGGTGAAATACTAAGCCGGGCAATGGGGACACATTGTTTTTCAGAAGTGCTTCTTGTGGATCAACAGCCAATAGGAAAGACATCAAAATCGATAGTAGCAACGTATATTGGAGTGATGGATTCAATTAGACAGGCATTTGCAATGACGGACCAGGCACAAAAATGTGGCTATGATGACAAATATTTCAGCTTTAACGGTGAACTAGGTCAATGTCAGACATGCAGGGGAGAAGGCAGAATTAAGATAAAATATCTTGAAGATTCCTATATGCAGTGTGTAGATTGCAAGGGAAAGCGTTATCAGAAAAAGATTTTGGATATTTGTTTGAGGGACAGACACATTGCGGATATTCTTGATATGTCCGCAGAAGAGGCTATGCATTTTTTTGCGGAGGAGTCAGAGATGCAGACAAAACTTGCAGCGCTTTGCAGAGTGGGTCTTAGTTATTTGAAGCTTGGACAAAATACATCGACACTCTCGGGTGGAGAAGCTTCCAGATTAAAGCTGGCAAGAGAACTGATGGGCAAAAAGAGAAATAAAGTACTTTATCTGCTGGATGAGCCAACAACAGGACTTCATTTTTCTGATATTTCGCATTTGCTTGAACTAGTATCTGAACTTGTAAAAGACGAGAATACAGTGATTGCAATAGAGCATAACAAACAATTTCTTAGCTGCTGTGACTGGTGCATTGAACTTGGACCAGGAGCCGGTGACGATGGAGGAACAGTGATAAGTCAAAAGCAAAATTTGTGAGAATTATAATTTATCTCTTGCATCCAATTTTTCTGGATGTTATTATACAGTAGTATACAACTGACGGAAAGCAGTGATTACTGCGAGTGGAAATAACCACATGGAGTATGACGTTCAAATATTAGCATTACGTTACCTTAACGCCGGCCGTCTGGGCAGAGTTTCTTACTAATTATAGGAGACATTGTGCCCAGATGGTTTTTTTGTGCAGTCTAAGCACATATGTCATATCAGGAAAGGAAAAACATCATATGGAAAAAAGAGAAATTGCAACGGAGCTTAAAAACAATGCTTACCCGGGAAGAGGTATTATTATCGGAAAATCATGGAATGGAAAATATGCGGTTACAGCTTATTTCATTATGGGAAGAAGCGTAAACAGCAGAAATCGTGTATTTGTTGAGGATGGTGCAGGTATTCGTACACAGGCATTTGATCCATCAAAGCTGACAGACCCATCACTGATTATTTATGCTCCGGTTCGTGTCCTTGGGAATAAACTGATTGTGACAAATGGAGATCAGACAGATACAATTTATGAGGGAATGGATCATCAGCTTACATTTGAACAGTCATTAAGAAGTCGTGAGTTTGAGCCAGACGAACCAAATTATACGCCGAGAATTTCAGGTGTGCTGCATATGGAAAATGGTATGTTTAATTATGCAATGTCAATCTTAAAGAGCAATCGTGGAAATGCATCCGGATGTAATCGATATACATTTGCATATGAAAATCCGGCAGCAGGCGAGGGACATTTTATTCATACATACCTGTGTGATGGAAATCCACTTCCAAGCTTTGAAGGTGAGCCAAAGCTGATTGGAATACCTGATGATATTTCAGAATTTACAAACCTTTTATGGAATAATTTAAATGAGGAAAATAAAGTCTCGTTATTTGTACGTTATATCGATTTGGAAACAATGAGCTATGAAACGAGAATTGTTAATAAAAACAAATAGTTTTTAGAAAGGAAGAAGAGAGCATGAAAGAACTAGAATTAAAATATGGATGTAATCCTAATCAGAAGCCGGCAAAAATATTTTGCAATAATGGAGGAGAGCTGCCTATTCAGGTTTTGAACGGCAGACCGGGATATATTAATTTTCTTGATGCCTTCAACGGCTGGCAGCTTGTTCGTGAATTGAAAAAAGCAACCGGTTATCCGGCAGCAACTTCCTTCAAACACGTATCTCCAGCAGGTGCAGCAATCGGGCTTCCACTCAGCGATGTTCTGAAAAAGATTTACTTTGTGGATGATCTAGGAGAACTATCACCACTTGCATGTGCTTATGCAAGAGCAAGAGGTGCAGACAGAATGTCTTCTTACGGAGATTTTATTGCATTGTCTGATGTCTGTGATGTTTCTGCTGCCAAAGTCATCAAACGGGAATTCTCGGATGGAATTATTGCACCGGGTTATGAACCGGAGGCTCTTGAAATTCTTAAGGAAAAGAAAAAAGGTGCCTACACAATCATACAGATTGACGCAGCCTATAAACCAGAGTCAATCGAACATAAGGATGTATTTGGCATCACGTTTGAACAGGGAAGAAATGAAATCGAGATAGACGATACACTGCTTGAAAATATTGTAACAAAGAACAAAAATATTCCGACAGCAGCTAGACATGACTTATTGATTTCTCTTATTACATTGAAATACACGCAGTCCAATTCTGTCTGCTTTGTTAAGGACGGACAGGCTATCGGTATTGGAGCAGGACAACAGTCCAGGGTACATTGTACCAGACTTGCTGGGCAAAAGGCAGATAACTGGCTGCTGAGACAGTGCCCAAAGGTAATGAACCTTCAGTTCATGGATAAAATCAAGCGTGCTGATCGTGATAATGCAATAGATAATTATATTGGAGAGGCATATATGGATGTTCTGCAAGAGGGTGCATGGCAGAAAATCTTTAAGGTAAAGCCGGATATTTTTACAACAGAAGAAAAACGAGCATGGCTTGATCAGATGGAAGGGGTGTCTCTTGGCTCTGATGCATTCTTCCCATTCAGCGACAGTATCGAACGCGGTGTAAAGAGTGGTGTACAGTATGTTGTTCAACCGGGTGGCTCTATACGTGATGAAGAAGTGATTGAATGTTGCGATAAGTATGGTGTTGTAATGGCATGCAATGGTGTCAGATTGTTTCACCACTAATATTGATTTTCTTTTCAGGCTGTTTATGTTAAACTGTATTGTAGAAAACAGCCTGAATTATTTTTGAAGCAATGAATGGAGAAAAGCAGTATGAGTAAGAATTCAATTTTATCAAATAAATATTATTTATATGCTACAGAATTTTTTGCAGGTATGTCTGTTATGGCAGTGGAATTAGGGGCAAGCAGACTTCTTGCACCATATTTCAGCTCCTCGCAGATTGTCTGGACAATTATTATTGGCACAATTATGATAGCCATGGCACTGGGAAACATATGGGGGGGAAGAAGAGCAGATAAGGATCCGAATCCGGACAAGCTCTATATGAGACTAATAATAGCAGCAGTATGGATTGCTGCTATTCCGGTCGTGGGAAAATACATTATTATCGGAATATCGGGTATTCTTGTTGTTACAATCAGCCAGTCATTTTTAGCAGTTGCAGCATTTCTGGCATGTATGATTATTTTTGTATTTCCATTATTCCTGCTCGGAACAGTGACACCGTCTCTTGTAAAATATACGGTGGACAGTCTCGATGACAGCGGAAAGGTTGTTGGAACGCTTGGTGCATATAATACAATAGGAAGCATTATTGGTACATTTCTTCCTACCTTTGTGACAATACCCTCTGTAGGGACATCCGTAACGTTCTTGATATTTGCAGGAATTCTACTGTTGCTTGGGCTTGTGTATTTTATTACAGTCAAAAGAAAGGCTGTGAAATGTGTGGCTGCTGTTGTGCTGATTGTGGCAAGCAGCATTTTAGGGGCAAAGGACAGTTTTGCTTTTTGGGAGGAAAATCTTCTTTTCGAAGGAGAGTCCATATACAATTATCTGCAGGTTAAGGAGGATCCGGAAAGCGTCATTCTTTCTACCAACGTTTTATTTGGTGTGCAGTCAATCATGATGAAGGAAGATGCTCTAACCGGAATGTACTATGATTATGCGCTGGCGGCACCACTTATGGCAGGCGTACTTGAGAATGGGGAAAAGGATATGCTCATACTTGGCATGGGAACAGGAACCTATGCCAGACAATGCATGAATTATTTTGACGATATTTCAATTGAAGGTGTGGAGATTGATCAGAAAATATCGGATCTTTCCCATACCTATTTTGATGTGCCAAAGGAAGCAAAGACAGTTACTTATGATGGACGTGCTTATCTGCAGGCTGTTGATAAAAAGTATGACGTGATTATGGTAGATGCGTATCAGGATATTACAATTCCGTTTCAGATGTCTACCACTGAATTTTTTTCTCTTGTCAGAGACCATTTGAAGGAAAATGGTGTCATGGTTGTTAATATGAATATGCAGACAAAAGAGCCTGGTAATATTAATGAGTATTTATCAGATACCATTGCTGGAATCTTTCCATATGTATATACAGTTGATGTAGCAGCTAATACGAATCGAGAATTATTTGCGACTGCAAACAGTAATGTGATGGAGCGTTTCGACACACAGCTTTTGAAGGCTGAAGACAGTAATCTAAAAGGATTTCTTGGCGAAATAGAAGCTTCAATTGTCCCTTATCAAAACGGCACACTTGTTCTGACTGATGATAAGGCACCTGTGGAGCTGCTTGGAATGCAGGTGATTGACAGTATTATTGAAGCCGAAGTCGGTTATTATAAGGATGTATTTCGTAGTCAGGGAATTGATGGTGTCATGCAGCTGCTTAATTAAACTGCTGGTTCATATATTGTCGCGGTGTAACGTTTTTATAACGCTTGAATAGTTTGCTAAAATAGCTCATATCACCGAATCCGCAGTTGAGAGCGACCTCGGTTATACTCGTGCTTGTTGTGGAAAGCTGTTCACAGGCACATTCGATTCTGTAGTAATTCAGATAATCAATTGGCGTGCGGTCTGTCATATCGCGAAAGAAGCGACAGAAATATTTAGATGACATACCGGCTTCTTTTGCAAGAGTATCAAGAGAAATGTTTTCTGTATAATGTGACTCAATAAAATTGAGCACGGTTTTAAAATTCCGGATGTGATGCTGCGTTGCAGCTGAGGCATGCGGTGTTTTTTTGTACAAATGTTCTCCAATGATAATTCCAAAAAGCTGATATAGAGCACCTTGGACAATGAATTCATAACCGGCTCTTTTTTCCCTTAAGGCATCAAAAATATTGCTGACAGTTTGTCTAAGGGCAGGACTACCTTCAGAAAGAAGTATATTAATTGAGATGGTATGGTTAATAATACTTCGAATCTGTTTGGCACAAATATGATTGTCCTGAAGAAGCAGTTTTAAATCAAATACAACACATTCATATTTGCAGTTCTTGGGTGTTCCGCCATGCAGGATGCCATCCTGAATAAAAAGAATATCACCCTTTTGTGCAACAAGCGAAGTACCATCTACCATTAAATGAAATTTTCCGTCAAGAATACGGATAAGCTCAAATTCTGTATGCCAGTGGTAGGGCATCATGTATCTTGGATGTTGGGGTTCTACGTGGTAAAAGGCAATTGGAAAATCAAAGGTGCCCTGTTGTCTTTTTTCTCTGTAATCCAAATACTTCATAGTGGAACCCTCCTTCGAATCGAACTGGATACCTATACCAATAATATGAAAAAAGTGAATATTGTTATAGTTATTATCCATTATAACACATGAAAATGCCAAAAGCCAGGGCTATAATGAGAATATCAATCCTGTTTGAATGGATTGAAGTTAAGGTTACTGCTCTAATCAGCAGTCATGTATAAAAAGGAGGATTTTTAAAATGGCTAAGAACAGATACATCGGAGAATATCCGGTAATTGGAATCAGACCAACAATTGATGGACGTCGCGGAGCTTTAAAGGTGAGAGAGTCTTTAGAGGAGCAGACCATGAATATGGCCAAATCCGCTGCAAAGCTTTTCACTGACAATTTGAAGTATTCGAACGGAGAGCCTGTAAAGGTTGTAATTGCTGATACAACAATTGGTCGTGTTGCTGAAACAGCTGCATGTGAGGCAAAGTTTAGAAAAGAAGGAGTTGCCATTACCCTGACAGTGACTCCATGCTGGTGTTATGGAGCTGAAACAATGGATATGAACCCACTTACTATTAAGGGCGTATGGGGATTTAACGGAACAGAGAGACCAGGAGCAGTTTATCTTGCATCTGTACTTGCAACACATGCACAGAAGGGACTTCCTGCATTTGGAATTTATGGACATGATGTATGTGAAGCAGATGATACTTCCATTCCTGCTGACGTAGAAGAGAAGCTGTTAAGATTCGGACGCGCAGCAGTTGCAGCTGCATCAATGAGAGACAAATCCTATTTACAGATTGGTTCTGTTACAATGGGTATTGGCGGATCAATTATCAATCCTGATTTTATTGAAGAATATCTAGGTATGAGAGTCGAATCTGTGGATGAAGTAGAAATTCTCAGACGTATGGAAGAGAATATTTATGATGAAGCAGAATATCAAAAAGCACTTACATGGATTAAGAAAAACTGTAAGGAAGGTCTTGACAAGAATCCTGATTTCATTAAGAAATCAGATGAAGAGAAAGCAAAGGATTGGGAATTCATTGCAAAGATGGCATGTATTATTGAAGACCTGTATCAGGGTAATGCAAATCTTCCAAAGGGATGTGAAGAAGAGGCAGTTGGACATAATGCCATTTGTGGTGGTTTCCAGGGACAGCGTCAGTGGACAGATCATTGGCCAAACTGTGATTTCCCTGAAGCAATTCTGAATACATCATTTGACTGGAATGGTACTAGAGAACCATTCATTCTTGCAACAGAGAATGATACATTAAACGGACTAGGAATGCTTTTCATGAAGCTTTTGACAAATCGTGCACAGATGTTTGCAGATGTGCGTTCATACTGGAGCGGAGATGCTGTTAAGAAAGCTACAGGCTATTCACTGGAAGGTAAAGCAAAAGCTGCTGATGGATTTATACATTTGATTAATTCCGGTGCATGCTGCCTGGATGCCTGTGGTGAAGTGAAGGATAAAGACGGAAATGCAGTAATTAAAGAATGGTATAATGTAACAGAAGCAGATCAGAAAACAATTATGGATGCAACTGAGTGGTGTGCAGCAGATAATGGATATTTCCGTGGCGGCGGATTTTCTTCAAGATTTGTTACAAGAGCAGAGATGCCAGCAACAATGATTCGTTTGAACATGGTAAAGGGACTTGGACCAGTTCTTCAGATTGCAGAAGGCTGGACGGTACAGCTCCCTGATGAGGTGACAGATAAGATTTGGAAGAGAACAGATTACACATGGCCATGTACATGGTTCACTCCAAGATGTGATGGAAAAGACGGAAGCGCATTCAAGACCGCATATGAAGTAATGAATAACTGGGGCGCAAATCATGGTGCTATCAGCTACGGACATATTGGTGCAGATTTAATTACATTCTGTTCCATGTTAAGAATTCCTGTCTGCATGCATAATGTTCCTGATGCAAAGGTATTCAGACCTTCTTCATGGAATGCATTTGGTATGGACAAGGAAGGACAAGATTACAGAGCTTGTCAGGCATATGGTCCATTATACAAGAGTATCAGATAACAGAGAAAGTCAGCCGATAGTCAGGAGAGCACTATGGAAAATGAAAAAAGGGTACTGGCCATTGATTACGGCGCTAGCTCAGGTCGTGCAATCATCGGCAGGTATGATGGAAAATCAATTACTTTGGAAGAGGTACACCGGTTCTTAAATGAACCGGTGACTGTCCATAAAACCATGTACTGGGATGTACTTCGCCTGTTTCATGAAATGAAACAGGGTATTATCAAAGCAAAGTTAAATGGTGGATTTGACAGTATTGCGGTAGATACTTGGGGTGTAGATTTTGGTTTGATAGATGAGAATGGTACATTGCTTGAAAATCCTGTACACTACAGGGATGCCAGAACAGAGGGTACATTTGAAAAAGCATTTGCAAAATTTCCCAAGGACGAGTTTTATGAAATTACCGGAAATCAGTTCATGGAAATAAATACGGCATTTCAGCTTGTCGCATTGTTAGACAAGCGTCCTGAAATACTTAAGAGAGCAGATAAATTACTGCTAATGCCAGATCTGTTCAATTATATGTTGACTGGTCAGAAAAGTGCAGAATATTCGATTGCTTCTACAACACAGCTATTAGATGCAAAAAATCGGAAATGGTCTGCAAAGGTGATGGATGCACTCGGTATTCCAAAACGTATTTTTCCGGAAATAATTAAGAGTGGAACAGAGCTTGGAGAAATCTCACCGGAAATCTGTGAAGAACTTGGTCTGGAAATGACACCAAAGGTTGTCGCAATTGCTGGTCACGATACACAGAGTGCACTTGTCAGTATTCCTGCCAAGGAAGAAGATTTTATTTTTATCAGTTGCGGTACATGGTCACTGTTTGGAACTGAACTGGCAGAACCATTGATTAATGAGGCATCAGCCAGACTGAATATTACAAATGAAGGTGGCTATGGCGGAAAGATTTCTTTCCTGAAAAATATTATTGGACTCTGGCTGATACAGGAAAGCCGCAGACAGTGGGCACGTGAAGGTAAGGAGTATGGATTTGGTGAGCTTGAGACGATGGCAAAGGCTTCCAAGCCATTTAAATGCTTTATAGATCCAGATGCCCCGGAATTTGTTCCGAGTGGTAATGTTCCAAGACGAATTCGGGAATATTGCAGGAGAACCGGACAGGAAATTCCGGAAACAGAGGCAGAAATTGTGCGCTGTATAGACGAGAGTCTTGCATTCAAATACCGTGATACGCTGCAGGAAATAAAGGAATGTACAGATCGTGATTATCATACCATCTATCTTGTAGGTGGTGGATGTCAGAGCAGTCTTTTATGCAGTATGACAGCAGATGCCTGTCATACTACTGTGTCGGCAGGTCCGGTGGAAGCAACTGTATACGGAAATGTTGTATTGCAGCTGATTGCAGCAGGGGCATTGAAAGACATCAAAGAGGCAAGAGAGATGGTTGCAAAATCACCGGATATTTCAATATATCAGCCGACGGATGAAGCTGCATGGGAAGAGGCATATGCAAGGTATTGTGAAGTGACACATAAATAACAGATTAAAGACAGTAAAAGTAAAGGTTTATTTTGGAACAGAGTGTTGGCGGACAATGGTTTGACTGACACTCTGTTTTCGGTTAATATGTTTATTGGTATCAGATTTTACGGATGAAATGCAGAATATTTTAAGAGGCTTGTTATGTCTGCTTTTACGGTGGAGGAACAGATATGTATAAGGTTATTTTTGTGGATGATGAGATATTAATTCGAGAAGCAGTTTCCGAAAATACGCCATGGAATGAAGCAGGATTTGAGTTGATTGGAACAGCGGAAAATGGTCGTGATGCTGTGACTTTGATGGAAAAGGACTGTCCGGATTTGCTACTTACAGATATTCGAATGCCTATTATGGATGGACTGGAGCTGTCAGCCTATGTACAGGAACACTATCCAGAAACAAAGGTCATGATATTGAGCGGACATGATGAATTTGAGTATGCAAAGCGTGCGTTGAAATACGGAGTATCCGAGTATATTCTTAAGCCGATTACTTCCATAGAGTTATGCGAAGAATTAAAAAAGATGACAGAAAAGCTTGATTCCCTGAACAGTGAACGGGAGAATGTTAAGAAAATACAACGGGCATACCAGAATAATCTTCCGGTTCTGCGCGATTTGTTTTTAAACAGAGTGGTGGAAGGTAACAGCGCAAGAATGGATATAAAGGAGCAGCTTTCACATTACAATATTTATCTATATGGGAATTATCAGGCTGTATGCATGGTTGTGAAGGAGGATGCAACGGAACTTTTCGCAACATATCCCAATTTGAATAAAGATTTGATTGAGTTTGCAATTTATAATATTTCCAATGAAATAATGGAAGATTATGTACAGGCGAACTGTTTTCGCAATATGAATGACCAGACATTATTTATTTGCACAGCAAAAGGAGAAAAAGAGCTTCAGGAGCTGATTATTGAAATTGGAGAACGTATCATTTCTGAAATGAAGAAGTGTATGAAAACACGTGTCAGCATTCTGATTGGGTCGACTGTAAGTGAGCCATATGCATGGCAGCATTCCTATGAGAATGCAAGACAGGCAGAGGAATTTCGATTCCTGTTAGAGGATTACTCTTTTGTATACGGAAAAGATTTCGTTACAAAGACTGAGCACACGGGCATGAAAACTTCTTTGTGGAATGATCGTCTTGTGCTTCTGATAAAAACAAATCAGGTAGAAGAACTAGAAGCTGCAGTTGAGGAACTTTTTCTGGAATTTAAAGAAAAGATGTATGAGAGAAAAGTAATTTTTATTCATATTCAGAATATTGTACTGACTGTTCTAATCACACTTGAAGAGAGCGAGATGGATCTTGGAGGAAATTTTGATAAGGAGAGTGCATTTATCAGCAGGCTTCATGAATATGAGCATCTGAGAGAAATCAAAGAAGAGTTTTTAAATTACTGTCTGGCACTTTCAAAGAGTATTGTCGGGAAACGTGAAAGCGTAAACCAAAAACAGGCTGTTCTGGCACTTGATTATATTGAAAAGAATTATATGAATACAGATATGTCTCTCAATACGGTTTGCGAATATCTGAGTGTAAGTACGAGCTACTTCAGTACAATATTTAAATCCTACACAGGCGAGACATTTATTGAGACACTGACAAGAGTCAGGGTAGAGAAGGCAAAAAAACTTTTTGAAACAACATCTTTAAAAAATTATGAGGTAGCAGCAGAAGTTGGATACAGTGATCCACATTATTTCAGCAGTATTTTTAAAAAACAAACAGGAAAAACGCCGGGTGAATTTGCAAGAAGCGTGAGATAGGATAATATGTCGAAAGAAAAAAAGAAAAGACAGTTTGGGTTTAACAGTATCAGGATGACAATGCTTGTGCCTTTTGCTGTGCTGATTGCAACAGCAGTGCTTGTGTTGGCATTTATTTCTGTACAACAGATAGAAAAGGCGCTGTATGAAAACTCAACAGATTATACAACGCAGCTTGTTTCCATGGTTAATTCTGATATTGATTCATATGTATCCAATATGGAGAATCTTGCTGAACTTGTTCTCAGCAGCTCCGATGCAAGCAGCTATCTGTATGCAAATGACAAGGGAATGTATGAATATGGGAATCTAGTCGCTGTAGAAGAACAGTTTAAGACATTACGTGATACAAGAGATGACATTTATAATATTGGAATCGTTGGAAATAATGGACGATATTTTATTAACAATGAAAAAGTAAAAATTAATCCGTATGCAAAGCTTGATGATATGGACTGGTATACAAAGGCACTTTCTGGAATAGGAGAGATAACCTCTTCTCATGTACAGAATATTATAGTAAATGAATACAAGTGGGTTGTTACATTGAGCAAAGGAATTGTAAATCCAAGTTCGAAAAAGACAGAAGGTGTGCTGTTTATTGATTTGAACTATTCTTCTATCAGCAGCCTGTGCGAAAAAATCAGTCTTGGAACAAAAGGGTATGTCTTTATTCTAGACGAGAGTGGAAGTGTAATTTATCATCCGAAGCAGCAACTTTTGTACAATGGTCTTTTGGACGAGAAAATAGATCAGATTATCAGTACTCCAATGGGAGGAAGCAGAAAATTTCTTTCTGACGATAGCAAACGGTTGTATTCAGTAACAAAATCCAGTAAAACAGGATGGTCGGTTGTTGGCGTTACATATATGGATGAATTACTTTTACGAAGCAGAGAAATTCAGAAACTATATATGATTCTTGCTGTATGCGTGATTGCAGCGGCAACAGCTATTTCTATGATTTTATCTTCAGCAATTACAAGACCAATTACAAAACTCAGAAGTACAATGAAAAAGGTTGAACAGGGAAATCTTGAGTTCCAGCCGCCATTAGCATATGCAGGAAATGAAATACGTGATCTTGTTGAATCTTTCAATATGATGGTGGAGCGAATCAGAGACTTGATTGAAAAAAATAAGAAGGAACAGGATGAAAAGCGTAAAAGCGAGTTTAGAGCGTTACAGGCACAAATTAATCCACATTTTTTGTATAACACATTAGATTCCATTATTTGGATGGCTGAAGGAAATCACAATGATACTGTGATTCAAATGACATCTGCTCTGTCGAAGCTTTTGAGAAAAAGCATAAGCAATCAGAAAGAAATTGTAACTGTTGCGGAAGAGGTAGAGTATGTGAATGAGTATTTGAAAATTCAACAGATGCGATATCATGATAAAATGGAATACGAAATCAATGTAGAAGATGAGGTTCTTAGCTGCCCGATTTCCAAGCTTGTTTTACAACCACTTGTTGAGAATGCAATTTACCATGGAATAAAAGGTAAAGAAGGAAAGGGTCGGATAACAATTACCGGAACGGTGGAAGATAACAGGGCTGTGATCAGAGTGCTTGATAATGGAGTTGGCATGGATGCAAGAACGCTGTCCCATATTTTTGATGTAAATAAGGATGAGAGTAACAGCATTAGCAAGGTTGGCGTCCGAAACGTGAACAGCAGGTTGAAGCTTTATTATGGAGAAGAGTATGGTTTGAACTATCAGAGCAGTGCTCATGTTGGAACATGTGTGACCGTTACCATTCCGTATATGCCAGGCGAGATTGGAGGCAATGCCAATGAAAACAGTGAAAAGTAAATGCAAACTGATTCTTCCAATCGCTCTGCTTGCGATAGTAAGTGTAATATGTATTTTTATTTTTTCGCACGGCGAAGAAAAAACAGTATATATCATTTACATTCCTAAAACAGAGATTGCTATTAATGATTTCTGGTCATCAATTCAGTCGGGTGCAGAGATGGCTGCAAAGGAAAATGATGTGCGGCTTGAAGTGAATTCGCCAACTGATGAAATACATGTGCAGGAGCAGAATGAGCTGATTTATGATGCTATTGCAAAAAAACCGGATGTAATCGTTGTTTCTCCGGCATCTCGAGACGAGAACAGTGAGGCACTGCAAGCGGTAAAGGCTGCCGGAATCAAACTGGTATTTATAGATTCCAAAACTGATGAAGAAATTGAAGATGCTTGTGTTGCAACGGATAATGTAGCTGCTGGAAGAAAAATGACGGAACCGATGCTTCCTTATTTGTCAGAGAATTCTAAAATTGCAATTGTATCTCATGTTAAAAACTCTTCTACAGCGGAGGAACGTGAACGAGGGTTTCGGGAAGGACTCGGAAAATACGAAAATCAGATTGTTGATGTGATATACAGTAATTCCATACAGGATGTCGGTTACACACAGACAAAGGAACTTCTGCTAAAGCAGCCTGACATAACATTTATGGCATGCATGAATGAGGATTCTGCTGTTGGTGCTGCAAGAGCGGTTGAAGAGCTTGGATTGTCCGGAAAGATACGTATGGTAGGTTTTGATAATTCAACAGAAGAGATACGCAGACTTGAAGAGGGAATGTTTCAGGCAATTGTTGTGCAGAAGGCATTCAGTATGGGGTATCTTGGAATCGAAAATGCTGCGAAGATTGCAAGAGGAGAAAAGGTGGAATCTTACATTGATTCCGGTTCTGTTTTAATTACAAAGGACGCAATGTATAAAGAAGAAAATCAGGAACTTCTGTTTCCCTTCCACTGAGATGCTTTTGAAAATGTGAACAAAAGAAATACTTACAGAATATAGAAATATACACAAAACCACACAAATAACACAAAAAAATGTCATTTTGTGTGGATTTTTTTGTAAAAATCTTTGCAAAACAATATGTAGTGGTCGCCAAAAGTAAAATATTCACCATTCCATGGAAGATATTCTATTAAATTATTCATTCTTTTGTCATATAATATTCACATATTCAGTGAAGTGGCAAGTAAGAAATATAGGAGGAAGAAAAAGTGGAGAAGATTAAAAACAACCCAATTGTTAGAAAAATAGGATTTAACAGAATCGTGCTTTGCTGTGTATTATTGTTGATGTATGTTCTGTTTGCAATTTTGAGTCCTACGTTTTTAAGCTATTCAAGAATTCTCAGCGCCTTGAATTATGCATACTTTTTAGGGTTTCTGGCACTGGGTGTAACTTTTGTAATAGGTACAGGAGGAATTGATTTTTCTATCGGTCCGGTAATGTTCTGTGCTGCATTGATTTCAGGACAGATGTTGACTAAATCAGGAGTTCCCCTTGGAACTTGTCTAGTAGTCAGTGTTTTGGTAGGACTTGCATTCGGCGTATTAAATGGATGGCTTGTAGCATATAAGGGTCTTCCGTCATTCATAACATCTATGGCAATTATGATGTTAGCAAAGGGCGTTGGCTCTGTATTTACCAAAATTCAGTCTGTCAGCTGGCCACAGTCTACACAGCCTGGAGGGTGGTATAAGAATCTTGTTAAAATTAGAGTGGGTACGACACAGCTTCCAACAGGATTACTTGTTTTAATTATCGCATCAGTGATTTGCGCTATCGTACTGAATAAGACAAGAATCGGACGTTACATATTATGTATTGGTGATAACAGAGAAGCAGTCAGACTATCAGGCGTTAACGTTAAAAAATGGGAAATGATTGCATATATTATCTGCGGAACACTTGCAGGTATTGCAGCAATATTCTATGTAGGTGCATATACAACAGTACAGCCTGGACTTGGTGATACGTTTAATAATGAGGCAATTGCAAGCTGTGTTATGGGAGGTACATCTATGGCAGGTGGTATTGCTTCCATAGGAGGTACATTTATCGGTGTTATGATTATTTCACTTTTACAAGAAGGTATTCTTGCAATGGGCTTCCAGAAAGATTATCAGTATGTTTTAACCGGTATCATTGTGTTAATAGCTGTATATGCTGATATCCGCAGTAAGAAAAGGAAAAATTAATCGTGTTCAGAGAGAATGGAAGGTGAAGAAATGGGCGAAGTAATTTTACAGATGAAAGAAATAGATAAGTCATTTCCCGGTGTACATGCACTTGACCATGTAAATCTGGATGTCAAAAAAGGTGAGGTTCATGCACTAATGGGCGAGAACGGAGCCGGAAAATCAACACTGATGAAGGTTCTGACCGGAATTTATTCAAAGGATGGCGGAAGCATAATATATGAAGGAAAAGAAGTAGAGTTTTCCAATCCAAGAGAAGCACAGTCAGCTGGAATAGTAATTGTGCATCAGGAATTAAATATGATGGGTCATTTGACCGTTGCACAGAATATTTTTATAGGACGTGAAATCATGAATGGTAGCATCATAGATGATGCCAAGATGAATGCAGAAGCTAAAAAACTCTTTGATAAGCTTCATATTGATATTGATCCGACAGAAACAATGAGTCGTTTGACAGTTGGAAAACAGCAGATGTGTGAAATAGCAAAAGCAATTTCACATGATGCGAAGGTAATCGTTTTTGATGAACCGTCGGCTGCACTTACTGAGGCAGAAATTGATGAACTGTTCAAAATCATTCGAGACTTAAGAGAAAAGCAGCTTGGTATCGTATATATTTCTCACAGAATGGATGAAATCAAGGTTATTACGGACCGTGTAACGGTTATGCGAGATGGTGCATATGTTGGAACACTGATTACAGAGGATTGCACAAAGGACGATATCATCAACATGATGGTTGGACGTGTTATTTATGAAGATCCTAAGACGGAAAGCGCTGTTCCAAAGGATGCACCGGTTGTGCTGAAGGTTGAACATCTCAATGCAGGAAAGATGGTACAGGATATCAGTTTTGAACTTCATAAAGGCGAAATACTTGGATTCTCCGGATTGATGGGCGCAGGAAGAACAGAAACAGCAAGAGCATTGTTTGGCGCTGACCCGAAGGAAAGCGGTGATATCTATATTAATGGTCAAAAGGTTGATATCAAGGATCCACAAGACGCTGTAAGACATGGAATCGGGTATCTTTCAGAGGATAGAAAGAGATATGGTCTTGTTGTTGGAAAATCAGTTGCAGAGAATTCTACAATGGCTTGCCTTAAAGATTTTATGAAGGGAGTATTCATTGATAAAAAGAAAGAACGGAAAGTCGCACAGGAGTATGTAGATAGTTTGAAGACAAAGACTCCAAGTGTTGAACAGTTAATAGTGAACTTATCAGGTGGTAATCAGCAGAAGGTTGTTATTGCAAAGTGGCTTGTAAAGGACTGCGATATCCTGATTTTTGATGAGCCAACAAGAGGTATTGATGTAGGTGCGAAGAGTGAGATTTATCATTTGATGAACAAGCTTGCATCAGAAGGAAAGTCAATCATTATGATTTCCTCTGAAATGACTGAAATATTAAGAATGAGTGACCGTATTGTTGTTATGTGTGAGGGCAGAAAAACCGGCGAGATTAATATTTCTGAAGCAACACAGGAAAACATTATGCATGCGGCAACACTTAGAAAGTAGGAGGAGAGAGCAATGTCAAAGAAACAGGGAAATGCATTTACAAATAATCCGATTGTCAAAGCGATCGGTGTGCAGAAGGTTGTAGTTGTTCTTGTACTGGCTGTATTGTTTGCCTTCTTCTGTATTATGAGTCCTCCATTTAGGACTTATGCAACAATTTTAAGTATTTTTGATTATTCTTATTATATTACGTTCATGGCAATTGGTGTTACATTTGCGCTGATTACCGGCGGTGTTGATTTGTCTATCGGTACAGGTATGATTTGCTATGGTCTACTCGGTGGATATCTGATCACTCAAAAGGGAGCACCGGTTGTTGTTGGTATTTTAGTGTCGATTATTGTAGCTATGATATTCGGACTAATCAATGGTGTTCTTGTAGCAGTATTTAATCTGCCGCCATTCATTGCAACACTTGGAACGATGATGGTCGTAAGAGGTCTTGGCTCCATATTTACAGGAGGTATTTCTATTACATGGCCGCCAGCAGGCTCGGCACAGGGCTGGTTTAGAAATATTTTCAAGATTGATATTGGTGCTGTGAAGTTTCCGCTTGGATTTATATGGGTAATTATTCTTGTAATTGTGATGTCAATTGTTTTAAACAAGAGCAAGATTGGTCGTTACATTATTGCTATAGGAAGTAACAAAGAAGCAACAAGATTATCCGGCGTGAATGTTGTAAAATATCAGATTTCTGCATACGTGATTTCAGGATTCTTTACAGGGCTTGCAGCTATTGCATATGCAGCAACATTTCAGGCAATTGCCCCTGGTACAGGCGCAGGACTTGAACTTGATGCAATCGGTGGAGCTATTATCGGTGGAACATCTATGACTGGTGGAGCTGGCTCTGTTGTAGGAACGCTTCTTGGTGTATTCATTATGTCTATGCTTAAAACAGGTCTTCCATTTATTGGATTACAAGCCAACTGGCAGCAGATTATTACCGGTCTTATATTGATTGGTGCAGTATGGATTGATGTTATTAAGAACAAAAAACTTGCGTAAACCTTAAACGGGAATACATGCAACTTATTTCTGGTATGTGCCACAATAGTGTGGATTACATATAAACAATATTTTATAGGAGGAAAAATTAATGAAGAAGAAAGTATTGGCATCGCTACTTTCAGTAGCAATGGTAGCAACACTGTTAGCTGGTTGTGGTTCAGCAGCAACAGAAGAAGCAGCACCAGCAGCAACAGAGGAAGCAGCACCAGCAGCAGAGGAAGCAGCACCTGCAGAGGATACAGCAGAGGAAGCACCAGCAGCAGACGCAGCAGCACCTGCAGCAGGAGATATGAAGTTTGAAATCGTATCAAAGGGCTTTCAGCATCAGTATTGGCAGGCAGTTTTGCTTGGTGCAAACAACAAAGCAACAGAGCTTGGTGTGACAATCAACTTTGTAGGACCTAACTCAGAATCAGATATCGCTGATCAGGTTCAGATGCTTAACAGTGCTATCAATGCTCAGCCAAATGCTATCGGTCTTGCAGCACTTGATACAAGTGCATGTCTTGATGCTATTCAGACAGCTATGGATTCAGGTATTCCTATTATCGGATTTGACTCAGGTGTTCCTGATGCTCCAGAAGGCGCTGTACTTGCAAATTGTGCAACAGATAACTATGCAGCTGGTGAAATCGCAGCAGAAGAAATGTACAAAGTTATCAAAGATCAGGTTGCTGGCGCTTCAGCACCAGTAAGAATTGGTGTTCTTGGACAGGATGCAACATCAGAATCTATCGTTAACCGTGGTTTAGGTTTCATCGACAAGATGGGCGAATTAGTTACAGCTGATGGAAAGACTGTAAACGTTGAAGGAAATGACAAGTATGTATCAGATGCAAAATGTGAGAAGACAGATGGCGCTGATGTAGTTATGGAAGTATTAGTACCTGCACAGGTTACTTCAGAACTTTCATCAATCGATTGCCAGACTCTGCTTAACAAGGCAGACACAATTGCTATCTATGGTTCAAACCAGCATTCAGGCGAGGCTATGGTAACAGCTAATGAAAACCTTAAGAAGTTTGGTACAGGCGAAGGCAAGATCGTTGGTGTTGCATTCGACTCAGGCGCAGTTATCAAAGCAGCAGTTAAGGATGGCACATTTGTAGGTGCTGTTACACAGGCTCCTGTAGCTATGGGTGAAGCTCTTGTTCAGGCTCTTTATGATGCAGCAAGTGGCAAGCCAGTTTCAGATGTTGATACTGGATGCCAGTGGTATACATCAGAAAACATGGACAGCGCAGAGATTTCTCCAAACCTTTACGACTAAACATTATTTGTAAAAATGTATTTGTAAGTTAATATCAAGAACCGGACGGGCGTATCAGGGGTAACTTTGGTATGCCCGAATGGTCGTTTATCAAATTATAAATGGAGGAGACTACAATGTTAAAAGGAATACCAAAAATATTATCACCGGAATTATTAAAGGTTTTATGTGAAATGGGACACAGTGACAGATTAATTATTTCTGATGGAAATTTTCCAGCAGAATCGATGGGAAAGAATGCTATCGTAATTCGTTGTGACGGACATGGTGTACCGGAAATTCTTGATGCAATTTTGCAGGTTTTTCCACTTGATTCTTATGTTGAGCATCCAGTAAATCTGATGGAGGTCATGAAAGGGGATCCTGTGGAAACGCCTATTTGGGATGAGTATAAAGCAATTGTAAAGAAATATGATAATAGAGGCGAAAAAGTAGTTGGAAATATTGAACGTTTTTCTTTTTATGAGGAAGCAAAGTCGGCCTATGCCATTATTGCAACAGGTGAATCTGCATTGTATGCAAATGTTATGCTGCAGAAGGGCGTTGTTGTAGACTAACTGACTGACGGGAGAAGGTATGAAGGCAAAGATTGAAAAGATAAAAGAAACATTGCGGTATGCATTTAATCGGTTTGGTTTTATGAAAAGCATTTCTGCTAAAGTACTTGGAGTATATGGGATTACAATGTTTTGTATTCTTGTATTATTTATTGTTTTTATGTCAAAATCTTTTGGTTACAATCGAGAATATCAGAATGTGCTTGAAAACGTAAACAGGATTAACTATATTAAAACAGAAATTTCCGCACAGCCAAACAGGCTGATGAGTCTTTGCATGATGAACAAAAATGTAGAAGAGTCCGGCGAAATTGAAATTGTAGAAACAATGTTAGCGAATCTTGATGAAATATCGGAGAGTATTGGATCGGATGTTGCGTTTCAAGGTAATCAGGGTATGATTGTTTCTATCAGAACGCCACTGACAGACTATCAGACAAAATTAAACGAGATAGTGAGTCTTGGAGCTGATGGATGTTATCCAACACTTGACCCAGATATTACAACCAAAATTCAGGAGCTGTCTACACTCAATGTATCAATATCAAATTACTGTGGAAGCTTGATTACAATGGAGGTCGATCGAAGTGAAGTGGTACAGAAGCAGGTAAATCATAGCTTTACCAGGACAATCATCATTGTTGGTGTCGTATTCCTGATATTGCTTGTGTTCAGTACAATCTGGTGTACATATGTAGTAAGGGGAATTACAAGAAGAGTCAGAAGTCTAAAGGATGAAATATCTGTTGTGGCTAAAGGCGATCTTTCACGGGAAAATATTGTAATACATTCGAATGATGAAATTAAAGAGCTTTCGATTGCATTTGATAATATGAGCAACAGTCTTCGCAGAATTATCGGAAAGATGGTACGGGTTACAAATGAAATTGATCATTCTACACAGGTAGTTAGTGAAAGTGTGGATATAAATTCCAAGGGGAGCATGGAGGTTTCCCGCTCTATTGAACAGATGTCTCAGTCGATGGAGAGACAGAACCAGATGACAGAAGAAACTTTAAAACAAGTATCGGATATGGAGACTGTTTCAAATAAAATTTCTGCTGGTGTAAAACGTATTAGCGAAAATGCAGATATTTCCATGGAAAGAGCTCAAAAGGGCAGCGAGGATATTAAGCAATATGCAACACAGCTCTCTGCGGTCAATCAGATTATGAGTCAGCTTTCGATTGTCGCAGGTGAGTTGCATACAAGTACGCAGGAAATGAATACAATCATCGAATCAATTGGCAATATTTCAGCGCAGACAACACTGCTTTCCTTAAATGCTTCTATTGAGGCAGCAAGAGCAGGTGAGGCTGGACGAGGATTTGCGGTAGTTGCAACAGAAATTAAAAAGCTGGCAGATGATACTCAGACTGCAGCTAATCGCATAGGCTGTATTATCGAACAGGTGCAGGGAAATGTTGTTCAGATGACAGATAAAATGCAGGCAGGTCTATCACAGCTCGATAAAAGCAATGAACTTGCAAATGTGACACAGGAAAGCTTTCGTGACATTCGAGAAGGAACACTTGTTGTTAATGAGGATGTGCAGAATATTGCTGCCTGCATGGATGAAATGAGTCAGATGGTGCAATATGTAACAGAGAGTGTCAGAAGTATTACAGAAACGATTGAGCAGAACACTGTTGCAACAGTGGATATTGCAAAAACTGTAGAGGGAGAGACAGGCAGTCTACAGGAGGTTTCGAGGACAGCAGGAGATTTGGAGACACTTGCACAGGAGCTGCATGAGGTAGTTCTTGAGTTCCGGTTGAAACGCGAACAGAGTGAATAGGTTATATTTTAATTTTTCGATAATCGCGCGCACTGATCTGATAGTAGCGTCGGAATGCACTTGAGAAGTGCTCTACAGAGGAATATCCAAGCTCTTCAGCGATTTCAGTGATACTTTTTAATGGATTTCTAAGTAATAAGACAGCGGCAGACATTTTTGCCTCTGTCTTTTTGCTTAAAAAGGTTTTGCCATAATGCTTTTGCAAAAGACGTTCTGTCTGCCGGACACTCAGTCCAAGTCTGTCTGACAGTTCTACGAGCGTCAGCGTATTATACTCGTATAAAAAGCATTCTTCAATTACCAGATATTGATTATCATTTAAAATCTGTGCTTCATAAGCCTGAACAGTATCTCTTGAAAAGGAATAATTTCGGACGATGGCAACAAGAAGCTGTTGCAGTAGAGTTTCTATCTGAATCTGATAACCCGGATACTCATTTTCCAGTTCACCAAACAAAGATTGCATAATTGTGTGAACATTGTGACTGTCCTGACCAAACCAAAAGGGTACATCAGTAAATGCACGGACAAGCTGCTTCTTTTTATCTTTTTTCTTCCCGGGTATTTTCTCTTCCAGACGAAGATATACACAATATTCTGCCATTGGATCCTCGGGAGCGGGAATTTGTGAATGCTCAATGTGAGGACCGGTAATATAAAGCGTGTTCGGGCTGACTTCGTAATCCTTACCTTCGATTGTGACAAATCCTTTTCCGTATGCAATGTAATGAATCTCATAGCTGTTGCTGCTGTGACTGTGCATTGGAATAGAACGAAGAAATTTCTCAAAGACAATATTCAATGCAGAAATGGAATAGTCTTCGAGGGTAAAAGATATGTTTCGGTCATTAAATGCCTTTCTGAATTCAGTCAGATTCATGATTACCTCCAGCAAATATGTAAGATATCAATACTATAGAAACAGTATATCTTACGTTTGAAAATAATACAATTAAAACATGCGATAACACGACATAAAAATGTTAACTATGTCAGTTGCATCTGTTGTAATGATGAGAGCAGACTGCTATAATAAACATAACAACAAAGAGAGCCGTTTTATTTGGAAAATCGGCATATTATTTACTTGAGAGAGAATCTCTCATAACAGAAAGGGGTTACAATTATGGCAAAAATGATGGGTGCAACTTTACCAGGTGACAGCACAGTTGAATTAAAGGAATTCGATATTCCGACTCCGGGATATGGACAGGTTTTAGTAAAAACCAAAGCAGCAACAATCTGTGGTTCTGATATTCGATGCATTTACAAAGAGCATGTTGGAAAAGGACCAGAGGGTTATATGGATGGAATGATTGCAGGACACGAGCCTTGTGGACAGATCGTGGAAGAAGGACCTGGGCTTAAACGATTCAAAAAGGGAGATAGAGTCGTTATTTATCATATTTCCGGATGTGGTGTCTGCTATGACTGCCGTAAGGGAAATTATATTTCATGTAAGAGTGAGCATAGAGCAGCATATGGCTGGCAGAGAAATGGTGGTATGGCACCATATATGCTTTGCGATGAAAAGGATTTGATTGCACTTCCGGATGAGTTATCTTATAAGGATGGTGCACAGATAGCTTGTGGTTTTGGTACAGCTTATGAAGCACTTGAAAAAATCGGTATTGGCGGAGATGATGCAGTATTAGTTGTTGGTTTAGGACCGGTAGGACTTGCAACTTTGATGCTTGCAAAGGCAATGGGTGCAGACAAGCTGATTGGTATTGAAATGAATGATTACAGAATTGATCTTGCTAAGAAAAATGGTCTTGTAGATTATGTATTCAAACCAAGCGATCATGTTATTGAGGATATTTTTGCAGTTACAGGTGGACATGGATGTGAAAAGGCAATTGACTGTTCGGCAGCAGATGCAGGACGTCAGACAGCTGTACGTGGAACACGTGATTATGGAAAAATTGCATTTGTTGGTGAAGGTCACAGCGTAACTTTAAATCCGAGTCCGGATATTATGCATACAACAAAGACAATCTATGGAAGCTGGGTAACATCATTGTGGAAAATGGAAGACTTAGTTGAGCATTTGGTTCGTTGGAATATCCACCCGGATGTTTTGATTACAGATGAATTCACATTGGATAAAGCAGGCGAAGCATATGCACTTATGGCCGGCGGACAATGTGGCAAGGTTGCAGTTGTGTTCCCAGATTAATAAAATAAAATAAGTATTTACGTGGAGGAAACAGCATGAGTGAAACAGTTGATTTGAATAAAGTGCCTGTGAAAACTCTATATACCGGGGCAAAAATGCCTGCAGTTGGTCTTGGAACTTTTGGATCTGATAAATATTCACCAGAGCAGATATCTACCGCTGTTTATGGTGCAATCAAAGCTGGTTACAGATTGATTGACTGTGCTGCAGTTTATCAAAACGAGGATCAGATTGGTGAGGTCTTAAAAAAAGTATTCGATGATAAGATTGTAAAGAGGGAAGATTTATTTATTACCTCAAAGGTATGGAATGATCAGCATGGAGATGGAAAGGTTATAGCAGCTTGTAAGAAGAGCCTTGCAGACCTGAAACTGGATTATATTGATTTATATTTTGTACATTGGCCATTCCCTAACTATCATGCACCCGGCTGTGACGGAGATTCCAGAAATCCGAATTCTAAGCCATTTAGTGTAGATGAGTTTATGGAAACATGGAAGCAGTGTGAACAATTGATGGAAATGGGACTGGTAAAGCATATTGGTATGTCAAATATGACAATTCCAAAGCTGGAAGCTGTCCTTCCATTATGCAAAATACAGCCGGCTGCAATAGAGATGGAGTTACATCCAAGCTTTCAACAGCCACAGCTATACGATTATGTTGTGAAAAAGGGCATTGTACCTGTAGGATTTTGCCCAATCGGCTCTCCTTCCAGACCGGAAAGAGATAAAACAGCAGATGATATTGTTGATACAGAGCTTCCATCTATCGTAGCTGCAGCAAAGGCACATAACGTACATCCAGCAGTTATTTGTCTGAAATGGGCAGTACAGCATGGACATGTTCCTATTCCGTTTTCTGTTAAAGAACCACAGTACATATCTAATCTGAAGTGCTGTACAGAGGATCCTTTGACAGAAGCAGAAATGAAAGCCATTGAAAAGGACGATAAAAATTGCCGACTTGTTAAAGGACAGGTATTTTTATGGGCAGGAGCTACAGATTGGACCGCGCTTTGGGATGAAGACGGTACTATAACAAAATAATAGCATCAATCATTTCTTTTTCGTGACCGTCAGACGCTTTCGGGTATGCTGACGGTCACTTTTTTGTTTAAGTTCTTAATTATCAACTGTTAGACTAGCTGTACTTTATCCGCGAAATATGCTAATATAAACAGGTAATTGAAATTGTATTCTGGCATGGAGGAGTGCATCAAAATGAAGCAGACAGGAAAGCAGACAAAAGTCATTTGTTTTGCTAACAATAAAGGTGGCAGCGGAAAATCCACATCCTGTTCAAATGTAGGAGCAGGGCTTGCTGCTGATGGAAAAAGGGTATTACTTGTGGATGGAGATATGCAGCTGAATTTATCTCTTTCTTTTTTTGAGGAGAATCAAGTTCTGGAATTTGCAAAGAGCAATCGAAATTTATATTATGCAGTCAGAGAACAGAGTGATCTGACAGATTATATTGTATCGACCTCATACGAGAATCTTGATTTGATTCCTTCGTCAACACTGATGAGTTCTATTGAATATGAATTATTTACGAAATGGCAGAGGGAGTTCATTTTCCGTAAATGCTTAAAGAAAATAAAAGAAGAAGAAACATACGATTATATTCTTTTAGATGCACCGCCGACACTGGGGGGATGGGTAATGAATCTGTTATGCGCATCGGATTATTTGATTATTCCTGTAGAGGCAAGTCCATGGGGTTTGTTTGGTCTGGCAAACATGTTTGAATTTGTAGATACTACGAAGGAAATGGCTCCAGAATTATCCTTACTTGGAGTATTGATTACAAAGGTTGATGAGCGAAAGAATTACTATAAACAGACGATGGAAACCTTACATGAGCTTGAGGATATCAGAGTGTTTGAAAGTGTAATTCATGTTGACAGCAGTGTGGAGTGGGCACAGGACAACAGCCAGCCGGTGACTGCTTATAAGAAGAGCGCAAGAAGTGCAAAGGAATATTGCGATTTAGTAAAGGAGATTGAGAAATTATGCCAGTAGGAAAAGGAAGCCTTAATAGGGCAGCAAAAGCGAAAGTTAATACGGAAACGGTTAGTGAAAAGCCAAAAGTATCAACAAGCAAAGTTGTATCAGCCTCTGTAATTTCCGGCGGAACAGATAATATCCATGAAAAAAAGTTCGAAGCAGTTTCGAAAATCAAATGTGATTTACCGACATATCTTTTATAAATTATCGGAAGTCAGGAGAAAAATAATCGTTTGTATTGTGGCATCCAGATAAATCTCATAGTTGATATAGGCATGTTTATGAAAAACAACTTCATGACAATAGTCTTCAACGAGATGAAATAACAGATGCATTTTTTCGTCAGGATTGTTCAGATGGTAGCCTGCATCTTCGAATACCTGTTTGATGACAGCGGCTGTATTTGTTTCGAAGTCAATAAGAAAATCAGCAAAGACTGGATTGTTTTCCAGTGCATTTAGTTCCTGATGTGCATGACTCATTTGCTTGTGCATGTTGACACAGTATTCGATAATTTCCTGCAAAATCTGGTGCAGTAGCGCCACCGATGTATGCTCATTTTGAAAAGAAGCGAAATCAAATCTCTCCAGCGCACTTCCAATCGTGTTATGCAACTGGATAGTCAGATGGTCGATTGATTCCATCAGTATGTCATCTTTGTTTTTAAAATAACTGTATATTAGACCGGTGGAAACACCGGCCTTTTTTGCAATCTCAGCTGTATTTGTATTGTAATATCCTTTTTCACAGAAAAGATCCATTCCTGCCTGAATGATACGTTCTTTTTTTTCAATAGACCTTTTTTGCTTTGGTGTACGAATCTGTTGTTTAATGTCTTCTTCCATGTCATCCTTTCGTCAGAGCTTACTGCTTTGTGACAAATGTAATATTGAAAAGCGAATGTGGTGACACATTGCATATAGTAAAACAATGAAAAATCTATATACTGGTATTAATAATAAATCATCCACATATATTAGTGTATATGGTTTAAAATGTAAAGTCAATATGAATATGAATATAATTTCACATTTTGTATTGACAATTATAAAATGCATGATAAAATGAATAAAGAAACAGAATGTGAAACTGTATTCATGTTTTGAACGAGGATTTGAGTTTTCTTATTAACGGAGGGATATTATGAATGGCAAGAAGATAATTGCAGGGTTTGGAATTGGTGTACTGTTCGTTGGAGGAGCAGTATTTTTTACTGCCTTTGCAGGAAAGCCTGCGTCATATATGACTGATACAGCCAAATATGCAAAGGTTACTGAAGAAGTTGAGGTAACCGGTGATATACATGGTGAACAGGAAGTAACATACTATGCTGAGGTGACTGCGCCAATCAGTATGTTGACCCTTTCTGTTGGTGACAGTGTAGGAAATGGTGAACAGCTGATTACATATGATACGACAGATCTGGAAAAGGCAAAAGAAGAAGCACAGCTCACGTCGGAATCTACTGGAAGCAGTGTTGCTGGACAGGTTCAGAAGAGTAATGAGATTCAGGCAAAATATAATCAGGCAACAGTTGATGAAATGATTTACCAGTATTTGTATGCAGCAGCCAGAGCTGAAGCAAATGGAATTGATTTTAATCAGTATCAGGAAGGCTGGGATCTGAAATGTATTGCTGATGGAATTAATAAAAGAATAGCCCAAAAGCAAAAAACTGTTGCAGAGAAAACAAAGGAAATGAATGAGATAGAGGATAAGACGTCACAGCAGTATAAGGACCTCGTATCTCAGGTTGGAAGTATTAATATTGAAATAACATCCTTGCAGAAAGATATTGCTAATATGCCAAGTGCAGAATTGAATCCGGAGGAATATAAAGAGGCAACAGAAGATGGTGATTTGATGGAGGATATCACCAGAAACTGGACTCAGGCAACAACAACAAAGAATTCATATGAGAATCAGATTCTGAATGCCAATCAGAAGGCAGAACTTCAAAAGAAGCATGAGTTGACAGAATTGAGTGCAAGTACAGCAGAAGAGAATCTTCTGAAGGGACTTGATGGAGTCAGCGCAGAATTTGCCGGAATTGTGACAGACCTTCCGGTAAAACAGGGAGCAGTTGTTACAAAAGGTACACCGCTGCTGACTATTGAGAGTAGCGATCAGTTAAAGGTAAATACTGAGATTTCAAAGTATGATATTGGAAAGATTAAAGAAGGACAAAAAGCTCAGATTTCCATTGCGGGAAGTACTTACACGGGAAGTGTCAGCGAAATTAAACGTCTTGCCAAGTCGGGCAGCTCTGACAAGGCAAAAGTAACTGTAGAGGTTCATATTGATGAGCCTGATGAAAATGTATATCTTGGTCTTGAGGCTGATGTAACAATCTATACGCAGGAAAAAGATCATACACTTACGATTCCGGCTGAAGCACATTATGTTGATGATGATGGAGATTACTGCTACTGCATTACAGATGGAGTGATTGAGAAAAAATATTTTACTGCAGGCGTGGAATCAGATGAGACAGTGGAAGCACTTGATGGAGTCGATGAAGGTATTGTTGTAATTACAGATGCGATTACGGACGAACAGATAGGAAAGAAAGCGGTGACCAAATGAAACTGCGACGCAATGCAAAATCCCCTAAAAATCTGCGCGATGTAAAGGATATCAGCGAGATTGCATCGCTTGAGGACCTGGAGCAGACGCAGGACGGCACAGCAGATCATAATACTGTGTCTGAAAAGTCATCAAAAAATGGTGTTCTGATTGAGTTTAAGGATGTTTATAAAGAATATAAACGTGGTGACAGAGTATTTTATGCATTAAAAGACGTCAATCTGACAATTAACGAGGGTGAAATGATTGTAATTCTTGGACCGTCCGGTGCAGGCAAGAGTACGTTGTTAAATTTGCTTGGCGGGATGGATTCTGCAAGCGGTGGTAATATTTTCTTTGATGGAAAGGATCTGACGACGTTTTCTGATAATCAATTGACAGAATATCGTGCAAAAAATGTTGGTGTAGTTTTTCAGTTTTACAATCTGATTCCCACATTGACCGCATATGAGAATGTTGCGTTGATGAAGGATATTGAAAAGGATACACTTGACCCGAAAGAAGCACTTGCAGCCGTAGGACTGGCTGATCATATGCATCAGTTTCCATCACAGATGTCAGGTGGAGAACAGCAGAGAACATCAATTGCCCGTGCGGTAGCAAAAAATCCAAAGCTTTTACTGTGTGATGAGCCAACAGGTGCACTTGATACAGATACCGGGCGTGATGTACTTGCATTATTGCAGCGTATGAGCCGTGAAAAGAAGCGCACGGTTATTATGGTAACTCATAACAGTTTTTTTGCTGATATTGCTGATACAGTCATTAGAGTAAAGAATGGAACAATCAAAGAAGTGACAAAAAACGCGCACCCCAAAAGTGCGGATGAGGTGAGCTGGTAATGCTATTTCGGAAGTTATTACGTGATCTTATTCAGAATAAAACACAGTTCTTTTCTATTTTTTTGATGTCTGTTCTTGGAATGTGGATATTTGTTGGTCTGGATGCAGAGGCTTCCGGGGCAGGGCAGGCAGCACAAAATTATTATAATGAATATAATCTTGCAGACTTATGGGTGCAGGGTAAAAATTTTTCCACAGAGGATTTGAAGAGTATTTCAGAACTTCGCGGAGTAAAGAATGCAGAGCGCCGTTTCCTTTCAAACGGTACTGCAGAGCTTCAGGATAATCCTTATATGTATATCAACTTTTTAACTTCCAATCAGATTTCACAGATTGTTCTTATGCAGGGAGAACCGTATGAAGAGGAAAAGGACGGAGTCTGGCTTGAAAAAGACTTTGCACGGGCAAAAAATCTCTCTATTGGGGATACATTCGGAGTAAAGCTGAACGGAAAGAAAGTAGAAAGCGTGATACGCGGATTAATAGAATCGCCAGAGTATGTATATTATTTATCAGACACAGATATGATGTATCCGGATTATACGAAATATGGATTTGCATTTCTATCGGATAGCTGTTTTCCCAATCAGGATGATATTATTTATAATCAAGTGCTTCTTGATTTGGAGGACGGTGCAGATGCACAGGCCGTTAAAAAAGAGGTAGAAACACTTCTTGACAGAGAGGATGTTGTAGTAACTGACAGAAATCAGAATGTCAGCTACAATACATTCGATTCTGAGGTGAAACAGCATAAGGCAATGGGAATTATGTTTTCTTTAGTATTTGTTTTAATCGCTCTTCTTGGAATAGTAACGACCATGGCACGAGTAACGTCAAATCAGCGGACACAGATTGGTACAATGAAAGCATTAGGCTTTACAAAGTGGGTAATTACAAAGCATTATGTGTCTTATGGACTTGTAATCAGCTTTGTTGGAAGTGTAATTGGTGCATGGGGAGGCTACTGTACGTTTCCAGCGTTAATTCTCGGTATGTTCGAGGGGTCTTACAATGTGCCTGATCTTCATGGAATATTTACGTTATCATCTGTTGGAGCTATTCTTTTATCGGTAGTAGTATCTACGCTTGTGAGCTTCCTTGCCTGCCGTAAGGAATTAATGGATATGCCAGCTGTCACATTGAAGCCTGCCGCGCCAAAGAAAATCAGACATAGCGCATTAGAGAAAAGCTGGCTTTGGTTAAAAATGAATTTTTCTACGCAATGGAATATTCGTGATATTATGCGTAACAAGGTTCGAAGCATTATGGGAATTGTTGGAGTCGCAGGGTGTACTATGTTGATGCTTTGTGCATTTGGGTGTTATGATGCAATCAATGCCATGGTTGAAAAAATGTATGGAGAGCTACTGACAGGCAATAACAAGATTATGCTTTCCAAGGAAGCGGATTATGCAGCTGCAGAAGACTATGCCAATCAGTACAGTGGTCAGATGGTTGAAGAGGCAGCAGCAGAGTTCATAGCGGGTGATGTCAAGAAGAATGGTACAGTCACAGTTGTAGACAATGGAAATTACGTACATTTTCAAGACACTTCCATGCAGCATACATCTCTTATTAAAAACGGCATTTCAATGACCTATAAGATGTCATTAAATCTTGGAATAAAGCAGGGTGACTTTGTGAAGTGGCATATTGTAGGAGATGATAAGTGGCAGTATGTGCGAGTGGCTCAGATTACACGTGATCCATCTACACAGGGAATTTCTATGACACGAAGCACATTTGAAGATATGGATTATACGTTTGTTCCAACGGCTGTCTGGACGAATAAATCTGTTCCAGACGATATTTTAGATGATGATGAAGTGCAGGCGGTACTTAATGTTGCACAGATGAAAACAGCTTTTTCAGAGAACATTGAGATTATGAATGTAATGATTACTATGATGGTCAGTGGTGCAGTTGTTCTGGGGTTTGTTGTACTGTACAATCTTGGAGTACTGTCATTTGTAGAAAAAATGCGTGAAATCGCAACATTAAAAGTACTTGGTTTTAAATCGTTAAAAATCAGAGGAATTTTACAAAAGCAGAATATCTGGTTGACTACGCTTGGTGTACTGGTGGGCATGCCGATTGGCTATGAGCTTCTCTATGTGATTTGTACGTCTATGTCTGAAACAATGGATTTGATTCCTCAGATTTCCATGACTTCTTATCTTTATTCGGTTGGTGGAACATTCCTTGTTTCGATAGGTGTGAACCTTATGCTTTCTGGAAAAGTGAAGACAATTGATATGGTAGATGCCTTAAAGGGTGTGGAATAGTAGAAGAAATTTTAGAATAATAATAGAGTCCTGACGGTTTTATGTCAGGACTCTATTAATGTAAAACATTATTGGAGGGAGGTGTGGGCTGCCCCACATATTTATGAAAAAGATTTCGATAATTTCTTTTGTTTATAGTAGTAGTATACAAATGGATTATGTCCTTGACATGTGTAAAAATTGAACAAATCGTTAACAAATAATGAAAAGATTGATGTGGGAAGAAAAAATGTGCTATACTTTGGATAGAATACATATGCAGGATGGTGTGCAAAGGATGAATTACGAGATTGTAGCCGTAGAAGAGAATAGAATCTATATGAGATATCACTACAGAGATGAGTTGGACGGATTTATTATGCTGTTAAAGAGCATTGAGGGTGAAGTAGATGGCAGGATTCTTCAAGTAGACGGTAATGAAATTCAATATACCATTGAAAAGGATCCATATGGGCTTATTTACAAATGGGATTCAAAAGAAGGGATTGTTATTTTTATGGAGCATGCACAGGATGCAGATCGTGTGATAGAGATGCTTCAGTACCAGTTTCAAAAGCTTAGTTAATCTGATATATAAAAATAGCCAAACTGGATGATATTAGAGTATCTCCTGGTTTGGCTATTTTAATTATTGTTACTCGTGTCTTAATGCTTCGATAGGATTTAGCTTGGCGGCTTTTTTTGCAGGATAGATACCAAAGAACAGGCCGACACAGGAGGAGAACAGGCTGGCAATCAATACTGTACTGACTGTAATCTTTACTGCGTAACCGATCGCTGTGCAAACAACAGCTGCGCCGGCGATGCCAATTATAATGCCGATGATACCACCAATCAATGTAATGATGGCTGATTCTGACAGAAACTGCGTCAGAATGGATTCTGTCCTTGCACCCAGTGCCTTTCTTATTCCTATTTCACGTGTTCTCTCTGTAACTGATACAAGCATGATGTTCATAACACCAATACCACCAACGAGAAGAGAAATGGATGCAACAAGGATTACGAACATTGTAATAATATTAAGAACGCTGTTGATGGAAGAAAGATTATCATTGAAATCCTGTAATACGAAAAGTCCTTCTCCTCTGACATTATATCGTGCTTCTAACAGATTTAGTGCGGCTTTTGAAATATCCGAAGAGTATTCCGCCCCCTCTCCGATAATGTATGCACCGTCAAATCCTTCAATATAAAATCCGAAGGAGGAATTCAAAACTGAATAGGGCATTTCAATCTTGATTCTGTCAGCATCTCCGGTAATCATGTTCATCATGGCAGAGGTATTGTCTTTTCGTATTCCCATAACATACAGCTCGACAGTAGAACCATATAGAGTAACTTCAACAGGCATACCGATTACATTGTCAGTTGTACCAAACAGTTTTTTTGCATTGCTTTCTGTAATAATACAGCCTCGATCGCCATTTTCAACATTCTGTCGAGTGAAATATGTTCCTTTAACAATCGGGTCGGAGTTTATGTACTGATAACCCTCGGTTCCGGCTGTCACAGTTGCATCAAAATCTTTTCCTTTAGCGCCTGAGATAGTGCCATACATATAGTATTGAGGAGTAACGCCTTTTACATGAGGCACTTTTTCCTGAATGGCATCAAAATCATCCTGTGTAAATTCCAGCAGGCTTTCCTTTTGCTTTTTTGTATCAAAGCTAATGTAGAGCTGACCGCCGGCAAAGCTGTTCAATTCATCATTAATTCCACTCTTTACACTGTTACCAATAGAGATAATCATGATAACAGAAGATATGCCAATGATGATACCAAGCATTGTCAGCAGAGAGCGTCCTTTATTTGATCTAATATTGGCAATTGCCATTTTGAGATATTCAATAAATTGTGTCATATTAACTCCAGTCCTTATCTGCTTACAGAAGCTTGCTAGTTGGAAGCTGCATCAGTCTCAGTATCTGATTTGGCACCGGTGTCAGTAGTTACATCTTCTGTTGGCATAATCGGATTGACTTTCATTCCTTCTTCTATAGGAAGGGTGTAGTCATCAATAAGCAAATCACCTTTAGACAGACCGGATGTAATTTGAATAAAGGTATCAGAAGTTACACCGGATTCGATTTGTCGTCTTTCTACAATACCATCTTTTACAATGTAGCAGAAGATACCGTCATTGTCTGTGTTGATTGCTTCGACAGGAGCTAGTACAGCATCATTTGCTTCTGCAACGTGAATAATTACCTTTGCTTCCACATCAAGAAAGATGGTTTCATCTGGGTTATCAATATGAACCTTTGCAGTTACAATTGGTGTTCCCTGATCATTCTTTTGTGCTTTTTTATTAATTTGTGTAATCTTTCCAGTGTATGGGTTCCCGGCAATAGTAATATCACAGTTCTGACCGATTTCTACTTTGCTTAAGTTATATTTTGTAATAGTCACATCAACATAAACATCTTCTGTACTTTCAACGGTCAGAAGAGCACCACCTTTTGTAGCAAGAGAGCCAGTTGCTGCGGGAACTTCTGTGACAATACCGGTAAAGTCAGATTGAATTCCGGCCTGTGCAAGTGAAAGATCGTCGGTTGCCTGTGCGGCTGAAAGCTTTGAAAGGTCAGCGTCCGCTTTATATTTTTCTTTCTGATTTGCATCCAGAATTGCTTTTTCTGCCGTTTCCATTTTAGACTGATCTTTTGCGAGATAAGATTCCATATCGGACAGCATATTCTGTGCCTCAGCCAACTGCTTGTTTTTCTCAGAAGTATTGACAAGGCTGGAGGTGTTAGACATCGCATTACTCAGTTTTGTTTTTTCGTTTGAAATATCAGCCAATCGATTTTGCAGGTCGATATATCTCTGATGGTCAGGATCGTTCGGATTGGAAATGGAATTCTGTGAAATACTGTTGATTTCCTTTGACACAGAAGTAGATTCATCACCTTTTGCATCTATTTTCTTAACCAAACTGTCACGTACACATTGTGCAGACTGAGAAACATCATAGGTTTTATTTTCGATGGCATATTTGATATCATTGACATATGCGCGCTGTGCAACAATTAATAATTTATAGAGCTCAACATTTGCAGAAGCAATTTCGTAGTCACTTTTGCTTTCAGAGCTTTCTGAAAGATTGTGGTTATATTCTGCACTTGATGAGGTAGCGGTCAGTGAGGCTTTTTCTGCGGCAAGTTCAAGATCTGTTGTATCGAATGCTACAAGAGTCTGACCGGAGGTAACGCTGTCTCCAACCTGCAGATCACAGTTTGCGATAGTAGCTGCAACGGGTGAATAATAGGTCTTTTTCTGTTCACTCTTTACTAAACCTGAGGTGCTGATTGTTTCTTCTACAGAGCCGGTATCTACTTCTGCAACAGAAATGGAAAGTGCCTGATTAGAAGCAAGTGCGTTTCTTCCGATACATGCTGCGGCAATAATAACTACTAACAAAGTGCTAACGATAATGGCGGTTTTTTTACCTTTTTTCTTTGAATCATTTTTATTGGGTGTCAGAGAAATTTCTTCCAAGTCAGGATCATCTTCATCCTCTTCCAAAGCATCCGCCGTATTTAATTCTGCTCCAGCATCATCAGCCTCTGATTGCTGGACAGAAGCGGTATTCTGTACCTCGTTCGTTTCCTGTTCTGCCGGTCCTGCTTCCGGTGTGTTCTTACGCTTCATTTGAATCCTCCTCATTATAATAATCCCTTTCGATTTCGCCATCTTTAATTAATACAACCCTTTTGGCGTGGGCAGCAATCTCGTTATCATGCGTAATCAGAATAACGGTGCGTCCTTCCTTGTGCAGTTCCTTTAAAATCTGAATGATTTCCTTTGTAGAATGTGAATCCAGATTACCTGTTGGTTCGTCTGCAAGAATAATTGGTGGTGCCTGCGCAATCGCACGGGCAATTGCAACACGCTGTTGCTGTCCGCCTGACATCTCAGACGGAAGATGCTGCATTCTTGTACCAAGACCGACTTTTTTTAGTGCGGTTATAGAAAGCTTTTCCCGCTTTGTGTGTGAAATACCGCGGTACATTAGCGGCAGCTCTACATTTTCAAGTGCTGTCAAACTTGCAATCAGATTAAAACCTTGAAAGATAAAGCCTATTTCCTGATTGCGAATATCAGAAAGTTCGTTATCTGTCATAACGGCAACATCATGTCCGTCCAGATAATATTTACCGCTGGTCGGAACATCTAAACAGCCGAGCATGTTCATTAATGTGGATTTTCCACTTCCAGAATGTCCGATGATGGCAACATATTCGCCACGATTGATTGTTAAACTGACATGATTAAGTGCCCGAACTTCGTTTTCGCCGGGGTTATATATTTTTGACATGTCTTTGATTTTTATTAATGCTTTCAATTTTTCCTCCTGATTCCGTAATATAGAAAACTGTATCAAACAAATAATACAATAATACAGTTATTGAAATCTGTCAACATAAAGAATATATATGTTTTACAGATAAAAAAGAAGTTACATATGTCATTTATATTCTTACAGATTTGAAAGAAATGGATGATATGGCAAATATTAACTTCTCTGATACCTATTATAACGGATTAATGAGCAAAAATGTTTCAAGATATATGAAAAAAATATTAATTATTTATTAAGTTCTACAAGATATTGATGAAATAGGGGTTTTTTATTGAACGAAATTTGGTCTTATGGTACACTTACAAACGGAATAGTTTGGATAATCCGGCGGTAATATAATCAGATGGAGAAACAGAATGCAGAAAAAATATGCAAATATCATTGTAAATATCTCACATGAAAATATTGATAAAGCCTTTCAATATAAAATACCTGTGTCTTTGCAGGCTTCAATTTCAATCGGAGATTATGTTACAATTCCATTTGGAAAAGGAAACAGGCTGATTAACGGATATGTTTTGGAAATTACCGATCAGGCTGAATTTGCACCGGAAAAACAAAAAGAGTTAATTTCTATTGAGGGAAATGGACATTTAGTAGAGTCAAAGCTGATACAACTTGCGTGGTGGCTAAAAGAAAACTATGGATCGACAATGATCAATGCACTTAAGACAGTTCTTCCTATTAAAAAGAAGGTCAAAGAGAAGGAAGAACGTATAGTTAGTCTTAGGATACCGCTTGAAGAAGCAGAGGAGCAGCTTTCCTATTATATTAGGAAGCATCAGACTGCAAGAGCAAGACTGTTGTCTGAATTAATTAAAGAAAAAAAGCTCGACTATCGTCTTGTGACGGGAAAGTTAAATATTTCTGCTGATTCTATCAGACTAATGGAAGAACAGGGAGTACTGCAGATAGAGTCATCCAGAATATACAGAAATAAGCTTTCGGGGGAGTCTTCCTTTGAAAAGACAAAACTGAACGAATATCAGCAGCCGATAGCGGACGAAATACTTGCTGATTATTTTGCAAATATCAGAAAGACATATTTAATTAGAGGTATTACAGGAAGTGGTAAAACGGAAATATATATGGAGATTATTGAAGCTGTTGTAAAGAGCGGTAAGCAGGTAATTGTATTGATTCCTGAGATCGCATTGACCTATCAGACTGTATTAAGGTTTTATAACAGATTTGGAGAACGTGTTTCCACATTACATTCCAGGCTGTCAGCTGGAGAAAAGTATGACCAGTTTGAACGTGCCAGAAATCATGAAATTGATGTAATGATTGGACCAAGATCAGCATTATTTACGCCATTTGACAGTCTTGGATTAATCATTATTGATGAAGAACATGAACCTTCCTATAAAAGTGATTCCATGCCAAAGTACCATGCGAGAGAAACAGCTCAGGAGCTTGCAAAGCTACATCAAGCTTCGGTGATACTTGGTTCTGCAACGCCGTCTCTTGAGGCGTATTATCATGCACAGCAGGGAGACTATAAATTATTTTCACTCGACAGCCGTGCACTTGGGGCAAGACTGCCACACGTGGATATTGTTGATCTGCGTTCAGAATTAAAAGAAGGCAACCGTTCAATTTTTAGTCGACTTCTAAAAGACAAAATAGAAGATCGTCTGAAAAAGGGAGAGCAGGTGATGCTGTTTTTAAACAGGCGTGGATTTGCGGGATTTGTATCCTGCCGTTCCTGCGGACATGTTATGAAATGTCCACACTGTGATGTGTCGCTGTCCAAGCATGGAAATAACAGACTTGTATGCCATTACTGTGGGTATGAACAACCGGATGTAGCTGCATGTCCGGAGTGTGGTTCCTCATTTATTGGTGGTATGAAAGCAGGAACAGAGCAGATTGAACAGCAGATCAAAAAAACTTTTCCATACGCAAATGTGCTTCGCATGGATGCTGATACGACGAGGAAAAAGGATGGCTATGATAAAATCTTAAGTGCATTTGCCAATCGTGAGGCAGATATTCTTGTAGGTACACAGATGATTGTAAAGGGTCATGATTTTCCGTATGTAACACTTGTTGGAATACTTGCTGCTGATATGTCACTTCATGTGAATGATTACAGAGCAGCAGAGAGGACATTTCAGCTGCTGACACAGGCGGCTGGTCGTGCTGGGAGAGGGGAGCATTTAGGAGAAGTAGTCATTCAGACTTACAGTCCGGATCATTACAGTATTCTTGCTGCTGCCAAACAGGATTATCAGGCATTTTATAACGAGGAAATCGGATATCGCATGTTGATGGATTATCCACCGGTTGGACATATGCTTGCAGTTCTGATTGAAGGTACTGATGAGCAGCATACAGAGGAATACAGCAGTCATTTGGCAGCTGTGATAAAAAATGGTATAATAAGAGAAAATTCTGAGGTACAAGAGGTAACTATGATTGGACCAGCTGATGCTACAGTGCGAAAAATCAGCGATATTTTCCGCAGAATGATATATATTAAATCAAGTCAGTATAGGAAATTAAAATCGGTAAAGGATATAGCAGAGACATATCTGGAAATGAACGAGCAGCACGATATTCGTGTAACATTTGATTTTGATCCTGTAAATGGATATTGATAATAAGAAACTACACCGGAAAGAGGAAAAGAAAATGGCATTAAGAACGATCAGAGAAATTGGTGATGATGTATTAACAAAGCAGTGCAAGGAAGTAAAGGAAATGACGCCAAGACTTAAGATGCTTGCTGAGGACATGCTGGAAACGATGTATGCTGCAGACGGAGTTGGTCTTGCAGCGCCCCAGGTAGGAATTCTAAAGAGAATTGTAGTGATAGATGCCGGAGACGGTCCGGTTGTTATGGTGAATCCAAAACTGATTGAAACATCCGGTGAACAGACCGGAAATGAGGGCTGCTTAAGCGTACCGGGTAAAACAGGAATTGTGACAAGACCAAATTACGCAAAAGCATTAGCCTATGATATTGATATGAACCCGATTGAGGTCGAGGGAACGGAATTAAAGGCACGTGCTATTTGCCATGAGCTGGATCATCTGGATGGACATCTGTATGTTGAGAAAGTAGAAGGAAAGCTTTTAAGTACAGAAGATTTAGATACAGACATGGAAGAAGAGGAATCATTATGAAAATAGTTTTTATGGGAACACCAGATTTTGCGGTATCTGTTTTGTCGGCATTATTAAACAGCAGACATGAAGTGGTTGCTGTTGTCACCCAGCAGGATAAACCAAAAGGAAGAGGCAAGGAGGTTGCTAAGCCACCTGTAAAAAAACTGGCTGAGCAGGCAGGAGTTCCCGTTTTTCAACCTGAGAAAATCAGAAATCAGGAATCTGTTGAACAATTGAAAAAATATGATGCAGATATTTTTATTGTTGCTGCATTTGGTCAGCTGCTTTCGCAGGAAGTATTGAATATGCCACGTTTTGGATGTATTAATGTGCATGCCTCACTGCTCCCCAAATACAGAGGGGCAGCTCCAATACAGTGGTCTATTTTGTGCGGCGAAAAGGAAACCGGTGTTACCATTATGCAGATGGACGCAGGTCTGGATACAGGAGATATACTGATGAAGGCAGTTGTTCCTATTTCGGATGATGATACAGGCACAACGCTGTATGATAAGCTTGCAAAAGCCGGTGCAGAGCTATGTGTTGAAGCACTTGACAGAATTGAGACAGCGTCTGTGATACCTGAAAAACAGGTAGGAGAGAGCTGCTATGCCAAGCGTTTGACGAAAGCATTAGGAGAACTGCATTTTGATAAGGAAGCAGTGATACTGGAACGTTATGTACGAGGATTGGATCCGTGGCCCGGTACTTATACACAATATAAAGGAAAAACATTAAAAATCTGGCGGGCTGCAGTCAGCGAGAAACATTCAACTGGAGCAGCCGGAACAATTGCAGCTATAGAGCCGGATGCAATCTGTGTGAATACCGGAGCAGGACAGCTGAGAATACTGGAATTACAGCTGGAAGGAAAAAAAAGAATGCTGGTGTCAGATTTTTTGAAGGGATATCATCCAGAAGCTGGAGAATTGTTAGGAAAATAAAGGAGATGGAAGAATGGGACTTTATAATTTCTATTATTTTGATAAAACATATATTCTTGTTTTGATAGGAGCATTGTTGTCCATTTGGGCTTCATCTACAGTCAAATCTACTTTTGCAAGGTATTCGAAGGTAATATCCAAAAAGGGAATGACAGGAGCTGAGACAGCACAACAGATATTACGCGGTGCAGGCATTTATGATGTTTCAGTACAGCAGGTGCGCGGCGAGCTGACAGATCATTTTGATCCAAAAGCAAAAGTGCTGCGTTTGTCTGAAAGTGTATACGGTTCCAGATCAGTGGCAGCTGTCTGCGTGGCTGCTCATGAGTGTGGACATGCTATGCAGCATAATGAAAAATATGTTCCGCTTGAATTGAGAAATGCGTTTCTTCCAATTGCAAATATAGGGTCAAAGGCGGGTATTCCCATTATAATTCTTGGTGTTTTGATTTCGTATTTTCAGCCTCTTATTTCACTCGGAATTGTTGTTTTTTCCTTTGGTGTATTTTTTCAGGTTATGACGCTACCGGTTGAATTTGATGCGTCACACAGAGCAATTGCTGTTTTAGATGCCACAGGAATACTCACAAAGGAAGAATTGGCTGGCTCCGAAAAGGTGCTGAGAGCGGCGGCATTAACCTATGTTGCATCTGCAGCAGCATCCATCCTGCAGCTTGTCAGATTGATTCTGTTGTTTGGCGGAGGGCGCAGAAATCGTGATTAATGACAGAGCAATAATATTAGAGACTCTTCTGGAAATTCAAAAAGAGTCTGCATACAGTAATGTAATAATTAAAAATGTACTCGACAAATACGGTTATCTGGAACGTCAAGACAGAAGCTTTATTAAGCGTGTATGCGAAGGAACATTGGAGCGCAGAATAGAACTTGATTACATTCTTAACCAGTTCAGCAGCACTAAGACAAATAAAATGAAGCCGGTTATTCGTACAATACTGGAAATGGGTGTATATCAGTTAAAGTATATGGATGCAGTTCCGGCATCTGCAGTATGTAATGAGGCTGTAAAGCTTGCAGAAAAGAAAGGATTTCGAACACTGAAAGGATTTGTGAATGGTGTTTTGAGAAACGTTTCAAGAAATCTGGATACGGTTAAATATCCGGACCGGAGTGATACGGTAATGAGCTTATCCATCCGGTATTCCATGCCGGAGTGGCTTGTAAAGCAGTTTCTGTCTGAGCAGGGTGAGAAAAATACCGAACAGATTCTACATGCCTTTTTAGAGTCAAGACCATTAACAATCAGGACGAATTTATCAAAAATATCTGCAGATGAGTTGGAGAAAAGACTGCTTAATGAACAGGTGTCTGTTGAAAAAGTATCTGGTTTGCCTTATGCATTTCGGCTGACACAAACAGATTCGATTGCAGAACTTGATTCTTTTCATAAAGGATATTTTCAGGTACAGGATGTAAGTTCTATGCTTGTCTGCGAAGCAGCGAATATTGCAGAGGGTGATTATGTGTTGGATGTATGTGCAGCTCCAGGTGGAAAATCAATACATGCTGCTGATATTTTGCGGGGAAGCGGACATGTAGAGGCAAGAGATTTGACAGAGGAAAAGGTGTCACTTATTAGAGAACATATTCAAAGAGTCGGCTTTTCCAATATAGATGCAGTTGTACAGGATGCATGTGAACTGACGCCGTCCATGGTTGGAAAAGCAGATGTTGTTATTGCTGACCTGCCGTGCTCCGGTCTTGGCATTATGGGACGGAAAAATGACATTAAGTATAGAGTAACGCAGGAATCAATGGCAAGCATTGTAGAACTGCAGAGAAATATTTTAAGGGTTGTGAGTCAATATGTTAAACCGGGCGGTACGCTGATGTTCAGTACATGTACGATACATCGTGCAGAAAATGAAGACAATGTGTTATGGATTGAAGAGAATCTTCCTTTTCAAAGAAGCACGCATCTGGAACTTCAGGAGGCATACGCAGCCAATACACAGGAACAGGGATATATTCAGCTGTTACCACAGCTTCATAACACAGATGGCTTTTTTATAGCAAAATTTAAAAGGAAATCATAATGGAAAAAACAGATATCAGATCGCTGTCCTATCAGGAACTGGAGACCGCCATAGAAGCATTATCTGAGAAGAAATTTCGTGCGGGTCAGGTATATGACTGGCTGCATGCAAAGCAGGTTGACAGTTTTGATGAAATGTCGAACCTGTCTAAAGCATTTAGACAAAAATGCAGTGATGAGTTTACCTTATATCAGGTACGATGTATACATGTACAGGAATCAAAAATCGATGGAACAAAGAAGTATTTGTTCGGATTGCATGACAATCATGTTGTTGAAAGTGTTTTCATGCGATATGAGCACGGAAATTCTGTTTGTGTATCATCCCAGGTTGGTTGCCGGATGGGCTGCAGATTTTGTGCTTCCACAATTGATGGCTTGGAGAGAAATCTGCTGCCCGGAGAAATTGTTGGACAGATATATGGTATTATGAAGGAAACAGGGGAAAAAATTTCAAATGTAGTTGTAATGGGTTCGGGTGAACCACTTGATAATTATGATAATATTTTGAAATTTCTGCATATCCTGACAGATGATAGAGGACTGCATATCAGTCAGAGAAATGTGACCATTTCCACATGTGGACTTGTTCCGGAAATGAAAAGGCTTGCAGACGAAAAACTGCAGATTACACTTGCAATATCTCTACATGCTTCCAATGATGAAAAAAGAAAAAGTCTGATGCCGATTGCAAATAAGTATTCACTTGATGAATTGATGGAAGCCTGCCGCTATTATTTTATACAGACAGGCAGACGACTTACATTTGAATATAGCCTTGTTGCAGGAACAAATGACACAGAACAGGATGCTGTTGAGCTTTCAAAACTTGTAAAAGGCATGAACTGTCATATCAATTTAATTCCTATTAATCCTGTAAAGGAGAGGGATTACATACAATCAAAACGAGCTGTAATTGAAGCGTTCAAAATTAAACTTGAAAAAAATCATATAAATGTTACTATTAGAAGGGAAATGGGTAGGGACATTGACGGCGCATGCGGTCAGCTGCGAAGAAGATATCTTTCTCAATGTGAACAGCCTTTACAGAATAAAGAATAATCAGAAAGGAGAGAGGAGTATGCTGAAAACATTCTCTAAAACGGATATTGGACGGAAAAGAAAGCTGAATCAGGATTGCGTTTATACGTGTGAAGTTCCGCTCGGAAATCTCCCCAATCTTTTTATTGTTGCAGATGGTATGGGTGGGCATAATGCTGGTGATTATGCTTCTGCCTATACAGTAAAAGCGATTGAACGTGAAGTTATGATGTGCGAGGAAAAAGAGCCAATTAGGATTATGCGTGAAGCAATCGAATGTGCAAACGTGGAGATATTTAGAAAAGCAGCCGCAGAAGAGGATTTTAAGGGAATGGGTACTACGGTTGTTGTAGCGACAGTTGTGGACGATATACTTTATGTTGCTAATGTTGGCGACAGTAGATTATACCTGATTGATGAACAGATTCAACAGATTACAAAGGATCATTCTCTTGTAGAAGAAATGGTAAGGATAGGTGAGATTGACAGAAGTGCAGCAAGATCACATCCGGATAAGAATATTATCACTCGAGCCATAGGTGCATCTGAGACGATAGAAATAGATTTCTTTGAGGTCGATCTGAAAAAGGGCGATCTGATTTTAATGTGTTCTGACGGTCTGACAAATATGATTGAAGATGAAGATATCAGAATGGTAGTCAGAGCTCAGAGAGATGTTGTACAGATTGTGGAGGAATTAATTAAGGTAGCGAATCACAATGGCGGGAAAGATAATATTGCTGTGATTATTGTAGAGCCATTTGCAGATGAGGTGAGTAAATGTTAAAACCAGGAACGATTTTAGGGGAACGCTATGAAATCATAGAGAAAATCGGTGCGGGCGGAATGGCAGATGTATACAAGGCAAAGTGCCATAAGCTGAATCGATTTGTTGCAATTAAGGTATTAAAGGCAGAGTATTCTTCAAATAAGAATTTTGTCTCAAAGTTTCGTGTGGAGGCGCAGTCAGCAGCAGGACTGATGCATCCTAATATTGTGAATGTATATGACGTTGGAGAAGAAGACGGCATGTATTATTTTGTTATGGAACTTGTCGAAGGCATAACACTGAAGAACTATATCGAAAAGAAAATCAGGCTTTCAGTAAAAGAAGCTGTCAGTATAGCCATTCAAGTTTCGATGGGAATCGAGGCTGCACATAATAATGGTATTATCCACAGAGACATTAAGCCGCAGAATATTATCATTTCCAAAGAGGGAAAGGTAAAAGTCGCCGATTTTGGTATTGCACGGGCAGCAACAAGCGATACAATTACATCCCATGCGATGGGTTCTGTCCATTATACATCGCCGGAGCAGGCGAGGGGTGGTTATTCGGATGCAAAGAGTGATATTTATTCCATAGGTATTACATTGTTTGAAATGGTAACCGGCAGAGTCCCGTTTGACGGAGAGACAACGGTTGCAATTGCAATTAAGCATATACAGGAGGAAATGCCGTCTCCGCGTATTTATGTTCAGGAAATACCGATTAGTGTTGAACAGATAATATTCAAATGTACACAGAAAAATCCGGATCGACGTTATCAAAATATGGGTGAACTGATTCAGGATTTGAAACGTTCACTCATCAATCCTGATGAAAATTTTGTTACAATTACACAGGCGGCAAGCAGTGAAGGAACAAAGGCGATTACTGATGTAGACAGACGTCAAATCAGGCAGCAGACTACAGTAGGCCCAGCGTTTGGGGATTCGGTGCCACCGACATATGGAGCTGGGTATGCGGAGCCGCTATATGAACAACCGTATGAACAGAATGGATATCAACAGCCTGGATATCAACAGCCTGGATATCAGCCAAATGGATATGCACCGGGTGGATATGGAAATGAATTCGTGCAGACAGGATACGATCAGAGCGGATATCAGCAAAAAGGATATTCTGAATCTCCTTATGAAGAACCAGTTTATCAGGAACCAATTTATGGAGGCTATCAGGAAGAGGATGAAGAGGAGCTTGCCTTTTCTCCACGTTCCTCCAGAAAAAACAAAGAGAAAGGCCATTCTTCAAGGGATGAGAAGACAAGAAACAGTAAAAGTAATCCGCAGCAGAAGCGATACCATCAGGTTGAACCTAATGAGGAAGAGGAGTATTACGAAGAGGATGAGGAACTGGATGACGATGTAGATCCTAAAATGGAAAAGGTCATGACTGTTCTGATGATTGTTGCTGCAATTATTATTGCACTTGTTGCAATTTTTGTCGTTGGAAAAGTGTTGGGATTGTTTGGAACCAGTTCATCCGAGAATACTGCTGTAGAATCAGAATCAGGTATGGTTGCAGTACCGAATGTGGTTGGTATTTCAGTTGAAGACGCTGGGACAGCGTTGAAAGAAGCTGGTCTGACTGCAAAAGCATCCTATCAGGAATCGGCAGATTATGAAAAAGATTTTATTATTTCACAGGATATTGCTGCAGACACACAGGTTGAAAAAGGAAGTGTTCTGACACTTGTCGTAAGCAGTGGAAAAACAGAAGGTGTAGCAGTTCCGGATGTAGTAGGAAAGAGTGAAGCAGAAGCAAAGGTTGCACTGGAAAATGAAGGGTTTACCCTTTCTAAGGAGTACAGTGAAAATGATTCTGTAGAAAAAGGAAATGTTATTTCACAAAGTCCTCTTGGCGCGACAAACGCTGTAAAGGGAAGCAGTGTAAAGGTTGTTGTCAGTTCAGGAAAAACCTCAACTGAGGTAGAGGTGCCGGACTTGGTTGGAAAGGATGAAACGACTGCAAAATCACTTTTGACAGCAGCGGGTCTTTCCTGGTCGACAATCAGTGAAGAAAATAATAACTCTGTTCTGGCTGGTCTTGTTATTTCACAGACATATTCAGCAGGTATGAAGGTTGAGGCAGGAACAAGTGTTGATTTTACTGTGAGCCTTGGGGCTTCAGGATTCAGTTGTAGTTATAATATCAGCGCCCCTGCAGATTATCTGGCAGGAACTGAAGCAATTATAGTATTGTTGGATGCTGCCGGAAATGAGCTACAGCGGTATTCTACAACAACTTTCCCATATGCTATGGTTAAGACTGGAATTACAGGAAGTGAGTCCGGAGTTGTGACTGTCACATATCAAAAGACAGATGGACAATGGGAAACAACGGCTCCGGTAGCTGTGACTTTTACAAAGGAATAATGAATGCAGGGGAAAATTGTTAAAGGAATTGCTGGATTTTATTATGTATATGTCGAGAATCAGGGGCTTTATGAGTGTAAGGCGAAGGGCATTCTCAGATTTGACAGACAGAAGCCGCTTGTTGGTGATTTAGTTGAAATAGAAGTATTGGATTGTGAAGCGAAGCTTGGGAATATTATTGAGCTTTTAAAAAGAAAGAATACGCTGATTAGACCACAGGTTGCAAATATTGATCAGGCGTTGGTTGTCTTTGCCCTGACAAAGCCTGTACCTAATTTTATTATGACAGATAAAATGATCTTACAATACAAACTGCAAAATGTGCCTATTATTCTTTGCTTCAATAAAGAGGATCTTGTTACTGATGAGGAAACAGAACTGCTTGAACGTATGTATGGAGAGAGTGGTTGTACGCTTCTTGTGACGAGTACAAAGACAGAAAAAGGAATCAGTGAACTGCAAAAGCTTTTACAGGGAAAGACAACAACGGTCGCAGGACCGAGTGGAGTTGGAAAATCGTCACTTGTAAATTGTCTGCAGAAGAACGTAACGGTCGAAACTGGTGCAATCAGTGAAAAGGCTGATAGAGGTAAGCATACAACCCGTCATTCTGAAATATTCAGAATTGCAGAGAAAACCTATCTGATGGATACCCCGGGATTCAGTTCTTTTGAATTGTTTGATATGGATTGCGAAGATATTTGGAAATATTACGATGAATTTCTTTCGTATGCAGACTGCCGATTTCAGCCATGCACGCATACGCATGAACCGGATTGCGGTGTAAAAGCAGCTGTAGAAGCTGGCATTATTAATGAAAACAGATATAAAAATTATGTACAGATATTCGGTGAATTAAAAAACCAGAGGAGACATTAATATGTTGTTATTATCACCGTCCATATTAGCGGCGGATTTTACGATACTTGGAAGTAATATGAAAACGGCAGATGAAGCTGGAACGGATTATTTTCATGTAGATGTGATGGATGGGATGTTTGTTCCAAATATTTCATTCGGGATGCCAATTATTGAATCAGTCAGGAAAATCACAAAAAAAACGCTGGATGTACATTTGATGATTGAGCAGCCAGAACGATATATTCAGGAGTTTAGACAGGCCGGAGCAGATTTGATTACTGTTCATGCAGAAGCATGTAAGCCATTAAAGGAAACCTTGAATTTGATACATTCGCTTGGCATGCGTGCTGGCGTATCAATTAAGCCACAAACATCAATAGAAATTCTTGAGCCAGTACTGCAGGATGCAGATATGTTTTTAATTATGACAGTCGAACCTGGTTTTGGTGGTCAGAAGTATATGGACATCTGTACTGATAAAATTCAAGGACTGCGTCAGATGCTGTTGGAAAGAGGATTGGAGAGGGATATTGAAGTAGATGGTGGTATTACACGGGAGAATATTCATATCGTTTTGGATGCAGGCGCAAATGTAATTGTAATGGGTTCTTCTGTATTTCACGGAGACATTGCAGCTAATGTCGCATATTTCAAGGCTGTTTTCGATAAATACAATAACGGAGGAACAAAGATTAATGAAGAAATATATTAAAATAGCAAGACCGGATCACTGGATTAAGAATGTATTTATTCTGCCGGGTGTTGTCATTGCAATTCTTCTTACAGAGCAGCCGGTGACATCTATTTCCATTGTAAAGCTCCTGATTGGTTTTTTAGCAACATGCTTTGTTGCATCAGCAAATTATGTAATTAACGAATGGCTGGATGCAGAATTTGACAAGTACCATCCTACTAAGAAATATCGACCGGTTGTTTCTGAAAACATGAAGTTTTCGCTTGTAATGCTGGAATACGTTGTTTTTATTTTGCTGGGTGTTGGATGCTCTCTGCTTGTGAACCGGTTGTTTCTATATATGGAAATATGGCTTCTTGTGATGGGTGTACTATACAATGTAAAACCAATCAGAACAAAGGATATTCCATATCTGGATGTTCTTTCAGAATCCATTAATAATATGATTAGACTGTTACTTGGCTGGTTTATTATTACAAGCGAATATCAGCCACCGATTAGTATTTTGGTTGGCTACTGGTTTGCAGGAGCTTTCCTGATGGCTACAAAACGATTTGCAGAATATCGTATGATTGCAGATCCCGAGCAGGCAGGACTCTATCGAAAGTCATTCAAATATTATTCAGAGAATTCTCTGCTTGTTTCTGCCTTCTTTTACGCGATGTGTGCAACGTTCTTTATTGGGATTTTTATGATTAAGTACAGAATTGAATATTTGATTGCAATGCCTTTTATTTTTGGATTGTTTTGTTTTTATCTTTGGATCAGCTTCAAGCCGGATTCTGCTGTTCAGAAGCCAGAGAAGCTTTACAGAGAAAAAAAGCTTCTCATCTATATTGTCATTTTAGTTGCAATTCTACTTGCTTTGACATTTATGGATATTTCACTGTTGAATTACTGGGTTGATATTCGCCTGATATCTGCTTGATAGGAGCTGTGGCGCGTGCAAAATCAAAAAAAGAAAAAAATCACAGAATATCGTGCAGTTGTTTTTGATCTTGACGGAACACTGTATTATCAGCAAAAGCTGAGAATGACGATGGCGGGAAGACTGATTGGGTATTATTCCATGCACCCGTGGCGTGTTAAGGAGCTTGTTATCATTAAGGAGTTTCGAACTGTAAGAGAACACTGGGAGAAGGTCAGACAGGAGCTGCCTGTTGTTCTAGAAAATCTGAACGAATCTGATTCGCTTGATGAAATACAGTATGCATATGTTGCAAAGAAAATGAATGAGACAGCAGAGCGTGTGGAACAGGTTATTCGAAGATGGATTTATGAAAATCCCTTGTCTGCTTTGCGCATGAGCAAAGATGAAGAAATCGGTCAGCTAATGAACAGACTTAGAGAAAGAAATATCCGGGTGATTATTTTTTCGGATTATCCAGTAAAAGACAAACTGGAAGCTTTGGAAATGGAAGCTGATGGAATGTACAGCGCAACAGATGAACGAATTATGGAACTCAAGCCGGCACCAAAAGGTCTTGTATTGATTATGCAGGATTATGGGATGAAGCCGGAGGATATTTTGATGATAGGCGACCGGTTTAGCAAGGATGGTTTGGCAGCCGTTAACGCAGGCGTAGATTATCTGATACTTGATAAAACACCACAGAAACGGCATGAAGTTTACAACACTCTTTTTAGTGAATTTGAGGATACGGTAAATGATAATAAATGAGCAGGTGGAAACTTTGATACCATCTGCTCTTTTGAGCCTTTACAGAAATTAAATCGCAATATTTGAACAAAAATAGAGAGGACAAAGCTGCGCGGTTAATATAAGATAAAGCAGTCGATCGATAAAACAAAGGAGAGAAACATATGGAATGGATTGAAGGAATGAATACAGCAGTCAACTATATTGAGGAACATATTTGCGAGGAATTGAATTATGAGCAGCTTGGCAGGCTTGCGGGTTGCTCACCCTATCATTTTCAAAGAATTTTTACATATTTAGGCGGGATAACACTTTCGGAATATGTTAGAAGAAGACGAATGTCACTTGCGGCAGTTGATTTAAAAGACCCAAATAAAAAGGTGATTGATATTGGAATTCAATATGGCTATCAGTCACCGACAGCGTTTACACGTGCTTTTCAGGGAGTACATGGGATTTCACCTACGGACGCCAGAATGGAAGATGCTGTTGTAAAGTCTTTCCCTCCAATCCGGTTCCAGATGCAGGTAAAAGGAGCAGAAGCAATGAATTACAGAATAGAGAAAAAAGAAGCATTTCGAGTAATAGGAACATCAATTGAATTGAAACAGACAGTAGAAGAAAACTTTACAATCACACCAGGATTTTGGGCGAAGGCATCCAGCGACGGAACGGTTACAGAACTTGCACAGATGATGAATACACCTGTTCAGGGACTGCTTGGAATCAGTACATGTAATGAAACTGAGAACTGGCATTATTATATTGCAGTTGCATCAACGCTGGATAAGGGAAAATATGAAGAACTAATCGTACCTTCGTGTACATGGGCAGTATTTTATGAGGAGGGACCTATTTCGAAAATGCAGGAGCTGGAGAGCCGAATCGTTTCGGAGTGGCTGCCAACGAGTGGCTATGAGTATGCAAATGCGCCAGATGTGGAGCTTTATCTGCAGCCAGATCCGATGAATGCAAAATATGAAGTATGGATTCCGATTGTCAGGAAGGAGAACAAGTAATATGGATGAAAAATTCTTATCATTTTTGAATGATATACCAGCATCACAGCAAGGTTTTGTATTGGAGCTTGACAAGTTTCTGAATGAAAAAGAATGTAAGAGAGAAATTAAAACAGCGAAAAACGGATACGTTGCGTCCTATATTTCTTCTGTTACAGGAAAAACACTGTTAAATTATGTATTTCGCAAAAGTGGTGTAAAAATGCGTATCTATGCAGCCGGAATAGCAAACTATGATTCAATCTTAACCGAATTTCCAGAAAAAATGAAGAAAGATATTATGAAGGCGGGTGTTTGCAAAAAACTGATTGGAGAGGTCTGTTCGCCGACATGCCCTGCCGGATACACTTTTATGCTGGATGGCAATGAGTATAAGAAATGTAGAATGATGGCATTCTTTCACGATTTGAATGATGAAGACAGCCCGTACATCAGGAAACTGATAGAATCAGAAGTGAATTTTCAAATAAATCATGACTGATTATCAGCATTGTTACGGCTGATTTAAAGTTGTATTCCGGTTGTGGGTGTGATACACGACTTTCGTTAGAACGATGAAAGCCCTGGTACAATAATATCACATGAGAAATAGTTGCTCAAAAGAGAAAGTATCCATAAAGTAAGTATCCATAAAGTATTCATAAAAAGTAATTAACTACAAAAAGGCGCAACCACAAGCCGTTATGGCAGTACCGAAAAAAATGTATGTGAAATTTATGGAGTAAAGTCATTTCCAAAGCTTTTTTGATATGATATAATCACTGGAGAGAATATTAAGAGAGGCGAAGAACTCATTTATTGGAGGCTTTTCGAATAGGTACGTGAAGAAATGAAATTAGGAATCGTAGGACTGCCAAATGTAGGAAAGAGTACGTTGTTTAATTCACTGACAAAGGCAGGTGCTGAATCGGCGAATTATCCGTTTTGTACGATAGATCCAAATGTTGGTGTTGTTGCTGTTCCGGATGAACGTTTAAAACTATTAGGTGATTTATACGCATCAAAAAAAGTGACACCGGCAGTGATTGAATTTGTGGATATTGCAGGTCTTGTAAAAGGAGCCTCCAAAGGGGAGGGACTTGGAAATCAGTTTCTTGCAAATATCAGAGAGGTAGATGCGATTGTACATGTAGTCAGATGCTTTGAGGATACAAATGTGGTACATGTTGATGGAAACGTGGATCCACTTAGAGATATTGAAACAATAAATCTGGAATTGATTTTTTCTGACATTGAAATATTGGAAAGAAGAGTTGCCAAGGCAGGGAGAGCTGCTAATAATGATAAGAAGATTGCAAAAGAGGTTACATGTATTAAACGATTGATTGCCTATCTGGAAGAAGGAAAATCAGCAAGGGGCTTTGCGGCACTTGATGAAGATGAGGAAGAGTGGATTGCTTCCTATAATTTATTGACAGCAAAGCCGGTTATTTTTGCCGCCAATGTTTCAGAAGAGGATTTAGCAGATGACGGGGCTGATAATGAATATGTCAAAAAAGTACGTGAGTTTGCAAAGACAGATGGCAGTGAGGTTTTTGTAATCTGTGCACAAATCGAGCAGGAAATTGCTGAGCTTGATGACGAAGAAAAAGCAATGTTTCTTGAAGATTTGGGATTATCAGAATCTGGCTTGGAAAAATTAATCAAGGCAAGCTATCGACTGCTTGGACTGATTAGTTATCTGACTTCAGGAGAAGATGAAACGCGTGCGTGGACAATTAAGCTTGGCACAAAAGCACCACAAGCTGCAGGAAAGATTCATACAGATTTTGAAAGAGGCTTTATCCGCGCTGAAGTAGTTAATTATAAAGACTTATTAGAATGTGGTTCCCTGTCAAATGCAAAAGAAAAGGGCGTGGTAGGTTTGGAAGGAAAGGACTATGTTGTAAAGGACGGAGATGTTATTCTGTTCAGATTTAATGTATAAAATCTTAAAAAACTTTAAATTTTTATTAAGAAATTTTGATTTCTATATGTAGAGATATAAAAGTATACTTTAAGAACAAAACACAATATCTTGTACAATTGTTGTACAAAATGAGTAAAGCACCCGAGTTATGGGTGCTTTTTTCATGTTTTAAGGGCAAAAAAGGGGTTGCAATTTTGTACTTTTGGGGGTAGAATTACATCATAAGTGGTGAAAAGTGGTTTCAAGTGGTAGAAAGTGGTGAAGTCCAAAATGTTCATGGGGGAATACAACCATACAATTGATACAAAAGGAAGATTGATAATTCCCTCGAAGTTTCGCGAGCAGCTAGGGGAGCTGTTTGTGATTACGAAGGGGTTGGACGGCTGCTTGTTTATTTACGACAATGCAGAATGGGCGAAATTTGAAGAGAACCTGAAATCATTACCACCCAATAAGAATTCAAGACAGCTTGTCCGCTTCTTTGCCGCAGGAGCTGCGACAGTAGAAGTGGACAAGCAAGGACGAATTCTGATTCCAACAAACCTGAGGGGGTTTGCGGAATTGGAAAAGGATGTTGTTTTAGCAGGTGTAGCCAGCAGAATTGAAGTTTGGAATAAGGAACGCTGGGAAGGGGAAACGGCCTGTGATAATATGGATGACATCGCTGAACAAATGGCAGATTTGGGATTAAGCATATAGGAGGGGAAAAACTATGAGCTTTGTTCATAAATCTGTATTGCTGCAGGAGACAATCGATAGTTTACAGATCAAGCCCGAAGGGACCTATGTTGATGGAACATTAGGGGGCGCAGGTCATGCATATGAGGTCGCAAAGCAGCTTTCCGATCAGGGGAGATTAATCGGAATAGATCAAGACGATGCAGCAATTTCTGCTGCAAAGATTCGTCTTGAAGAGTTTAAAAATGTTACATATATTAGAAACAATTACTGCAACATCAAGGATGAACTCGGGGAAATCCATGTGGGGAAAGTGGATGGGATCATACTTGATTTGGGGGTGTCCTCGTATCAGCTGGATACACCTGAGAGGGGATTTTCATATAAAGCAGATGTAGAACTGGACATGAGAATGGACAGAAGAAACAGTCGGACTGCAAAAGACATTGTGAATACTTATTCACAGCAGGACTTGTTTCGAATGATTCGTGACTATGGAGAAGATAAGTTCGCTCAGAATATTGCCAAGCATATTGTTGTGGCCCGCGAACATAGTGAAATACAAACGACAGGTGAACTGGTTGAAGTTATCAAATCTGCAATTCCAATGAAAGTACAAAAAACAATGGGCCATCCAGCCAAACAGACATTTCAGGCAATTAGAATTGAACTGAATGGGGAGTTGGATGTACTGAAAAATACACTGGATACTATGATAGAACTGTTAAACCCGGGCGGAAGAATTTGCATTATCACATTTCATTCGCTGGAAGACAGAATTGTAAAAACAATATTCAGAAACAGTGAAAACCCATGTACTTGTCCTCCGGATTTCCCGGTATGCGTATGCGGGAAAAAGTCAAAAGGAAAAGTAATCACAAGAAAACCAATATTTCCGTCACAAGAAGAAACAGAACAAAATCCAAGAGCGAAAAGTGCAAAACTAAGAGTATTTGAAAGAATTTGAGGAGAAAGACATGGCAGCTTCAAGAAGTCAGGGAAGACAGAAAAGTGCATACAGAAAATCCCGTAATGAATATGTTTACGGAAACACTGCACGTGCACTTCGCCCGGTACAGTCAGAAACAACCAGACCTCAAAAGCTGAGCAATACTGCACGCAAAAACAGGGAAAAGGCATCTCACATGAATCCGGCATATGTATTTTTCCTTACACTTGCCATGCTTGTTACCGGTTATGTCTGCATTCAGTATTTACAGCTTCAATCAGATATTACAAACAGTGTTAAGCAAATCTCAACACTGGAAAGTCAGCTGAATAGGATGAGAGCTGAAAATGATGATACAGAAAGCCGTATTAAGGGGGCAGTTGGACTGGAAGATATTAAGCAGAGTGCCATGGATGAACTTGGCATGCAGTACGCAAGAGAAAATCAAATTGTAACATATAGTAGCGATGATACAGATTATGTGAGACAATATAGAAACGCTACAGATTAATATGAAGCTATTTAATTGAAACAGATAGATAGACAGGCAGGTGCACACGATGAGAAGAAGAAATCATCACGCAGAGAACCAGAACCCACAACGATTTTCCATAAGGATGCAAAAAAAGCTGGCAGCATTGTTTTTCCTAATATTGCTGGCTTTTGCTTTGCTGAATGTAAAACTCTATGCGATTAACAGAGATAATGGAGAGCGATATAAGAAGCAGGTTTTGTCTCAGCAGGAATATGACAGTATTGTGCTACCTGCAAAACGCGGTGAAATAGTTGATTCTAATGGCACAAAAATTGCAGCCAGTCAGAAAGTATACAATGTTGTAATTGACTCAAAAACACTGAATTCAGAAAATGGAAAGTATTTGGAACCGACTATTTCGGCTCTTTATGGGACAAATATTTCGTTCAATTATTCACAGAGTGAGTTACGAAGCTATATTACTGAAAATCCGAGTTCACAATACAGAATAATAGCTAAAAAGCAGGAATATGATGCAGTTAGCTCTCTGATGGAAACACTGAATAATCCATCTGAGTATCCTGATGTGAAGGGCGTATGGCTTGAGGATACTTATCAGAGAGAATATCCATATCATTCATTGGCATGTGATGTGATTGGCTTTGTGCAGGGTGATAATGAGGGTGCATATGGACTGGAGGAGTATTACAACACAACACTGAATGGAATAAACGGACGTGAGTATGGATATCTCAATGATGATGAGAATCTTGAAAGAACAATCAAACCGGCAGAGGATGGAAAAACACTTGTAACAAGTCTTGATGTAAATATACAAAGTATTGTTGAAAAACATATTCTTGCTTTTAATGAAGAGCATAAAAATGAATATCATGAAGGAAACGGAAGTAAAAATACAGGCGTTATTATTATGAATCCCAATACGGGCGAAGTTATTGCTATGGCAAGCTATCCTGTATTTGATTTGAATGATCCGAGAAATACAACGGAGCTTGTAATAGAAGATCCAAATACAAATAATGACAACAATACAGGCACTGCAGACACAACTGAAGCAGGTGCGGTAGACACAGCAGATACAACAGAAACAGCCAATACAGGAGCAGAGACAGTGTCTGATAACTCTGTCAGTGATAACACAGCACCGGTGCAATCAGAAGAGGACGCATACGAAAAAGCAAAAATGGAAGCACTCAATGCTTTATGGAAGAATTATTGTATTAACAGCACATATGAACCGGGTTCAACAATAAAACCATTTACAATGGCGGCAGGATTGGAAGAAGGAATTCTGACCGGCAATGAGTCTTATGTATGTAATGGTGTGATGGAAGTCGGTGGACATGAAATTCACTGCAGTAATCGTCTTGGACATGGAGAACTTACATTTTCGGGTGCTTTGGAGAATTCCTGTAATGTTGCTTTTATGAAGATGGGTTCTGTCATAGGACGAAGTGTGTTTATGAAATATAATCGCATCTATAATTTTGGACTTAAAACGAATGTGGATCTGACTGGAGAAGCAATGACAAATACACTTGTATTTGATGAAAACGTTATGACACCGACAGATCTTGCGATCGGTTCATTTGGTCAGGGTTTTAATACTACGATGATACAGATGATATCCGGATTCTGCTCGCTGATAAATGGAGGTTATTATTATCAGCCTCACGTTGTGACAAAAATACTTGATGCAGACGGAGCAACAGTGAAGGTTGTCGAGCCGCGTGTGTTAAAACAGACGATTTCAGCTGAAACCTCTGATGAAATCAAACAGCTTTGTATTAATGTTGTTTCACAGGGAACAGGTAAATCTGCTAGACCGGCAGGGTACATGATTGGTGGAAAAACTGGTACAGCAGAAACCCTTCCAAGAAAAAACGGCAACTATGTTGTGTCTTTCATGGGATTTGCTCCAGCAGAAAATCCACAGCTTGTAATATATACTGTCATAGATCAGCCCAATGTGGAAATACAGGCAACTGCAAAATATGCGACAGTATTAACAAAAGATATTTTGACAGAGGTACTTCCCTATATGAATGTATTCCAGACAGAGGAACTTTCGGAGGATGAGGCAGCAGAACTTGCAGAAAAACAGCTTGATTTTTCAACCAGTGCTCGAGGAGATTCTGTTAGTGATAATGCGGTTTTGAAAGATGACGAGACGAGTACTGAGCAGCCTGCTAATACGGACGGAACAACAGAAAGTGAAACAGGAGAACAAAAGACGGAGGATACTGAAAAGTCAGAAGAAGAAGCGCCGGTTATTCAATTTGATACGGAAACCGGATTAGCCATTGAACCAAATACAGGTATTCTACTGGACCCGATAACAGGTCAACCAGTAGACCCGACAATTTCAGATTTAGAATAAGAAATCACATGACTCATAACCTTGCGGAAGCGATAATAAATTAGTATATATACGCCTGCATTTTGCATGCGCATTCGTCTTCTGCGAGGTGTTCTCATTTTATGATAAGAAACAGAACTGCGTACCGAAAAAAAATCTTTTCATTTGCAATTCTTTCGATACTTGCGCTTGTGGCGCTGATGGCCAGATTGGTTTATGTTATGGTGTTTTGCTCGGAATACTATACGAAACAGGCAGTTGAACTGCATGAGAGAGAACGTGATATTAAGGCTGCACGGGGGAGAATTGTTGATAGGAATGGAGAGGTACTTGCCGCAAACAGAACTGTCTGTACAATATCAGTCATTCATAACCAAATTTCAGACCCTGAAAGAGTGATTGAAATACTGACTAAAGAGCTCAATTTACCGGAAGAAAATGTTCGAAAACGTGTGGAAAAGTATTCTTCTATTGAAAAGATAAAGACGAATATTTCAAAAGAGCTGGGAGATAAAATCAGGTCATATGATCTGGAAGGAGTTAAAGTTGATGAAGATTATAAACGGTATTATCCGTATGCAAGCCTAGCATCAAGAGTACTTGGATTTACCGGCGGTGATAATCAGGGAATCATTGGACTGGAAGTAATTTATGAGGAATATCTGAAGGGGAAAAATGGTCAAATTCTTACATTGACAGACGCAAGAGGTCTGGAACTTGATGCTGCTGGAGAAAGACGAACAGAACCTGAAAATGGATTGACGCTTCAAATCAGCATGGATCGTAATATTCAGGAATACGCCACACAACTTGCAAAAAAAGCTTTACAGGAAAAAGAAGCGATATGTGTAGAACTGATAGTGATGAACCCTAAGAACGGTGAAATCTATGCAATGGTGAATGTACCTGAATTTGATTTGAATAATCCATATACACTTGTGGATGGAACTGTATCACAGAATACTATTTCAGAAAAAGAGAAACAGGATTATTTAAATCAAATGTGGCGAAATGGGTGTATTAATGACACATATGAGCCAGGGTCGACCTTTAAAATAATTACAGCAGCGGCAGCGTTGGAAAAAGGCGTTGTCAGTGTTGATGATACATTTCATTGTCCAGGATTTATTATTGTTGAAGATAGAAGAATTAAATGTCACAAAATCGCAGGCCATGGATCTGAAACTTTTCTACAAGGTACAAAAAACTCCTGTAATCCGGTTTTTATCGCAACTGGTTTGAGAATTGGTGCAGAAAGCTTTTACGATTACTTTACGAAGTTTGGACTGCTGAAAAAGACAGGAATTGACTTGCCTGGAGAGGCAGGAACGATCATGCACCGAAAAGAAGATATAGGTCTTGTGGAACTTGCTACAATATCGTTTGGACAATCGTTTCAGATTACTCCTATACAGCTTATTACAACAGTCAGTTCGCTTGTTAATGGGGGAACGCGTGTAACACCGCATTTTGGCATGGCTGTGTATGACCGAGACAATAATCTGGTTGAAGAGTTTTCCTATCATCAGTCAGAACATATTGTTTCGCAGGAGACAACAGATACACTTCGATATTTATTGGAACAGGTAGTTGCAGATGGCTCAGGAAGAAATGCGGCACTAGAGAACTATACGGTTGGTGGAAAAACAGCAACAAGTCAGACGTTGCCAAGGAGCAGTAACCAGTATATTTCTTCGTTTATTGGGTTTTCGCCGGCAGAGGATCCGCAGATTATTGCACTTCTAGTAATACATAACCCAAAAGGTGTGTACTATGGCGGAACAATTGCGGCACCTCGTGTGAAGGAGCTGTATGAGAATGTCCTGCCGTATCTTGGAATACCCCGTACAAAACAGAAAAACACAACAGAAACAAACCATTGATAAAATTTAAAAAATGACTTATACTAAGCTTTGCGTATATTTAACAAAAAATTAAGGTTTTCTACCAAATATTGACCAAAGAGGGGAGAAAAGAAATGGACAAATCAGTCTTAGGGGCTGTTTTAATTGCATTTGCAATCAGTGTGATTTTAAGTCCTGTATTAATACCATATTTGCGAAAATTAAAAGTTGGGCAGACTGTACGTGATGACGGACCACAGAGTCATCTGAAAAAAAATGGAACTCCAACAATGGGCGGTATTATTATTTTGGGAGGTATCATTGTTACATCATTTTGCTATATTGCAGGATATTCCAAAATAATTCCGATATTATTTATGACAGTCGGATTCGGACTGATTGGGTTTATTGATGACTATATTAAAGTTGTATTAAAACGTTCAATGGGACTTAAGGCATGGCAGAAGATGGCATTACAGTTTGTTGTGACGTGTGTGTTCGCTTATTATATGATTAATGTAGCGGGAGTCAGTCTGGCTATGAGAATTCCATTTTCAAATGGCGTATACTGGAATATTGGCTGGCTTGCTGTTCCTGTTTTGTTTGTGGCAGTATTAGGTACAGTGAATGGAGCAAATTTTACTGACGGACTAGATGGTCTTGCATCCAGCGTGACAGTATTGATTGCAACGTTTTTTTCTGTAATAGCAATTATGACAAAAAGTGGTATTGAACCAATTACACTTGCAGCAGTCGGAGCACTTCTTGGTTTTTTACTGTTCAATGTATATCCAGCCAGTGTGTTTATGGGAGATACAGGCTCGCTTGCACTAGGCGGATTTGTGGTAGCCTGTGCATATATGCTGCAAATGCCTTTATATATTTTGATTGTAGCATTTATTTATCTTGCGGAGGTTCTCTCAGTAATCATTCAGGTAGGATATTTTAAACTGTCCGGCGGAAAACGTGTGTTTAAAATGGCACCGATTCATCATCACTTTGAATTGAGTGGCTGGTCTGAAACAAGAGTAGTTGCAGTATTCTCGATTATTACGGCTTTATTATGTCTGGTTGGTTTTGTGGCATATTGAAAAAAAATAACAGTATAATGATATAATAGGAAAAGAGATTAAGATGGGAAAGATACTTGTAGTTGGAAGCGGCTTAAGCGGCTTAAGTGCTGTAGAATTATTAAAGCAGGCAGGTAAGCAGCCTGTACTGTTTGATTCAAATGAAAAACTAAATCCTGAAGAAATCAGAAAAAAGTTACATACAGTAAACGATGTGGAAGTTTATACAGGATCACTGCCTGATGCAGTTGCAGCTCAGATTGAAATGCTTGTTCTCAGCCCTGGAGTACCGATTGATTGTGCATTTGTAAATCAATTTAGAGATAATGGCGTCAAAATATCAGGCGAAATTGAATTGGCGTATTCATACGATCGTGGACGTCTTCTTGCTGTGACAGGAACAAATGGTAAAACAACAACGACAGCTCTGCTTGGTGCCATTATGCAGGATTATTTTGAAAAGGTTTTTATTGTCGGGAATATTGGAAATCCTTATACGAAAGTAGCTGCAACGACAGCTTCAGATTCTGTTACTGTTGCAGAAATCAGCAGCTTTCAGCTTGAAACAGTATCAAATTTTCATCCAAAGGTAAGCGCCATATTGAATATTACGCCTGATCACTTGAATAGGCATCATACAATGGAACAATACATTATTGAAAAAGAAAAGATTTGTATGAACCAGACTAAGGAAGATACCGTGATACTGAATTATGAGGATGAAGAAACAAGAAAATTCGGAGAATTTACAAGTGCAACGCCAGTTTTTTTTAGCTCTGAGAGATGTTTGGATAACGGATATTATTTAATGGACGACAAAATATATATGCGATTTAATAATGAGGAAACAGAAATTCTGCCAGTCAGCGAACTGCAGATTATTGGAAAGCATAATGTTGAAAATGCAATGGCTGCTATTGCAATGGCGGTTTCGTTTGGTGTACCACTTGAAAGCATTATTGGGTCAGTAAAGCGATTTCAGGCCGTTGCACACAGAATAGAGTATGTTGCTACTAAGAACGATGTTGTGTATTACAACGACTCTAAAGGGACAAATGTAGATGCTGCAATTAAGGGAATTCAGGCAATGTCAAAAAAAACCTGTCTGATTGGCGGCGGCTACGATAAGAATGCGGAATATGACGAGTGGATAGAAGCCTTTGACGGAAAAGTTAAAAAGCTTGTTCTGCTTGGTGCGACCGCACACAAGATCGCGGAATGTGCTCGCAGACATGGCTTTTTTGAGTGCGAGTTTGCCGACAGTCTGGAAGAGGCTGTTAATATATGTGCAGATAGTGCAAAACCGGGAGAGGCTGTGCTATTATCTCCAGCCTGTGCAAGCTGGGGAATGTTTGAAAATTATGAACAGCGTGGAGATATGTTTAAGGAGTTTGTAAGAAAATTATGACCGTTGACAGATCCAATAAAAAAAAGAATAAAGAACGAATTTTCTTTGACTATACGTTGCTGTTCATTGTTATTTTTTTGTTATGCTTTGGACTGGTCATGCTGTATAGTGTCAGCTCGTATGAGGCAAATTTAAAGTTTGGAACATCCTCATACTATTTGGAAAAGCAGATTAAGGCGACGATTATTGGAATCGTTGTTATGTTTATAACAATGATGATTGATTATCATGTGTGGGAAAAATTTGCCATGATAGCATATATTGTTTCTGCAGTATTAATTTTCCTTGTACTGACACCGCTCGGTTATGAAGCAAATGGTGCCAGACGCTGGCTGAATCTCGGAATGTCACTTCAGCCTGCAGAGGTTGCAAAGGTTGGCATGATTTTGTTTTTTGCGAGTTTGGTATGTAAGATGGGTAAACGAATACAGACAAAGCAGGGTTTTTTATTTACTGTTATTTGGGCAGTACCTATTTCAGGCATGGTTCTATTTATTACGCAGAATCTTAGCTCTGCAATCATTATTTTCGGAATTGTATTTATGATGCTGTTTGTTGCTACACCAAATTACAAAGAATATCTGTTTGCTGCATTTGGTATTATAGTTATTGCGGTGCTTGTTGTTCTTGCAGTAGATAAAGGGGTTATTCCAGAAGATATGTCTTACCGTTTTGCACGTATTAAAGCGTGGCTTAATCCGGAGGCATATGCAAGTACAAAGGGATTTCAGACATTACAGGCACTATATGCAATCGGTTCCGGGGATATTTTCGGAAAGGGTCTTGGGCAAAGTATGCAGAAACTTGGATTCCTTCCTGAGGCGCAGAATGATATGGTGTTTTCAATTATTTGTGAGGAACTTGGGCTGTTTGGCGCTGTAGCAATTATTATGCTGTTTGTTCTTTTGATATGGAGATTCATGGTAATTGCAAACAATGCACATGATTTATATGGAGCACTGCTGGTTGTGGGTGTAATGGCGCATATTGCAATTCAGGTCATTTTGAATATTGCGGTTGTTACGAACTCTATTCCGAATACAGGAATTACGCTTCCATTTATCAGCTATGGAGGTTCTTCGGTTGTGTTTCTGCTGATTGAGATTGGTCTTGTACTTAGTGTCTCGCGAAGCATACGTTTTGAAAAATAGCACAGAGAAGGATCCTATGCAGATTTGGGAACCAATTAGACGTTTTTTCATATACTGTTATAAGTGTGTAACAGTCGGAGGAAACGTTTTGGGGACAGTTGAAATTACCGGTGGCATTCCGCTGTGTGGAGAAGTGCAGATACAGGGATCAAAAAATGCTGCTTTACCAATATTGGCGGCAACTGCTTTGGTGCATGGGACAACAGTACTGTATAATTGTCCGCACATTATAGATATTACTTATATGATACGTATTCTGGAGTATTTGGGTTGTAGTGTTGTTTGGGAAGACGTTCATATTCTACGTGTAGACGCTGCGAATATACAAAAAACAGACGTGCCGGCAGTGTATGCTGATAAGATGCGTTCGTCCATTATTCTGCTTGGTGTGCTTCTGGCAAGAAAACACTGTGCTAGAATGCCTTACCCAGGTGGATGCGTGATAGGAAAACGTCCAATTGAAATGCATCTTGCTGCACTTGGTCAAATGGGTGCGCAGATAGAAACAGATGCATCTATGCTATATGCGTCTACAATGGGTTTGTATGGCTCCGAAATCCAGTTTGAGAAGAACAGCGTAGGAGCAACAGAAAATGCGATTCTTGCTGCCGTACTTTCAAAGGGGACAACTGTTATTAACGGCGCAGCAATGGAGCCTGAAATTACGCAGCTGTGTATGTTTTTGAATAATGCAGGAGCACTGATTGGTGGGATGGGGACAAAACGTCTTGTAATTGAAGGAGTGTCGGAACTAAAAGAATCTTCTTTTCGTATTTGTGCTGATAGAATTGTAGCAGGTACTTATTTATATGCAGTGGCAGCGACAAGAGGAGAAGCTGTTCTCCATAACGCACCTGTCAGTCAGATGCAGGAAGTACTTTTGGTTGGAAGACAGATGGGAATGCAGTTAAAGGAAGGGTCGGAAACAATATATGCAAATGCCAGACATGCAAATGAACCGGTTCCATATGTTGAAACAAAGGAATATCCTGGTTTCCCAACTGATTTACAATCAGTGTTAATGTCTGCACTTTCCTTGTCAGATGGGCAAAGTATTATTAAAGAGACAATTTTTGAAGCACGCTTTCGCATCGTTGAAGAGCTGCAGCATATGGGATCCGATATTGTAATAGAAGAGAGTAATCAAGCAGTTATCAATGGCGTGAAGGAACTGACTGGTACAGAGACTTATGCAAAGGAACTTAGAGGTGGCGCAGCATTGATTGTTGCCGGACTTGCGGCCACAGGGACGACAATTGTTCATGACTCCTACTATGTCAAAAGAGGTTATGAATGTATTACATGTGATTTCAGAAAACTCGGAGGAATAATAAGGGGATAGACTATGGCTTCTGAATATGGAAAGCGGTCAGCATCTAAAATACCAAAGATATGTATTATTTTTATGTTACTGTTTATTTTTGTTTGCTCCGGTGTGCTGCTTGTTAAATATAAATTTACAATTACTTCAGTTACAGTTGATGGAAATGAGCACTATACGGATGAAGAAATATCTAACATGGTTATGTCTGGAAAATATGGACATAATTCCATATATCTGTATTTGAAATACCATAACAAAGAAGCAGAGGAAATACCGTTTGTTGAACAGATGGATGTAGAGCTGCTGTCGCCTCAGTCAGTAAATATACAAATATATGAGAAGGCTGTTGCGGGATATGTGGAATATCTTGGTCATTATCTGTATTTTGATAAAGATGGAATTGTTGTAGAAAGCTCCACAAAACAGATGGATGGAATCCCGTTCGTGACAGGCCTGAATTTTGATCATGTGATGCTTCATGAAAAACTTCCAATTGAAGATACAGAAATTTTTAAGTTGATTTTGAATATTACACAATTACTTACAAAGTATAAAATAGCTACTGATAGGATATATTTTGATACAGATCAGAACATTACACTCTACTTCGATGATGCCAGAATTTATCTTGGTACAAGCGAATATATTGATGAAAAAATCAATAAGCTGAGATTTCTGCTTCCGGAGCTTTCGGGTCATTCTGGAGTACTCCATATGGAAAATTATTCCGGAGACGGAGGCAGATTTACGTTTGAGACGGACTAACAGTAGCAAATTGTAAGGAAATTGCAAAAAAGTATTGATAAATTCAGAAAAAAATTATATGATAAACTATATGAGTTCGGAGAAGTAATTTGAAGGAGGAGTAAACCTTGCTGGAAATTAAGAATAATGATGTCGATGCAGCAGCAAAGATTCTAGTCGTAGGGGTAGGCGGTGCCGGCAATAATGCAGTAAATAGAATGATTGAAGAGAAAATCGGAGGGGTAGAGTTTCTTGGAATTAATACCGATAAGCAGGCATTGCAGCTTTGCAAATCACCGAGACTTCTTCAGATTGGGGACAAGCTTACACAGGGTCTAGGCGCCGGAGCACAGCCTGAAATAGGGGAAAAGGCTGCAGAGGAGAGCTTAGAGGATATTTCGAATGCAATCAGAG
>CAZOHM010000009.1:31450-79262 GCA_964579795.1 uncultured Lachnospiraceae bacterium | reverse complement strand
CGATACCGCCTCTGATAATTTCTGCCATATATGCACCGGCATTCAAACTTAATGCAACTACACCGGCTGTAAACGGACCTCCGACATTTGCCCATGCAAAACCTGTCGGTCTTAATACACCTGCCAGACCATAATAAATGATAAATGTCTGAACAAGTAAAGGTGTTCCTCTGATAATGTCAATATAGATTGCTGAAATCACTTGTAATGGTTTTACATTTGACACAGTAAACAAACTGAAAATAACACCCAGTATCGTCGCAAACAGCAGAGAAAAAACTGCCAGTTTCAATGTCATAACCAACGCATCCACAAAGGATGGAAAGTACCTGATAATCAAATCAAAAAAAGCCATACAAGCCACCTCAAAACCCTTCTTTTAATATAGGGAGAATCCACCACACCACTTTCCTATGTGGCAGACTCTCCTGCATTTACTATATATTCATCTATTACAAGTATCTTACTTTGAAATATAAGTATTCAAAATCTCGTCATATTTACCATTTGCCTTCAGGTTAGCAAGTCCCTTATCAAACATTTCAAGGAGCTCTGGATCTTCACCCTTTAATACTGCAAATCCATAAGAAGAACCTTTTTCCATTTCCATAGGAAGCTTAAATCCAATTCCTCTTGTTATTTCATAACCGAGTACAGGATAATCATCAAAACATGCTGCTGATGTTCCGGCAAGTACATCCTGATACATTGTTGAAGAATCCTCAAACTGTGTAATTGTAAAGCCATATTTGTCTGCAATTGATTCTGCAAATGTACATCCTTCAGTACCAATCTTTGCTGCAACCTGCTTTCCTGCAAGATCTTCATAAGATGCAATATCTGAATCTGCAAGTACTGCCATACCTACACCTGAATCATAATATGCTTCTGAGAAATCATACTTTTCTCTTCTCTCATCAGTAATAGACATACCTGCAATCATTCCATCAACTTCGCCAGCTTCAAGAGCTGTCATAGCTGCATTGAATCCAACACTCTGAACTTCATACTTGAATCCCTGATCCTCTGCAATTGCCTTTAACAGATCCATATCAATACCTACCAGTTCACTGCTGTCATTCTCAAATTCAAATGGAGCAAATGTTGTATCTGTTGCAATCTGGTAAACCTTTCCGTCTGCTGCCTTTGTGTCTTCAGCAACACCCTCTGTTGAAGCTGCTGCATCTGCATCTGTAGCTGATTCCGTTACTGTGCTTGCACTGTTTCCACATGCAGTAAGTGCAAACATCATGACTGCTGCCATACCAAGTGCAGCGATTTTCTTTAAATCTCTCATCTTTCTTCCTCCTTTAAAAAAATATTATCTTTTTCTTTTATCATATATATGCTTTTCTGTCAAATTTCTATCGGATTAATCTGTATAATTGCAGAATCTCATCACCCTTTGCAAGACCTTCCTGAAATGCGCTGGCACTTCCCGCTGCCAGTCCCATTGCAAATGCGTCCTCATAGTTCTGCTTATCCAGATAGCCTGCAATAAATCCAGCGACCATACTGTCTCCAGCCCCAACAGAATTAACAACTACACCATTTGGTGCCTTACGTGAATAGACCCGTCCCTCTTCCGTTACAAGCATGGCACCTTCGCTCGCAAGAGAGATCAATACATTTCTTGCGCCCTTGTCCTGCAGTTTATTTGCTGCCCATGTCAGCTGATCCTTATCTGACGGGGAAAAATTCTCATTGAAAAGCTCTGACAGCTCATTTAGATTCGGTTTTATCAAAAAAGGACGATAGGGAAGCAGATTTAAAAGCATCTGTCCTGTCGTATCAACAATTACCTTTGTTTCTCTATATGGCAACTTCTCAAGAAGTCTGGCAAACATATCCTCCGGTACTCCCCGTGGAGTCCTTCCTGCAAGAACAAACATATCATTTTTTTCGATTTTTGACAGCTTCTCACTCAATATGTCAAGGCTCTGCTCATCCACACGTGGTCCGACTGCATTAATCTCACTTTCTTCTCTTGCCTTTACTTTTATATTAATTCTGGAATGACCTTCACGTAAATGCACAAAATCTGTCCTACAGCCAAGACGTTCCAGTCCTTCCTCTATCTCCTGTCCTGTAAATCCGGCAACAAAACCCAATGCAGTATTTTCTATTCCAAGTCCCCATAATACCTGTGAAACATTGACACCCTTTCCACCGTAAAAGATGGCATCCTTCTTCATCATATTGAGCTTTCCGAGCTCCAGCTCCTCAAGAAAAACAAGATAATCTATAGATGGACTATAGGTTAATGTGTAAATCATAAATTTCCTCCAATAGACAGCAGTCAATATTTGACAGCCTACTTGACTTATCATATCATTTTTTTCTTACAAACTCAAGTTTCGAATGTAAATAAACTTTTTTCCATTTGTACTTGCATATGCTTATAATTCCGAATAAAATATGTTACAATGCAATATGCTGATTGAGAGTTTATATTATAGAAAGAACGTGAATGAAATGAAATATGACATGACAAAAGACAGTCCGGGAAAATCATTATTTTTCTTTGCTGTTCCAATGGTACTTGGTAATATTTTTCAACAATTATATAATATTATTGATTCCATTGTTGTAGGAAATTACGTTGGTGCAGATGCACTTGCGGCAGTAGGTTCTTCAACCTCTATCGTCATGTTATTTGTAATGATTGCCACCGGATTAAGCATTGGATGTTCTGTAATTATTTCACAATTGTTTGGTGCAAAAGACTATCAAAAAATGAAAACTGCGATCTCCACTGCAACACTCTCCATCATTATTATTGGAATATTGCTGATGGGGACAGGTTTGCTTTTTAGTACAGATTTGTTATATCTTCTCAAGACGCCAGTAAACATTTTTAATGATGCTGCGGCTTACCTGAACATCTATTTCTATGGTCTTCCGTTTTTATTTTTATATAATGCCATGAATGCTGTTTTTAACGGACTTGGGAAATCCAAAGTTCCATTATGTTTTTTAATTTTTTCATCCTGTCTGAACGTTTGTCTGGATTTGCTTTTTGTAATTCGTTTTGAAATGGGCGTATCCGGTGTCGCATGGGCCACTCTTGTTTCACAGGGCATAGCTGCAACTGCATCCCTTGCCTTTCTCATTATTACAATAAAGAATATGAAAATCGCACAAACAAAAACCATTGTTTCGCTTCCAATGCTTGCAACAATGTATAAAATAGCAATTCCTTCCTGTCTGCAGCAGTCCATTGTATCAATTGGTTTTCTCTGTGTACAGGCACTTGTTAACTCCTATGGTTCGGTAGTCATTGCAGGCTTTACAGCTGCAAATAAAATAGATGGAATTGCCATAGTCCCTTTCATTAATATAGGGAATGCCGTTTCCACCTTTACTGCACAAAATATTGGTGCTAAAAAACCTGAGCGTGTTAAAAACGGTTATCACATGGCTCTTTGCATGATTTTATGTGTTGGTATTTTAATTACCGGTTTATTATACTTATTTGGTTCTTCCTTTGTTTCAGCTTTTGTAGATACTGAAACAAACCCGGGAGTCATCGCAGTTGGCGTCGAATATTTGCATGTTGTTTCATTATTTTATGTGGTAATGGGAATCATGAATTCTACAAATGGTCTACTGCGTGGTGCCGGAGATATCAAGGTATTTGTCATTTCAACGCTATGTAACTTTGCAACGCGTGTTGCATGTGCCTATCTTCTTGCCATGACTTCTCTTGGACACAGTGCTGTCTGGTGGGCTATTCCACTAGGCTGGCTTGTTGCTCTCCTGATCTCCTATGGAAGATATCGAACAGAAAAATGGAAAGACGTTCGTGTCATATAATCTGATATCTGTTATTGTGCGAGTGATTATAAATAATTGAGCTCGCACATTTTCTTGTAAAGCTGTTCCCCGATAATCCTGTAAAAGGCACTTGTCCCATGTCCTTCATCATCCGTTCTGAGGCTTGACGGTATTTCACCGTTTTCCATATCAATTCGATCTTGTGCAGTTTCCTCTACACCAGCATCCTTCAATCCATTTTTCATCAGATATTCTCTGATATCTAAAAAATGTTCCCCATATTCATTAGCCAGTATTTTATTAATATCTTCAATCTGTGCCATTGCTTTTTTCTTTGTCATGCCAATCACTACATACTGACTAGCGTCTGCATAAGTGAGCATTGCACGCTGATATGCAATGACATCCTTTATACTGTTCGTATCCGGATAATCATTTGTTCCGGTAAAAATCACAAGAATATCATCATCACGTTTATCAAGCATTGCATGAAACAACACTGGTGTATTTACTTTAATTACAGTTTCCTCTCCACTTTCACTTCTCGTGAATACCCGTCCACCGGAAGCTTCACTCAATGACAGTGTTCCTTCTATTCCTCCGATACTGCATGGGTTAATTCCTGCCTCTCCGAATACAAGGAGCATTTCAGGTACTCCCTTCTCATTTACAGGTTTAACCTCTACGGGTTTACAGTCAGCCGGTATTGTGAACTCTTCATCTACATGCATGGGATTTCCACCCTGTCTGGCCGCAATACAGCTTGCCGTTTCAGCGTACACACCATAATTCAGTACTTTACGTCCACTAAGTTTTTCCAGAGTATTTGGATATGTCACGCCATCTCCACCTGTTCCCTCAGTCAAAGAGTCTCCCCAGCATACAATTCTTGCCTTGGAATTGCCAGTATTTGAGTCAGCCGCCGCTCCATCAAGTGAAACACCACTAGCCTGTTCTCCCTCCTGTACAGAGTCGATCGTTTTTTGATGAATAATCTGAACATCTATTCCCTCTGCATCATATCCTTGTCCTTCCTGACTTTCGTTCATTACCTGTTCAGCATCATATGACTTTTTTTCCTGACTGCATCCCGTCAGTACGCCTGCTGCAATACACATGTAAATAACCAATTTCTTCAGCTTCATATTCTTTACTCCTTAGATTACTCTGTAACAGAATTACCATCCTCATTAAGAGGTAAATATCCAAGATACTGCATTTTTCGATACACCTGTTTGGCAAGAATATCATAAAAATATTCATTTCCATGTACATAATCTTTACGCAGGCTTTCCGGTATTTCTCCATTTTCTAAATCAACTCGATCTTGAGCGGACGGTACTATTCCTGCTTCGTCCAGTCCATAAGAAAGCAAATAATCTCTAATATTCAGAAAATGCTCTTTATATTCCTGTGCAAGTATTTCATTTACTTCGTCCACCTCAGGTATAACCTTTTTACATGTCAATCCAATAATTACATATTTTTCGCACTTTGCATAGGATAGCATCTGACGTTGAAGTGCAATCACATCATAAAAAGTCGATGTATCAGGTCCGTCATTTGTACCGGAAAAAATTACAAGAACATCGTCCTGTCTACGATCAGCCATTCCATACGTTGTTAATCGACTTCCATCCTCAACGGTTACAGCTTCTCCCTCCGAAGATCTTGTAAAATAATAGAGTCCACTTTCGCTGTCAATACTTAACGTTCCAGTAATTCCATTGATATTGCATGGATTGATACCTCTGTCTCCAAACTTCAAAAATGGCACACTCTCTCCGCTTTTTGATGTCACATTGACAACTGTCTCAAGTGCATTTTCCGATATTGTACAGCCACTGACATATACCGGCACTGCGCCTTCTCTCATAGCAATTGTTCTTGTCGTTTCAGATCGTACACCGTAATTAATGACATCTGCACCGGTCAGTTTCTCAAGCTTGTCTGGATATGCAGTCCTGCTGTCAATACTCTCAGTCAGAGAATCTCCCCAGCAAATAATCCTTGGAAGCTGCCCTGTAAAATCTGCAATTGGTTCCACAGGAATTTCCCATGGTTTCACTTCCTGCTCCGTCACAGAATCCTCTAACACAGCATCTGGTTCTCCCGATCCATGGACAACCTCTATCATAACATCCTTCCCGTGGCTCACTTCAGTATCGTCCTTAGTGACTTCAACCTGCCCCATTCCCCTTCTAAGATATAGGAATGCCATAAAACCTACAAGAGTAAAAAAAATCAAAACCAGACAAACAGTAATAATTGTTTTCCTAAATGCGTTATTCTTCATACATTCTCCACTGTAAGAGCCTGTTCTCTGTCATAGAACAGTTTTCGAATTCATACGACATATTAATGAAATGAAGCTGCAAAACCTCCGTTCCGCAGCCTCATCATTTGTAATTACAAACAAATCATCATGTTCAGTTTATGTATCTTATGAAAAAATATGCAGAACAATTACTCCATCTTGAAAACAGAAACAATTGTTTTCAACTGTTCAACACAACCAAGGCTCTCTTCCACAAGATCATTTGTTTCGCTTGTTCTTGTAACCATATCAGTTGTCTTTCCAGCAATATCGGTAACACCAAGTGTAGATTCTCCAACTGTCGCATTAATTCCAGAAAGTGCATCGGAAATCTTTGAAATGGATTCTGCAAGATTCACAATAGATTCATGTACATCATTCATGCTCTCTTTGAACTTCTGTGCATCCTCATTATACTGTTCGCTGACTTCTGAAAACTCTTCATAATCTGTCAATACGGTCTTCTCAAGGAATGTACTTGTCTCTTCCAGACAGCCTGCCATATTACCAACTGCCGAGTTAACCTCACCAACAATAGAATTTATGTCTGTAACTGCCTTAGATGTCTGCTCAGCAAGATTACCAATTTCAGTGGCAACAACTGCAAATCCTCTTCCAGCCTCACCTGCTCTTGCTGCTTCAATGCTGGCATTCAATGCAAGTAAGCTTGTCTGTGATGAGATTGCCATAATCGCTTCTGTCAACTCATTAATCTTAGCAACTGCTTTTGACTCTTCAATAGCATTTTCAGATCTGACTTTTACAGAATCATATGTCTGTTTTGTTCGCTTTGATGCATCTAATGTCTTATCACGTAATGCAACTGCACGTTCCATAACTTCGTTTGATAAAGTATCGCCATTTTCTGAAAGCTGTGTAATATCTTTAGCACCAGTCTGCATATATCCGATATTTGCATAAATGCTTTCTGTAGTAGCAGCTGTCTCTTCCATTCCTGCTGCAAGCTCCTGTGTAGTAGCTGAATTATCTGTACACATACTGTTTACTACATTAGTAACATCCTGTAACTGATTAACATTTCCATTAATCTTCGCGCTGGCATTTTCAATATCGCCAACCATCTGGCGAAGATTTGCACGCATCTTTTGTATTGCTCGTGCCATAGCACCAGTCTCATCTTTACGTTTGCAAAGCAAATCGCTGTTTGTACCACGCTTGAAATTGAACTCTGATGTCGCAAGAATTACTTCTGTCAGCTGTCCAATTGGTCTTACAATGATTCGACTGATAAAATATGAAAGTACTGCACATAAAAGAACAATCACGACATTCATCATAATAGCTTTTGAAGTAATACTGTTTAGCGATGCAAATGCTTCTTTTTCATCCGCTGTAATTACAAGAATACTGTTATTTCTAGTAATTGCGTATCCAGCATACTTTACTTCACCCTTGTAATTATAACTTACACATTGGTTAACAGGAATCTTGCCTGCCTGAAGCTCTGCTACCAAACCAAGTACTACACTGTTTTCTACAGACTGTCCGATTTTTTCTGCTGTCGGATGGTATTTCATGATTCCATCCTTTGAAACCAGATATGCATAAGAAGATGGCATTCCCTTTACTGTAACATTCTGCAAAGCATTTGTATACTGTGCTGATGTTGCATCAATTCCCCCCGTCAGTGTATCAAGCAGTGATGCCTCTGACTCAGCCATATAAAGCATGGAATTCTGAATCTGCTCTTTCATTGACTGTTTGGTTTGCATAACTACCAAAATCAACACCGAAGTAGTTGCAACAATCATTCCCACAATTACAAGTAGCATAATCTTAGTGCTAATCGAATTGAGCAAAGACTGTTTTTCTGTGCCTTCCGATTTTTTCACTGTACTCTCTTTCCCCATTATAAATCCTTTCCACACACATAATGTGTCCTTGATTATTTTTGCAGATAATCTCTTTCTGCCATTGTCATCAGTATAATACAAAATTATTACAATTTCAACAAAAAATAACAGAAATCAGACACTTCTACTGTTTCATTTTCCTTATTATTTTTCCATTTTCAGATACATTGCGCTATATGCTTTGAGAGTCGTTCCACCACCAAAATCAACCAAAGAGCCGGTAAGCAAATCTACAGCCGTTCCACATCCTGCATCAAAATGGGCTGTGTAATCCTCACTGTCTGCATTGACTGCTATAAGCACTCTCTCCTCAGCACATCTTCTCTCAAAAATACACTGCCTGTTTGTAAGTACCACAGAACGAAAATCTCCATAATTGAGTGCAGGACTCTCTTTCTTTACTTTTGTAAGTGTACTGACCCATTCAGTCAATTCGTTCCATTCCGGTTTGTCAAAGCATGCACGTAATGCAGGGTCTCCTTGATTCTTGTCTGCTTTTGTGCCCCATTCGCTTCCATAATAAACACAGGGTATGCCCGGCATCCCAAATGCCATTGCGTATATGAGCGGCAGATGCTGTTCATTTGCCAGTATACTGGCTACCCTTGTCACATCATGATTATCCACAAATGAAAGCAGATGCTTTCCTCTATACAGTGTCCAGTTCTCTGGTCCAAACTGTCTGAGCAGCGAATGAACAATTTCAAACATATTCATGCTGTTAAAGCTGGAAAACAAGCCTTTATAGCATTCATAATTTGTTGCAGAGTGCAGCATTTCATCATTCACAAACTGATTATAGTCTCCATGAAGCAATTCACCAAGCAGGAAAAAATCTTCCTTCAGACTATCACAATGGCGACGCAGGCGTTTGATAAATTCCTTATCAAGACAATATGCTACATCCAAACGAAGACCGTCAATTTCAAATTCGTCAATCCATCCCTTTACTGCATCTAAAATGTGATTCACAACTGCATCATTTTGAAGATTCAGCTTGACGAGATCATAGTTCCCTTCCCAGCCTTCATACCAAAGTCCATCATTATAGTTAGAATTGCCATCAAAACTCACATGGAACCAATCCTTATAAGGAGAATCCCATTTATTCTTTCGTACATCCTCAAAAGCCCAAAAGCCTCTTCCTACATGATTAAAAACGCCATCCAGTATCACTTTGATTCCAGCCTCATGAAGCGCCTTAGTGACCTTCTTGAAATCTTCATTTGTTCCGAGACGCCTGTCAATCTTTGTGTAATCCCGTGTGTTATAGCCATGTGTATCTGATTCAAAAACCGGTGAAAAATAAATAGCATTAATATTGAGTTTCTTCATGTGACCAATCCAGTCAATTGTTTTCAATATACGATGTTCCTCCACTCCATCATTTTCAAACGGAGCTCCACAGAATCCTAATGGATAAATTTGATAAAATACGCTTTCATATGCCCACATACTTTCGCCTCCTAAACATTGGCAGCCATCTGCCATTAATTTGTATTCTGCTTTTTTAACTGAATACAGTTTATCAAAAAAAGTGTTTGATTGCAATTTTACTCTGGATACGATAAAATTGATTAATAAAATGGATAAGGGTTTACTTTACTTTGAAAGGAATAACAATGATAAAACTAGGTTCTCATGTTGGAATGAGCGGTAAAGAAATGTTTTTAGGCTCTGCAAAAGAAGCGGCAGAATATGGTGCAAACTGCTTTATGGTTTACACAGGGGCTCCACAAAATACACGAAGAAAGCCTATCAGCGAATTAAACATTGATGCCGGTTGGGATTACATGAATACGCATGGTATCAGCGATTTAATTATACATGCGCCTTATATCATTAATCTGGCAAACACAGTCAAGCCGGAAATCTTCAAACTGGCTACTGAGTTCCTTGCATTAGAGTTAGAAAGAAGCAGCGCCATGCACAGTCATACACTCGTTTTGCATCCTGGCTCCCATGTTGATGCCGGGGCAGATGCAGGCATCAGCAAAATCATTGATGGTCTCAACGAAGTGCTTACAAATAATACTCTCTGTAACATAGCACTGGAAACAATGTCCGGAAAAGGTTCAGAAATAGGCAGTACATTCGAAGATCTTGCAAGAATCTATGATGGAGTAAAATACAATGACAAGCTACGTGTTTGTTTTGATACGTGTCATACTAATGATGCCGGATATGATATAGTAAATGATTTTGATTCTGTCCTTTCTGATTTTGACAAACTGCTTGGTCTAGATCAGATTGCTGTCTTTCATATTAATGACAGTCAAAATGAGCGGGGAGTTGCAAAGGATCGTCATGCAAATCTTGGTGCCGGAACAATTGGATTTGATGCACTCTGCAAGATCGTATATCATCCGGATTTTCTTTCAGTACCAAAAATACTGGAAACACCATACATTCCGAACCCCAATCATCCTGACACAAAGCTTCCGCCTTACAAAGAAGAAATTGCACGTCTTCTTGCGGCTGCACCGAAATAGATTAATTATGTGTATTTTTCATGCTGATTCCAAAAATTTGCGACTTTATCTGCAACATTATCCAGCGTACATATTTCAAAATGTTTCCATTCACGTGGGAACATTTTTTTATAGGGCATTGTAAGAAACCGTTCATCCAGTAAAATCACAATTCCGACGTCTTCAGCAGTTCTTATAACACGACCGGCTGCCTGGAGTACCTTGTTCATTCCAGGGAATCGATATGCGTAGTCAAATCCATTCCAATCCTGTTCATCATAACAGCATTTTAGCAACTCACGCTCATTACACACCATAGGAAGACCGGTTCCGACTATCAGCGTTCCAATCAGGCTGTCATGCTTCAAGTCTATTCCTTCACTAAAGATTCCTCCCATTACGCAAAATCCAAGCAGTGTCTTTTCCTCTTCGAATTCTATTGGCATCTGAATAACATCCTGCAGATTGCAGTCAGTATTTCCTTCAAAGCGCGTCAGAAATTCTTCACGTTCAGACTCACTCATACTGTTACTCTGCACTATAACTTCCATATCATCATCCATAAAATAAGTCATAAACTGTTCATACACCTTGTTTAAGAAAGCATGGGAAGGAAAGAAAATCAAATAATTACCGGTCAGCTGCTTTGTCACTCTTGCTATATAGTCTGCATATCGATAGTATTCCGAATCCGACCTTCTCGTATATTTGCTTGTCACATCATTTGCAATAAACAACCCACGCTTATACTCATCAAATACTGACTGTGCATACACAGCATAATCCTCTTCGTCTCCACTGAGCATATCTTTATAATACTGAACAGGAAGCAGTGTAGCAGAAAAGAATATTGTGCTCTTTCCCTTATCCAGACATTTCTTCAGACTTTGTGATGGATTCACACATAACAGTTTTACCATAAATCGTCCATCCTCAAGAATCTCCGAGTAAATCACATAATCATGCTCTCCCATGTTTTCATACATATTCAGAAAATGTCTGACTTCCAAATAAAGATCCAGTACTTCCTGTCTGTCCGGATGTCCCTCATGCTCTTCAAGATATTTTTCCGCAATTCCCTGCAGTTTTACAAGAGACATCACAAACGATGCAATACTCTCTTCTATCTGCATCGTTTCACATTCACGTTTGAGCGCAAGCATCTGTTTGTTACAGCTCTCCAGTCCTTTTTCCAGTTTTTTATCTACAGTCTTCATCAGACGCTTTAATTCCATAAAGTTTTCTTTATACAAAGCAGCACTGTACATATTCATAGCTCGATCAACAAGATTATGTGCCTCATCAATCAAAAACAGGTAATTACCCTGTACTCCCTCCCCAAAGAAACGTCTTAAATAGACGTTCGGATCAAATACATAATTGTAATCACAAATAACTGCGTCAGAAAACAGGGACATATCCAATCCCATTTCAAACGGACATACCATATGCTTTTTTGCATATTTCGCAATCATGTCTCTTGTAAAAGAATCCTCATGCATTAAAAGATCATAAATCGCCTCATTAATTCTATCATAATGCCCTTTTGCATATTGACAGGCGTCTGGATTACACTCCACCTCTTCCATTGGACAGATTTTTTCTTTTGCAGTAATAATAACAGTTTTAAACCTCAATGCGTTTTCTCTTAAAATATCAACACATTCCTGTGCCACTGTTCGAGTAATCGTCTTGGCCGTCAAATAAAAAATCTTATCCGCCAGTCCTTCACCTATCGCCTTAATTGCTGGAAAAACTGTTGAAACTGTCTTTCCGACACCAGTAGGTGCTTCTATAAACAGCTTCTTCTTATGATAAATTGTACGATAAACCTGTGACACAAGCTCCTTTTGACCATCTCTGTATGAAAAAGGAAATGATACCTGTTTTATGGACGCATTCCGCTCTGTCTTCCAGTGAAACTCAAAATCTGCCCACTTCGCATAGCTGTCCATCACCTGAAAAAACCAGTTTCTGATTTCTACAAACGTATATGTTTCATGAAAATACTTGATTTCCTGTGTCTCAATATTGCAGTATGTCATTCTGACGCTAACTTCTCTAAGATGTTTCTGTTCTGCAAAAATATATGCATAACACTTTGCCTGAGCCAAATGAATTTCAGATGGTTTTTTTAAATATTCCATCTCCATATACGTACTCTTTATTTCATCAATCACAACCGGCTTTTCAATACTGTCTGCACATTGAATCACATTATTTTCTGCACGAATACCAACTACTTTTTCATCAAATATAACACCATCTGTTCGGCCTTCTACTACAATATCGTAATCCGGCTTCGAAAGAACATAACGCAAAAAGTACTCAGCATGATACTGAGCTCCCATTCTGCGCTGAATCATCCGGTGAATTTTTGAACCCTCCTGCATAGTAGCCATGTCCGGTGATCCTTTATGTCGATTGTCAATATTCCCCGATCTCAAAATATACTCCACCAGGTTTCTAACTGAAATACGAATACTTGGTCGAAGTATCTCCAGTTCATCCATGTCTTTTTCCTTAACCTAATCTTCACTTCTATTCTTGATTTTAAGCTTACTTCAGTATAACAAAAAAATCTCTGCATTGACAGTATCATCTATCAATGCAGAGATTTTTGTATAAAATAACTAACCAACAACATGTCTTTGTATCATATTTTCGAATTCGTAATCCTCGCCACCGTACTTAACGGTCAATGTTTGGTTAAAATCCAGCCCAAGTACGCCTAATATGGATTTTGCATCAATGATTACACGATTGTAAAAAATATCAATATCAAAATCACACTTTGAAGCTGTCCGAACAAACTCTTTTGCGTCATCAACAGCCATTTTGATCTTACGCTCCTTCACATCCATGCACCTCCTTCTTGCGCAGAAATGTATTAAACAAATACTTTACATCTAACTTACAAAGATTATACCCAATTTTAGCATTTTGTCAATTATTTTCCATGAACAAATACAAATCTAATGTACACTAAAAAAAACAGCATATTTGTGCATAATAGAAAGATATTGCACCATATTGTTTATTTACTATACAAATTGCACATCTCTTTTTACCAACATCCTTATGATGCATGTATTTTTCCCTGTTTTTCATCAAATTCGACCATAAATTTCTGGAATCTGAGAGGAAGCATCTGTTGCTGTAATGCAAGATTCTTACGAGCGTCGATAGTAATGCTGTGGCAAAAACCGATAAACAGCTGCTGAAAATATTCCTCTCGATCTGAGAAATTCGCCATAGCTTCCCTGTCAACGGATACTCCCGAAACAAGAATCCACTGCTTTTGACTCTCATGAACAACACAAAGCTCTCGATTTTCATCAAAAATCATAAAATTTTCATTCGGTAGTCTGTCAGCAAAATGAGGTGCAAGCATCGCAAGAATATTATTTCTTGGTCCGATTCTGGAAAACAATACTCCGTTCTTTAATTCCTGGAAACGCAAAAAACCATATAAATGATGCATTTCATTATATGTTCTTCTGGCCAACTCCAACACGCCTGCAACATGCGGATTACTCCAGGCATCAAGCACACGGCTCCCCAACTGTTTGCTCAAACCAAGTACTATCAGCTTGTAAACATCCTCTGCCTTATTTGCATCCTCACATGCAACTGCTTCACAAATCTGCTGATATACATCCATACCAAGACTATTGCATATCTTTCGCGTCACCTTCAGTGCCTTTTCCTTATCCGTTTCAACAGGAATATATTCTGCAAACAGTTCATAATTTTCTCCTCTGCCGGTCGCAATACTGCACTCCGCATGTGTAACCTCATGTCTGGCAACAGCCGCATATGCTTCATATACAGCAGTAAAAATGCCTTCTATACTATCATCACAAGTAAAAATTCTCTTATTCATCTGCACCTCTCCTTCATTATCCATCCTATTTGGCAGACATCATCTAGCCACTCATTTGTACAGTCTGTATCGCTACAGGCATAGAAGCAAACTTCTGATCATCAAACAGGCTGAGCTGACTGTATGTCATTCCATCCGAGCTTAGTCCTATGGGAAGTTTCTCATGTACCGCAAGCAGATTTTTCGTAATATAATCCTCATCAATTTTTGTTCGGTACATCATTCGTCCATTACAGGTAATAAAATAAAGTGCCCGTTTTAACACAACACCAAGCCTTTTCAAATCAGAAAAATCCAACGTGCCAAGACGTCTCGCCCTTACAATTCTCTGTGCAGATTTTACCCCTAATCCCGGCACACGCAACAATACTTTATATTCGGCGCTGTTTATTTCCACCGGAAAGCATTCCAGATGACGCAGAGCCCAATCTGCCTTTGGATCAAATACAACATTGAAATTAGGACGGTCAACTGTCAGAAGCTCGTCTGCCCTAAAGCCATAGAATCTCATTAGCCAGTCTGCCTGATATAAACGATGTTCTCTTAAAAGTGGCGGACCCTCCAGTGTCATCGGAAGCTCCTTATCATTATTTACATTCACAAACGCAGAATAAAATACACGTTTCAGGTCAAACTTCTGATAAAGATTTTCGGCAACATTCACAATCTGGTAATCTGTCTCTCCGGTTGCTCCAATTACCATTTGCGTACTCTGTCCCGCCGGGACAAACTGTGGTGCATGTCGATAAAGCATCAATTCATTCTTATTTTGCGTAATACCATTCTGAATTTGACGCATCGGTTTCAAAATAGTTTTACGAGTCTTATTCGGTGCAAGCTCGCGAAGTCCATCTGATGTAGGAAGTTCAAGATTTACACTCATTCTGTCCACAATCAGTCCTGTCTTTTCTATTAGATCCTCATCTGCACCAGGGATTGCCTTAACATGAATATATCCCTGAAAATGATGCTCTGTTCTAAGTTTCTTAACTGTCTGATAAATCAAGTCCATTGTATAATCTGGATTACGCATGATACCGGAGCTTAAAAACAATCCCTCAATATAGTTTCTTCTATAAAACTCCATTGTAAGTTCACATACCTCGTCAGGGGTAAATGCTACTCTCTTGATATCATTCTCAGAGCGATTAATACAGTACTTACAGTTATAGATGCATTCATTTGTGAATAGAATTTTCAAAAGAGAAATACAACGTCCATCAGCTGAGAAGCTGTGACAAATACCACTTTTGATAGCATTTCCTATTCCCTTTCCATCACCTGAGCGATCAATACCGCTGCTTGTACAGGCAACATCATACTTGGCCGCATCTGTCAAAATCATAAGTTTATCCATAACAGTCATGTCCTGCTGAACTCTATAATCCATTCCCATCACCCAATTCTCCGTTTGTATTAATATGTACTCACATGTCCTGTATTCATATTATAGTAAACATTTGTTCTGTTTTCAATCATTTTCGAACAATTGTTTGTTTTTTATTCTCATCTGAACTCTTGACATTATGAACAAAAAAAAGCAGAATGAAATACAGCATGATACTATTATATGATTGGATGGTGTATTTTATGAAGCATGGATATATTAAAGATGGAAACGGAAATACTCACTGTCTTTCAAAATTAATTCTTGGTACTGTTCCATTTGGTTCAACTATGTCATCGAAAGATTCATTTCAAATTATGGATCGCTATTTTGAAATGGGCGGTAATGTCATTGACACAGCAAGGGTTTACAGCAGCTGGCTTCCTAAAGGAAGAGATGCAAGTGAAACATGTGTTGGTGCGTGGATGAAAGAGAGAAACTGCCGGGAAAAGGTTGTCTTGATTACGAAGGGAGGACATCCACCCTTCTCAAATTTGCATGCTTCCAGAATCAGTCCTGAAAACATTTTTTCTGATTTTGCCGATAGTCAGCATTTTCTGCAAACTGACTATATAGATATCTATTTTCTGCACAGAGATGATGAATCTGTACCAGTAAACATCATTATGGATGCGCTGCACGAGCTTGTAAAAAAAGGTCAAATTAAAATGCTTGGTGCTTCAAATTGGAAGCTGTCACGTATTCTTGAAGCAAATAAATATGCCAGATCTCATGGTAAAACACCTTTTTCCGTTTCTGAAATTCAATGGAGCTATGTCTATTGTACAAACGCTATGTTGCATGATGATACTCTTGTCTGCATGGATGATCAGCTTGAAAATTATCAAGCTTATATTCAAGCAAACATTCCGGTATTTGCATATTCCTCTCAGGGACATGGTATTTTTTCATGTGGATACCAACCTGATTTGTCCGATATTGCCGAAAAGCACAAGGATTTTCTCTGCAAAGAAAATATCAGCCGTTATCAATCACTTCTTCACATGTGCAGTCAAACAGGAGCGACACCTTCGCACATTGTCTTGAATCATATTATAGAGAATGAATTAAACGGCTTTGCAATTGTTGGCTGCTCCAGGCTTTCACAGCTTGACGAATCACTGGAGGCTGCAAAATGACAAAAGATCTGACCTGCGGCAACCCGCAATCTATTCTATGGCATTTTACAATGCCTATGTTTCTAAGTGTTATTTTTCAACAGCTTTACAATATTGCTGACAGCGTTATAGCCGGAAAATTCGCAGGGGAAGATGCACTTGCCGCAGTAGGTGCTTCTTATCCGATTACAATGATTTTTATGGCAATTGCCGTAGGCTCAAATATTGGATGCTCTGTCATCATTTCACAGCTGTTTGGTGGAAAACAATATATAAAAATGAAAACTGCAGTTACAACAACTTTGATATCATCTGTTATTTTATCAATTATTTTAACAATTGCCGGGTTGCTTGGTTCTAAGGGTCTTATGCTGCTTATCAAAACACCGTCCAATATTTTTTCTGATGGAGAGCTTTACCTAAAAATTTATATTGGAGGCTTTCTATTTCTGTTTCTATATAATATTTCCACAGGAATTTTCACCTCTCTTGGCGATTCCAAAACGCCTTTATACTTTCTGATTGCTTCTTCTGTCGGAAACATACTTCTCGATCTGCTCTTTGTCGCAATCTTTCACTGGGGTGTTGCAGGTGTTGCATGGGCGACCTTTATTGCACAGGGTATTTCTTGCCTTTTGTCATTTGTCACAGTTCTAAAAAGACTTTCCTCTATTGATACAGACTCGACAGCCTCAACTACATCTACAAATACAACTACAATTACTGCTGCCCTCTTCTCGTTCCCCATGCTTGGTAAAATAGCCAGTATTGCAATCCCAAGCATTCTGCAGCAAAGCTTTGTTTCTATTGGAAATATCTTTATTCAGTCTCTGATTAATGCTTATGGTTCTTCAATTATTGCTGGATATTCTGCTGCAATCAAGCTAAATACCTTTATGATTACAAGCTTTTCCACACTTGGTAATGGTATTTCCAGCTTTGCTGCGCAAAACATTGGAGCCGGCAAAACAGACCGAGTCAAAGATGGCTTTAAGGCTTCTGTAACTTTTGCACTTATGATTGCCCTTCCATTTTTTATTGTCTTCTTCTTTTTCCCGAAATATATGATTCTTCTCTTTCTCTCAGCAGAAAGCGATCTGGCACTTCATACAGGAATCACATTTTTAAGATGTGTATCTCCCTTCTATTTTGTCATCTGCCTCAAGCTCATGGCAGATGGAGTTCTTCGTGGTGCAGGCGCTGTCAAAGCATTTATGGCTACTACCTTTTCAGATTTAATATTGCGTGTTATTTTATCTTTTGTTCTAGCTGCTCCGTTTGGTGTAAACGGAATCTGGTATTCGTGGCCAATCGGCTGGAGCATTTCTACTATACTTTCACTCTTTTTTTATTTTAAAGGTGTATGGAAGGTTAATCTTTAAATCTCCTGATTTGTTGCAGTGCAACCCATCTGGAAACATTGAATGTACGAAATGTCATATGACCATATTTCTTTTCTATACGTTCCACATCAAGCAGATCACCCAGAACTGTTATATTATCCAATGCCACATCCTCAACCGGTATATTAGAAAAAGCATCTGCAACTACCGGAACTGCATCCAATGACAGCTCATCTAAATATTGCAGTCTGGAATCCTCCAGAATATCGTTTCTCTCTTCCATCACTACCGATATATTATACTTTGCAATCCAATAGTCTTGATGGCTAAAGGATAGTACAAGATACATCACAGTTACTACAAGCATCCAGTATCTAAACAGCGGGAAGCTCTTTCTAAAAACAGTAATCAGTATTCCTGTGAGCAGCAGAGTCAGCAAAACAAGGCTCCACAGCACAAGAACACGAAGAAATGTCAGCAAATAAACACTCACATACAGCAGCATTCTGAATGCGCTGGATGCAATCATAACGAATGTACATACAGATATGACTGCAAGAATAACTTTTAAAACACTGTTTTCCTTTACACAGGACAAGCAAACCAATACAATTGCAAGATTAATCACACACACAAACAGCAATTGAAAGAAACCGGTTCTTGCATACTCTGCATATGTAAATCCATCTGGTAATTTGCTGTTTCGACCAAACAGGAAGACTATCTGAATCATGCAAAATATAAAATAAATAAATGCCAACACAGATGTAACTGTAATTGCCATCACAGGTTCTCCAAGTTTTTGAAAAAGACCATTGTCAAATTCAGATTCAGCATCATTTTTCGACTTGTTAACATCATTTTTAGAAGCGGCTGTTACTGCAGCAAAGCAGCTATATGCCGCAAAAAAAGCAAAAATGGTCAAAAAAATAACACCTGCAACATTTTTCGATATGGAAATCCCTGTAAACAAATTTCCTAGCATTGTACCAAACACAAGATCTGCTGATGCAAGCAGCGCCATCACTACTGCTAAAATCGGAATCAAAAGGAGAATTCCATACAGCACATATTTGCCTTGGTGAACGGTATCCTGTTCTCCTACACCTTCACTTACTGCAAGTTCTCTGTCTATTTTTTTCTGCTCAAAAAAAGCGCATCCATCAATTATCGGATCAAATACATGTGCCAATGTACAGAGTGAAGATAATATAAGAGTATAGATATGCTTTCCAAAGCCCCACTCACTATCATCATAAACCTGATGAATAAGAAAGCTTCCAAGCAGCAACAGAAATCCAATAAAATTAAAAAATTGAATCCATTCATTATCTGTGACTGCAGTAGATATTCCGAATAACGCAGAGCATACAAGCTGAAATCTGCTTTCCAAATCCCATTTCACAGAAATTTCAATTCTCTTTAAACAAATAATAAAATAACAGTAGCTTCCAATCATCCAGAATGGCATAGTCATTCCACTAAGATTATGATATAGACAAAATGTATAGAATAGTGCATAGACCAACGTAGTCAAAATAATCTCTTTATAGCATAAAACCAGTCTATTCTCCTTCATTTTTGCTTTCCTCCTTATACTCCAAAATATCTCCAGGCTGACAATGTAATACCTCACAAATAGATTCCAAAGTTGAAAATCGAATTGCTTTTGCTTTATTGTTTTTTAATATTGACAAATTTGCCATCGTAATATCCACTTTAGAAGCAAGCTCTGTCAATCCTATTTTCCTTTTTGCCATCATGACATCCAGATTTACAATTATTTTCATCCTTAACGCCTCTTTTCTTTTTTCAATGTTAGATTGTCAGATCATTCTCCAGCTTATATGCAACGGCCTTATCAAATACACCTGAAAGCACAATACTGAAAAAACCTGCAATAACAAACACAAGAATCACTACAAGGATTGACGGCGTAACATAAAACAAAAGTCTGACAGTAGAAACAGCTGCAATACAAAATGCAAAAATTCCCATTCGTTTTAGACTTATTACATTTTCCTGTACAAAGCAATCATCATTCAGAACTGTACGAAACATTTTTCTCAGTTCGTTTACAAGCAGAATGGACAATACACCATTTATAAAATAAATAACAACCACAGGTGCATAGTATTTTTCAAAGTTCTGATAGAACTGAGACATGATTTTGACTAAAATTGGTAATACAATGCATATTATAATTCCTCCATAAAACATCGCATCCAGCATAAATTTCGTAAATCCTGTCACACGTCTGTTTGTCTCTTCTCTTTCCTGTTCTCTTTTCATTTGAATCTTCCTCTCCTCTTCTGATTGATGCATGATATCATTATGTCTGACTGACGTTATGTCTAATGATATCCGTTCATTGTAGTTGATGTAGACAGAATAACTCAACAAATCCTGTTTGTCAATATATATTTATCGTTATTCGATATGATTTTGTTGTTTATCGTTTTTTTGTTTGGTTTTATGAATGAATTGTAAGGTGAGTTGTAAGGTGAGATGCCACTTTGTATTTCGAGATGCTGTTTTTGTAATTTAAAAGTAAATTTTTGTAAACGAAAAGTCATTTTTGTAAACGGCGATTCCTGCCCTCATTCCTTAGACAGATGATTGGTTGGCTGCACGTTTATAATTATTTCTTGAGAAGTGTAGGATTTACAAGATGTCTCCGGTGGCTACCAGTTCACTTTTCCTGGGTACAGATTATTCAAAAAATTCTTATCATATCCTCAGAATTCCAAGATGCTCAAGTAAAATCTTCACTCCAAGTAAAATCAAAATAATTCCTCCCATTATCTCCGCTTTGGATTTGAACTTTGAACCGAATTTGCTGCCTGTCGCAACACCAAGTGCAGAAAGTAAAAATGTCGTAATTCCAATTAAAAGAACAGCCATTATAATATGAACCTTTAAAAATGCAAATGTAACGCCAACAGCCAGCGCATCTATACTTGTTGCAACTGCCATTGGGAACATACTCTTTACACTTAGAGAATTGTCTGTTTTCTCTTCCTCATTTGATACCGCCTCACGAATCATGTTCGCGCCAATAATTCCTAACAGTAAAAAAGCAAGCCAGTGATCAAATGTCGTTATATATTGTTCAAATGCCGTACCAAGAAAATAGCCTATAAGCGGCATTAATGCCTGAAACCCTCCAAACCATATTCCAACGATAAGTATTCCATTTAGTTTTAATGTTTTCATGGAAAGACCTTTGCAAATAGAAACTGCAAATGCATCCATAGACAGTCCTACTGCCAAAAGCAGTAATTCAATAATCCCCATTTTGAATCTCCTTCTTATTTTTTTATAATCTACGCAAATCGATATGCACTTGCTAGCGAGTAGTTTATTAACTCCAGATGTTCTGCATCACAAGATTGGCTAAAATCCATAAAAAAAACATATGGCAACAGCCATATGTGAAAATAATAAGTCCATACACGACACCGCTGCGTATGACTCTCGTTAATTAAGGCAAACCAGATGATTGCTCATCAGTATGTTGACTTGCCGCATGTATAATGCCAACTACTCCATCAATTTTTGTATTTTATCATGAAATATTAATCTTGTCAAAAAATATATCAAGGCGATCAGCTCCTCAAACAAATTTGTTTACTTCCTGTCCATTGAATATGAATGGCTGAATCACGTTGCCTGAGCATCTCTAATAGGGCAAAGACTATCCTCCATCCTGCACTTTTACTCCAAGCGATGACTTTCATATCTGGATGAAATCAAATCGTAAACCAAAACATAGGTATTGGAAGGCATCGTCACAGTCTATTGAAAATTGTTTACAAATACAGCCTTCCTTGTTTCTGCATCATTAGGAATATGCCTCGCTGGCAAATCAATGTCTGTCGTTACTCTGGCATATTCACCATTAAATAATGCTGATAATAAATCACTTCTTAGAAACACTATGTATGAGCAACATTGAAACAGGAAATATGATTGCTGCCAAAAGACCCGCTTTTAATGCATATTCAGGTATCATTCCAGATACTACGCTCACTAGTCCCGGGCCTGCTGCACAGCCAATATCACCAGAAAGTGCCAGAAGTGCCCACATAGCAGTTCCACCTTGAGGGCTTGCTTTTGCTGCCAGACTAAATGTTCCTGGCCACATAATGCCAACAGAGAGTCCGCACAGTGAACAGCCCAAAAGTGCCAGCAGCGGATATGGTGCAAACACTGCCAGCAAATAGCTTACAACACATAACACAGCACTTATTTTCATAAATCTGAGCAAATTAATTTTATGTCCCATCTTTCCGTAAAATACACGAGACACAGCCATCATTGCAGCAAATGCGCATGGGCCGAGCAAATCACCTACTATTTTAGATACATGCAGACCGGATTCCGCAAAGAACGATGCCCACTGAGACATTGCTTGTTCAGAAGCACCGGCACAAATCATTAAAATGGCAAATATCCAAAAGATCTTCATGGAAAGCAATTTACGTGGACGTATTGTCTGCTCTTCAGATGTAATTGTATTAATTGGTACAATTGAGAAAAGGAAGCAATTCAAGAAGGGCACTACAGACCATAAAATCGGAACAATAAACCATTTATCCATCCCAAATACACAAAATGCAGCTGTCGAAAGCAGTACAACTCCCATATGTCCAAAGCAGTAGAAGGAATGTAGCATACTCATAGCCTTTTCTTTTTCTGTCGACGGAGCGGCTTCTACAATCGGGCTGACAAGCACTTCAATAATTCCGCCACCAATCGCATTAATTACTCCAGCCACTATAAGTCCGGCATATGCGTTCGGAAACAAATTGGGAAATACGCCAAGTCCGATTAATCCAACTGTCCCGCATATATGTGCAAATACGACTGCAGTCCGGTATCCAATTCTGTCAACGTATTTTGCTGATAATAGATCAACAATTATCTGTGTTGCAAAATTGATTGTAACAAGCAGACCTACTTTTCCAATGGAGATTCCATAGCTTTTCTGGAACGTCAAAAACAACAGAGGTCCAAGATTGTTGACGATTGCCTGCACAATATAGCCAATGTAACAGGCATATATTGTCTGTTGATAAGTCACTTTATTCTTTTGTTTTCGCATAGTTTTTCTTCGCTTTTCCTTATCATATATTATTTATATACTGCTCGATAATCTCATTGCATTGCTCATATTCAATGACATCCAGTGCTTCACCAATCCAGTCTGACGTCTCAAGCATTTTCTCATTCATTGGCTGTTCCTTCAGTTCCTTTAAGCATTGTTCTGCAGCATCCAGATTACAGTCATCAGCCATACTTTTGATTTGTTTTAAATATGTCAAAAATGCCTGTTCTGACATCAGCTCTCTGTTGTCAGAAGACTCTGTTTCTCCATTTGTCCTCTGTTTTATTTTACTTTCCTGTAATGCGGCATCTGAAACAATTGACTCCATACAGGAAATACATTCTCTGGCAAGCAGCAGCAAAGATGGCAGCCTTTTATCAATTTCTTCTTTATCTTCATTAAGTCCATACTGTTCAAGACACGCACACATATCTGACAGTTCTCCTGCACCAAGAATCCTTGCCGAGCTTTTCATTGCATGAACCTTTATTGTAAAATCACGTATCCGTCCATCCCTGTTGGATTCTTCTAATTCATAAAGACCAGGTGGCAAAGTCATGTAAAATGTTCGCAGTATTTTCAGATATTCCTTCACACTACCAACATTATTGATGCCTGCCTGTACATCAAAGGTTTTCTCAAGTACAGACATATCTGGTATCAGTTCCGGATTTCCTTTATTGACTTGTTTAGTCACATCTGTATTTTTGTTATCAGACTCCTCAGAAGCAGGGACAACTTTATCCTTTGGAAGATACCGTAATAATTGTTCAGTCAGCTTTTCCGGTTCAATCGGTTTAGAAAGGAAATCCTGAAATCCCTTTGCAAGATACTGCTCACGTGCACCACTCATTGCATTTGCCGTCAGCATAATAATGGGAACTTCTTTATAATAGTCTACATCCATCTGTCGTATTTTCTCAGTCGTTTCTATTCCATCCATCTGTGGCATCATATGGTCCATAAATATTAAATCATATTTGCTTTGTGCAAGCATATCCAGAGCGTTCTGTCCACTCTGTGCTGTTTCTATCTGAATTTGATAAGGCTCCAAAAGTCCCTCTGCCACCTGTAGATTTATCAAATTATCATCCACAATCAGGATTTTGGCCTGTTTTGCTGTAAAATGTGTTTCAGACATCCGATCCTGGAACATAACAAGATATTCCTCGCAAAGCATGAGTTCGGCAGCCGGAATCAGATAATTACCATTAGCTCTGCTTTCATAATCTAATTGACCAGACAGCTTTTCAAGTACTTCTCCGTACTTGTCACAAACTGTCTCTGTCTTCCCTACAGATTCACACTTTGACTCCTTAGCTTTCACTGTTACTATCTGTTGTGGAATCTCAAAGAAAAAGTTACTGCCCTCTCCATAGACACTACTGACTCCTATTGTTCCTCCCATTAGAGTAACCAATTGTTTGGAAATAGACAGTCCAAGTCCCGTTCCTTCTATTTTACGATTCTTCTCCATGTCCAATTGACTAAATGAGTCAAACAGTTTTTCTATATTCTCCACTTTCATTCCAATACCGGTATCCTCAACGCTGCATTTCAGCAGGATTTGATTGTCCTGTTGAGATGTTTGTTGACGTATATAGTCAATACGAATTGTAATGGTACCTTTTTGTGTGAATTTTGCAGCATTTGTCGCAAGATTTAGTAATACCTGCTTGATACGAATGTCATCACCAAATAGCCTGTATGAGAGTGTCTGGTTGATTTGAAACAGTAGCTTCACAGGCTTATCTGCAATTCTGACAAGTACAAGACTGCTTAACTCATTAACAAGTGCCATCACATCATACTCAACCGGAATGATTTCCATCTTTCCCGACTCAATCTTTGAGAAATCAAGAATATCATTAATAATTGTCAGAAGACCCTTCCCTGCTGCATGAATTTGTCTTGCATACTCCATTGCACGCCCCGGAAGCTCTTGACGCATCTGCATTGCTGACATTCCAATAATTGCATTAAGCGGAGTACGAATCTCATGGCTTGTGTTTGCAAGAAACTTGGATTTTGTATCATTTGCCTGATCAGCCTCTTCCTTCAGTTTCAAAATCACCTGTGTCTGCTTTGTTTCGCGAATAAGAATCATTCGTTTGGATACGGCAACAAGAAATGACATCAGTGTAAAAATCATTACAAATGGAAGGGAAACAGTTCTGGTAGCGTTTTCTACAAATATATCAATCAATACCGTTGCTGAAATACTTCCAATTAAACTGAGCATTCCAAAATAAATCGGATGAGTATATAGAATCGAAGCCAATGTAAATAAGCAAACAAAATACTCCAGCATATCCGGATAATCAAGCGTAGCCGAATCCAAAATGGTTGCTGTCATACTCAGTACCAGTATTGCTATCTCAAAGCAAAATGTAATCATGTTCAATACACGATATTTTTCCTCTGTTTTATGATTCCAAAGCACATTTAAAGCTACCATGACTGCAACACTACAGAAAAAGCAAACATGAATGATATTATATAAATATTGTGTTTCAACATACAAATCTCCCACATTAAAGTTGTCATACACTGCATAGATTACTTCAATAAAGAGAAAAATGACACCAACGATAATGACATAGGCTTTATTTTTTTCAGCTACTCTGATCTCGATTGCATGTTTTTCTTCGTCTGAATCAATTCGATATTCTTTCAAGAATAATGCCATCCTACCCATTATTTATCTCCGCCAAAAAACTGATCCAGCTTGCTGAGTAATGTAATTGATGCGTCAGTTTTTAACAGATATCCCTCCGGATGTAATTCTATTGCTGACTTCACACGTTCCATATCCGAAACAGCAGTAAGAAAGAAGACAGGAATCGACTTTGTTTCTTTTTCACTTCTGATCATTTCCAATGTCTGAACACCACTGCATATTGGCATTTCATAATCTAAAAGTATCAGATCAGGTTTTTGTTTTGCAAGGAACGAAATTGCTGCGGTTCCGGACTTCACTACTGACACCCTATATGTCTCTTTTAGCCAGTTCATGATTGTTCTCAGCATTATAGGATCGTCATCTACAACAAGAATATGTTTTCTGTTATCCTGTTCTGCTGGAAGCTGCTCTACAGGTTGATTCTCTGCCGGCTGTTTTTCTGGCTTGTCCTCTGTGATTGTCTCAGAGTATTCTCCTGATTGTTCACTTGTCACAGAAGCTTTCGTCTCTTCCGACAGGTTTTCTTCAGGTGTCTTCCCTGTCATTTTTTTTATATATTCACCTTCCAGTTTCGTGCAGACTTTCTTTACTGCTATTAGCATTTCTGCTGTTGTAACCGGAGTAAAAACTACACTCTTAATGTTTCCCTTCCAGAAATCAATATATCCGGCCGTTTCGTTTTGTGCGCCGAAAATAATGATTGGAAGCTTTCCATACTTTTCATCATGTAAAAGCTTATGAAGACAGTTTTTTTGTTGCATATCTGGATTTTTCAGGAACACAAGAAGAAGCTCTGTATCTGAAATTTTTAGATATTTCTCAACATCCTTCCAGTCAAATTGTACTAGCTGTACATGGTATTCTTTTTCAAGTACTCCGGCAAAATCCTTGATAATCGGCGACAAATCAGCAATAAACAGTATCTTTTCTATCATTTTCTTTCCTCCGTTTCCAGTATGAATATGCTTCACACCAGGTTTCTTTTTTATATGGACGTACAGAATCTCCTTTTTTGTCTGCGTACTGTTCTGCAATTCTTAAGAAAAATGCAATCTGTTCATAGGCCGTCTCGACCTCTTCAATTACAAGTTCCGTCCACTCAGGTGCAAATTTATGTAAACCTGATTTGCGTGCTGCCTCAACAGTCCCTGCTCTGTCATACGCAACTCTGCGTTGTTCGACAGTACAGCTGCCATCTGCGTCAATTGTCAGCAGGGAATATGCTGAATCAGAATTTCCATCTAACGGAAACCCAACTGAGCCCGGATTAATAAACCATCTTCCATCCTTCTCATAGTACCATTGTAAATGGGAGTGTCCAAAAACATAAATGCCTTTCCCAAGCTTATCTATCTTTTCCTGAAACTGTTCATTTCCATTCAATCTATTCGCGATAAACTTCTGATACGCTGCATGTGAATAGACATGTTCCCTGAAATAATCTGCTACATGAGAAGTCAATCGTTCCTCTAATGTTTCATGTACATATGTCTTTGCTCCGTGAGCCATATACACCGGCATTCCGTGCACAGAAAACTGTAGCTTTTCCGGTAGGTTCAAAATATATTTTTTATGTTTCTCTGTAATCGTCCGATATGCCCAATAAATTGCGAGATACTGTGAATCATCCGGATGTTCAAGATCTTTTCCGATACACTTATCAAAATACAAATCCTCATTTCCGGATACAGCATAAGCGTTTTTAAGCCTGCATATAATTTCTAAAACTTCATTTGTCCATGGAAGACACATAAAGTAATCACCACAAAGCAAGTATCCTTCTGCCCCCTGCTCTCCTGCATCCTGCAAAACAGCTCGCAGTGCAGGCAAATTTCCATGTATGTCTGCAATGATTGCATATTTCATACTAGACCTCACATCTTTTTGACTTTATACTATGATTATCATATCAAAAAACAGATATTCCTACAAGAAAAAATGCAGATGCTTCCCCTGCATCTGCATTGTTTATATAAAATATTCCCCGTGCGCTTTTTTCACGCCTGCGCTGGCGCATTTTGTTTCAGTTCGCCCCTTTTGCTTACTAAAACATTTACTTTTCCCTTGTTATACATCTTTACGAAAATTCCTGTTTATCCAATATTTCCTGATACTGTTCCAGCTTGATTACAAGAAGCAAACCGAAAAAGACTGCTGCTGAAGCCATACTCAGAACAACATTTACACGATCCGGTCTGAGTAGACACGTGAGCAACGCTACTACAAATGTGATACCACTTACTTCGCAGGCTCTGATTGCATGTTCCAGCACTTGGAAACGAATTCTTGGCAGCTTCCCCGGCGCCAATAATATCGTTCTGACCATTCGCTTCACATTTTTTCGGAACCGCTTTTTCATTTTGACATGCCTTTGCTGTGCATTTGTCACTGCAATCCCTCCATTGCATTTTCATTTGTCAAACGCGACTGTTATCCTTTTGGACAGAATTAAATCCTTCATAAGCCTTGATAAGCAGCTTTTTGATTTCCCTGTCAGAAAGCTCCACACGCCGGCTTGTTACCATTGTCGCCACTCCATGAGTAAACATCCATACCATAAGAAACAATTCTTTTTTCTTTTCTGCACTCAATGATTTTGTGTCCGGAAGTTTTTCCAACAGTTCTGTATTATCTCCCTGTTGTAGAAATTCGTGAATTGTGTCCGTCTCATAATCATCAATTGCCGCAAGAAGTCGAAACAGATGATACTCCTTTTTGGCAAGTTCAATATATGCCATTCCCATTGTAAGATAGGCCGGTGTATTCCCACTTCTTTTTTTCAGCATATAATCTGAAAAAAATTCCGCACTTTTAAAGAACAGATCCCTTTTTAGCATATCCATGTTTTCGTAAGCACGAAAAATAGGCTGTGTCGAGCTTCCTAACTGCTCTGCCAGTTTTCTCGCCGTCAGCGCTTCAAAACCATGTTCTCTTGTCATCTCAAATGCTGTACGAAGCACCTGTTCCTTCGAAACCTTCTCTCTTGGAGGCATTATATTTTCCTGTCCATTCTTAAATAGAGTATTGGTAACGTTGTTACATATCTTAGTTGTGTATCTATGTTATGTATCATTGTTGTGTATCTAAGTTACGCATCTAAGTTATATAACATTGTTATCTTACTATATTATGTAAATAATGTCAACTTTTTTCCGTCAGATTTATGTAAAAACAAAAGAAAGATATCAGTATTGATATCTTTCTTTTGTGCTGTTCTAATATTCTATTGTTCTTCGTTTACTATCTTGTAATATGTTCTCGCAGTAAGGACATAGCTGACTCCATAGATTATCAGAAACAGTGCTGCTACTGCTGCTGCACATTTTATGAACAACATACTGTCATATATATGAATGGCACTTAACAGCTTACTGACCATATTAAGAGATACTGTTGTATGAAGCAGTGCTGCAAACAAAGGTAAGAAGAAAACAAGCATAATCTGCCGTTTAATCGTACTTCGTACTTCTTCGCTGTTCATACCAACCTGTTTCATGATAACAAAATTTCGTCGATCCTCAAGGCCTTCCGCTATCTGTTTGTAATACATAACAAGAATCAGACATAGGGTAAACACAATTGAGAAAAATACACCAAGGAATATTAAACCACCATTCATGGATCGCATTTGTGCATCCCAGTCGAAAACATTTTCAGAATTCATATATTGAGGCAGACTTTCATATTTTTTTGTGAGCAATTCCAGAAATGCAAGATTTGCTTTTGTATCCTGTCCTATATTGAAATACTCAACACGGATTCCCTTTGTATCAGCTTGATATGCATCTGCTACAGAGCAAACAGTAGCTTCATCTTCCATTACTATATAGTATATTCTTTTTGCAAATGATTTCGGTTCCTTATGATCAAATCTGACGGATTTAATCTCCTCTGCTATTGAATACTCCTGTTCCCCGAGCACAATCGTATTCTGTCCATAGTCTGCGATACTGGAGTACAGCAGAATTTCTCCTGCCTTCAGTTCCTTATGTTCCTGTTCTGTCCGATTATAATCAGATATTGTCATTAATCTGACATCCAGATCAGCACTGTCATAAGAATCCGGATCATGTAAAGCCAATCTGTTACCTTCCATATCTGCTTTAAAATCCCGATATACAAATTCTGTCTGTTCAAGCACTGTGACACCTGACTGTTCTGCAAGCTGTGCAGAATCATCTAAAAATCCTTTTACTGCCAGACCTTGATTTTCAGTCTCATTCTTAAATTCAAAACATACATCATAGGGGAAAAGAAAATGTGTTGCTTTCTCTTGCCCAAACGCAACGGAGAACGTACAAATCAATGTTATCATAGCCATTGTAGCGAATATGCAAATATTAACAATACTTGCCGCATTTTTTCTCATTCGATACAGCATGCCGGAAATTGTTACAAAGTTCTCTTTATGGTAGTAAATTCGTTCTGTCTTTTTCAGCTTTTTCAGAAACACAATGCTTCCTGCTGTAATGAGAAAATAAGTACCAATCACCACTAAAAATACTGCCAGAAAGAAATTCACAAATACAAATGAATCCATCTTGGCAAGCAGGGCAACTGCATATCCCCATCCAAGTGTCAAAATTCCGAGTATTGTCGGAACAATAATATGCTTGATCTCTTTTTCTCCCTTTTTACCTGTTTTCAACAAATCCGAAGGATTCGCCATGGAAATCTGAAACAGATTTACAAATAGATTCGCACCGCTAATAAATGCGAAATAGGAAAGTGTTGTGTAAAAGCTAACAGGCGTTATGGAAAAGGACACATCCACAATAAAACCTGATACTTTCATAAGTGCTCCAAACAGCACATCAGAAAACAATATTGCTGTCACTAATCCAAGAATTGCAGATGCACAAAATATGAGTATTGTCTCTATGCACATCATCATACCAATATGTTTTTTTTCCAATCCAAGAATACTGTACAATCCAAGTTCATTTTTTCTGCGTTTCATAAAAATGCTGTTCGTATAAAACAGAAATGGTGCAATGATAATTCCAAGCAGAACCTCACTAATCATCATTAGCATTTGAATATAAGCCGCATATGGTAGCTTTTGCATTAATTCGTTTCTGGAAATCGCATCAAAAATAAAAAATACGCTAATCATAAATGCCAATGTTAAAATATATGGAAGATATACATTCCCGTTCTTTTTAATATTTACAATGGCAAGCTTTGGCAGAATAACTGTTTTACTTCTCTGCATGCTGCTCACCTCCTGCCTGTAATACAGAAAGTGCATCTGCAATTTTTCGATACATTTCCTCTTCCGTTGCGTTTCCTCTGTAAATCTGGTGAAACAGATTTCCATCCTTAATAAACAATACTCTGCCTGCGCTCTTTGCTGCCTGAATACTGTGTGTTACCATAATGATCGTCTGTCCCTGCTGATTAATCTGTGAAAACAGCTTCATCAGAGAGGCTGCCGCCTTAGAATCGAGTGCTCCTGTTGGTTCATCAGCAAGTATCAGCTGCGGATTCGTAATCAATGCTCTCGCAACTGCTGCTCTCTGTTTTTGTCCACCGGAAACCTCATATGGAAACTTTTCCAACAGTTCCTGTATACCAAGCTGTCGGGCAATTGGTTCCAAACGTTTGCGCATAACGGATGCATCTATTCCCTGCAGTACAAGCGGAAGATAAATATTATCCTTCAAAGAAAATGTATCAAGAAGATTAAAATCCTGAAATACAAATCCGAGATTATCTCTTCTGAATGCACAAAGTTCCCTTTGGCGAATGGAAGAAAACGGCTCTCCATTTAAACGTATTTCTCCTCCAGTCGGTTTATCAAGAGATGCCAGTAAATTCAGCAGTGTTGTTTTTCCTGAACCCGACTCTCCCATAATTGCCACATATTCGCCTGCCTCTACAGAAAAAGAGACATCCTCAAGAGCCTGTATCTGTGCTCCTCCAAATCTTGTTGTATAAATTTTCTTTAGACTTTTTGCTTCTAAAACAGCCATTATATCCTTCCTCCATTTTCAATTCGTTGTGCTACTTTCAGACATTGATTTCTCAACCATGGAAAAAGTATAGCAGTCTGGAGTCCGTTTACCTATTGATTTAGATTACATTTTGTTAAATAACCTTACAAAGTTGAAAGAATCATTTGGGCGCACATGGAATAAGAAGTCGAACAGTTGTACCTTTTGACAGTTCAGACTGTACATCTAGCTTTTGACCCAATCGGTCAGTAGTGCGTTTACACAAATAAAGCCCTATTCCGGTTGATTTTTTATCCTGACGTCCATTAAATCCGGTAAATCCACGTTCAAAAATTCTTGGTAAATCTTCAGGTGCAATTCCAATACCGGTGTCTTCAATTTTCAGGCACCAGCAGTTTTCTTTCTCAAGCAGAGCCACTTCTATTGTTATCTTTCCCTGTTTTGTGTATTTGACTGCATTGGACAGCAACTGCTCAATAACAAGACTTGTCCATTTCTCATCTGTAATTCCAACAGCAGCTGCGGCTTTTGCAGCTTCTGTTGGAAATTTCAAATCTAATGCCAGCTTTTTATAAGAAAAGACAGATGCAAATTTTTTCAATGCATTTTTGACAAGTTCTACAAGATTATACTCTCTAAATACAAAGTCCGCACTCATACTGTCTATTCTGACAAAGTGCAGCACCATTTCAGCATACTGTTCTATTTTAAACAGTTCTTGCTCAAGCATCATTTTTCTTGTCTGATCCTCTTCGTTCTTCAAAAGAAGGCGAAGTGCAAAAATCGGTGTCTTAATCTGATGTACCCAGATTGTATAATAATCTCTACATTCCTCTTCATGTCTGCTTTCCCGAAGAAAGGCTTCTCCTCTGCTTTTATCAACGCCAAAAAAAATGTCCTGATAAAGTGTCTCCATACAGTCTTTTGGCTCCGGCATTCGTTCTATCTGAGGCAGCGTACTGATTTGTGTATTAATATCACGTAGTAGATTCCTTCGTTTTATGTATTTGGCAAAATCATATGTTCCAATGCAAATAAATATAAATAAGCAAAGAGCAAGTGCATACAGACATACGCTCATTTTTTCTGAATAAACCCATTCCACACAAAGTATCATACATGCAAACAGCAAAAACATCCCTATGATTTTTATTCGATCCAGCAGATATTGCTTCATACGTAGTATCCCTCTCCCTTTTTAGTTACAATATATCCTTCCATACCTGCTTCTGAAAGCTTTTTTCTTAATCTCGTAATATTTACAGATAACGTATTGTCATCAATAAAGCATTCACTGTTCCACAAATGCTTCATCAGCTCTTCACGAGTCACAATACTGCCTCTGTTCTCAAACAGCTTCTGTAATATACGAAATTCATTTTTTGTTAATTCAATATGCCGTGTTCCGACTGTCATGCTTGCATCTGCCAAATTCAAGATAACACCTTTATGCTCCAGCAGATTTACTGTTGTGGCAAAGGAATAAGTACGTCTCAACAACGCCTGGATTTTTGCAGACAGCACATCCATATCAAAAGGCTTACTAACAAAGTCATCTGCTCCCATGTTCATCGCCATAACCATGTTCATTTTGTCTTCTGCAGACGAAATAAAAATGATTGGAACATTTGACAGCTGTCTAATCTGAGTACACCAATAAAATCCATTAAAAAACGGTAATGTAATATCAAGCAGTACGAGCTGCGGTGTCCATTCTGCAAACTGACTCATCACATTATGAAAATCCTCTGCCATACAGACCTGATATTCCCAGCTTTCCAAATTACTTTTAATCTGTTCTGCAATGATTTCATCATCCTCTACAATAAATATTCTGTACATAACAGTCACCTCCACACAAATACCGTATCTAATTGTCTCAAAAAAATCCAGCTTTTTTATGTAATGAAATGCCAGGCATTGGCAATGCCTGGCATTTCATCTCGTATTTACAATTATCTGTAACCCTGTATCTCACATAAATGAACTAACTCACCTGCTGAATGATGCGTAACCATCTCATCATACTGCCCTGTGTAATCCCAAAGACTATGGAAATAGTTAACCTCCTGCTGTGTGAAGCCTGTTCCCTGATAAGTCCATACATATGGACTTGCTGCTGCCGCTGCTGCCTGTGCGGCTGCAACTTGTGCTGCTGCCGCTGCATTTGCTGCATCGGTTGCCGCCTGTGTCGCTGCCTGTGTTGCTGCTGCATCAGCTGCGGTAGTGTCCGCTGTGGCTGCAGGAGTTTCTTCCTTCTTTGTTTCTTCTTCCTTCTTCTTTTCCTCTTCAGCCTTCTTTTCTTGTTCGGCAGTCTCTTCCTTTGCCTTTAAAAGCTCTTCTTCAGTAGTAACCTGCAGGAATTCTGACTTCATATATGCTTCTGTACCATTGAAATCAATTTTGCTCCATCCGTCCTCTGTTTCTTCATATCTTGTGAAGGAATCACCCTTCTTACAAATATCAAGTACATTTCCATCCATACTTGGTGTTTCACGAATCTTTACATTATCTGTTGCCATTACAAGCTGTGTTGCGTTAGCTGCTGCCTCTGCAGCTGCTGCTGCCTCTGCCTCTGCCTGAGCCTGTGCCTCTGCCTGAGCCTGTGCTTCTGCTTCTGCCTGTGCAGCTGCTGCCGCTGCTGCCTGATCAACAATATTAAAGGTTAAGTAATTACTCTCTACTTTCGATTTCTTTACGCATACTGTTACAGTTCCTTCCGAAACCGTATGAAGAATTGCCTTGCCATCCTCTCCTGCTGAGAAAGAAGCTGCTGGATTATCAACAATATACTCTACTGACTTAAGGCTTGCATTCTCAGGATCAGCAATAACGGAAAACGTATAATCCGAATTGATATCAAGCTCCTGTTCCTGGAAATCAGGTGACAGTGCAAGTGATTTCAACCCCGAAAGCTTTTTTACAAGAAATATTGCACCTACAACCAATAGCAAAACAACTACTATACTAATTACCAATACTATAATTCTAGAACGATTTTTCTTTTTCATAATTCCACACTCCATTTGTGATATCTTAAACGCTCATAAACAACTTATATATTATATCACAATCCTTATTTTTTGAATAGTCATTAATTATCGTTCTTCACGGAAGTAGTTATTTCCACAATATGCAGGCTGTGCCTTTTCTTTGTTTCGTCTGACCGATACAGCAACGAGAATGACAGCAGTTATCACAAACGGAAGCATATCATAAAACGCATCAGGAATCGGAATCACTTCTTTATTAACATAATATTTAAGAATACGAAGTGCTCCAAATACCAACGATCCAAAAATTGCATTCAGCGGTTTCCATGTAGCAAAGATTACGAGAGCAACGGCTATCCAGCCAAGACCGCATACACAGTCAGAAATCCATACGCCCCCATTCGTAATCATAATTGTATATGCACCACCAATTCCGCATATACCGCCGCCAATAATGACATTCACATATTTCCACTTTGTAACATTGATACCTGCAGCATCTGCCGCAGCGGGATTCTCTCCAATTGCACGCACATTTAATCCAAGCTTTGTACGATAATAGTAAAATGAGAGGATAATAGCAATTACTATTCCAATATATACAAATGGATTATAGGAAAACAATATTTTTCCAAGCACCGGTATTGAACTAAGAATCGGAATATTAACACTTCTCATCTGTTCTGTAATACCCACTGGCAGCTTCAATGTTCCTTCTTCTGACAGGCCAAGACAATAGAAGCCAATAAAATTGGTAATACCTATTCCAAAAATAGTCAATGTCAAACCGGTTACTGTATGATTTGCCATAAATGTAATAGTGAGAAGTGCATAAATGGCACCGGTTAATGCTCCTGCCACAAAAGATGCAAGTATTGCGATCAGAAAGCTGTCTGTATGATATCCGATCATAAAACCTGCCAATGCTCCGACAGACATCATTCCTTCCACACCAAGATTTAAGTGTCCAACACGCTCATTCATGATTTCCCCAAGTGTTCCAAACAAAAGAGGGGTTCCGGCAAGAACAGCTGCAACAATAAAATTAGTAATGAAATCCATTATACATTACTCCCTTCTTCTGCACTCTTTTTTTTACGGATTACAAACTGATATCGAATGAAAAATTCACACCCTAAAATAAAGAATAAAATAATTCCCTGTAAAACATCAGAGCAGTCTGTGGACAATCCATAGCTTGACTGAATCACGCCGCTTCCCTTCTCAAGTACACTGAAAAGAAGAGATACAATAAATATCGTTACAGGATTAAGATTTCCAAGCCATGCGACAATAATTGCAGTAAATCCAATGCCGCCTGCTATCCCTGATGCCAGTGTCAAATCAGACCCCGATGCCTGTGTCATACCGGCAATACCACATATTGCACCACTTAAGAACACCGTTCTCAGCATAATCTTGGATACATTCATACCCGCATAGGTTGCGGTCGCATGTGACGATCCAACCACGCTGATTTCAAATCCTTGCTTTGTTTTATTCATATAGAAATAAACAAATGCGAATAATACAAGTGCAATAATCCAACCTATCTGCACACCAAATACCTTTGGCAGACAAGCATTTGCATCAAATGTTGCAATCTTTGCAAATCCCGGATTTGCCGGATCCCTCCATGGGCCATCCCTTAAGAAGGAAATTATATATAGCGCAATATAATTGAGCATCAGCGTAAACAGTGTTTCATTTGTATTGTACTTTGATTTGAAGAATGCAGGAATCAATCCCCACAGACCACCGCCAAGTATTCCGGCTAAAAACATTACTATCAGTAAAACAGCTCTTGGCCAGTCAGAATGAAACAGTGCAAAGTAGGAAGCAAATATTCCTCCCATAATAATCTGTCCCTCTGCTCCGATATTCCAGAACAGCATTTTAAATGCAATTGTGACACCAAGAGAAGCAATAAACAAGGGTATCATGAATTTTATTGTAGCTCGTATTGCCATGCCACTTCGGAATGCACCTGAAATAATTGTTCCATAAATCAGAAATGGATTTTGTTTCAGACAAAGCAAAAACAATCCGCCTGCAATAAGAGACAGGAACAAAGCAAGTATTCTGAGCTTTGCAATTTGTTGTTTGGGTAACTCCGCACGTTTTATCGTACGAATGAATGGCTCTCTCATCTGTCTTTGCCACCTCCCATCAATAATCCGACATCTTCTTTTGAAATATCCTTTGTCCGTACATCACCAAGTATTTCTCCATGACACAAAATAATCAAACGATCTGTTAACTCCAGCAGAACATCCAAATCCTCTCCTACAAACATGACCGCAACTCCATTTTTTTTCTGTTCATTCAGCAAATCATAAACTATGTAGGAGGAATTAATATCCAATCCACGTACTGGATATGCTGTAATCAGCACATTCGGCTTTGTCTCAATCTCTCTGCCAAGCAATACCTTCTGTACGTTTCCACCAGACAACAGTCTGACAGGTGTCTCCGTACCTGGTGTCACAATCTCAAGCTTATCAATCAATTTCTCTGCCAGCTCTTTTGCTGGTTTTCTGTCAATAAAGGCGCCTTTGTTTTTCTTATAGCTTTTTAGCAGCATATTATCCGTCATACCCATAGATGCCACAAGACCCATACCAAGTCTGTCCTCAGGTACAAAAGACATTGTAATTCCATAATTCAATATTTCCTCAGGCGTCTTTCCAACAATATTCTGGTCTTCATATAGGATATTGCCTGATTTAATATGCATCAATCCTGCAATTGATTCGCAAAGCTCTTTTTGTCCGCTTCCTGCAACACCTGCAACACCAAGAATTTCTCCGGCATTTATTGCAAATGAAACATCCAGTAGAGCATGTGACCCATCATCTCTGTCTACGCTCAAATTCTTTACTTCAAGCACCTTTCGTACATTTTCTGGATCAGGTCTGTCAATTTCCAGATTAATCGATCTGCCTACCATTAATTCTGTAAGCTTTTTCTGGTCGGTACCGCTTGTCTCTACGGTATCAATTGACCTTCCTTTTCTAAGAATTGTAACTCGGTCACTAATTGCAAGTACCTCATTTAATTTATGAGTGATAATAATAATTGCACTTCCCTGCTCTTTCATTCTACGCAGGATAGTAAAAAGCTGTTCTGTTTCCTGCGGAGTCAATACTGCTGTTGGCTCATCAAGGATCAGAATCTTGGCTCCTCTGTATAAGACTTTCATAATCTCTACTGTCTGCTTTTCACTAACTGACATATCATAAATCTTTTTCTCAGGTTCAACCTCCAGACCGAATCGTTTACTGATTTCAAAAATCCGTTCCTTAAGCACCTGCGATTTTATATGCTTTTCGTCAGTACCAAGCACAATATTATCCATCGCATTAAACACATCAACAAGCTTAAAATGCTGATGAATCATTCCTATTCCAAGTGCTGCCGCATCAATCGGAGAATTGATGTACACTTCTTTTCCATCCAGAAGAATGTGTCCCTTGTCTGGATGATATATACCCGACAGCATATTCATCAGTGTTGTCTTTCCTGAGCCGTTTTCTCCAAGTAATGCTAGTATTTCCCCATAATTCACTTGAAGATCAATCTTGTCATTTGCGACAACTGAACCAAAGGTTTTGGTTATTCCTTTACATTCAATTGCACATTTATTCAATCCATCACCCATGACTGCACCTTCCCTGTTTACATTTCATTGTTAAACACACACATTATATTAAATTATATCATAAATGATTTAGTTAATAAACTAATTTTGTAGAACTAACACTTGATTTTGTCAGTTTTGGTTCAAAGCTTTGATGAACATCAAAAAGGGAGCAAACCAAATGGTTCACTCCCTCGTGAATAATGTATATCATCATCAATTTATTTCTCTGTTACATTCTTGTAATACCAGTCAATGCCACCCTGAATTGTTGCATCGTCAAGTGTCTTTCCTTCTTCACCAACAGTAGAACCGTCATTTGTTTCGATCACTCCGTCAAATACATTGAAAGAACCATCTAACATTTTTGCCTGAACCTCTTCGATTTTAGCTGCTGCTTCAGGATCATTAAAGTCGGCAAGATCTGAAATCTTCACAAGACCTTCTGCCATTCCGCCGTAATAATTCTCACCAGTCCATGTTCCATTGATAACCTGCTCAACAGCCCATGAATAGTATGCTGTCCAATCCCACATTACAGAGCAAAGAACCGCATCAGGAGCATCCTTACTCATATCTGAGTTGTAACCAACACCATAAACGCCAGCTTCTTCAGCTGCAAGCTGTGGGTTAGGAGTATCACAATGCTGTGCAAGTACATCGCATCCCTCTGCGATTAATGCCTGAGCTGCCTGTGTCTCTCCTTCCGGATCATACCAGCTGTTTGTTACCTTTACAAAAACCTGTGCATCAGGATTCACAGAATCAACACCCATTGCAAATGCATCAATACCGCCACCTGTTTCTGAAAGTGTCTTACCAAATGCAGAAACATAACCAATTTTATTTGATTCTGTCTTTAATCCGGCAGCAATACCTGCAAGATATCTAGCCTGATAAATTCTTCCAAAATAATTATTAAAGTTCTTCCCATTACATTTATATCCTGTACCATGTGAGAAAATAACATCCGGATATTCTGCTGCAAGCTTTTCACATGTATCCATATAGCCATAGCTTGTTGCAAAAATAATCTGGCATCCCTCTTCAATACACTCTAACATAGCGTTCTCAACTGCTGTAGGATCTGCATCTGAAGTATTGTTCTTTCTGATAATCTGGCTGTCATCAAGTCCAAGTTTCTTCTGCATTCCCTGAATACCAAGATCATGTGTGTATGTATATCCTGAACCTTCTGCAGGATCAGTAATATGAATTACACCAATCTTTAAATCTTCTTTTGCAACTGCAGGAAAAATCCCCTCTGCTGCTGTGTCCTCTGCAGGAGCTTCTTCTGTTGCTGCTGCATCTGTTGATTCTTCTGTTGCTGCTGGTTCCTCTGCTGCTGGTTCCTCTGCTGCAGGTTCTTCTGTTGCTGCTGTGTCTGCCGGTGCTGTTGCTGCTGTGCTTCCACATCCAGCAAGAAGAGCTGCTACCATTGAAACACTCAAAACTACGCTAAGTAATTTCTTTTTCATAATCTTCCTCCTTAATAGAATCGTGTTAGTTCTACGAGAGCATTATACGCTACCACTTCGTTGAACGTCAAGAATTTTTACATATATGGTTTGTCAATATTCACAACTGCGAAATGATTACCCGGTAAATCGCGTACATGGCTGACAATTGTTTCCGTAACTTCTTTATCAGAAATTTTGAAATCAAATGGAACAACTACATCAAATATCAGATTCGTATGTGTTGGACCCTGTACCATACGAAAATCATGCATTGTCAATTGTTCATCAATTCCTTTTACAATCAACTCTGTCAGTTTTTTCATACGATTTGTTACATCATCATCCACAACAACAGGATCCATATGAATAACTGCTTCACAACCAAGTATTTCTTTTAGGCGCTTTTCAATATTGTCGATCGTATCATGCAGTTCCATAATATCACCATCAGACGGTACTTCCGCATGAAGGGAAATCATCACACGTCCGGGACCATAATCATGAATGATCAAATCATGAACACCCAATACATTCGGATAGGAGGTTACAAATTTTTCAATCTTATCGATATATTCTTCATCCGGCTTGGCACCAAGCAATGGATCAAGTGTATCCTTTGCCGAACTGAATCCCGTATACAAAATAAATGCAGCAACGAGCAATCCGCAGATTCCATCAACATGAGCACCTGTAAACTCTGAAATCATCATGGAAAGCAGGACAATGGATGTCGCAGCAGAATCAGTGAAGCTGTCAAGTGCCGTCGCATTCATAGCAGCCGAGCTAATCTTATCAGATGTCTTTTTGTTGTAAGAATACATATAAAGCTTCACTAATACAGAGATTATCAAAATGATGATTGTCACATTTGTAAAGCTGACATCTGATGGATGCAGAATTTTATCAACAGACGTCCTAACAAGCTCTATTCCCATCAAAATAATCATCATTGATACTATCAATCCGGTTACATATTCAATTCTGCCATGCCCAAATGGATGCTCCGGATCAGGTTTCTGACCTGACATTTTAAAGCCAACCATCATAATAATAGAAGAGCCTGCATCAGAAAGGTTATTAAACGCATCTGCCATAATTGCAACAGATCCGCTGAGTATACTGGCAAACACCTTCATAAAAAACAACACTATGTTAAAAAAAACTCCAACTGCTCCGCATAATACGCCATATGACTGTCTGACTGACGCATTCTCCACATTATCGTAATCCTTTACAAATCTTTTTGCCAATATATTAATCATGATATCTGACCTCCAACAGTGTCAGTCCTTGTCCAGGCACAAGCATTCCCGCATTTTCGCGGTTTTTTGATGCAAGGATTTGTGGCATATCTGCAGGCACTCTCTGCCCTGTTCCTACTTCCAGTAATGTTCCGGTCATAATTCTGACCATATGATACAAAAATCCATTCCCGCAATATGTAATCTGCAGTTCATCACCAACATGCTCAATATTGATCGAAGAAATGGTCCTGACTGTTGATTTTTTTAATCTCTTGTTTGTGCAGAACGCCTTATAATCGTGTGTTCCACACAAAAGTGCGGCTGCCTCACGCATAAGATCAACATTCAGACTGTCTGTATCATGATAAGTATATCGTCTTGTAAACACATCTGCCACTTCTGCATTATGAATCCTGTACTGGTACACCTTTTCAACTGCATGAAGTCTGCTGTGAAACCGTTCGGATACTTCTGTCACAGACAGCACACGAATATCCTCGGGTAAATATTGATTAATATATTCCTGCATTTTTTCAACAGCCATTTCACAGTCTGTGTGAAAATTGGCAATTTGTCCTTTTGCATGTACGCCTGCGTCTGTTCGTCCAGAGCCTTGAAGTTCTATTTTTTCTCCTGTCATTTTTGAAAGAAGCTCTTCTAATTTACCTTGTATCGTATTAGCAGTTGATGTCTGCTTCTGCCATCCTTGATAACGTGTTCCTTCATACTGCAGAATCATCCTGATGTTTCTCATCCTGCTCCCTGCTTTCCTTTTCTTCCTCATGCACTTCTTTTACAATCGTTTCAAACTCTTCTGTCGTCAAAATTCCTTCTTTTACAAGATCCTCTTTTTCGAACCTCCTGATTTTGCTCAAATCCTTTGCAAGTATCTGCACACTGTAAACAAAGTTACTAAACACACCTGCTCGATACAAATTGATAACAATCATACCGATAGGCACTGCTAAAATCAAGCCGGCAGCTCCACTGACACGAAATCCAATATACAAAAACACCAATGTCGGTATTGGCTCCAATCCAATGGATTCACCAACAAGCTTTGGCTGAATCAGCTGCCTGACCAACTGACTGATAGCCCAGATAATAGCCAGTCCGATTGTCAGCTTATAATTATTCTGAAAAAATGCAATTACTGCCCACGGCCACATGACTGCTCCTGTCCCAAAGAAAGGAAGGAAATCAAGTAACGCAATCAACAGTGCAATTAAAAACGCATATTTCACATTTAGAATTGCCAGTCCAATCAAAAGAATCACATATACGACTCCCATAATCTTAAACTGTGCCTTAAAATATCCACCAACTGCATTCCTCATTGTTGCATAAACAAGATGAAAACGTTCCTGCATCCTTGCCGGGAAAACCTTCTGAATAATATGAATCATATAATCCCGTTCTGCTACGAACATATACGAGGCAAGAATTGACATGATAATTCCCACAATTGCAAGTGGTACATTTTTTGCCATATTACTGGCACTTTCCGCTATCGGCGTTCCCGAATTCTGAAACCATTCTGTCATGTTTTTACCAAAGCTGTCACCAATTCCATTCATCCATTCCTGAAAACCAATCGGCATTCTGTTAAATAATCTGTCAAACTTTGTAGAAACTTCCCTCACAGTGCTGCTTGTTGTCTCCCATATTTGTGGCGCTGTTGTCAAAAAACCATTTATTTCACTAATCAGCTTGACAATCACAAAATAAATCGTCAAAACAACTACACCTAGGACGACAATAATCACAAATGCAGTTCCAGCCTTTCTGACAAGTTTAATTCTTTTCTCCAGAAATTTCACGAGCGGATTGGCAATCAATGCAATAACACCCGCTACAACAAACGGCATAAAATATACAATAATCTTTGGAAGAATCCAAATGCAAAAAGTAACTGCCAAAATCATTGTTACAATGTTAACTGTTATTTTCAAGTATTTGGTCGATTGCTTCATAAATCACCTCTCTCCCCTGCTTTGTCAAAGCAGAAAACGGAATCATCGTGCTCTCTTTTTTCACATCAAGTGTCGTTCTGATTGTTTTCATATTCTTATCAATCTGGCTTCTGTTAATCTTATCAAGCTTTGTAGCTATGATAATTGGTGTAAATCCATTGCTGCATATCCAATCGTACATATTTTTGTCATTAGCAGATGGCTCATGCCTGATATCAATCAGAAGGAAAACAGCTTTCAGCTGTTTGGACGAATGAAGATAATTTTCAACCATTTTTCCCCATCGTTCTTTTTCTTCTTTTGAAACCTTTGCGTATCCATATCCGGGTAAATCCACAAAATAAAGTTCGCTGTTGATATTGTAGTAATTGATTGTCTGTGTTTTTCCGGGCTGTCCTGATGTTCGTGCCAATGACTTTCTGTTCATCAACGCATTGATTAATGACGATTTTCCCACATTACTCTTTCCGGCAAAGGCTATTTCAGGTAACGCGTTTTGGGGTAAGGTGCTGGTTACACCACAGACAGTTTCCAAATTTACATTTTTTATTTTCATATTGCTTCCTTTAGCACCTCTTCCATTGTTTCGACAAATACAATGGTCAGACCTTTCTTGATTTCATCAGATATTTCTGCAATATCCCGTTTGTTTTTTACCGGTACAAGAACCTTTTTAATTCCTGCATTTTTTGCTGCAAGTATTTTTTCTTTCAGTCCGCCAATCGGAAGTACTCGTCCCCGAAGTGAGATTTCACCTGTCATCGCCACATCGGCATGTACCGGTTTCTTTGTAATGGCAGAAAACAATGCAGTTGCCATTGTAATTCCCGCACTCGGACCATCCTTTGGCACAGATCCCTGTGGAATGTGAATATGAAAGTCATTCTTTTTAAAGAAATCCTGAGCAATCCCATTCTTTTGACTAATCGAACGAATATAGCTTATTCCGGCCTGCGCAGATTCCTTCATAACATCGCCAAGCTGCCCTGTCAGGAGAATTTCTCCCTTTCCCGGCATAACATTGACCTCAATCTGTAATGTATCACCACCAACACTCGTCCATGCTAGTCCACGTACAATTCCTATTTCATCCACTTCATTTGCCATATCATACTGATAACGCTCTTTCCCAAGAAACTGCTCGAGATTCTTAGGTGTCACTTTCACTGTTTCTTTATGCTCCTGCCATATCTTTCTGGCAGTTTTTCTGCAAATTTCTCCAATCTTTCTCTCCAGATTACGAACGCCTGCTTCTCGTGTATAATTTCTAACGATCTTTTCAAGTGCCTTATCTTGAATGGAAAGCCTGTCCTGGCTCAATCCGTTCTTTTCCATCTGCTTTTTGATCAGATGCTCTTTTGCAATGTGAACCTTTTCATTTTCAGTATAACTCGTAACCTCAATCAGTTCCATTCTGTCTAACAAAGGCCTTGGAATATCTGCTGCTGAGTTTGCAGTTGCAATAAACAGTACGTCTGATAAATCGATTGGCAATTCAATATAGTGATCACGGAACTTACAGTTTTGTTCACTGTCAAGCACCTCCAGCAGAGCAGATGCAGTATCTCCTTTATAATCGCTGCTCATTTTGTCAATTTCGTCAAGCAGCATAAGCGGATTCTTTACTCCGGCATTCTTTAAGCCCATTGCGATTCGTCCGGGTAATGCGCCTACATAGGTTCTTCTGTGTCCGCGTATCTCTGCCTCATCCCTGACACCGCCAAGACAAATTCTTATATATTCTTTGTTCAAGGCTCTCGCAACAGATCTGGCTATGGATGTTTTTCCTGTTCCCGGTGGTCCAATCAGACAAATAATCGGACTGTCTCCTTTCTTTGTCAAATTTCTGACTGCCAGAAATTCCAGCATCCTTTCCTTTACCTTTTCCATTCCATAATGGTCTGCGTTTAATATCTCCTCAGCATGGTCAATATCTTTATTATCCTTTGATACTTTATCCCATGGCATTTCCAACAATGTTTCAATATAGCCTCTGGAAACTGCACTCTCTGAAGAACTGGCAGGGTTCTGACCAAATCGGTCAATTTCTTTTCTTATCTTATCCTTAATTTCTTTGGATGCTTTCAGCTTATCAACCGCTTCCCTAAAATGCTCTGCATCAGTCCCGGTGTTTCCTTCCCCTAATTCTTCTTTGATATACTTCATCTGCTCACGAAGCACATATTCCTTTTGATTTTTATCTACACGCTCTTTTACCTGCTCCTGTAGAGTTTTCTTAACACCAAGAATTTCTATTTCGCGAAGCAGAATTGAAGTCAGCACAGAAAAACGTTCTCTAACATCAACAGCCTCCAATATACGCTGCCTGTCTGCCTGCCCCATTGGAAAATTAACAGATACAAAATCTAGCAGTTCAGAGAGATTTTTTGATTCTTCAAATTGTTTTTCCAACGTTTTGCTCATACGCGGATTGTAAACAAGATACTCTGCAAGTAACTCTCTCAGGCTCCTGACCATAGCAGTCAATTCTGCAGCAGCCTCGGATTTTGCATGATTTCCAAGTTCTGCCTCTACATCTGCTCCAGTTTCCAGGCTAAGCACATCTTCCTCATTCTCTTTTGGGTACTGTTTAATAACAGCAAGTAAATATGCTGTTTCTGCCTCATCAATCTCACATAGCTTTGCTCGTGATAATCCTTCCACAAGAACACGTACTATGCCATTAGGAAGCTTCAGCACCTGCTTGATTTTTGCAAGTGTTCCCACCTCACATAAATCTGCAAGTACAGGCGTCACAGTTTCCGCCGCCTTTTGTGTGACAAGAAACAGTATCTGGTCTTTTAACATTGCACGTTCTACTGCATGTACTGACTGTTCTCTGTTCAAATCAAAATGTATTATCATACTCGGCATAACAGTTAATCCTCGAAGTGCAACTGCCGGTATTTTTTTCTTCGTTATTCTTGCCATCTTTACTCCTCGTTAACTTCTGCATTTTCACAAAAATGCAGAACGCCGCCATAATACGGCGACGTTCTACTATTATTCAGCCTTTTTTAACGGTGCTTCACGATGCACCAAAAGCGGCGCACTGACTCCATCTACAGCCTTTTTTGTAATCATGCACTGCTCGATAGTATCATCTGATGGAATTCTAAACATCAGATCAGTCATCATTTTCTCCAATATGGAGCGTAATCCTCTTGCACCTGTTTTTTTAGAATATGCCTTCTTTGCAATCTCTGCAATCGCATCCTTCTCAAACTCAAGGCGAACGCCGTCTAATTCAAATAACTTCTTATATTGCTTTGTAATAGCATTCTTTGGCTCAGTCAATATCTTAATAAGAGCCTCTTCATCCAATGCCTCCAATGAAACATTGATAGGAACACGACCAACAAACTCCGGAATCAATCCGAATTTCACAAGATCCTCCGGCTGCACCTGCGAAAGCAGCACACTGAGCTCGCTTTCCTTCTTATCTTTGATATCCGCATTAAATCCAATTGACTTTTTGTCCAGTCTTGATTCAACGATTTTTTCAAGACCTTCAAAAGCTCCTCCACAGATAAACAGGATATTTGTTGTATCAATCTGAATCAACTCCTGATGTGGATGCTTTCTGCCACCCTGTGGTGGAACTGAAGCAATTGTACCTTCAATAATTTTCAGCAAAGCCTGCTGTACACCCTCACCCGAAACGTCTCTGGTAATAGAAACGTTCTCTGACTTTCTTGTAATTTTATCGATTTCATCAATGTAAATAATACCATATTGGGCACGCTCAATATCATAGTCAGCAGCCTGTATCACTTTTAGAAGAATGTTTTCAACATCTTCTCCTACATAGCCAGCTTCAGTAAGTGCTGTTGCATCGGCTATTGCAAAAGGTACATTTATAATCTTTGCAAGAGTCTGTGCTAAAAGTGTCTTCCCACAGCCGGTAGGTCCAAGCATAATGATATTGCTCTTCTGTAATTCCACATCCGATGTCTTTGCAGCTGTTACCCTCTTATAATGGTTATATACAGCAACGGATAACACTTTTTTTGCTTCTTCCTGCCCAATTACGTTTTCATCAAGAAACGCTTTGATTTCCTGTGGCTTTAACAGGTTAATATCAAGTTCCTTACTGCTTTCCTGAGAGTCCTCCTGATCAAACTCATCCTCTATGATATCCATGCATATCTCTACACATTCATCACAGATAAATGCTCCATCAGGCCCCGCAATCAGCTTACGAACCTGATCCTGTGTTTTGTTACAGAAGGAGCATCTGATTTTGTCATCATTATTTTTCCCTGACATATGTCTAAATTTCCTTTACGCTCTTGTTGTTATTATCTGATCAATCAAACCATACTCTAATGCTTCCTCAGCTGATTTCCAGTTATCACGCTCTGTATCTGCTGCGATTACATCAATAGGTTTTCCTGTGTTTTCAGATAAAATACGATTAATGATTTCTTTTGTTCTGAGAATCTGCTTTGCAGCAATTTCTATTTCTGTAGCCTGACCCTTTGCTCCACCAAGTGGCTGATGAATCATAATCTCTGCATTTGGAAGCGCAAATCTCTTTCCCTTTGTACCTCCGGCAAGTAAAAATGCTCCCATACTT
>CAZOHM010000009.1:0-31440 GCA_964579795.1 uncultured Lachnospiraceae bacterium | reverse complement strand
AATAGGTGGCTACATCACATTTCACATAATGCATCGTATCATAAATAGCAAATCCGTCTGTTACGCTTCCGCCCGGGCTGTTGATATAAAAATGAATATCCTTATCAGGATCCTCAGCCTCAAGAAACATCATCTGTGCAACAATCAGACTAGATGTAGTTTCATTTACTTCTTCTCCAAGAAAAATAATTCGTTCTTTTAACAGTCTTGAAAAAATATCATAAGACCGTTCCCCTCTGCTTGTCTGTTCAATGACATAAGGCACTAAACTCATTTTTACTCCTCCAAACTTTAGTCAAATTTTAAATAGTAATTTTACTTTTCTTTAGCTTCTGCTACAACAAGCTCAACAGCCTTCTGAATTGCAAGATCCTCTGTTATCTGTTCCTTCTCGTAATCTCCAACCATCTCTTTGAGTTTGTCAGCCTCCATTTGATACATTTCAGCCATTCTTGTAATCTCTGCTTCAAATTCATCATCAGAAATTTTGATATCCTCAGTCTTAACAATAGCCTCAAGAACAAGTCTTGACTGGATTCTCTTTAATGCACCAGGCTTCATCTGAGTAAGGAATTTCTCCATATCCATACCTGTGAACTGGAAATATTGCTCTAATGACAGACCCTGCTGCTGCAGTCTGCCTGCATAATCCTGTGCCATCTGCTTTGCCTGTGTATCAACCATTGGATCTGGAATTTCCATCTTAGAATCATTGATAATGGCCTCAATAACAGCATCTTCTTTTTTGCTCTTAGCCTCTGCCTCTTTCTTTTCTGCAAGCTTTTTCTTGACATCAGCCTTATACTCGTCAAGTGTTTCAAACTCAGATACTTCACTTGCGAACTCATCGTCAAGTGCAGGAAGCTCTTTTTCCTTAATTTCCTTAACAGTTACTTTAAATACTGCAGCTTTTCCAGCAAGCTCTGCTGCCTGATATTCTTCTGGGAAAGTCACATTTACTTCCATCTCTTTGTTGAGTTTGGCACCAATCAACTGCTCTTCAAAGCCCGGAATGAAAGCACCCGAACCAATTGTCAAAGGATGGTTTTCTCCCTTTCCGCCCTCAAATGCTATTCCATCAACAAATCCTTCAAAGTCAATAACTGTCATATCTTTATCTTTTACTGCTCTGTCTTCAACGCTGATTGTTCTGGCATTGCTTTCTCTTTCCTTATCAATTTCCTTTGTAATATCTTCATCAGTTACTTCTGTATCAATTTTCTCTATTTTCACACCCTTATACTTACCAAGCTCGATTTCCGGCTTTAATGCAACTTCAGCTGTAAAAATAAATGACTTTCCTTTTTCCACTTGCACAACATCAATCTTTGGCTGTGAAACTACTTCTAAGTCTTTATTCTCGGATAATTCTTTCTCATATGCTTCAGGAATCAATGCATTTGCTGCATCCTCATAAAAGATGCCTGCACCATACATTTTTTCAAGCATTGCACGAGGTACCTTGCCTTTTCTGAATCCTGGAACGCTCATCTTGTTCTTGTTCTTCTTATATGCAGCCTCAATTGCCTTTTCAAACTCTTCAGCAGATGCCTCAATTGTAAGCTTTGCCATATTTTTTTCCAATTTTTCTACCTGTAAACTCATTTTACTTCTGTTCCTCCTTAAATTCGCTTTATGCTCTTCATTCAGGCAGCATATCATCTGCCTGCTGTAAGATTCGTTTCTATTTTATTGCAGTCATTATAAGATTATATCACACACATATTCAAAATTCCAGTCAAAATATATGAAATAACTCTATCCTATTTATTAAACTTGCTGTATTTTCTAAGATATGCTATAGTACGAAAGACAAATAATAAAGGAGGCATACTACTGTCAATGAAAAACATAACATCTAAACAGATTGCACAAACAGCCCTGCTGCTTGCTCTCTGTATAATAAGTCAGTATTTCAAGAACATGTCAGTTTACATCACCGGCCCAATTGTTAATGCCATATTGGTTATTGCAACACTTGCCGTCGGACTTATTTCTGGAATTATTATCTCCATTGTTGCACCAATTACAGCTTTTTTCTTTACCGGCTCTCCAATTATGTCCGCACTTCCTGTCATGTTCCCTATTATTATGATTAGTAACCTTATCCTTGTTCTGTTTACACACTATTTTGAACGCAAACAGAAATTTCGTTTTCATCTGCAATTTGGTCTTGTTTTTGGTTCCATTGTAAAATCGGCATTTTTAGGAGTGACTGTTGTTCTGATTTTACTTCCAAACTTTGGATCAAGCATTGCGGCAAAGCTCCCGAAACCGGAGGCTCTTCCAAAAGTTCTGGCCGCTGCAAAGATTACATTTTCCATAACCCAGCTTATCACTGCATTAATCGGCAGTCTCATTGCCTGGTTAATCTGGCTACGTCTGGAACGGGTCATCAATAAATCTGATATTTAACAGCTTTGCAATAAAAATCCCGCAGTGATTACTTCACTGCGGGATTCTTATTAATTTCTTTTTCACAGAGCTCTTACTTCATCTGTGATTCCTGCTTTGCGATCATCTGTCTGACCATTTCTCCACCGATTGAACCGGCTTCCTTAGATGTCAGGTCACCATTATAACCTTCTTTTAAGTTTACACCAAGTTCTGAAGCAACTTCTGTTTTAAACTTATTCATTGCTGCCTTTGCTTCCGGCACTTCGATTCTATTAGATTTTTTGTCTGCCATTCTTTTCACCTCCAACACCATTCCATATCGTGCAAATACACTCTATTTTGATAGATAAGCAATAGCTGTTCATCACTTATCTTGGTATTATTATGTGAAATAAAAAATAAAATATAATGGCAATTTTTAGTTATTGACGATAAATAATTTTGGCCTTCATTGCCCCTGCTTCAGTCTCACAATCTATCAGTTTAATAAGTTCAATACTAAATGCGATTGCAGTACCCATGCCACGTGAGGTTGTAATGTTACCGTCCGTAACAACCTCTTCCTTTCCAATCACAGCACCTTCAAGACTTGCCTCATATCCCGGATAGCATACAGCCTTCTTTCCTTTCAGTAAACCAAGCTTTCCTAAAACTGAGGGTGCTGCACAGATTGCAGCAACTCGTCTGTTTGTTGCACTAAACTCGAACAGTATCTTTTCTAATGGTTTGCAGGTTGTCAGATTCTCTGTTCCCTGTTTTCCACCCGGTAATACAAGTAGACACGCCTGTTTAAGATCAACATCCTTTATTGTAATATCTGCAAGAACACTAATCTGATGAGAACCGGTCACCTGTACAGCATCTGAAATAGAAACCATCTTTGTATCTATATGTGCCCTTCTAAGCAGATCAACAACTGTCAATGCTTCAACTTCTTCAAATCCTTCCGCCAAAAATACATAACATGTCTTCATTTTGTTTCCTCCAATCACTTGAAATAATGATTTATCAAAAATTCTCTCAGCTGTTAAGCCAATTTTTAATTGGGTTGATTTGTCTGGCACGTTCCATAATATCTCCCTGATTGGCACTGATGTACTCCTGCAGCTTTTCTACCTCTTCTTCGGAAAAGCCACTCGATTTCTCTATAATGTTATCCGGCAGGATGCCCTCTGCATAATCACTGCCTCTCATAAACGAAACTCTGACAAATCTCTTGTCTTCTTTGTTAATAATACTGGAAATCAGCATATTCACAGATTGCATATTTACCGCCTCCATTCTATAATAATCATATCATAAATTCACACTAGTTAAAAATGAATATTCTATTAAATTAAAAGGAGATTCCAATGGAAATTGAACGAAAGTTTTTAATAAACACACTTCCTGACAATATAGAAAGCTATCCGTTTCATTTGATTGAGCAGGCATATCTTTGTACGGAGCCGGTCATTCGTGTCCGTAAAGAGGATGATACGTACTATATGACTTATAAATCTAAGGGATTTATGGTTCGAGAGGAATATAATCTTCCATTAACCCATGCCGCTTACGAATCTCTTAAGGCAAAAGCCGATGGTAATATTATCAGTAAAAAAAGAATTTTGATTCCTTATGATATATATACAATAGAACTGGATATTTTTGATACACCATTTGCGCCTCTGATACTTGCGGAAGTAGAATTTTCAACAGAGGAGGAGGCAAATTCTTTTCATCCACCTGCATGGTTCAAAGAGGACGTCACACACTCAACTGCTTATCATAACAGCACGATGAGCCGTCAGACATTTTAATTTATTTTTCATTGATTGCTCTTGTAGAGCCGCCAACACAGAGTGTCGCATCAAAGATTTTATGCTGATGCTCTGTTTTTTTTCGAATTACATTAAATAATACCGTTACAGTTTCTTTTGCCATTGCTTCGAATGGCTGCTGAACTGTTGTGATAGTGGGACTATAAAAATAAGACATATCAATTCCATCAAAGCCTGCCACTGAAACATCCTCTGGTATTCGTCTGCCGGATTCCAAAATTGCCTTGCAGGCACCGATAGCAAGCGTATCAGAAATTGCGTATACAGCTGTAAAATCCTCACCAGATGCAAGAATCTGCTTCATAACAGCATACCCATTCTCCATTGTATAGGAGTCAATCGCATCATCCATATAATATACCAGCTTATTATCAAGTTTAATATGATTATCCGCAAGCGCAAGCTCATACCCTTTGTTTCGTAGCTTACCAATACTTTCATCCTGCTCACATGCCGTAATTGTTGCAATCTTCGTATGCCCCAGTCTGCACAGATAATCTACCATCTTATAGCTTTCTTTCACATCATCTACAGCAACTGACGAATAATTTCCCATATATCCATTTGTCATCGTAATTGTACTGAGCACAAAAGGCACCTGCAAACGCTCCAGCTTTTCTTTTGTATGTGTAAAATAGCCTCCAAGAAAAATAATACCTCTAAGCCGCTTTTCTTTCACAAGCTCTATGGCAACGTCTACTTCATCCTCATTTGCATCAACATGATGTAATGCAAGCGAGTATTTCTTTCTCTGAATCTCGTCTTCCATGACTTTGATCATTTTCATAAAAAATGGGTTGGAAATGCCCTTTACGAGTATTGCTATTGTTTTGGAATCTGTGATTTTCAGATTTCTGGCACTGTTATTCGGAATAAAATTATATTCTTCCACAACCTCCATAATCTTTGTACGTGTTTCTGGGTTAATATCCGGATGATTATTCAAAGCACGAGAAACCGTGCTGACACCAACACCACATATTCTGGCAATATCTTTTATTGTAATTGTATCCAACACTTCCACCCACTTTTTCTGTTTCAACTCATATCACATTATTTATAGCCTACCATATAATTTGGTGATGTCAAAGATTTTTTTTGACAAATTCTTTTTAAATGCACCCTCCTGCATCCGCCATTTCCAGTTGTCTCCCAAGGTGGACGGTGTATTGATTCTTCCTTCAGCACCCAGCCCCAGATAATCCGCCATAGGAATGATGCAAAGCTTTGCAACACTGCTCATCGCAAGCCTGATAAAATCCCAATGAATCTCTTCAATCGGATGTCCAGCATTATTCATATAATTTTGAGACAGCTTCTTATCCGGTAATGACAGTGTACGATACCAGCCCTGTAACGTATCATTATCATGTGTACCTGTATAGACAACTGCATTATGCGTATAATTATGTGGCAGATAATCGCTTTCCTCTCTCGAATCAAATGCAAACTGCAGTACCTTCATGCCCGGATAACCGGTATCTTTTACAAGTTTTAATACACTTGGTGTAAGAAATCCCAGATCCTCTGCAATGATATCCACCTTTCCAAATTTTGCGTTCAATGCCTTGAACAGACCGATACCCGGTCCCTTTTTCCAGTTTCCGTTCTCGGCTGTTTTATCACCATACGGAATTGCATAATACTCATCAAATGCTCTAAAGTGATCTACACGTACAATATCATACAGTTTCAGGCAGTGTGCGATTCTCATAATCCACCACTCATAACCTGTTTCCTTATGATATTTCCAATTATAGAGTGGGTTTCCCCAAAGCTGTCCTGTTGCAGAGAAGGCGTCAGGCGGACAGCCTGCTACTGCAATCGGTTCTCCATTCTGATTGAATTGAAACAGCTTCGGGTTGGCCCACGTATCAGCACTGTCAAAGGCAACATAAATCGGAATATCCCCAATAATCTTTATTCCAAGATTATTGGCATATGCCTTTAGAGCCTGCCATTGTGTATCAAACATGTATTGCTGAAACTGATAAAATTCTATCTCTTTACAATACTTCTTACGACAGGCTTTCATTGCCTCCGGCTTGCGAAGACGAATATCTTCGTCCCACTCATGGAAGCATGCACCTCCAAAAGAATTCTTAACTGCCATATAAAGTGCATAATCATCAAGCCAAAATGCATTTTCTTTTATAAACTTTTGAAATCCCCTATCTTTTGCTATTTCACTCTTCTCATATGCCTTTTTCAGCACAATGAAACGAGAAAGATATAGCTTTTCATAGTCGATACTGTTCTTGTCGTTTCCAAAATCGTACTTTCTGCACTCCGCCGCTGTCAGCCATCCCTTTTCAATCAAATTATCCAAATCGATTAAATACGGGTTCCCTGCATAGGTTGAAAACGACTGATAGGGGGAATCACCATACCCTGTCGGACCTAAAGGGAGCATCTGCCAGTAGCTTTGTCCAGCTGCTTTCAGACAATCCAGAAATTGATAGGCATATTTTGAAAACGTCCCTATTCCATATTTGCCTGGAAGACTGGCAACCGGCATTAATATCCCACTTTTTCTCATACTCATATGTTTCTGTCTCCTCTAACGTTGTTTCTAAAAATCAGCCCTTTACAGCTCCCGCAACAACACCCTCAATAATATGTTTCTGGCAAATCAGATAGAACGCAATAATCGGGATAATTGCCAATACAAGCATCGCCATCATAGCACCCATATCAATTGATCCGTACCCTCCCTTTAAGTACTGAATCGCGATTGAAATCGTTTTATATTTTTTTGTATCCAACACAAGATAAGGAAGCAGATAATCATTCCATATCCACATAGCCTGCAGGATTGCAACGGTAATACTTGTCGGCTTCAAAATCGGAAATACAACCTGAAAATATGTCTGAAGCGGATTACAGCCATCAATCATGGCTGCTTCTTCAATTTCAAGCGGAATAGATTTTACAAAACCACAGAACATAAATACTGCGAGACCTGCACCAAATCCAAGATAAACAAGAATAATGGAAACAGGATTTGTTAAATGAAGCATATTTGCAATTTTCGAAAGAGTAAACATGACCATCTGAAACGGAACAATCATAGAGAATAAACACAGATAGTAAATTCCTTCTGTCAATTTACTCTTTACTCTTGTAATATACCATGCACACATAGATGTACAAACAACAATCACAAGAACAGATCCCACTGTAATTATAACAGTGTTAGTAAACGAGCCCCAGAAGTTTATTTTCTCCATTCCTCTAATATAGTTATCCCATCCGACAAACGACTTACCTGATGGAATCTTAAAAGGCATTTTCGTAATATATGCCTTTTTTTTGAAAGAATTGATAATTACAATAAAAATCGGGCAGATATACAGTAAAGAGAATATGCTGAACAGTACAGTAAGAATCGGATTACCTTTCTTTTTCATTATTGCTGCACCTCCTTATCTCTTGTTAAACGCATCTGGATAATTGCAATCGCTGCAACGAGAATAAAGAATACGACAGCTTTAGCCTGGCCTACGCCTTCCCAGCCAACTCTTCCATAAAATGTATTGTAAATATTCAATGCAAGCATTTCTGACATATTGGACGGTTCTCCTGCTGTTAATGCAAGGTTCTGATCAAACAGCTTAAAGGAATTGGTTAATGTCAGGAATGTACAGATTGTAATAGACGGCATGACCATCGGTATGATAACACCCTTTAATGTCTGCCATTTTGTTGCTCCATCAATCTTTGCTGCTTCAATCAGATCTCCCGGTACATTCTGAATACCTGCAATATAGATAATCATCATATAGCCGACCTGCTGCCAGCACATTAATATCAATAAACCCCAGAACCCATATGAGGAACTGTAGGTAAGTGTTCTCTCCCAGTGTAATAAAATACCATTTAATATCAGCTGCCAAATATATCCCAGAATGATTCCACCAATCAAGTTCGGCATAAAGAATACTGTTCTGAATATATTCGTACCAGCAACACCTCTTGTCAAAAGCATTGCTACAATAAATGCAAGCAAATTGATTACAATCACTGATACAATAGTAAACAACGCCGTAAACCAAAGTGCATGCTCAAATGTCGTATCCGAAAAAATCCTTGTATAATTCTTAATTCCAACAAACTCTGAATCAACTACTGTCGTAAATTCACAAAACGACAGGTAAATTCCCATTACAAATGGAGCAAGAAAACCAATTGTAAATGCAATTAATGTTGGTAACACAAATATGGGAAAATATTTTTTAATTGATTTCTCCATAATTTCATTCCCTTTCCGCCTGTCCGGATGCTCTGTCATGTCATACTATGTTTCTGCCCTGCTCCGGTTTTCTAATAAAGGGTGAGCAAATCGCTCGCTCACCCTTTTAATTAACAGAACCTGTTCATTCTTTAAATTACTCTGCTGCGTCTTCTGCTGCTGCATTAGATGCTGCGTATTCTTTAGCCCAGCCATCAACAAATGCTGTCTTAACTCCATCCCAATCTGCTGTACCCTGTGCATATTCAAGAAGTGCACTTCCAACACCATTCTTCCATTCTTCTGAAGGCATTGTTGTAAAGCACCAGCTAACTGATTTCTTGCCAGCTTCAATTGATTCATTAGCTGCTGAAAGAAGTGGATTTTCTGCCAAATACTCGTCTGTAAATGATTTGAAAGGTGTTACAAATCCCATATCTGTTGCAAGAGCTGTTCTTCCTTCATCGCTTGTGATTACCCAGTTAAGGAAATCAAGTGTTGCCTGAATATCTGCCTCAGAAGCCTTTGCGTTTACACACCAGTAGTTCTCACTACCTGTACATAAGCCCTGATTTTCTTCACCCTCTACACCGATATAGATTGGAAGCATTCCTAAATCTTCATCTGCAACTTCGTTACCCTGGATGTCACCATATGCCCATGTACCATTCTGGTAAAATACTGCCTCGCCAAGTGCAAACTCAGATGCTGCATCCTCACCTGTCTTGCTTGAGAGCAAGCTTGGTGCACATGTTGCATTGTTGATATACAGATCCCAAATTGCTTTGTAGTTATCAAGATAAGAGCCTTTGATAGAACCTGTTGTCATGCCATCATTCTCATACTCATAGTAAATCGGAAGGTTTGCAAGATGTGTCTTAAATCTCCAGTCCGAACTGGAATCCATACCTGCTGATGTGAAAGCACCTTCTACACCAAGATCAGCTTTCTTTGCCTGAATGTCTTCTGCAACTGCCTTTAATGTATCAAAACTGTTGATTTCAGAAGCATCCTTGATTACAGCTCCATCAAGAGCACAATAATCAGCGAGAAGCTTTTTGTTGTAAATGATACCATAAGTTTCAATTACATAAGCAATACCATAAACCTCACCATTGTCTCCTGTTAAAGCAAAGTCATCACTCTTTAACTGTCCATAGATGTCTGAATCCTTCAAGTCATATACATAGTCTTTCCAGTTAGCAAGACCAACCGGACCATTTACCTGGAATAAAGTAGGTGCATCTGTTTTAGCCATTTCTGACTTCAATGTTGATTCGTATGTTCCTGATGCTGCTGTTTCAATTGTTACCTGTACACCTGTCTGATCGCTGTATGTCTGACCAAGTGCTTTCCACTGCTCTGCCTGCTCAGGCTTGAAGTTCAAATAATAAACCTTTCCACCTTCAGCGCTTGCTGTATCAGCAGCTGGTGCCTCTTCTTCAGCTGCAGCGTCATCTGCTGGTGCTGCTTCTTCTGTTGTCTCTTCTGCTGCTGGTGCCTCTGCTGCTGGTGCTGCCTGTGAGCCACAACCTGCTAATAAGGAAGCTACCATAGCGGTTGCAAGTAAAGTACTGATTACTTTCTTTTTCATAATGATTACCTCTCCTTTGAAATTGTTTGTTAACTGATAAATAGGTTGTGCAAAAGTGCAATAATTATACTTTTGCAGGTTTCCTTTACATTATCCATACCATTTTGCGGTTTCTGCTGTAATGCTGCAACGCTGCTGTCAACATTACTCTTTAGTTTGCTTCCATCTGCGTTGATAATGAAACCGTTCTCGGTATCGTTATCGGTATCGGTATCGGTAACGTTTCCGGTAACCTGGTTAAATAATATCACTTCGCCGCTCACATTGCAATACCTTTCATTTTTTTTGTGAGTTTTACATTAATTACTTTCACTGATTTTAGATATAATTCACAAAAAAAAATTTATACGGTTCTGTCGTTATAATGTGTTTCTCATGTTTTCACTTGCTTTTCTGTATGCATTCCGCTATAATCGACAGAATATTAATTAAGGGAGTCCTACTATGTCTATTAAAATTAAAAACAGCTCATTAATTGGCTATATGCTTTCTATACTAGCAGGTTTGTTGTGGGGAGTCAGCGGAAATGCCGGGGATTTGTTATTTAAAGATTATAATATTTCTGTTGAATTTGTTGTCACATGGCGTCTGATTATCTCAGGTGCCCTGATTCTTCTTATGAGACTGATTCAAAAACGGCCTGTATTATCTATATGGAAATGTAAAAAGGATGTTGCCGTTCTCTTTGGCTTTGCAATTCTTGGTATGATCGGTGTACAGTACTTTTTCTTTCTGACAATCCGCTATTCCAACGCAGCGACTGCAACAGTCATTCAGTATATCGCCCCAGTTTTTATTGTATTATGGGTTGCTTTTTGCAACAGAAAAATGCCTCATATTTTCGAGTTAATTGGTGTTCTGCTTGCTTTTTTTGGTATTTTTCTTTTCGCAACCGGCGGAAGCTTTCATTCACTTACAATCTCTTCTGCGGCACTGGTTTTTGGAATTATCTCTGTCTTTGGACTTGTTTTTTATATGCTGCTTCCGGTTGGCATCGTTGCCAAATATGGAACAACCTATATAGTTGGATGGGGAATGTTTCTTGCCGGTCTTGTTATGCTTTTTGCAACAGGCTTTCCAAAAAGTGGGATACACTGGGACCTTCGTGCAGTACTTCTCTATTCTTTTCTGATTCTGTTTGGAACATTGATTGCATTTACACTGTTTATCAAATCCATACAGCTGATCGGTGCTGCTAAAGCAGGAATTCTTTCTTGTATGGAGCCGTTTTCTTCTGTTATTTTTTCTGTTGTCTGGCTCGGTCAACAATTCAAAACTGCAGATTATCTTGGCTTTGCATGCATTATTGTAGCTGTTACACTTATCTCTACTTTGGATATCAAAAAGCAAAAGACAAAAAATAAATAAGAGCATCCGGTTATACCTGACCTGATGCCCTCATTTCATTTATCATTTCAGTACTTCTATTCCTGAATTTTACTTTTTACTCTTTTCCCAGTCATTCAGCTTCCAAATATCATTGTTATACTCAGCAATAGTTCTGTCAGATGAGAAGAATCCAGCTTTTGCAATATTTACAAGCATTTTCTTCTTCCAGCTGCTTTGCTTTTCATAATCTGCAAACGCCTGATCCTTTACTTTAATATATTCCTCCAGATCTAACAGAGTCATAAACCAATCTTTATTTAAAATTTCTTTATAAAGACGTTCCAGATTTTCTTTATGTCCAACCTTTAATGCCTGCTTACTTACAATGAAATCAACAGCTGCTTTAATTGTCTTGCTCTTTTTATAATAATCCTTTGACACATAATCTGCTTTTTCATAATGCTTAATAACGGTTTCACTGTCTTTTCCAAATATATATATATTCTCATCACCAACCAGCTGATGAATCTCAACATTGGCTCCGTCACTTGTACCAAGTGTGACTGCTCCATTCAGCATAAATTTCATATTTCCTGTTCCTGAAGCTTCTTTTGATGCCAGTGAAATCTGTTCCGAAATATCGCACGCTGGGATCAGCTTTTCTGCGTAGCTTACGTTATAGTTTTCCACCATCAACACTTTCATATATGGGCTGACATCCGGATCATGATTAATGATTTCCTGTAAAACCAAAATCAAGTGAATAATATCCTGTGCAATTACATAGGCAGGTGCAGCTTTTGCTCCAAACAGGAATGTCATTGGTCTGACAGGTTTTTTCCCCGCTTTGATTTCCAGATATTTATGAATAATATAAAGCGCATTCATCTGCTGACGCTTATACTCATGCATTCTCTTGATTTGGATATCAAATACAGAATTCACATCCAGACTGACACCCTCTTTCTTTTCAATGTATGCAGCCAATTCCTGTTTCTTATGCAGTTTAATCTGTGCAATCCTGTCGAGAACCGCTTCATCATCCACATATGCAAGCAGCTTTTCAAGACGTCCGGCATCACGCATCCAGCTTGTTCCAATTACTTCTGTAATATAGTCTGAAAGCTCATTATTGCACGACATCAGCCAGCGTCTGAATGTAATACCATTCGTTTTGTTATTAAATTTTTCAGGATAAATATCATAAAAATGCTTTAGCTCTGATTCTTTTAGAATTTCTGTATGCAGGGCGGCAACACCATTGATGGAAAATCCATAATGAATATCAATATGTGCCATATGCACTCTCTTTTCCTTATCGATAATCTGGACCTTCGGATCTTTATATTTAGCTGCAACACGCTTTGAAAGCTCCTTGATAATCGGAACAAGCTGTGGAACGACTTTTTTCAAATAATCTAATGGCCATTTTTCCAGTGCCTCTGCCAAAATCGTGTGATTTGTATATGCACATGTCTTGCTGACGATCTCAATTGCATCATCCATGGAAATTGCCTTATCCTCTGTCAAAATTCTAATAAGTTCAGGGATAATCATTGTTGGATGCGTATCATTGATTTGAATGACAGCATGCTTATACATCTGTCTTAGGTCATACTGTTTTTCACGCATTTCTTTCAAAATGAGCTGTGCTGCATTGCTTACCATAAAATACTGCTGATAGATTCTCAAAAGATTACCTGCTTCATCCGAATCATCCGGATACAAAAAGAGGGTCAGATTCTTTTCAATGTCGGTCTTATCAAATTCAATACCATCTTCTACAATCCCTTCATCAACAGATTCTACATCAAACAGATGAAGTTTATTCATACCATTCTGATATCCAATAACATCAATATCATAGAGTACTGATTTAAGCTTCTTTTTTCCAAAGCAGATTTCAAACGAGGTATCCGTTTTTGTCAGCCATGAGGGTTCTTCCATCCAGTCATTCTTCTCTGTCTGCTGCAGTCTGTCGCGGAATATCTGTTTGAATAATCCAAAATGATAATTCAGCCCTATTCCATCACCCTGTAAACCGAGTGTAGCCATGGAATCCAGAAAACAGGCAGCCAGTCTTCCAAGACCACCATTTCCGAGAGACGGTTCCGGTTCAATATCTTCAATTACAGAAAGATCCTTTCCATTCTTTTCAAGAACCTCTCTCAATTTGTCATAGATCCCTAAATTAATCAGGTTATTGGATAATAGTTTTCCTATTAAAAATTCAGCAGAAATATAGTAGATCTTCTTATCCCCTGATATTTGTGGAGCCGACTCCATCATTTCTTTTGTCAGCTGAAGCACACAACTATATGTTTCTGCATCTGTACAGGCAGCAAGTGTTTTTCCAAAAAGCCGCTCTGATATCTCTGATATATTTTTTTCCAACTGCATCTGCAGTACCTCCGTTCTAACCTTTTGATATGACATCTTAATCCTCCGTTCTAAATAATGTTTGCGCAAACTATGAATACTTCAATGCATATATCTATCATACATCTTTTCTTCACATTTAGTACGAACTGTTTTCATATCTTTATCATAATTTAGGAAAACGTTTTCCGCAACCCCCTTTTTAATAAAGATTGATTTTGTGAGATTTATACAAAAAAAGCTGCTTATAGCATTTGCTAAAGCAGCCAAAAATATACAGTATGCACAAGTATCTCAGCATATGATATCATTATAATAAAGTTTTACAAGCTCAAACGGAAGTATAACTCCCCGACCCGGTTTACTGTCAAACAGTCGTTTTAATTCTGAAACAGCATTCGCAGCAACATTATAAAAGTCCTGTCTGACTGTGTTCATCTGCTTTCCTACGTAACCCATCAATGTAATCCCATCAAATCCGCATACCGGACGAAAAATATCCATCTCTGTCAATGCATTCATTGCTCCAATTGCCATTAGATCCGATGCACAAACTACCGCATCTTTGTTTTTTGCATATCGAAACGCTATTTCTCTGGCTTTAAGCTCTGAATATCCACCGGTTCTAACAAGAAGCTTCAGATTCAATTCTTCAGCGAGCTGACGCATACCTGCCAATCTTTCATCCGTCACATATCCATTCTTTTTTCCGGCAATATATAGGATGCGCTTGCATGTATTCTCAAGAATCGTCTTTTTTGCAACTTCATACTGTGCTCGTCTGTTATCAACCCAGACATAGGATGTCTTCTCATTGGTAATAGGCGCATCTACAACAACACACTGAAACATTTGTGAATCAATCAGTTCCTGAAGATAATGATCATCCTTTGACATTCCGCAAATAATCAGACCCGAAATTCCTTGAGATTGCAGATATCGAATGATTTCCTCCGGCGTCATATGGGAAATCATAGACAGAAAAATAGTGATAATCTCAATATTAAGCTCCAAAGCTCGATTTAGAGCACCGGACAAATACTGCATCGTAATTTCATCTATGGCCTGTGTCTGTGTATTCAGACTAATCAAAATTGCTGCACGCCCGGTCTGTTTGGAAGAAAGCGCAGCAGCAATCGTATTCGGAATATAATTTAATTCATGAATGGATGCACGTACCTTTCTTTTTGTCTCTTCGCTGACATACGGATAATTATTCAGCACCTTAGACACAGTAGAAATCGCCACACCCGCACGTTCCGCAACATCCTTAATAGAAATCATATCTAATTGACTTTGACAAGATCCATAAATCCTGTTACTTCAAATACTTCCTTCACAAGATCATTTGCTCCAATAATAGAAAGTGATCCCTGTGCGTTCATTTTCTTAATTGCAATCAACAATACTCTGAGTCCGGCGCTGGAAATATAATCCAGTTCATTAAAATCAAATGTTAATTCTGTAACATCTGTCCCTATCTGTGTAACCTCTTTTTCAAGATCTGGAGCTGTCATTGTATCAATTCTACCGATAACTTTCAGCACTAGGGCGCTTTCATTTTTGGTTGTTTCAATCTTCATCTGTGGGTTCCCTCCATTTATTAGTTGAATTTCTTTACAATAACCATTTCTACATAATTATTCCTTGCACCTATTATAACATCATCAGCGATATTCGCAACAATTGAGCGCTCCAATTCATCCCATTCTGTTGTATTCGCTTCAGTTTCGTTCCGGTAATGACTGAGTGCCCATACTCGCTCATAGGCATCTACTGGGCAAATACACATCATATTACTGCTTGTATCACAACTGTCAAAATAATTGACAGTCCCGCCTGATGGGTCATTCATAAGAGCATCTGCAACGAGACGAATCTTTCCCATAAATCCCTTGTATGCATCATTTTTGTGTTTTGTAGACATTTCGACAAAACGCTCCTGTGTAAATGGGTCAGCCTTGATATCAGAACGTAAACACATCCGATATTCATTTCCTGTGTTTTCAATATAAAACTCTCCTTTGACAAACCCAAGTATCCCTTTCTGCATGCCAATCAATTCCTCGGCAAGTAATCTCAGCTGTATAGTCTGTTTTGGAAGAAGCCTATTATAAGATGCTACCTTTTCTACTTCATCCAGTGCTAATTCAATATCCGGCTCACTGCCGGCTAACCTGCATATATTTGATTTCATATACTGGCACCCCTCTCCTGTGCGATATTTCTATTTTCGTTAGATTATATATTAATGATTTGATTATACCAAAAATAATAATTGTTTGGTACGAAAATTTATAAAATTTTCTGCTTTTTTCTTTCTTTAATTTGGCTTTACAGGTTTTTGGGAGTTGTGTATACTTGAACTGCATAATAAAACTGAATAGAAATTCACAAATGCTTAAGGAGGCTTATCATGTTTTCCGCTATTGCACTTATCATTATACTCTTAATAATACTGACTATTGTCGGTGTCGTCTGTTACATCGTATCTACCGTCAGACGCACAGTCGCTCCGCTTACTTCCAGTCTCGAAATACTTAAGATGGGGCTTGAACAGCAGGAAGAAGAATTATGTGTAACACCAAAATCGGTGAATGGTATGACGCAGCTGTGTATTCCCCGAATTACAGTAGATTTCCCGGAATTCAACTGGCACGAGTTCAAGCAGAAATCAGAAAACATGTTAAAATCAGCTTTTATGGCAATCACAAAAGAAGATTCTGCTCTTGTTCAAAATGCATCTGATGATTTAAAATCTCAGATTTCGCTTAAAATTTCAGAGAATCGTAGTCAGCATATTCAGGAAGTTTTTAAAGACGTTTCCATTCATCAGACAGAAATTACTGACTATCGAAAAAATGCCGGCACATGTATTATTACACTGCAGACATCTGTTGGATTTATTCATTATTGTAAAAATACAGAAGCCATTATTTCTGGTTCAGATACGGCGCTTACTCAGACACGTTTCAATATAGAGCTGCTTTACATACAAGATGTGGAAAAGGTTTCTAATAAAGGCAATGCCCTCTCCATCACCTGCCCGAGCTGTGGTGCGCCCGTAACAGGTGTCGGTCAGAAGGTCTGTGCATATTGCGGCTGTGCAGTAGCAGAAATCAATATCCATGCATGGGCACTAAACCGCTATTATGAAATATAATTAGTTACTTCTTTTACTTTACATCAAACAGTACGATATCTCCGGATTCTGTTTTTAAGGAAAGTGTATGGCCTGAAGCCTGCTTTGCATTATAATGCTCACCCTGTTCTTCTCCATTGACCTTAACTTCTCCAAATTCTGTCTGTGCATTTATGGAGTAGTCATCCACTGACTCTCTGAGTCCAAGCTCCATGCCGCCAAAGCTTGTACTGCCATCCACTGTGCTTGCTGTCAAATCATCTACAATGAAATTGCCACTCTCAATTTCCACAAATACCGACTCAGCATTCAAACAATTTCCGGTTACTTTTCCAAATGAAGACTTAAATGTTGCCTCTTTTGTTTCCAGTGTTTCGAACTCAATATCTCCACTCTCTACTTTACATGTGATTCTGTCTGAAATTGCTGCATCACCTACCGCCACTTTTCCAAATGAGGTAATTATTTCTGCTTCTTTTCCTTTCATTTCATCTAGCTTAACATCACCCGATTCAATTGAAATTGTACTGTTCGCTGCATCTGAACTGCCAATTGACACATTTCCAAAGGAGTCCTTTATAAGCAGGGAATCTGTCTGAACACGCTTAACATTGATATCACCTGATTCCAATGAAAGATCTGTTTCTGCAGCTTGAAGAGTATCTACATCTAAGTTTCCAAAGGAATCATTGATTGTCAGTGTGTCAGCCTGCAGACTTGGTAAATCAATATCTCCGCAATCATTCGTTATAGAAAATGATCCAAATTTTTCACCCTCCGGTATATTTAAAATCAGGTATTCCGATTCTGAGGTATTTTGAACATTCACATTTCCAAAGGAAAGCAACGTAATATTACCGTGTGGATTTTTCTGACTGATAACTAATGTATCTCCATCTACCCTTGTTTCAATGGCCCTATCCTCGCGCACACGATATTCAATGGAAAAGCTGTCTGCTTCCTCTACACGTACATCCACAAAATTCATATTCATATCAAGATTCTTAAAGGCTTCCAGCTCTTTGTTTTCTTCAATATATTTATACTCCGAACCCAAATTCAGATTGGAATTAACATGTACACCTTTTCCAACATTAAACCCATATACACGACCACCAAACAAAGTGCCTATTCCGGCTAGGGCAATACCAATTATTGCAACTATCAGACAAGTTAAAACTAATTTATTTTTCATCTTTCTTTCCTCCACGTGCAAATTTCTTTCCAAATATGACAACAATCCAGTATAAAAACCTTCTAAGCAGTAAATAGGATGCATAAACAATCAACACTCCTATGGCAAGGAAGAAAAGTCCTAGTCCAAAGCACACAAGTGCTACAGGAAAACTGTGAATCATTGTGGTGAATCCGCCAATCAATGCAACCGGCGCACTTATGGAAAAAGCGATTCCTGTTAACCCAAAAGCTGCAAGAAGTGCAACAACTACAATGACAAATGCAAGTAATAAAGTAACAACACTAATCACAATCGGCAGTGCAATCGGCGATGCAAAAATCGCAAGAATAACAATCCAGACGCCATTGAAGCCTTTCTTTACATTATTTTTTGCCGCTTTACTGCTGCTGTTATCAATTGCTAGTTCTGTAATAATCTGGTCAGCTGCTACTTGCGGACTACCAAGATTTTCAATAGCCTGTGCTGTATTCTCCTCTCCTGCATCTGCGAAATACTCTTCAAAATAGTCTATTGCTTTATCAAACTCCTCTTTCGGAAGCTTTCTAAGCTTATACCTCAGCTGTTCCAGATATTCTTCCTTAGTCATTATTGTTTCCTCCCTCATTTATTTGCTCTTCATTGGTCTGAGTTTCACTGGTTTGCACTTCAGCTGTCTTAACAACAGCTTCTTTCTTTTCAAATGTAATCAGCTGTTCAATTTGTCCACAGTACACTTCCCAGGCTGTTCTCATTTCCAGTCTGTGCTGATCTCCTGCTTCAGTAATACGGTAATACTTCCTGTTTCTTCCCTGAAACTGCTGATCATAAATTTCTACATATCCATCATCAGATAACTTCTTAAGAAGCGGATACAATGCCGAATCATTTAATTTTGATACTTTGCGTAAATTCTGACTAATTAAATATCCGTAACTGTCACTCTCAGAAATAATAGAAAGTAAAAGTAATTCTGTTAATGGTGTATTCAATGGATATATCATTCATATTCCTCCTTTATTTTTGATATATCTTTGAATTTGATATATCTTATAATCATATAATACATACTTTGATATATCTTGTCAACTGATATATCAAAAAATTCGAAATATATTTTAATTTGTTACTAAATTATTTTTATAATTGTTCTTGACAAGTGAGCAGTTGCACACTATATTATAAGTGAGCAGTTGGTCACCAATTGAAGGAGGATTTTATGACAACGAAAGAACGTATTATATATGAATCAATGAAACTCTTTTCCATTAATGGCTTTGAAGCAGTATCCATACGAACGATAGCAAGTGAAGTGGGTGTCACAAACAGTGCATTGTACAAACACTTTCCAAGTAAACAGGCAATTTTTGATGCCATTGTAGCGCAATCCAAGGAACAATATCTGAATCAATGTCAGGAGGCAGTGAACGAAGAAATTCGTGGTATTGAACAAATGAAGCAGGTATGTATCGGGATGTTTCAATATCAGACGCAGAACGAATGGATTGTTATGTTTCGCAGGATACTTTTGCTTGAACAGTATCGTAATCCGCAGATGGCTGAAATCTATAAGGAGTTTTTTATAGAAATTCCGATAAAACGTCAGCAGGCTATCTTTCAGAAATTAATTGAGCAGGGCATAATGAAAAATCTTAATCCAGCAGTTCTTTCTCTCGAACTGTATGCGCCGTTCTATATGTTCCATTCTGTAAGATGTGATGAGGAAGAATTGATGAGACTTTTTGAGGCACATGCCGAATACTTCTTTAACAACTATATTGTGGCCGAGCAGCCATAGAATGATTTAGCGAGGAGAACAACAAATGAAAAACAGACCATTAATCAACAAAAAACTTATTAGAAAAAACGCGCAGACAAAGTCGGCTCTGAAAAGAGCAAAACATTATTACAAAACCGGACATGGTGCACCACTAAGAAATCTTTTGTTTAAGGTTGTTAAAACCGCAGTACCAGAATCAGAATTCTTATGTCCCGAAGCTGCAAACCACCAGGACTATGAAAATCCAAACTTAGATGTGCTGCTTGCAAAAATTAAGGAAACAGCTCTGACCGGTATGAGTGGCAATGGTTTCCCTGTCTTTCAAAAACTGCTATCCTTTATCGAGCATACCAAATCTGTTTCTGAAACAACCCTGCTTGTAAATGCCGTAGAATGTGATCCTGGACTGGTTCATGACGAATGGCTTGTCAATACGCAGTTTGAAAGTATCTGTCGTGGCATTAGCGTCATACAACATTCTCTTGGTATTCGTCATACTGTTCTCGTCAAAAAAGCAGTCCATGACGTCAAACCGGGAACAATGACCGTAGATAAGTACAGCGGTTTGAAAACCTTTCACATTCCAGTACGCTACCCTTATGGAGAAGAACACTTTATGATTCAGGCTGTCCTTGGACGGTCCATTCCAAAATCTGAACTTCCAGTACAGCATGGTATTCTTGTTATGAATGTACAAACAGTCTGGCAGATTGACAGGATTTTGTCCGGTTCCTATGATGGCGGTCATTACATTAGCGTTGCAAATATCGAACAGGGGATTTCCAAACCTGTCTATGTAGCAAACAATACAGAGATTCTCCCACTCCTGCAGCAGATTTATCCTCACAAGACTCCCGGACAGTACAATTACTATGCAGGTAGTGGTATTATGTCTGCACATAAAATATCCAATCATGAAACATTTGACGACAGCACCAGTTTTGCAGCCAGCCTTCCTGTACAGTTTGAAACAACGCTTTCCAATGAAAATCGTTGTAAGGGTTGTGGTGCCTGCTCTCACAGATGTCCTACAGGTATTGATGTCAAAAAGATAGTCAGTCTCAAGGAAAAGGATGCTCACGCAGATATCAGTATGCTTCATCCTGAAACATGTATACATTGTGGCAGCTGTACATGGTACTGTCATGGCAACAAGATTCCTGAGCAGTATATGAATAAGGAGTGATGACTTTATCTGCCACGATTTATCCCTCGTTTTGCAAGGAAATAAAAGTTATGAGTTTGATATAACTATCAGAAGTATAAAATTTTGAATTTCATAGATTTTAGAGGAAATCGTAAAAAAAAGACGAAAATCTCCTATAAGAAGATCTTCGTCTTACCTCTTAAATAGTGCGGGTGACAGGACTTGAACCTGCACGGTCTCCCACTAGAACCTAAATCTAGCGCGTCTGCCAATTCCGCCACACCCGCATGCGAAATATCAGAATACATTATCCACCGAACATTCAATATGTTAGCATATGAAATCTGGCTTGTCAATTGGATTTCAACGTTACTCATTCATTCGGACGGTGATAGAATCTGCCCCCTATCTGTTCTGTACGAATTACATTAATAAATGCTGCTTCATCAACTTCACGAATCAGATTGGTCACCTTTCTGACTTCATCACCTGACACGACAGAATACACCATTGTCCGCTCTTCTTTTTTATAGCAGCCTTTTCCGGTGAACAATGTAGCATCGTGATGTGTTCCCTTGCGAATGCTTTCATAAACCTCCATCGGTTTCTCTGTAATTATCAAAATAGTGTTCTGCTTATATTTACGGTACAGTGTCTGCACTACCTGGGTTGACGTGAATTGAAAAATAATGGAGTACAGTGCGGTGTCCCATCCAAACAAATATCCGGAAATGCCAATTGTCAGTGCATTGAATATAAGAATATAACTCCACGCATCTATTCCCTTTTTCTCAGACAAGAATACCGCAATAAAATCAAGTCCTCCGCTTGTTGCGTTTGCAAACAGGCAGATTGAAATCACAGCGCCGTTAATCAGTCCTCCAAAAATCGCAATCAGAGGCAGCTCGTATGTAATTGTAATATGCGGAAGCAAATCAGTAAAAAAACTGCTCAAAATAATCATGATGATCGAGTAGATTGTAAATTTCTTTCCAAGATACTTCAAACTTAGTATAATGGGACCTGCATTTAAAACTAAATACACCTGCGCATAGGGAATTGTCATATTAAAATAGCGGGCAGCTACTCGCTGCAGTAAGACCGTGATTCCACTCAAGCCGCCCGGTACAAGATTTCCTGCCCATACAAAGCTCTTCAGATTGATTGCGAGTATAAATGCAGCCACAGCCACAATCAAGATTCGTATTACATCTCGCTCATAAAACTTCTTACTATGAGAATTGTCAGCTTTATTCATCTTTTGCAATATCTTCCGCCTCCTGTCCTTTTGATATTATTGTAAGGTATTTAGACGCAAAATGAAATACTCATTTAACGAAAGAAATCTGCCTGCTTACGCATGACAGATTTCTTCTCATTTTGTCTGTTCCGTTAATTAACATGTCTCTGATTAGTTAATCCAAATGGTAGATTTCTTCCATTCCGGACCAGAATTCTCCTTCATTCCTATCATCTAACGGCTGCATGAGTGGCTTTACAACATCCCACCATGCCTGCGTATTAGGGTCAGCTGCCATTTTAGCCATATCTGCCTCAAAATCATCCCCATCATACTCATAGTAGGCAAACAGTTTATCGCCCCTTGAATAAATAGAATAGTTCTTAAGATGACACGCCTTAATCATCTCATTCACTCCGGGCATTGGATTTGCATGCCATTTTCTATATTCCTCGAGATTCTTTACATTAATCATTTCGCCAAAACGTTTCACTGCCATATTCCTATCCCCCATGTTTAATTTAATGCTGTCTTAATATATTTTCTGTGCTTCCTCAAATAAAGCATGAATATTAGCCGGTGGCACATCTTTCATAACTGCTTCGTGACTTGGCGAAATAATCAGACCTGTTGGGAAAATCGTTCTTAATTCCTTTACCTTTGCGCGTACCATTTCTGGCGTACCGTTTACAAGCAGATCCTGCGTATCAACACCACCGCAGAAAGATACTCTACCATCAAATTTTGCTTTCAGATTTTGTGGCTCCATACCTGCTGCCAGAGCCTGAATCGGATGGACTATATCTACACCTGCTTCAATCAGATCTGGAATCACATCTACTATTGAACCACATGAATGATAAATCACCTTTAATCCATAATCGTGTGCCTGTTCAATTAATTTACGGGAACCCGGAATAATGAATTCTCGCACACATTGTGGAGAAAGCATCAGACCACGCTGGCTACCCATATCATTTCCAATTAATACCGCATCAAGCTCTCCCTTTGTTGCCTCAAAAAAGATTTCATTGGCTTTTAGGTAAAACTCTATAATTTTCTCATCAACTGCCTGATAAATCTCCGGATTGGCGAGCATATTCATCAATGCTGTTTCCATACCGAACGAAGCACATGCATCCTGGAAATGAGCCGACCAGCACATCGCAAGACGAACCTTATCATCCGGTGCCATCGAAACTCTTCTTTTACATTCTTCTACATCTATATATTTTGCGGGATCTGGCCATTCAAAGAAATCCAAATCCTCTGGGTCCTCTGCATCCTTAAAACACCCATCAGCCGTCAGAGTACGCTCCTCTGCATCAACATTTCCATCCATGTACCAATCAAAAGCAGCATAGATTGCACTCGCAGTAGGTGACTGATATGGTACCTCAATTGCATAGAAATCATCTCCTACGGCTAACTTTAACTCGTGAAAATTCTTTACTCCGTAATACTCAAATAGCGCCGGCTGCGCCTTAATATCCGGCATACCAATCCACGCCGCAGGACGATCCACTTTTTCACGATTTACTGTTGCAAAAAAACGTTCTCTACTATTCATATTCCCTCTCCTTCACATTTTCTTTACCTTTAGTAATATTATATTAAATGCATTTCTCCAATTCAACACTCGTTTAAACATAAATTTAAACGTTTAACTTTTTGATTGACATTTCCTACCTAATATGACAAACTGTAGTTATCATACTTTTTAAGGAGCAAATGCATGATCACATTAAAAGATGTTGCAGATAAAGCCGGTGTTTCCATAGCAACTGTTTCCTATTGTATTAATGGGAAAAAGAATATCAAGCCGGAAACACGTTTGAAAGTAAATGAAGCAATTGCTGAACTGAACTATATTCCAAACTTTTCAGCGCAAAGTTTAAAAAATAAATCCTCTGACGAAATTGGTGTCATTCTTCCAAACCTGGATGACTCAACAAGTTCAGAAATACTCAAGGGCATTATTGCACAGGCATATAAAATGAACTACTCTGTAAACATCGGCTGCAGCTATAACAACCCGCATACAGAGCAGGATATTATCCACAAATTTATTGGAAAAAATTATTCAGGTATTATCTTAATGACCTGTCAATCTCAAAATGCGGATTTTTTTAAAAATACATTATATAAATATGATATTAGTAACGTATTCATCATGCGCCTGCCACCAAAAATCTCTACAAATTTTCTTGGCTTTGATAATTATAGTTCCATTTATTATTTAACCGAGAATCTTCTTCAAAAAGGCTATTCTAATATTGCAATTGTTACCGGTCCCAAAGACTTTTTCTCAGAAAGTGAATGTGTCAATGGCTATACGGAAGCACTCGACAAATATGGTATTCCTTTTAAAAAAGAGAATGTTCTCTATTCTGATATGTCTAAGGAAGGAGCATTTAAGGTAACAATGCTCTACCTTTCCATTTTCCTGCCACAGGCAATCATTACCTCCTCCCAGACAATCATGGATGGGGTTATTGAAGCGTGTAACATTCATAACATTCAACCCGATATCAACATCTGCCTCATGACACTGTCTGAGGAACGCTGGAATAAATCCGGCTATCACCAGAATGTTATTCACACCGCAGGAACAGCCTTCACACTCGGAGAAGACAGCTTTAATATTCTTATGGAGGAAAATACTTCCTCACAGCTTTATGACAGGCGCTTCAAACTGTATAAAGACAATATTCTGGACACACCGCTTTCCATTCCCGCTCCACAGTTCCAGCCCGTTTCATACGCAAGCAAGCCTAAAGAGATTTTACGTATTGCAAGTACAGACCTTCCTACCATTCGTGCGATTCAAGCTGTAAGCTACAAATTTCTCGCTAACAACAATATTAGGCTTCAGATTGATTTCTATTCTCTACGTGAATTATTTCTGTTAATTGAAGAAGATACCCAGTCAGCTTCTCCCAAATACGATATTTATTTGTCAGATGTATCCTGGATGTCATATTTTACTGAGAAAAATGTATTTATGGATATCACAGATGTTATTGAGGATATTCCGGAAATTGCTACTGCTGTATTCCAAAAAAACCTCAGCAACGCGCAGATTAAAGGTTGCTATTACGGTTTTCCCGTAATCGGCGGTACACAATTTCTTTTCTATCGAAAGGATTTGTTTGATAATCCTCAACTACAGCGGCAATACAAGGCCGAGCACAGTATTTCACTCCGCCCACCAAAAACATGGACGGAATTTAATCGTATTGCACGTTTTTTTACAAGGGAATACAACCCAAGCTCTCCCACACTATATGGAACTTCTATTTCATCAAGTCTTCCAGAGGACTTGATTCTTGAGCTGTTAATCAGACTATGGAGCCATGACGGTGGCTTGTTCAACAATCGAAATCAAATGGAGCTGAATACTCCACAAAATATCAACGCCTTTAAAAACATACTTGAAACTGTAAAATATACACCACAACAAGATAATTCTACAGAAACAACCTTTGAACAGATTGGCAGCGGACAGATTGCCATGGCCATTTCCTTTACAGAATATGCCTCCAAAATTCAAAATAGTCTGCATCCCGAATTTCTGTCAAAGATAGGATACAGTAAGCTCCCCGGAAATACTCCTGCAAACGTTGGATGGCACTTCTGTGTGTCAAACTCCTTCCATAAAAAAGAAGCTCTAAAGCAGCTCCTTCAGTTTCTTTGCCTGCGGCAGGCGAGCTATTACGAAACAATTCTATGTGGACAGTCTACACTGATTTATCCGCATACACATCATGAACTGCTGCTCCTTTATCCATGGCTTGAGTTGACCGCTGACGGACTGTCTCATTGCCGTAACCGCTTATATCCTGTTCACGGAAAAGATAAGCTGATTGTACCTGCTGATTTTGAATCAAATGTCAGAATTGCCTTTAAGAAAATGTGCTCTCAGGAGTTATCCATTTCAAAAGCACTGGATGAATGCCAGATGCATATTATTAACCAGTTTTTCTGAATTGTCAGTTGGAACGTACGCCGACATTCATAATCCAGATTTTCTGAGACACACACTTCTTTGAATACACATCATTCACTGGATACACATAATTTGCTGGATACACATAATGTAAAAGGGTCTGTCATATTTGACAGACCCTTTCCTGGATTATAGGGAAATTTAGTTATTCTTTTGCTTCTTTTTCTTGAACAGTTTTAATCCATTTCCACCCATTTTTGTGCTTAATATTAATACAATAATCAGTAAACCGCCCCAAATCAGACTGGCATAATAGGAATTTAACTGTGAAAACATATTTACACCTGATGCAATAATCTGTACTGCCACGATTGACAGAACCACATTGAAAATTTTACCCATACCTCCGTCAGGAAGTACACCTGCCAATACAAGAATCAGAATTACTCTCATCACATAGGATGTTCCGTAATCGGCTTTTGCTGAGTTCATCGTGGAAACCATTATCATACATCCAAGACAACAGATTACATCACAAAGCACAAACGTACCGATTACCATTGCTTTTGTATTTATTGCAGAAAACTTTGCGGCCTTCAGATTCGTGCCAATCATATAAAGCTTCTTTCCGTAGGTCGTATACTTTAACAAAAACATCGAAATTAAAAATACGATTATGAAAATCAGAAGTGGAATAGGAATAAAACCAAATACAGATGCATGTCCGATCTCTGTATAGAGCGCAGGCACACCTGTAACTGCATAGCCCTGTGTGATTGCTGTTGAAAGACCGAGCCAGACTAACTGCATGGCAATGGTGGCCATAACCGGTGGAATATTAAGGTATGCAATCAAAACACCATTTATAACGCCTCCAACTGCACCAATCAATACTACAAGTAATATTGCAACAAGAATCACACCAATAATCTGCCCGTTTGACATTCCCTCTGTTACATGTCCTGCCATATACTGCACTGCTATAATACAGGCAAAATCACCTAATGCTACAAACGACATATCAATATTTCCAATAATAAAGCAGAACATAACACCCAGTGTCATCAGTCCATATTCCGGGAACTGCATGACTATACCCTTCCATGTACCGAGTGACCAGAGTGTACCGCCCTTTGTTACTGTAAAAAATAAAAGCAGCAGTGTCATCAATCCAAGAAGCATAACTGTATATTGGTTCTTTTTAGAATAATCTTTAAATTTTGCTAACATTCCTTTTGTACCCTCCTTTCTACTTGTTACGGCGTTTGGCCTGAATTGCTGATACCGTAACACCAATGAGAATTACAAGACCATTGAAAAAATCCTGCCAATAGGAATCAATTCCAATCAAAAGCATACTGTTTGATACAACTGTAATAATTCCAACTGCGCATACTGTACCAAACACAGATCCTTCTCCGCCAAAAATACTTGCACCACCAAGAATAACCGCCGGAATAATTGTCATTTCTTTTCCTACAAGTGCCTTTGGAATAGACTGCCTTGCCATACATACACGAACCATTCCAATAAATCCCGAAGCAGCACCTACAACCGTGTATAACAGGAATTTGACTTTTTTAACATTATATCCCGCTCTTTCAGCTGAAACCTCGTTTCCACCAATTGCATATAATGCACGTCCAAACATAGTCTTATTCAATACAAAGGAAGTAATGATGCAAAGAATCACAAAAGGAATAAACATTGTTGTCATAGTAGAACGCAGTCCTGCGGAGTTTGTCACTTCAAATAAATAGGACTCTCCAAGATTACGAAAACCAATCGGTAATTTTGAAGTAATCTCTTTCAGTTCCAGAAGCCCCATTGAAATACCTGTAAAAAGCGTTTGGGTACCAAGTGTCACAATCATTGTATTCAGCTTAAAGTTTGCAATAATCCAGCCATTGAGCATGCCCAGTACAGCACCTATCACAATTGCAAGAATAAATCCTGCCCAGGCATTCGTCTGGCACCATGCCAAATTTACACAGATTGTTGTTGCTAGCGAATAAGCCAGTGCTGCTATAGCCGGAAAGGATAAATCAAATCCTCCGGAAACCATAACAATCAGACATACCATGGCAAACATACCATCCACAACCATCGAACGCAGTATTGTAACTACAGTACTTGATTCAAACAGCTGACTGCCGGATACAATCTGTATTACAATACACATAATAATCAGAACAAGAAACATCCAGAACTCTGTCCGTTTCGTCATACGCTTCAACGTAGCGTTATTCATATGTAGTCCCCTCCTTAACGAATAATTTCAAGAATGTTATCCTCAGAAATCTTATCGTCTGACATTTCTCCGACGATCTTGCCTTCCTTCATAACAACAACACGACTACAGTTTACAACTACCTCAGACAAATCATCAGAAATAATAATAACCGCAAGTCCTTCATTAGCAAGTTCATGAACCAATGCATGAATATCCTGCTTTGCTCCAACATCTACACCAACCGTCGGACCATTTAAAATCAAAACATCCAGCTCATTGCTCAGCCACTTTGACAAGACAATTTTCTGCTGATTTCCACCAGAAAGAGTTGATGCGAATTTATTTACATCATCAGTAGCAATAGAAAACTTATCTTTCCAAATATTGGCGTCGTCAATAATATCCTGCTGTTTCAATAAACCTATTCTGCTTGCAAGTCTCTTAAGTGATGATAATGTAATATTATCAGCGATTGGCTGCTGCAGACACAAGCCTTCTGTCAGTCTGTCCTCAGGAACATATCCAATTTTAAGCTTTTGTGCCATAATCGGACTTGTAATTTTCACTGCCTTTCCATTTAAGGATATGCTTCCTGTCTTTGGATGCTCCAATCCAAACAGGCTCAGTGCAAGCTCAGTACGTCCGGAGCCAAGAAGTCCTGTGATCCCAAGAATTTCACCCTTGCGTAATTCAAAAGATACATCATGAAACTTATTTGCAAGTGATAAATTTTCTACTTTTAATACTGGTTCTTTACTAATATTTTTCGGAATAAAGCGGTCAGCCTTTAATTCGCGTCCGGTCATATAAAATGTAAAATCCTTTGGTGTCAGTTCTGAAGTCGGACCCGCAAACACATTCTTTCCGTTTCTCATAATACAGACATCATCAGATATTTCAAAAATCTCTTCCGTTTTATGACTGATGAACATAATGGCTATACCACTGTCTCTCAGCTGTCTGACTGTTTTAAACAAAGAATCAACTTCCTTTTTTGTCAGCGCTGTTGTTGGTTCATCCATAATAATCAGCTTCGCATCGAACAACAGTGCCCGGCAAATGGCAACCAGCTGTTTATCTGCCACACTCAATTCACCCATCTTTGCTTGTAAATCTATATGATAACCGATTTTGGACAAAGCTTCCTTCGCTGTAGCTTCCCAGCGTTTTCTGTTAACAAGCTTTTTCCCGGCAGTGATTTCAGAATTAATTGCCAGATTTTCCATAACTGTCAAGTTTGGAAAAATTGACAAATCTTGATAAATTACCTGAATACCCATTTTGGTAGCTTCAGCAGGCGTTATTTTTTCAACGGGATTTCCTTCAAAAACTACTTTTCCTTCATTTTTTGTATAAACACCGGAAATGATTTTCACAAGTGTAGATTTTCCACATCCGTTTTCACCGGCAAGGCACATGACCTTTCCAGGTCTAACCTTGAAATTTACATGATCCAGGGCCTGAACACCCGCAAATGATTTACATATCTCTGTCATTTCAAGTAAAAATTCTGACATAGAGGTACAACCTCCTTCTCTTTTCATTTTGCGAGGCAGAGAAAGCTAGCTTCCCTGCCTCGTATTATCATTGCAGCAAAATTATTAATTTCTAGAAACCAAAGTCATCAACATTTTCTGTTGTAATAGCAATCTGTCCCTGACCAACAACAACCTTGCCCTGAATATCTACTGAATCGTATCCTTTTTCACCGAGGTCAGCACCAGCAGAGATTGTCTCGCCATTATAAAGCTTCACACCAAGATTCAGCATTGCTCTTGATGTAATACCTGCATCCCATAACGCAACAGAACCCAATGTACCATCCAACAGATAATCCTTAACCTCAAGTGGCATAGCAACTGAAATAGCGAATACCTTTCCTGTCAAACCAAGTTCCTGAATCGCACGAGCTGCACCAGGAGCATCAAATGAACCTGTACCACAGATACCCTTTAAATCCGGATATTTCTGAATCAGCTCTTTCGTAAGCTCATATGCTTTCTCTGCATCTGAATCATCAGCAACTCTTGCATCCGGTACAAGCTCCATGTTCGGATAAGCTTCTTTCTGACGTGCAACTGCTGCATCTGCCCAGTTGTTCTGAGATTCCATTGTCATAGAACCTACCATTGTAATATACTGACCCTCTTCACCCATCTGAACTGCCAGCTGATCCATCAGGAATCCACCAAGACCTGCTTCATCAAATGCTTCCACATCATAGGTTACATTCTCCATACCGGAAGCTTCTGTAGCAATTACGATAATTCCTTTGTCCATAGCTTCTTTACATATTGCCTCACATGCATCCGGATCATTAGGAGAAAAACAAAGGATATCAACACCCTGATTAACCAAGTCAGTCATAATCTGTACTTGTGCTGCTGCATCAACTTCTGTAGGTCCTTTGTAGATTACTTCCATACCACTCTGTGAAGCCCAGTCTTCAACATTTGCCTGTACATGATCCCACCATGCCTGTCCCATTACCTTTGGAACAAAAGCAATCGTAGGTGTCTCGCCGTTTGCTGCTGGAGCTGCTGCTGCCTCTGTCTCTGCTGCAGGTGCTGCTTCATCTGCTGTTGCCTCTGTTGCTTCTGCTGCAGGTGCTGCAGTTTCTGCCTTAGCACCACAACCTGCTAACATTGCTGCGATCATACTTGCACATAATAGAACTGATAATACTTTCTTTTTCATGATTACCCTCCTAAAAGTTGTTTCAGTGCATTCATTTTCAACTTGCTCATGAATACATCTGTTTTATGTAATAATCATAACCTATTCAAAAATCAAATCCAATAGTAATTTAAACAATAATTTAAACGTTTAAACGTTTTTAAATTTTCCTCTTTTCCAATCTTCTCCTATTGTTTAAATGTTACAGAATTGTTACAATCTATTTGAGCTTAGCTAATGCCAATACGAAAAATAAGGAGGACGAAACTATGTGTTTTAATTTCAATAGCTGCTCCGAGTTATTAAACTATCTTCGCAGTATTCTTGGATGCTAATACAAAATGCCCTG
>CAZOHM010000008.1:0-85380 GCA_964579795.1 uncultured Lachnospiraceae bacterium | reverse complement strand
GACAGCTCTGGTGGGGACACAGAATTCCTGCATATTATTGCGCAGAATGCGGAGAAATCATTGTAGCAAAGGAAGCACCACACAAGTGTCCAAAATGTGGATGTACAAAGATGAAACAGGATGAGGATACACTGGATACATGGTTTTCTTCAGCACTCTGGCCATTTTCAACACTTGGCTGGCCGGAAAAAACAGAGGATCTTGATTATTTTTATCCTACGGATGTCCTCGTAACCGGGTATGATATTATTTTCTTCTGGGTAATCAGAATGGTATTTTCCGGATTGGAGCATATGGAGAAATCACCGTTCCATACAGTGTTGATTCATGGACTTGTCAGAGATTCACAGGGGCGTAAAATGAGCAAGTCTTTAGGAAATGGGATAGATCCGCTTGAGGTAATTGACAAATATGGAGCAGATGCTCTCCGCTTGACATTGATGACAGGAAACGCACCAGGAAATGATATGCGTTTCTACTACGAACGTGTAGAGGCCAGCAGGAATTTTGCAAATAAGGTTTGGAACGCATCACGTTTCATTATGATGAATATGGAAGGAAAAACGGTTAACAAGCCTGCAGACTCAGAAGTTGAACTGGTTGATAAATGGATATTGTCAAAGCTCAATCAGGTTGTGAAAGAAGTAACCGAGAACATGGAAAACTATGAGCTTGGGATTGCAGTTTCAAAGGTTTATGATTTTATATGGGATGAATTCTGCGACTGGTATATTGAAATGGTGAAACCAAGACTGTACAATAGTGACGATGCTGTGTCTCAGAATGCGGCTTTGTATACATTGCGCACAGTATTAATTGATGCTTTGAAACTTCTGCATCCTTATATGCCGTTTATTACAGAAGAAATCTTCTGTACACTACAGGACGAGGAAGAATCAATTATGATTTCCAGCTGGCCGGTATGGAGTACGGAACGTAATTTTATCGATGAAGAGAAGGCTATTGAAGTAATGAAGGAAGCTGTCAGAGGCATCAGAAACGCAAGAACAGAGATGAATGTTGCTCCGAGCAGAAAAGCACATGTTTTTGTAGTGTCAAAAGACGATGATATCAAGAAAATATTTGAAGATGGAAAATTGTTTTTTACATCTCTTGCCTATGCATCAGAGGTGACAATACAGGCCGATAAGACAGGAATTGCTGACGACGCAGTTGCAGTGATGATTCAAAATGCAGCAATCTATATTCCGTTTGCAGAATTGATTGATATCAAGCAGGAACTTGAGCGTCTTCATAAGGAAGAGAAACGCTTAGACGGTGAGCTCACACGTGTGAATGGAATGCTGAATAATGAGAAGTTTACAAGTAAGGCACCTGCAGCTAAAATTCAGGAAGAAAAGGATAAGCTGCAGAAATACTCACAGCTGATGGAGCAGGTTAGGGAACGTATTAAGCAGCTTTCATAAATATTTATTAAAAATGCAGTGACTCATTGCGAAGGACTTTCCGAGTGTGGTATACTTAGAAAGAGAATAATTTCCATTTGAGTAGGGGAGGCTTCGGATATGGTAAATTTTGACACCGACTGCAAAATAGTAATTTCAGAAGACAGTATGAGCGCAATGCTGTACCTGGCGCCACCGGCAATGGGAAACAGCTATAAAGTTGATGATTTGGCAGATTTTATTCGACATAATGGAGTGAACAGCGGCATTATTTTCTCTGCACTTGACAATATAGTTCAAAATGGACTGTATTATCGCGAGATTGAGGTTGCAAGAGGTAGTCTTGCTGTAAATGGTACAAATGGCTGGTATGAGTTCTTTTTTAGTCAGGAGGAAATCAAGCATCCGTTAATTCGTTCTGATGGATCAGTAGATTATCAGAGTATGAGTGTTATTCAGAATGTTCGAAAAGGTGATACACTTGCAGTATATCATCCTTCAATATCCGGAACACATGGAATGGATGTGCGAGGCAGAGAACTTAGGGCAAAACCGGGTAAGGATCTTCCGCAGATTCGGGGTATGGGCTTTGAACGTTCTTATGATGGAAATTCTTATACTGCCACTTCTGAAGGCAAGATAGAATATGATAATTACAAGCTGTATATTAGGGATGTGTATGAATATGCAGGAGATTTGGATCTTGTTGTAGGCAAGATAGATTTTCGCGGAGATGTGATTGTTCATGGAAATGTATGCTCCGGTACAATGATACGCGCCAGTAAGAGTATTACAGTTGACGGCAGCGTTGAGGCGGCCACATTGATAGCTGAGGGAGATATTATCCTGAAAAAGGGCATGCAGGGCGGCAAGAAAGCAAAGGTTTCTTGTGGCGGCAGTTTATATGCTAATTTTATTGAGTTTACAACAGTGGAAGCAAAAGGCAATGTAGAAGCTAACATAGTTATGAATAGTCAGATTTCGGCAGGAGGAAGTATTGTAATTTCCGGTCGAAAAGGAGCAGTTGTTGGTGGCACGGCATATGCTGTCGGAATGATTCGCTCTACATTCCTTGGAAATTCTGTAGGTGTAAAAACAGTTGCTGCAGTTGGTATTACAAAGGAGTTAGAGAGAAGAAATCATTTGCTGTCTGTAAAGGCTGCTGCGACAAAAGAAAGTCTTGCAAAAACTGATATGGAGCTGGAAAAATACAATATTGTCCGAATGGGAGCTGACAGTAAGGATGTACAGGCTGCAAAGTTATCACAGCTGAAAAGGCGTCGATTACGAGATGAGAGATTATTGGAACATGTTGAACACGAACTGTGTGAAATAGAAAATACAATGCAGCTGGCAAATGATGCCAAAATATCTGCTGCAAATACAGCTTATCGTTCTACAGTAATTATGATTGATGATAAAGAAAAACTGCTGCAGCAGGATATGAATAATGTGGAGTTCTACAGAAAGAATCATATGGAGGATATTTCTGTACGTTCAGCAGGTGCTTAATGAAAGAAAGAAGGAAGCACGATGATTAATTTTGAGGAAGAATTGAAAAAGTTTCATCCCAGCATGGAAGTCGAGGATGTTGAGGATGCTGTGTATAACCATGACTTAACAGATATGACAGATATCCTGCTTACGATGATGAAACAGGCAAAAGACAACGAACAACAATGAGGTTTTAAATTATGAAATGCTATGTATGTGGAAATCGGTTGTCTGAAAAGGATTTTTGTACAAGCTGCGGAGCAGATGTGTCTGTATATAAAAGGATTCTTCGGATATCCAATAAACTATATAATGATGGACTTGAAAGAGCAAATGTACGAGATTTATCAGGTGCGGTAGTCAGTCTTAAGCAGAGTCTAAAATATAATAAACGAAATATCGAAGCAAGAAATTTGCTTGGTCTTGTTTATTTTGAAATGGGAGAGGCAGTTCTTGCACTGAGTGAGTGGATTATTAGTAAGAATCTGGAAAGCAAAAAAAACATTGCAGATGATTATATCCAGGCATTACAATCCAATCCGACCAAGTTAGAAACAATTAATCAGACAATTAAAAAGTATAACCAGGCACTGACCTATTGCTATCAGGGTAGCCAGGATCTTGCAATTATCCAGCTGAAAAAGGTTTTATCAATTAATCAGAATTTGATTAGTGGATACCAGTTGCTGGCATTATTGTACATGTCCGCTGAAGACTATGAAAAAGCAAGAAGAACACTTTTGCGCGCAATCCGAATTGATGCCAATAATACAACAACTTTGACCTATCTTAAAGAAATCAATACAATTCTAAGAGAGAGAGATGAACATTCTGGTAATAAAAAGAGAAAATCTCAAGAAGAGGTTTTTAGTTATCAGAGTGGCAATGATACAATTATCCAGCCTATGTATACTCATGAAAGAGCTGGATTTTCCAGTATTATAAATATAGTAATTGGTATAGTAATCGGCGTTGCAATCTGCTGGTTTCTGATATTACCCGCTAGAGTTGAAATAGAGACAGACAAAAATGATGCAAAGTTTATTCAAGTCAGTGAAGAACTTTCCGCGGAAAAGGCAAACCGACAGGAGATTGAGCAGACACTTGCTGTGAAACAGGCTGAGAATGATGAGCTAAAAACGCAGGTAGACGAGCTGACCGGAAAGACTGGCGAAACAGCAGTCAATGATTATCTGCTTGAGGCAGTATATGCATATATCCGTGATGCTGAGGATTCAGAAACAATTATGAATGCACTCGGCAATATTAAGCAGGAATATTTGAGTACAGCATCACAGCCATTTTTGACTTTATATACGTTATTAATTGATGACGCAGGTACAAAAGTCATTGCGACATATATTGAAAATGGAAAGAGTGCCATAAAGTCGAGTGATTACGAGACAGCGATTGAGGAATACACAAAAGCATGGAATCTTGATCAAACAAATTCCGATGTACTGATGAATTTGGCGCATGCTTATCGTCAGTCGGGAAACACAGCAAAAGCAGACGAACTTTATCAGCAGATTATGAATGATTTTCCGGATACTCAGAATGCCGCAGATGCGCAGGAGTATGTGACACAAGCGGGCGGTTGATGTAATTTTGGAAATGTCGTTACACAAATGAAAACAGTATATTACACACAAAAGAAAAGCCAGGCGCAGCGATATTACATTACAGCTGTCCGGGCTTTTTTTGCGCGATAAGCCAGCATACAGAAATCGTGTGTGCACGAATTTCTATATTTTGGACAATGGGCGTCTATAAAAAATGAAAGGAAGAAATGATGGATAATGAAGATTTTCAGATAATCAAATCCTGTTTGGTAATTAGAATGCCAAAAGAACTTGATCATCATCAGTCAACACGAATACGCGAGATGGCAGATATACAAATTGAAGAGAAGGAGATTTCACATGTGATTTTTGATTTTGAACAGACAGAGTTCATGGACAGCTCAGGAATCGGAGTGATTATGGGCAGATATAAAAAGGTAGCTGTATTCGGAGGAAAGGTCATGGCAATCCATGTAAATCCGAGAATGCAGAAAATTTTTCGGATTTCAGGACTGCATAAACTGGTGGAGGTGATCAAATGATGCAGGTAGAACAGGAAGAAGTGTATATGACAGAAGATAAGACATCGAACCGTATGGAACTTAATTTTTTGAGCAAGTCATCCAATGAAGCGATGGCAAGAATGGCAGTTGCTGCATTTGTAGCATATTTAAACCCTACTATAGAAGAACTGACAGATATTAAGACTGCAGTTACCGAGGCAGTTACTAATGCCATTATTCATGGATATGATAATGAAATCGGTATTGTCGCAGTAAATGTATGGGTAGAACAGCATGTATTATCTATCGAGGTGATTGACATGGGACAGGGAATATTAAATATTGAGCAGGCTATGGAACCGCTTTATACAACAAGACCCGACCTGGAAAGATCAGGTATGGGATTTGCGTTTATGAAAGCATTCATGGATGAACTGACAGTAGAATCTACGTTTGGTGTCGGAACAAGAGTACATATGAAAAAGGAAATCGGAGTAACAAAAGGCGACAATGATGCAGTTGAGCTGTGCTATGGAAGTGAGTAGATGGAAAATGATGCAATCGACTTAATCGAAAAAGCACACAAGGGAGATCAGGCGGCAAGAGAGCAGCTCATACAGGAGAATATGGGACTTGTACACTGTTGCGTCAGACACTTTTGGGGGCGGGGAAACGAAATGGAGGATTTGATACAGATAGGTACAATTGGATTAATCAAAGCAATTGATAAGTTTGATACGAGCTTTGAAGTAAAGTTTTCGACTTATGCGGTACCAATGATAACCGGGGAAATCAAAAGATTTTTGCGTGATGATGGTATTGTTAAAGTATCAAGAAGTGTAAAAGAAAATGGCTGGAAAATCAAGAAATCGCTTGAACAGCTTTCTCAACGTCTGGGAAGAGAAGCGACGATTTTAGAAATTGCTGAGGAAACAGCAATTGATATGGAGGATATTTTGATTGCTCTGGATGCACAGCTGGAGGTGGAATCGATATATAAATCCGTGCATCAGTCAGACGGAAGTGATATCTATCTTGTGGATAAACTGTCGCAGGAAAAGGATGAGCATGAGGAAATGATTAATCATATGATGCTGGAACAGCTTATTCAAGAACTTGAGGAGGAAGAACAGCAACTGATTCGACTGCGGTATTATGAAAATGTCACACAGATGGAAGTTGCCAGGCAGCTTGGAATTAGTCAGGTACAGGTAAGCCGGATGGAAAAAAGAATATTACTCAGAATGAGGCATCGCTGGAATTAACCGGCAATGCCTCATATATTTGTAAAAATCATATTATTTGCAATGCTGACAGGATGAGCAGTCACCTTTCTTGTCCCAACAGTATGTACAAAGCTTATTTGCGTCAATTCCGACCGATTTTACCATGTCATCCAGACGATGAAAACGTAATGAAGTAAAATGAAGCTCTGCCCGAATTTCCTCAATCATTTCCTTGTAGTTTGTGCTGTCAGGATTGGAATAATCTGCAAGCAGCGCATCAGAAACAACTTCGCCTTCACGCTTTCGGATGATTCGTCTTGTAATCAGATCGTATTCTGAGTTGGAACGTGAAAAATTCAAGAACTTACAGCCGAACAGAAGTGGTGGACATGCCGGACGGATATGAACTTCTTTTGCACCACTGCGATACAGAAAGTCCGTTGTTTCACGCAGCTGTGTACCGCGTACAATAGAATCATCAATTAACAGAAGACTTTTGTTTCTGATTAAGGAATCAACAGGGATCAATTTCATACGTGCAATCAGATTTCTCTGGCTTTGGTCAGTTGGCATAAATGAACGAGGCCAGGTAGGAGTATATTTGATAAATGGTCTTGCAAAAGGAATTCCAGACTGATTGGCATATCCAATTGCATGGGCTGTACCGGAATCAGGAACACCGGCTACGATGTCAGGAGTTACATGGTCACGTCTTGCAAGCATATCACCGCATTGGTAACGCATTTGTTCTACATTAACTCCTTCATAAGTAGAAGTAGGATATCCGTAGTAAATCCATAGGAAAGTACAAATCTTCATTTCCTCACCGGCTGGTTTTTCAATTTTATAACCATCGGGTGTAATATACACGATTTCCCCTGGTCCAAGCTCCTTTTCATCATCATATCCAAGGTTAATATATGCAAAGCTTTCAAACGAAACGCAGTATGCATCATCCTTCTTGCCAATCATTAAAGGTGTGCGGCCATAAAGGTCACGAGCAGCATAAATTCCCTTTTCTGTCATGACAAGGATTGTCATAGAGCCATCAATGACCTTCTGCGCATAAGCAATACCCTCGGCAATGGAGTCACGCTGGTTGATGATGGATGCAACAAGCTCCGTTGGGTTAATATTACTTCCACTCATTTCAAGAAACTGTGTACGTCCATCTATAAAAGCCTTGTTAACAAGCTCTGAGATATTGTTGATTTTTCCGACAGTTGTAATGGCATAGCTTCCGAGATGAGACTGTATCAAAAGTGGCTGCGGCTCATAATCAGAAATACATCCAATTCCAACATTTCCTTTTAAATCAAGAACATCCCGTTCAAACTTTGTACGAAAAGGAGAATTCTGTATGTTGTGAATTGCTCTGTCAAAACCAGCCTCCCCATATACAGCCATTCCACCTCTTCTTGTTCCAAGATGGGAATGATAATCCGTTCCAAAAAACAAATCCAGTACACAATCTTTTTTTGATACCACACCAAAAATTCCACCCATGTCTGATCCTTCCTAAGCTGCAAACTTACAGTTTGTGTTGATAATTAATCCACTTTTTTTTAATTTACTTTCACATAAAATAATAGCATGTGCCATAAAGCAATGCAATTTTAAAAATTTTTTGAAAGGCAAAAAAAGTTGAAGAGGGATATGTTTTTAGATGGATATCGTGTATAATAAACGTGTTTGTTAAACTTAGAGACAAAAGGAGTCTGTTATATGGAAAAAAGGAATACATCTTTTCGATGGGAACCATTTATTATAGTTGCAGCAGTTGCAATTTTCATATGCTTTGGAATAGATATGACACTGGAAACATTAAAATCATGGCAGCTGTTCATGATAGTCGTTTCAGTGCTTCTTGTTCTGTTTACATTAAGAAAATATATTTCTTGTGATGAAATGTCAATCATTATTGCTCTTGGAATCTGTCTGAAACTTGCGTATATTCTTTATACAGCCATATGGACGAGGCAGCATGATGTAGTTGATTTTGGAACGGGTGAGGGACATGCCGGATATATTGAATATATTTTGCAAAATAAAGCACTTCCTGATTTTGATCCGCGTACTGTATGGGCTTTTTTTCAGCCACCACTGCACCATATGATTGCTGCTGTTTGGATGAAGGTCTGCACTTATGCCGGAATGGCTTACCGTCAGGCACAGGAAAGTGTTCAGGCATTGACATTTTGTTATTCCTGCTCTGTCGTATTTTTTTCATACTTTACATTAAAAGAACTAGAATTGAAGAAAAGCGGCATGAGAGTCGCCATGTTGATTATTTCTTTTCATCCGATATTTACAATTATGTCAGGAAGTATTAACAATGATGCATTATCACTTGCTTTATCAGCAGCAGCTGTCTATTTTGCGGTTGTATGGTATAAACGACCAAGGCTGCCTGTAATTCTGATGCTTGCTGCAACGATTGGGCTGTCTATGATGGCAAAGCTTTCAGGAGCAATGATAGCACCTGCAGTGGCACTTTTGTTTATATTGAAGTTGTATTCTGACAGAGAGAACATCAAAAAATATGTGGTACAGATGATTGCATTTGCTGTAGTAGTCTGTCCGTTGGGACTTTGGTGGACTGTCAGAAACAAAATATTGTTTAATATGCCGCTCAATTATATTCCACCTGTTGGAGAGCAGCTGGAGCATACTGGAATTGTGTCACGGCTGTTGGATATTCGTATTAATGGGATTTATCCTTCAATGAAAGCTTATGGAGATACTTATGATGAATATAATGTACCGGTTGCCATGATAAAAACATCTCTGTTTGGAGAGTATAATTTTTCCATGGAGTGGAATGCCATCACACCTGCAGCTGCCATATTACTTGTGACAGGAATATTACTCGCTGTTGCTGCTTTTGCTGCAATGCTGTATATGCTGCTTTCGAAGAAAAGTTCTCTGGCAAAGGAATGGAAGCTGTTTCTTGGTGTTCTGTATGTGTCTGTTCTTGGGTTTTATTGTAGCTTTGCATTTGGATATTCGAATTTCAGCGCACAGGATTTTCGATATGCAGCATTGAGTATTGTTGTTGAAGCGATTTTTCTTGGCATGTTTGTTGACAGTCTGGATATCAACAATAGGAAGCAGAGAGTATTGCAAAACACAATAATAGGAGTCACAGCCATATTTGCTGTTAACTCCTCTATTGTATATTTGATGCTCGGATTTGCGCGTTAACACATGAGATAATTACATTTCCAGAAAACGGCGGTGCTCTCTGATTTCAGGTGGAATAGAGTGACCGCTTTTTTCGATTTTTTGCAATGATAAATCAGACAGATGAAGCACATGAGCACGCTTGATTTTGTAGCGGTCTGTTAAATCTTTATATAGCTGATTTGTACTGATTGATTCTCTGATAGAAGAAGAGAACGGGCAGTAGTTGAACAGAATCGCACGTGACAACTTATTCATACGCAAAGAACCGGTGCTTTCGAAATTAACATAGTCAATATAGTCATGTACAAACATTTCTTTTGAACTGTTTCGGTATTTTGCATAAGCCATTTTGATCTTTTCTTTTACCTCTGAAGACAAATCACGGCTTCTCTTATATATTTGCAGATAGTCACAGTAATCACTTGTCAGAGAACGTTCACCGAGGTCATTCCATCGTGCTCCCTGAATACGGCGACACAGTTCCCAACGGAATTCTCCGCACATACGAAGCAATACTTTAATCAAATCCTCCGTAAGGAAAAGCGGCATAATAAAGCGTGCAGGTGAAGTGCGTTTTCTTCCGGTAATTTCCTGCCACATAGCTCCTCTTGTGCCGCAACCCGGCATCAGAATGATATCAGGAAGAACTTCGACCTGAACAAGCTCCTTCTGAATTCCGATTTCAGGAGCAGTGAAGGTAGTCTCACGATAGAACAGAGAATAGTCAGCAGTTTTTATTTCCTGTAGCTTTTTGTTGATTTCTACCGGTGTAATTAATATCTTATCGAGTGAACGATAAAGTGTGTGATCAGAAAACAAAGGACAAAATGTAGTGATATGTCCGGAAATCATTCTGTTTGTAGAACGGAACATATTATCAAATTCATAATTGACACGCTTTACACCGTTTCTTGCGTCAGCAGCTTCTTCTGCGTCTGTAATCTTTTTTTCAATTTTGAGCTTATGCAGATAAGTTGCATAATCAACATTCAACTCATTGATACAGGGCTCTTTTTTTCCGTTATAAATCTGAAGAAGCCATTCGTAAAAGGTAAATACGTGTCCTTTTTCATCTGGCTGTAGATTTTCGGCAAGATAATATAAATATACGGCATTCTCTATTCCGGCAAGTGCTTCGTCTATGTAACCAAAATAGAAGAACATTTTTACTTCGGTAGGAATAACTGGGTCATTGATGCTTTTAAAGAACGCTTTTTTATATGTATCATAAAAATAAGCAGTCAGTTCTTTTCTGAGAGTACGTGCATCGTCTTCTGAAGCACTGCGATCTGTCAATGCAGTGTATTTCTTTGTCAGTGTAAAGAATCGTTTTGCATCTGTTTCGTCCAATCCGGCATAACTTGTAATTGTCTCAAAAGAGCCCTTTAAGGATTCTTTTATTTTTTCTACCATTTGTGCATCCAGATTTTGTGAAACGGAACTGTCAGATTTCTTTTCTTTGGCAGGAAGCAGATTATAGTATTCAGCAAATCGTGATTTGATTAATGCCGGATCAAGCTTTGTCTGCTCCTCAATAGTCACCATCAGCTTCTGAATAGATTCTGCAATCGGACCAAGAGGTGCTTTTTTAACAACAGCGTCTTCCAGAAGTGATAAATAGAAAGTGAATAAATCAATTTTATAGTCACTAAGATAGAGATCATAAATCATGTCGAGGTAACGGGACAGCTTTTCACAGCCGGCAAGGAGATGCTGAATATCTTCGTTGGCTTTCATAATAAAACCGGTACAGGCATCTACATTATTCTCATAAAATGCCTTCCATTTTGCAGGAGCAAAGGAACCAACGGATGTGTAATAATTGACAAGCCAATCATTTACGAAGGTATCTTTGGAAAATGAACTGAGCTGTTCGATACCAGGAAGCTGTTTTGGTTCAGTTTGATAATGCTTACATAACAGCAGATATTTTTCATTCATTTCCGAAACAGTGTCAAATAATGTCTGACATGAAGAAAGAAGTGAAGTATAATCTTCAATCTGTTCACAGAAATTCTTGGCTGTACAGCATGCAATCAGTCCACAGGCATCGGAATTTGCAGAAAGCAGTGTTGTTAAATCCTCCGGCTGTTGATAGTCGTATTCATACAGAGTGACAGGCTTGATTGCAGTATAGGTGAATGCGTATGTAATATTTGTATCCTGACATAGCCCGATCAGACAGCCTTTGTCAATTGTACATTCGGTGTTGGCGGTGCTTTTTTTAACAGTACCATCTGCAACAATGCACAGGACATTAGAAGTTTCCCCTTCTCTAAAAAGAACCTCGCCAGGTTCAGCCTTTCTGACGTTCATGATATACCCTCCTTCATGTTACCATTGTATAATATACCCATTTTTTTATTATAAAAGATATCATGTGAAATTTCAAGAAAATAGACTAAAATAGACTGAATATTTTAGAAGTTTTTGTTAACACTACTTGATATGGATGAGAAGGTATGGCTGTATGTGAAAGCATGTAAGAATACGCAGATAACCAATAATATAGTACACATGGAGGATATTTTGAAAATGTATTGCCAAAATCAGGTTCTATTGAAAGAAATGAGGAAAATGATAGTGCTTGATTTTAGAGATTACCATTCAAAACACTGTGTAGTCAGTGTGCTGAAGCTGATAGAAATACTGAAAGATCAATATGCGGATGTGGAAGTGATAAACATTGGTGAAAGCGATCTGATTCTGGAATACAGGACGAATGTCCCTAGGCAATTGTGGCAAAGAATGAAAATGATCTTTGTATGTCTAATCAGTTTTTTTGGATCTGCATTTACAATTGTTGCTTTTCATAATGATATTGGAATCAGAACGGTATTTGCTGAACTATATGAACTGGTAACAGGTGACAAAACGAGTGGGTGTACGGAATTGGAAGTATTTTATTCCATTGGCTTGGCAGTCGGTATTGTCACATTTTTTAACCATATCGGTGGAAAACGTCTGACAAATGATCCAACACCTATTGAGGTCAGTATGAGAAATTATGAGGATGATGTAGACAAGGCAATGATAGAAGCGATGAGCAGGGAAAACAAGAATCTGGATGTGGATTAGACATATAATACTGGCAGTACTTGGAGCAGGCTTTGGATTATTTGTTTCCGGTGGAGTGTTTACAACACTCACAGCAGTTGGACTGATTCCAAGATTTGCAGGAAAGACGCATACAGCAGACAGAGCTTTTTTATACGAAGAGATGGTTATTATCGGGACCATTTTAGGAGAGGTATACAGTGTATTCTATTATCAGATTTTTTCGTTTTTTGGAAAGCTGACATGGTTTGGAGAAATACTGTTTGCAGGAAAGTCTATTTTAATTATTTCTGGACTTTTTACGGGAATTTTCATAGGATGCCTAGCAATAGCAATAGCAGAATTGATTGATTCGATTCCTATTTTTTCGAGAAGAATAAGCATTGTAAAAGGGATGAAGGCAGTTATTTTATGTATTGCGTTAGGAAAACTGACAGGGACATTGTTTGATGTCCTTTGGCTGTAAGCAATTAATTTGGAAAAGAGGAAGCTATGAATACAAAAAAAGAAGATAACATAACTATTTCAAAAAATACAGCAGACAAGTATGGGCAGCAAATTAAAGCTGCAACACCCACACACTGCATGTGGAGAGTTCTTTTACAGGCATTTTTGACTGGCGGATTAATATGTGTATGGGGTGAGTGGATGTTGAATGTGGCTGCATCTATGGGACTTGATAAGGAAACAGCAGGAAGCTGGAGCTCATTGATTCTTGTATTGTTCAGTGCGCTTTTGACTGGATTGAATTTGTATCCGGGAATTGCTAAATTCGCAGGAGCCGGAATCCTTGTTCCAATTACCGGATTTGCAAATTCTGTTGCAGCGGCTGCACTTGAGTTTAAAAAGGAAGGGCAGGTATTTGGAGTTGGTTCCAAAATATTTACGATTGCCGGACCTGTTGTTTTATATGGCATATTTGTTTCATGGGTACTTGGACTTTTTTACTGGATAGTAAAGAGTGCAGGATGGTTTTGATAGGGAGGAATGGGAATGACAGGCAGACAGAGCATTGAATTTGACTCTCCGGTTTATTTGACAAGCAGTGCCTCTATTGTGGGGAAAAAAGAAGGTGAAGGACCACTTGGTGGAAAATTTGATATGGTATGTGAGGATGCCATGTTCGGTTGTAACTCATGGGAAGAGGCAGAAAGTACTTTACAGAAAGAGGCTGCTGCCCTTGCTCTTGGCAAAGCGTTTTTAAAACCTGAACAAATCAGATATGTATTTGCAGGTGACCTGCTTGGTCAATTGATTGCAACATCATTCGGAGTCATGAATTATCAGATTCCTTTGTTTGGACTGTATGGAGCATGCTCAACCTGTGGCGAATCACTTGGGCTTGGTGCGATGACAGTTGCCGGGCATTATGCAGACAGAGTGCTTTGTATTACATCAAGTCATTTTGCAAGTGCTGAGAAGCAATTTCGATTTCCTCTGCAATACGGAAATCAAAGACCGCTGTCTGCATCATGGACAGTGACTGGAAGTGGGGCATTTATTCTTTCTGACAGGGAAACCACTGAGGCAAAAGCAAAAATCACAGGCTATACACCGGGACGAATTGTAGACTATGGTGTGAAAGATTCAATGAATATGGGGGCATGTATGGCTCCTGGGGCATGTGATCTGATTGAGAATCATTTAAGGGATTTTAGAAGAACGCCTGCAGATTATGACAAAATAATAACCGGAGACCTAGGTACAGTAGGACAACGGCTTTTAATAGATTTGTTGAAAGAAAAAAAGATAGATATAGCAGCAAAACATATGGATTGCGGCATCGAGATATTTGACCAGGATAGTCAAGATAGTCATGTGGGCGGTAGTGGCTGTGGTTGCTCAGCAGTGGTACTGAGTGCTTATATACTGGAGAAACTTAAGAGTGGCACATGGAAAAGGGTATTATTTGTTCCGACAGGTGCACTGTTATCCACAGTCAGCTTTAATGAAGGAAAATCAGTTCCCGGAATTGCACATGGAATTGTCCTTGAAGGAATTTGACAGAAGCTTTTGCGGAATCATAAAATACAAGCTAAAGAGTCCGAAGCCTCCCAAAATACCGGTGAAAAGACGGCGGCGATTTGTAGAAGGACAAATGTTCTTTTCCTGCAGAAGCCAGTCAATGCCCATAACAGAGAGCATTCCGGAACAAATAACAGGAGCATGGCTGCCAAGTGCATAGCGGCCATGCTTTTTTTTGCTGCTTAACAAAAAACAGAGATTTATGATTACTGCCAGAAACTGTCCAATAGAAACTCCTGTACATCTGGCACAGACAGGGAATTGTTTGCCTTTGTAGAAGAAGCTGCGTTCCGGAAGCTGATGACATCCGCTGTAATTACAAGCAGTACGCAGCAGCCAAAGAAAACAGTCTTTTATGTGCATATGATGTATTACCGTAGTTTTCATTAGCAAGCCTCCTTGTCAGAATCGATAGCCACAGGATTGACATGTATGGATTGTACGTGTAGTAGTGGTAGTCCTTGATTTCCCTTTTCCCATACCGCATAATCCACACAGGATTCCCGGAATATTAAAAAGAAGATAGCCAAGGCATGCTTTTATCCAGCCAAAGCCTTTTGTTTTTGAACTTGTAGTTGTTTCACTTGCTGTATTACATAAAATCACGTTGCTTCCACATTTTGGACATATCATTATGAAATCCTCCTGTTAATATTTATCTTTATATAAACTATCATAAATGATAGAAACCCGGATTGTAACTTACATTTGTCATAAAATAAGATGATGATAGTATAAAAAACATTGAATATGAAAAAAAACAATGCAGACCTTGCGAAAACTCTTGGCACAAAGTATAATATAACACAGGGTCTGTTTCGAATAATTATACAGGAGATTGAAATAATGGAAGAGAATGAGAAGGAAATAGTTTCAAGGAATTTTATTGAACAGATAATTGATAAGGATCTTGCAGAAGGAAGCTATCAGACTATTTGTACGAGATTTCCGCCAGAACCGAATGGTTATCTTCATATAGGACATGCAAAATCAATTCTGTTGAATTATGGTCTATCCAGACAGTATGGAGGAAAATTCAATCTTCGTTTTGACGACACGAATCCCACAAAGGAAAAACTTGAATTTGTTGAATCAATCAAGGCAGATGTTGCCTGGCTTGGAGCTGATTGGGAAAATCGACTGTTTTTTGCATCTAATTATTTTGATCAGATGTATGAAGCAGCTATTAAGCTAATTAAAAAGGGTAAGGCATTTGTTTGCGATTTATCTGCAGACGAAATCAAAGAATACCGTGGAAGTTTTGAAACGCCGGGAAAGAACAGCCCATACAGAGACAGAAGTATTGAAGAGAATCTCGCTTTATTCGAAGAAATGAGACAGGGTAAGTATCAGGATGGAGAAAAGGTTTTGCGTGCAAAGATTGATATGGCATCACCGAATATCAATATGCGAGATCCGGTTATTTATCGTGTTGCACATATGACACATCATAATACAGGAGATAAATGGTGTATTTATCCAATGTATGATTTTGCCCATCCAATTGAGGACGCAATTGAAGGCGTGACACATTCGATTTGTACACTCGAGTTTGAGGATCATCGTCCATTATATGACTGGGTTGTAAAAGAGCTCGAATATGAATTTCCGCCAAAGCAGATTGAGTTTGCAAAGCTTTATCTGACCAATGTGGTAACTGGAAAAAGATATATCAAGAAACTTGTAGAAGAAAAAATTGTTGATGGCTGGGATGATCCACGTCTTGTTTCAATTGCAGCACTTCGCAGAAGAGGCTTTACGCCGGAATCAATTAAGATGTTTGTAGAACTCTGTGGCATTTCAAAAAGCCAGTCATCTGTTGATTATGCAATGCTCGAGTATTGTATCAGAGAAGATTTAAAACTGAAGCGCCCGAGAATGATGGCAATACTTGATCCGATTAAGTTGATTATTGACAACTATCCGGAGAATGAAACTGAATATCTGGATGTGCAGAATAATATGGAAAATGAGACACTCGGTACAAGAAAATTACCGTTTTCCAGAGAACTTTATATTGATAGAGATGATTTCATGGAAGAACCACCAAAGAAGTATTTCAGGCTGTTTCCGGGAAATGAGGTACGCCTGATGAATGCATATTTTGTTAAATGCACAAGCTTTGAAAAGGATACAGAAGGAAAGGTAACAACCGTACACTGTACCTATGATGCGGCAACAAAATGTGGCAGCGGTTTTTCAGAGAGAAAAGTAAAAGGTACCATTCACTGGGTAAGTGCCAAAGATGCAATAAAGGCAGAGATTCGATTGTATGAGAATTTAATTGATGAGGAAAAGGGTGTATATAATGAAGATGGAAGTCTGAACCTGAATCCAAATTCAATGACAATTTTGAAGGATTGCTATCTGGAACCGAATTTTGCACAGGCAAAAGCGTATGACAGCTTTCAATTTGTCAGACAGGGATTTTTCTGTGTGGATGCAAAGGACTCAAAACCGGATGCACTTGTATTCAACAGAATTGTATCACTAAAGAGTTCATTCAAACTGCCGGGTTAACTAGCTGACAAGCTATGGAATGGCTGGGAATCGGGTCCTGCATGACCTGTAATGTTATAGAATAGATATGTTATGAATACACAGGAGGAAGAAACAAATGGGAATTTTGTCGGGGTTAGGAAATATGGGGCTTGGAAAGCTTGAAAATGCTGATGTCTTTGAAAAGGAAGATGTAGAGGCAAAGAAGAAAAAAGCCGCAGAGAAGGAAGCAGGGGAGCTGGACTTTTTATTTGACAAAACATATACATGCCCTGTTTGTGATGAAGAGTTTAAAACAAGAACAATAAAAGCAGGAAAGGTAAAGCTGCTTGGTACAGATACGGATTTGCGTCCTAAATATGAGAAAATTGATCCGCTAAAATATGATGTAATTGCATGTCCACACTGTGGCTATGCTGCAATATCCAGATATTTTAAGTCCATTACGCTACCACAGGCGAAACTTGTAAAGGAGAATATTTCCAAAAACTTTAAGAGCTTCAAAGCAAAGCCAGAGTTTAGTTATGATGATGCAATTGAGCGATATCAACTTGCACTTGCAAATGCCGTTGTTAAAAAGGCAAGAGCCAGTGAAAAAGCATATACATGTTTAAAAATGGCATGGCTTGTACGCGGGAAAATGGAAACACTTGATATGAATGAAGCTGATTATGAGCAGAAAATGGAGGAAATGCAGAAGGATGAGCTTGAACTGCTGCAGAATGCCATGGAAGGCTTTATTTCAGCAAGACAGACAGAAAACTATCCAATGTGCGGTATGGATGAAATGACAATTGATTATTTGATTGCGGTTATGGCAATGAGATTTGAAAAGTATGATCTTGCATCAAAGCTTATTTCCGGAATACTGATTTCATCAAGTGCCAATGCTCGCATGAAGGATAAGGCAAGAGATTTGAAACAGCAGGTTCTTATAGAAATAAAGGCAAAAAAACAGCGTGATGCGGAATAATATTGATTCCGTGTGAGTTTACAGTAAAAACAGAAAGAATGTGTATCTACGATACACATTCTTTCTGTGTGAAAGTATCAGAAGAAGTTGCCGCCAGTACAAACTACTTGTCCTCAGACTTTTCATTGCTGTTAAATTCCTGAAATGAGAATTCTGATGCTTCTTTGGAAGCATCCTTAACAATACCGACACCATCCGCAGCTTCTGCAGCTTTTTCTTTTAATTCTTCCGCTGCCTCGGTAACAACATTTTTAATTGTTTCCTTCGAATCAGATGCGGATTTGTTTAAAGAAACATATTCCCTGTTTGAAGCAGCTTTTTCTTTTTCATCATCAAAGAAAGTCTCTATATCGTCGTCTTTACAGTTGCAGTGGGTATCATCTTTTTTGTTCAGATAGTAATAAATGCCTGCAGCAGCTACACCAGCAAGGGTAGCAAATGCGAGAAATTTACTGAATTTTTTAGCCATGTTGTAACTCCTTTCGTTTTCAATAGTATTCTAATTGTAATACTATTTTACAAAAATGAAAAGGGATTAAATAAAAAAATGATAAAATAATATGCAGAATGCAAAACTACAAAATGACAAATGTAACTAGGATTACAATAGAAAATGCCATATTATTAGAACATAAAAGAAAATTTAGAAATAATAACTTTCATGTGGGAGATTAAATCAAGAAGGAGAACAAACTATGGAAGGAAGAAATAAAATAGGAAGTATATTATGGGGTGTGGTATTTATCCTTGTCGGACTCGGTGTCGCAGGAAATGCTTTTCATTTATGGGATTTTAAACTGTTTTTTAATGGTTGGTGGACACTTTTCATTATTGTACCGTGTTCCATTTCTGTCATTCAGAACGGTCCAAAATCTGGAAGCATCATAGGTTTGATTATAGGTATTCTTTTATTGCTTATGCAGCAGGAAATTGTAGAATGGAGTACAGTTGGAGATTTAATTATTCCTATCATACTTGTTGTAATTGGTCTAGGATTCATTTTAAAGAGCAATAATAGAAAGTGTGATCATATGTTTGAAAATGATGGGAGTTACTGCGGATATCAGAACAGTACCTCAGAAACATATACGAGCAGTACTGACACAACAGGAAGTACAGCAGGCTCTGCTTTTGATCAGTCAAGTACACAGTCTACTGGTTCTGATTATGCAAAGGCAAAAGAAATTTCAGCAGTGTTCGGTTCCAGAAAAGTTACATACCAGAATGAGGTATTTACAGGTGCAACAATGAATGCAATATTTGGCGGTGCATGTTTGGATATTCGAAATGCTTCCATGTCAGGGAATATAGAGATTACAGCTACAGCGGTTTTTGGAGGAGTGGATATTCTTGTGCCGGAAAATGTACGTGTTGTAGCGAATAGTGTACCGATTTTTGGAGGAGTCACAAATAAAGCAATGAATCCAATTGGAGATATAAAAGCAGTAATTCATATTAATGCAACTTGTATGTTTGGAGGAATTGACATTAAATGACAAACTTCGAAAAAAACATCAAAAGATTTGCAATTATCCTGGCTATTCTTGTGTGCTTAGCTATGCTTTGCGGAATGATTCGTATTGTACAGGGCATTACAAAGGGAATTCATCGTGGTGCAGAAGCTGTTTCAGGAGTTGCAGAAATGACTTCAGACACAATAGCAGAAACTTCTGAGCAGGTCCATAAGAATTTGTATGATGGAATAGTCTCACATTTGCCGGATGCAGCTGATTATTATTTTTCTTTGAGTGATGTTGAAGATTTGTCGATAGAAAATGGAATTGAAGAACTGAGTATTGTTGAGTCGGATGGTAATCAGATTCATGTTTCCTTAGAAAGCAGTAATGAGTATTGTGAGGTATCTCTTTCCGGGGATACGTTAAAGGTCATGAATAGTGGTGTAAATGTAGAGATATTTGGAGTCAGTATTGGTGAAAAAGTTGATAATGCAAATAAAGGTCTGATAATCGAAATTCCAAAGGGATTTCGATTTGATGATGTATCAATAGATAATGGAATTGGTAGTTTGAATATTACAGGTTTGAATGCTGAGGAAATTGAGATTACATCAGGAACCGGTTCGATAAACTGCGAGAATATAGATGCAGAGGAAATTCGAGTCGTTTCAGGTGTTGGTCAGGTTGATTTAGATTTTGCCTGTGCAATGAGTGATTATGATATGCGTATTAAACCTGGTGTAGGAAGTATTACTGTAAATGGCGAGAAACAACGCGAAATCAGTCATACAAATAAGGACGCATCAAAAACACTTCGTCTGGAAGGATCAATTGGTTCAATTAATGTAAAGTTTGACGATTAAGACGGAATCGTCTTATGAATCATTCAAAAGCTTTCAAAGATGACATTGTATGAGCTGTCATTTATGAAAGCTTTTTGAACGAATGGGGGGATTAAACTGGAGAAAAGAGCATACTATATTGATAATTTAAGATGGTTCTGTATTTTACTGCTTGTTCCTTTTCATGCAGCAATGGCATGGAATTCCTGGGGAGAGTCCAACTATATCTGGTTTTATGGAAATCGGATATTGAGTAGTTTTATTATTATTATTTCTCCGTGGTACATGTCACTTTTGTTTGTACTGGCTGGCATGAGTGCAGGATATTCATTACAGAGACGTTCAAATGTCGAATTTGTATATGAACGGTTAAAAAAGCTGCTTTTACCACTGATTACAGGCGTGTTAACTGTAGTATCGGTTATGACGTGGTATTCAGACCGTTTTCATAATGGGTATTCAGGAACGTTCTTTGAACACTATAAGGTCTTTTTTACAAGAATAACTGATCTTTCCGGGTATGATGGTGGTCTGACACCGGGACATCTTTGGTTTATCCTGTATTTATTCTTGATTTCATTGGCTGGTCTTGGAATAATTTGTTTACAAAAGAAGTTTATCCCTGACTTGTCTTTTCGAAAGATGCCGGTGTGGGTACTGGAATTACTGTTTCTCCCATTGATTCCTATTTCATTGCTTCTTAGCTTCGGAGAAAAGAGTATGGTGGCATTTCTCTTTTTATTTCTAATTGGGTATTATGTAATAAGAGAAGATGCTGTCATGGAAAAAATCATTCGATACCGTAAATGGTTTTTCCCATTGTTTTTGCTTGCTGATGCAGCGAACGTATATATGTTTATCTGGATTAAAGATGCTAATGGTACATGGAACTATATTCTAACATATATCAGCTGTTGGTTTGGAATATTGACGGTTCTTGGATATGCACATGATAAGTTTTGTATACATAATAGAATCACACAGTATTTCACTGCTAATTCTTTTTTGTTCTATATTTTTCATTTTGGATGGCTTACTGTTATACAGTTTTATCTGAGTCAGACAGAAATCAGTATTGTAGGAATGTATATTATTTCAGTAGTCGGAACATATCTTCTTACATTTTTAACGTGTTCGCTTGTCAGAAAAATACCAATAGTAAGAATGTTATTTGGCGTTTATAGAAAACGAATAAAATGATGAAGCAGATTAGGTATGATGAAAGTATAACTAAACTAATAAAATAGAGAAGCGACTAGACAGAAATCTGTGCGGTCGCTTCTCTATTTATATAAATGCTATTTATTTAATTTCAAGATTGCTCCAGATATCATCTGGTACAAGAGCAACATAAGTCTTACCTGTATTTAATGTAATCTCATTTCCATCCATATCATAGTATTTGGTAGGAGTCAATTCATCATCCTTTGACCATGTAATAGGGATTGCCTTGCCATCTGTAATATAATATCCATCACGATTGTAATCAATGGAGTGGAACATCATGTATCCGTTTTCATCAAACTCAACATATCGGGCATTCTGAAGAAGCAGATTCTTAAATGCGAGCTGAGCGTTGTTGTTACCTGGATCTACATGTGCACTGCCGTATTCTGAGTAGTAATATAAACCATCATCTGCATTGTAATCAAGGTATGGCTTATTATGCTTGTATGGCATCTGAACATGTGTACAATCCTTTACATCTGATTTAGAAGAAAGATCATTCGGTGTTGTTTCACTTGCAAACAGATAATGAGGACCTGGATAGTAATCATTATATGTTTCGCTGTAACCCTTGCTTGAAAAGTTCTTTTCCAAGTCACCCTTGAGAATGTACTCTGTAAATTCTCTTGATTTTCCATTATCTACACGTGAGAATGTTCCACTGAAATTCTCTACATAATCTTTTGCAAGATAATCATCAATATAGAAAGGACCACCATCATGACAGATAACAGCATTCCATTCAGGAACAATTTGCAGATTTGTAGGTCTTACACTACGGATACTACCGAGCTGTTCAATGTTTTTCCAATCTTTAACCAGAGCCATTAAACGTGTTACACCATCATTAGCTGTACTGTTTGTTATTTCATAAACAATATCGGCTGTAGAAAGACCATAATGTGGTAATGCGGTCTTTTCATTATCGACCATTGCAGCGATAGGACGCTGGTCTTTTAAAGTTTCGTCAATCCACTCATTTGTAAGTTCACTTCGGTACATTCCTTCACGAGATTCCTCTTCTGCAGGTGCAGTATCTGTAGCGGAATCATCAGTAACAACCTGAATAACAGGTTCAGCAGCTGTGTCCTCCACAGGTGCTTCCTCCTCTTTCTTACCACATCCGGCAAGTGCAATCGCACCTGTCAGTGCAAAAAGGAGAAGTAAAGTTCTCTTCTTCATAGATATATTTCCTCCCTTATTTCATTACATTTCTCACATTATTGTATCCGTCGTTGATTATAACACAAAATACAGTATTAGTCACTGTTATTTTGCACAAATATTACGATTTATTTACAAAAATGTTATCGATTAATTAATTTTGTATCTCTTTTTTGACACAAAAAGAATTGTACATAATCACAGAATAATTGTAAAGGGGAAAACATGATATTTTATGAATTCTTAAGAAAATAATAAAGATTATTGAAAAAATCCAGGATAATTCTTCTTAAGTGATTCTGTATATACATCAGCACCTGCACTGTTTAAATGGGATGAATCACCAAAGAAGCTGTTTTCGTAACAGGGAATATCCGAATTAATTGTAAACGTGGGATATTTTGACTGATAGTCTTCCATATATAAAGTATACTCGGCGAGATAACTGCTTTGCAGTAACCCGAAGGATGCCTCATTCATAGGAGGTTGTTCAACTATTACTTGTATCTGTTTGTCTTCACACAAAGCCAGCAGTCTGTCAAAATAAAAGGAAATCAGCCTGGCATCGCCGGATGGATTCATTTGCGTGTAATTAACTTCATAATTCAAGTCAGTAGATCCGTCTGCTTTTCCAAATAATCCGTGCCCGTGGTTTTCGCACAATGACTGATACATGCTTGTATTAGCATCATAACGCAGGAATAGACGACTGTTAAGAAGCGCAGGAAGATATTTGTCCGGCAGGCGAAGTCTGTAGCTAAGACTTTCGAATAGATAATTGTCTTTAAGCACTGTTTCAGAAGACATTCGTCGTGCGTTTGAAAAAACATCCGAAAGCTCAATGGGAGTCAGATAATTAAAATAAACAGTACGCTCCCAGAAATTATCCATATAAGAATAATGAAAGGGGGCAAACATAATAAATACCGTAGAAGGTGCCGGATGCTTTGACAGATAGTCAGAAAGCGTATAATACATTTCAATAGCTGTTGCTCCGCCTACTGCCAGATTTTCCACATTTGTTTCAAGTTCATTTGGATTAATATCTGCCATTGCGCGAGAGTCACCCAGAATTAATACGTCTGGCTGTACAAAAGACGGACTGTGGCAGATGCTTTTTGTATATGCCCAGGAAGGATATTCCGCATCCATATAGGCAAACGGAAACAATGCTGTATATCCGGTTAGGATAAGCAGCGGAAGAGTGGCAAGAATGCATTTAAAAAAGAACTTGAGCGTGGAATATCGATTCATAAGATTACCTCTTTAAAATTGCATATACAGAAATTCCTGTGTGGAAAGATTGCAGGAAAGCAAAATCATAGTTATGAGTGCGTAATAAATGCTCCAACGAAGCAGGAGAGGCACCTTCGAAAACAGATCGGTAATATCACAATCTTTCTTTTTGCAGAGCAAATCGCAGATTACTACAATACATAGAGCAGACAAAACAAAAAGAAGATTGAATGTACCAAGTCCAAGAGAAAAAACCGTTCCGTTAATCAAATCTACTGCACGTGACGTTAATGCAATTCTATGCAGGATTGCAAGTGCATCTGCGAGGGATGGTGCCCTGAAAAATATCCAGGTGACAGACAGTAGAAAAAAAGTAATGCATATTTGTATGGCGTTGTGTAAACGTGGATGAGCATGCAGTTTAAAAAGATTACAAACAGCCATTTTAAGTGGCTTGCAGAGATCACCGATAATCTGGTAGAATCCGTTCAGAGCTCCCCATACAAGAAATGTAAGATTTGCACCATGCCAGATTCCGCTTGTTAGAAAAATAATCATCACATTACAATACTTGCGAAGCTTGGAGCATCTGCTTCCGCCAAGCGGAAAATACAGATAATCACGAAACCAGGAAGACAGTGAAATATGCCAATGACGCCAGAAATCAGCAATACTTGTAGAAAGATATGGCTGACGAAAATTCTGCATAATATGGAATCCCATGATTTTGGCAGAACCAATGGCGATACAGGAATATCCTGCGAAATCGCAGTAAATCTGGAAGGCATAGCCAAGTACTGCAATGATTATCGCTGTTCCAGAATAGGAAGCATAGTTGTCAAATACGAGGTCGGTTAGAATAGTCAGGCGGGATACGACAACAAGCTTAAGAAAATATCCCCATAGCATCTGTAATAGACCATTTTTAGCCTGAACAGGTTGAAAAGAATGCTCTTCACGAATCTGGCAAAGCATATGCTTGGATCTCTCAATGGGACCGGATAAGATATTTGGGAAAAAGGAAACAAACAGGGCATAACGAAAGAAATTTTTTTCCGGTGCAGTTTCTTTTCTGTAGCAGTCCATAATATAGGAAAGAGATTGAAAGGTATAAAATGAAATCCCAAGAGGAAGCATCAGGTTTAAGCGTGTTTTGCTTCCTATCAGAGAGAGTAGAAAATCAGAATATTTAAAATAAATTAAAAAGGAAAGCGTGAGAATAAATCCTATGGCAACAATCAGCTTTTTAGTAACATTTGATTGGACTTTATAAATTAATCCACCAGAAATCCAGGTGATAACAGTTGCAAGAATTAAAAAAAGTGCATAGGAGGGTTCTTGAGACATATAAAAAAAATAGCTTGCAAAAAGAAGCCATAGATATCTGAATTTTGACGGAATCAGAAAATACAGCAGTGTTACAACAGGAAAAAAAATCAGAAATTCTAAAGAATGAAAAAGCATAGTTCGCCTCCATATGATTCTCAGATTTGCAAACTTGTAATCCGCTTTTGATTGTACTATAATGGAAAAGCGATGTCAATTTGGACGAACAAGAGGTGATTTGGTACAATTGTTCTGGTGTGACTGCAAAGCAATGAAAAGAGGAAAAAGAATGTCTGAAAATAGTATGTCCGATAAGAAAGAACGTGCAGTTTCAATTAAACGTGAGATTATGGAATGGGTGGTTGTGATAGAAATTGCGGTCATTCTTGCAGTGATATTAAACATGTTTATTATAGTGAATGCGGTAATCCCATCAGCGTCCATGGAAACTACAATTATGACAGGAGACAGAATTTTTGGTAATCGTCTTGCCTATTTGAATAAAGATCCACAACGGGGAGATATTGTGATTTTCAAGTTTCCTGATGACGAAAAACAGTTATTTATTAAGCGTGTGATTGGTTTACCTGGAGAAACACTGGAAATGCGTGAAGGAAAAATATATATTGACGGCAGCGAGGAACCATTGGATGAACCATATCTGAATGTTGAACCAATAGGAGATTATGGACCGATTACAATACCGGAGGGTGCATATTTTATGATGGGAGACAATAGAAATAATTCTGCGGATTCCAGATACTGGATGCAGCCGTTTGTATATCGTGAAAAGATACTTGGAAAGGCTGCATTCAGATATTTTCCACATATAGGCAAAATCGAATAGTCAGTTCACATGAATCTGCTTATAGCATTGTCTGCAGCTTCCGTGTTCGCCGAGGTACGTGTTACCTATCTGACTGTTTAAGTATTCATCAGTAGTTCCAAAGAAAGTTGGAACCTCAGAGGAAAGATGAAGAATATGTGTGGCGGTATGGATGGATGTGTGAATGTCGTGCGACACCATTATTATAGTCATTCCCTCTTTATTTAGACTGGTAAGAATCTCATAAAACTCACGTGTTGCAATTGGATCGAGTGCAGCAACAGGCTCATCTAACAGCAGCAGCTTGCCTGAAGCCAACAGTGCACGAGCCAGAAGCACACGTTTACGTTGTCCACCTGACAGCTCTTGAAAGCTTTTGTCTGCGAGGTCTTTGATGTTAAGTTTCATCAAAGCCTGGCTGGCAAGGGCTTTTTCTTTTTTTGAATAAAAAGGAGAAAGACCATGCTTGTTCAAGCAGCCAGACAAAACAACTTCTGTGACTGAGGCAGGAAAATCCTTGTTCATTTCATCAAGTTGAGATACATAACCAATTTCAGTACGTGCCAGACTCTCGTCAAAGGATATAGAGCCACTTTGAACTGTTTTCAAACCAAGAATACATTTTAACAGTGTGGACTTTCCTGCACCATTGTCACCGACAATGCAGAGATAATCTCCATAATTAACAGAAAAACTCAAATTGGATATCACTGTTGTATTCTCATATTTAATCAGTAAATCCTTGCATATCAGCAATGCCATAATTAATTACTCCTCTGTATAATAATTGTTTTGAAGATACTCTTGCAGTCCCCATTTTTTTCTGGCTAAGATGTAGCTTCCATCAGTTTTATGGACAAATACATTTGGCAGATAGTTAATGAAAAGTGCATTTAATGATAACGTATAGCCACCGGTCATATCATAAAGGATGAAGTCGTCAACAGATAATTCAGGCGATTTGTTAACAGTCATGATACGATCTGTTTCCATGCATGAAAATCCACAGAGAACCTGCTTTGGATGGAGAACGCGATTCTTAATGTTAGTAAAATCAACTGAGTTAAGCAGCTTGTAAACATAGGCTGTTTTTCTCATGAATGGATCTATATGAAGACGTCCGCCATCAGTAATGACAAAACGATCACGGTGCGTATCCTTTACATCAATAACCTTTGTCAAGTAACTGACGGGAGTAGAAATTACTGCAGACCCGGGTTCAATGATAAGAGCCGTTTCTTTGGGGTGAAAAAATGCTGACAGCTCCTTAGCAATGACACGAATATAGTCATCATATGCTTGAAAATCACCTTTTCGTACAAAAAAACTGCCACCAATATCAATATAATCTAAATGAAGGTCATATTTCTCTGCAAGAAAGCAGACCTGTCTGGATAACGCCTGAAAAACCTGCAGAGATCTGGTTTTTGAGTTGGTATGCATGTGAAGACCGGAAACATGTATATTGGAATATGTCGAAAGCGTTTTAAGAATTTCTGCAAATGCACCGTTTTCGACACTGAACCCAAAACGATTTCCACAGCCATCGGTAAGAGATTCCTCGGGACAGACAGCTTCCAAATCAAAATTGATGCGAAGTCCAATCCGAAATTCTTCGCAGGGTGTAAATGAGGCGGCTTCTATTAACCAGTCAAGCTCTCGTTTGGAGTCAATGTTAACAGTAGTCTTGTGATGCAGAGCATAAAGAAATTGCTCATGTCCTTTAATTGGACCGTTAAAAATAATTGTATCCGCTGAAAAACCAATATGCTGTGCAAGCTCATACTCCGAGTCGGAAACAACTTCTGCAAAGCAACCGTGCTGTTTCATAAATTGCAGAATCCATGGGAGCGGATTGGTCTTAACTGAATATCCAAAGTGATAATGATTCCAGTATTTTTTTAATGCCTGATCAAAGGCACAAAGATTTTGAGTAAGTAAAGTCTCGTCTATAATATAACAGGGAGTCTGCTGACTGATTTCCTCAAATGTCATAATTTTGTTCTCCTATATAAAAGAAATTGAAGACAAGGAACAGTATACCATTATAAAAATGAGGTGTAAATAAAATCACAAACTTTATTGTTAGAAAAAGGAAACATTGGTATACTATGATTAGAGTAAATAATAATGTAAGTGTCTGCATGGAGGGACTATTATGAAAAACATTACAGACTACATAAAAGAATATGGAAAGTATACATTAGATGAAATGGCATTCAATGATGTTGACAGTCTGATTTTGTCACAGCTGTCTTATCTAAAATATGATGGTATGATTCCAGGAGTCAATGACCAGATACCGCCGTTGACAATCGCTGAGCTGTCAAAGCACCCTAATTGTAAAAATCTGTTTTCGGATGAACGATATGCAAAAGTAAATCGTGGTCTGTTCAGGGCAGCACTGCATAGCAGAAGATTTAGCGGTATGAAATTGAATTATTATGTAAATATTGTAGATGTAGGATGGGAAATACAGTTTTCTGCGGTGACGTTTTTGTTTGATGAAAACCATGTATATATTGCATTTCGAGGAACGGACGAGACAATTGTAGGATGGAAAGAAGATTTTAATATGGCATTTCAGACTCCGGTTCCGGCGCAGGAAAAGGCAGTACAGTATTTAAATGTTGTGACAGAAAATTTCGCAGGAGATTTTATGGTAGGAGGACACTCTAAAGGTGGAAATCTGGCTGTGTATTCTTCTATGATGTGCAGACCGGAAACCAGAGACAGAATCATTAAAATCTATAGTCATGACGGACCGGGCTTCAGACAGGATGTTCTTGACAGCGGAGAATACAGTGCAATAGGCAGCCGAGTACAAAAGCTTGTACCGCATTCATCAATTATAGGAATGCTCTTACAGTCACAGGAGACCTATGAAGTGGTAGAATGTAAAAGCTTTGGCTTTTTTCAGCATGATCCGTTTAACTGGATAGTGGAAGAGGCGGATTTTAAACATGTAAGTAAGCTTTACAAGCATGTGGAAATGCAGGATCAGTCAGTTAATCAATGGATTTGTGGAATGGACAAGGAACAATTAAAACAGTTTGTTGAACAGCTGTTTACAGTGTTAAATGCACCAGGGGTATCAACAGTGACGGATTTGAAAAGTGACTGGCTAAAAAACTCTGCAGCAATCAAAGAAGCAATCGACGACATGGATGAGGAATCAAAGAAAATGATGCATCTTGTTGCAAAGGGTCTGTTTAAGGAAATGTCGGAAGTTATCAAACTGAAGGTGGCAGAAAAGGTGCAGCCGGAAATTGAAAAGATTCAACTTAAAATAGAAAAATAGAAGAAAAAGGATTATAATAATAACATTGAATTCGAATGAAAGAACGGAGGATGGAATCATGCAGTTTGAACAGTTACAGAAAGATATGGTTGCTGCTATGAAAGCACGTGACAAAGGTCGAAAGGACAGCATCTCTTCTATGGTTTCTGCAGTGAAAAAAGTGGCTATTGATGAAGGGTGTAGAGATGATATTAAAGAGGAACTTGTTGACAGAGTTTTAATTAAAGAGCTAAAGACAGCAAAAGAGCAGCTGGATACATGCCCTGCAGAACGAACAGATCTTCGTGAGCAATATCAACTTCGGTATGATGTAATTAACGAATATGCACCAAAGATGATGTCTGCAGAGGAAGTTGAAAAGGTAATAACAGAAAAATTTTCAGAAGTTGTGGCAACAAAAAACAAGGGTGCTGTAATGAAAGCTGTTATGGGTGAATTAAAAGGAAAGGCTGACGGAAAAATCATTAATCAGATTGTTGCCAAGCTGTGCAGCTGACAGCAATTGCTGTGTGATAATCATATGCCTGGAGTTCCGGCTGTCAGATAACATTTGATGAAATAGAGAATCAACAGATGGAGCGGATAGAAAATGTAGAAAAAGTACTTCATTTTCCATCCGCGTTTTTGATTATAAAAATATAAAAAGAAAAAGGCAAGTGGTGCTGGAAGCTCCCATGAAAAAGCAATTGCACCGGCAATCATTTGTGTAGAATGTAATTGACGAAACAGATAGAGCATGACAACCGCGAGTACACCTTTATAGCTGTAGTCGGATTCTAACAGATAGGCAACAGCCATTGTGCCTGTAATTGCAAGAAATGATAGTAGTACTTTAAGGAATTTCGAAAAGTTTGTCTGCTCAATGTATTGAAGGCAGATTAGTGCCAAAAGCCCAAGCGAAAGTGTGAAAAAAACGTTTTGATATGTTATATCGAATGGTTTGTTACGAAAAGCTAGGTTGAAGGGAATTTCGGAAATTACTGCAAAAAGAAAAAGACGTACAAAATATAGTTTGACCTTATGTGTATGAAGGAAGCCTTCCACAAGAAGAAAACAGTAGATGGGAAATGCAATTCTTCCGACCTTACGCAGCAGCTCATAAAGCTCTGTTTGAAAACGGATAGACTGATATCCCGCCGTTAACAGGACGCTTTCTGTATAAGGGTACAGAACAACAGCGCCCACATGATCAAGAAGCATAGAAAAACAGGCAATCAGCTTTAATGTGCTGCCGGACAGACCAAATCGTTTTTGTGTAGCTGCAGATTCATTTGATACAAGCATATGTTGCGTTTCCTTCATAGTATAATCTCCATTTTTCTTCTAAGGCTAAATATAGCATGATGAAATAGAAAATACAATCAGAAGAGAAGAGTGGTTGATAAATCTGTACATTTCACCTATACTAAGAATGGATTGTTTTGAAAAATGGTTTATAGATGCTAGTTTACAAATGAGGTTTGTTTATGCTACTTAATACTGATAGTAAAAAAATGAGAACGAAAAAACATGCATGGTTGTTGATTGTTGCCGGTGTATGTATGCTGACTGTTAGTGGCTGCCAGTTTTCGCAGGGAAAAAAGGATAATACTACACTTGGAATGGAGGCACTGGAAGCGCTGGACTATTCAACTGCTGAAAGCTGTTTTGAGGCTGCAATTGTTGCAGGAGAGGACAAACAGCTTGCATATAGAGGACAGGGAATGGCATATCTTGGTCTTGCACAGTATGATAACGCTGTTGCTTCGTTTGAAAAGGCACTTGCCGAATCAAATGGAAGAATACATAAAATAGAATACGATATTTCGTATTATCTGGCAGTTGCAGAATATAAAAGTGGAGATTTGGATGCTGCGTATGAGTCATACAGTGCAATATTAAATATGAATGAAAAGGATGCCAATGCATATTATTTACGGGGTAAGGTATCTCTTGCACAGGAAAATAAAGATGCAGCACTGGCAGATTTTGAAAAAGCAGTTACGCTTTCTCCTATAGATTATGATCTGTATATTCAGATTTATAAGGATCTGGATGAAAAAGGATATACAAATGATGGAACTGCCTACATCAGTCGTGCAATGGAAAATAACTCTAAAATGAACGAATATCAGCTGGGTATATTTAATTACTATATGGGGAATTATGAGGATGCAAGGAATTATCTTGAAAAAGCACGTGAGACATCAGATTCAGAGGAAATGGTGCTTTATCTTGGGAAAACGTATGAAGCACTTGGAGATGTTAACTACGCAGTGTCTCTTTACACGACATTCCTTGATAAAAATCCGAATTCCGCAGCTGTTTACGATAGACTTGGTCTGACAAAATTAAGTTTACTGGATTATGAAGGAGCGCTTGCCTCATTTGAAAGCGGAATTGAAACAGGTAACGCAGCGTATTTGCAAAGCCTGAAATTTAATGAAATTGTTGCATACGAGTATTTGACAGATTTTAAGAAAGCTGCTGTTCAGATGGAGGAATATTTGAAGCTGTATCCGGATGATGAGAAGGCACTTAGAGAGTATGAGTTTTTAAAAACAAGATAAGAGAGCAGAACAGAGGAAAACGTAGAAATGGAAACATGCAGTGAACAGGAGAAAGTTGTATTATTTTCTGCAAATCTTGGTAAGGAAGAATTGTGTATGCAGAGCCTGGAGGAATTATCGGAGCTTGTGCAGACAGCAGGTGCCATGACCGCAGGAACACTGATACAAAACAGAGAAGAGATTCATCCGGTTACCTATCTTGGAAAAGGAAAACTGGATGAGCTACGTGAACTGGTCAAAGCTATAGGAGCAACAGGCGTGGTATGTGATGATGAGCTTTCTCCGATACAGCTTAGAAACTTATCTATGGCACTTGATGTGAAAGTAATGGACCGGACTCTTATTATTCTTGATATTTTTGCAATGCGAGCTATGAGTGCAGAGGGTAAACTACAAGTGGAGCTTGCTCAGCTTTCCTACAGGCAAGCGCGTTTGACCGGATTTGGACGCTCAATGTCAAGACTTGGCGGAGGTATTGGAACAAGAGGACCCGGTGAAAAGAAGCTGGAAATAGACAGACGACTGATTAACCGAAGAATAGCAATTCTGAACCGCGAATTAAAGGAAGTCAGAATGCACCGTGATGAAACAAGAAAGCGCAGACAAAGGAACAGCTTTAGAATGCCGGTGATTGCTATTGTGGGATATACAAATGCAGGGAAGTCTACATTGCTGAACACCTTAACTGGCGCAGGAGTTCTTGAGGAGAATCAGGTATTTGCTACGCTTGACCCAACAACAAGAATATGGCGGCTTCATGATAAACAAGAAGTACTATTGACCGATACGGTCGGTTTTATTAGAAAGCTGCCTCACAATTTAATTGATGCATTTAGAAGCACACTTGAGGAAGCAAAATATGCTGATATCATAATTCATGTAGTAGATGCATCAAGTCGGGAATTGGATATGCAGATGCATATTGTATATGAAACATTACGACAGCTGGAAATTACAGACAAAAAAATTATAACGCTTTTTAATAAAATTGATAAAATAACAAGTGATATACAAACAAAGGATAGGAGAGCAGATGCAACTTTGCGGATTTCTGCTACAGAAAGAGCTGGGGTTGAAGAACTGGAAGACGCTGTAATCCGCATACTTGGAGAAGATACAATTCTAGTTGAGCGCCTAGTTCCTTATTCTGAAGCAGCTGTTATACAAAAGATTAGAAAAAGTGGAAGACTCCTGCAGGAGGAATACAGACCGGAGGGAATTTATGTGAAAGCTTATGTCCCAAAGGAAATATATGATCTCGTAAATTGATAGGAAACATCAAAACTCAAAATACTATATCTTGTGTTATTATAACTTGGATGACATAAGATGTGGTATTTTTTGTTGACTTTTCCATATCCCGATGATATACTTTTTACAGTTGAGTTATACTAATACGTTGTCCAAAACGGTCAATGGAGAGGGACGACTTGGACAGGACGGTATTTATGAAAAGGGAAGGGAGTAATGGGATGTTCAGCGTTATAAAGAGAGATGGGGAGATTGCAGACTTTAATCTCATGAAAATCAACGATGCAATTATGAAGGCTTTCACAGCCTGTGAAAAACATTATAATAATGACATGATTGATTTGCTTGCTTTACGTGTCACTGCGGATTTTCAGTCAAAAATGAAGAATGAGATGGTACATGTGGAGGATGTACAGGACAGTGTGGAAACTGTTCTGGAACAGGCGGGCTACACGGAGGTTGCCAAGGCATATATTCTATATCGCAAGCAGCGTGAAAAGATACGTAACATGAAGTCCACAATTCTTGACTACAAGGATGTTGTAAACAGCTATGTGAAGATAGAAGACTGGCGTGTAAAGGAAAATTCGACAGTTACCTATTCGGTTGGTGGATTGATTTTAAGTAATTCCGGCGCGGTTACAGCTAATTACTGGCTTTCCGAAATCTATGATCAGGAGATTGCAGAAGCGCATAGAAATGCAGATATTCATATTCATGATTTGTCGATGCTGACAGGATATTGTGCCGGCTGGTCTTTAAAGCAGCTGATTACAGAAGGACTTGGCGGTATCAGAGGAAAGATTACTTCTGCTCCGGCAGCACATTTGTCTGTATTGTGCAATCAGATGGTAAACTTCCTCGGTATCATGCAGAATGAGTGGGCAGGTGCACAGGCATTTTCTTCATTTGATACATATCTTGCACCATTTGTAAAGGTAGACAATCTTTCTTATAAAGAAGTAAAAAAATGCATTGAAGCATTCATATATGGTGTAAACACACCGAGCCGTTGGGGTACACAGGCACCATTTTCCAATATCACACTTGATTGGACAGTGCCAAATGATTTGGCAGAGCTTCCGGCACTTGTTGGCGGAAAGGATATGGATTTTAAGTACAAAGACTGTAAGCCTGAAATGGATATGATTAATAAGGCATTCATTGAAACAATGATTGAGGGAGACGCAAACGGACGTGGATTCCAATATCCGATACCTACATATTCAATTACAAAGGATTTTGATTGGTCTGATACAGAAAATAACCGACTTTTATTTGAAATGACATCCAAGTATGGAACACCGTATTTTTCTAATTATATCAATAGTGACATGGAGCCAAGTGATGTAAGGAGCATGTGCTGCAGATTACGTTTGGATTTACGTGAACTTCGTAAAAAAACTGGTGGATTCTTTGGATCTGGCGAAAGTACAGGATCAGTTGGTGTTGTAACAATTAACATGCCGCGAATTGCTTATCTGTCATCAAATAAGGATGATTTTTTCAAGCGTCTTAACAGAATGATGGACATTTCCGCAAGAAGCTTAAAAATTAAGAGAGGTGTTATTTCCAAGCTTCTTGAAGAAGGCTTATATCCATATACTAGACGATATCTTGGAAATTTCGACAATCATTTTTCTACAATTGGTTTGATTGGTATGAACGAGGTCGGTCTGAATGCGAACTGGCTGCGTGCGGATATGACTGATAAGAAAACACAGGAGTTCACAAAGGAAGTTTTGAATCATATGCGTAATCGCCTTTCTGATTATCAGGAAGAGTATGGTGATTTATATAATTTGGAAGCAACACCGGCAGAGAGTACAACCTATCGTCTTGCAAAGCATGATAAGAAACGCTGGCCAAATATTAAGACAGCCGGTAAAGCAGGAGATACGCCATATTATACAAACAGTTCGCATTTACCTGTTGATTATACATCAGATATTTTTGATGCACTGGATATTCAGGATGATTTGCAGACATTATATACTTCAGGAACAGTTTTCCATGCATTTCTTGGAGAGAAGCTTCCTGATTGGATGGCAGCAGCAGCACTTGTCAGAAAGGTTGCAGAAAATTATAAACTTCCGTATTATACGTTATCACCGACCTATTCTGTATGTAAAGAACATGGTTATCTTTCAGGTGAACAGAAAACCTGTCCACACTGCGGTGCTGTAACAGAAGTATATTCCAGAATTACCGGATATTACAGACCTGTACAAAACTGGAATGATGGAAAAGCACAGGAATATAAAAACAGAATTGTTTATGATTTGGAAAACTCCAGCTTGAAAAGACCAACCTCAACAGTGGTAACGCTTTCAGGACTGGATATGGATGATGAAGTTAACGTTAGCCCGGTAGAAAACATAAAGTACCTGTTTACTACAAAGACTTGTCCAAACTGTAAGCTTGCAAAGGAATACCTAAAGGATGAGAAGTATATTCTGATTGATGCAGAAGAGAACGCGGAGCTTGCAACACGATACAATGTAATGCAAGCACCGACACTGGTTATTGCTGATGGAGACAGTTTTAAGAAATATGCCAATGCATCCAATATTAAAAAATATGTAGAAGAACATACAGCAGTGCTTGTATGAAGCTAAAGTAAAAAATCCTATTTTCATCGTGCGGAATGTATGAAAATAGGATTTTTTGCTGTGAAATCATGTTGTTTTGAAAATTTATTCATGATATGATGTGTGAGGATGTTTCTGGATACTTGGAATTATTCAGCAATATAGAAAATGAATACAGGAGGATAACGGAATGATAAATCAGCTCATTAATAATATCAAAAAAACAAATGCACCAATCGTGGTAGGTCTTGATCCGATGCTCTCATATATTCCAATGCACATTCTAAATAAATGCTACACAGAATATGGTGAGACACTTGAGGGAGCAGCAGAGGCAATCTGGCTCTATAATAAAGGAATTGTAGATGCTGTGTATGATTTGATACCAGCTGTTAAGCCTCAGATTGCCATGTATGAACAGTTTGGAATTCCTGGTCTTATCGTATTCAAGAAAACAGTAGATTATTGTAAAGAAAAGGGTCTTATTGTAATTGGTGACGTTAAAAGAGGAGATATTGGCTCGACCTCTAAGGCCTATGCAGTTGGACATCTTGGATGTGTTCAGGTAGGCAGCAGAAAAGTTTCTGTATTTGATGAAGATTTTGCAACAGTGAATCCTTACCTTGGAACAGATGGAATTCAGCCGTTTATTGATGTCTGTAAAGAAGAAAAAAAGGGAATATTTATCCTTGTTAAGACATCTAACCCAAGCAGTGGAGAATTTCAGGACCGACTGATAGATGGCAAACCACTTTATGAACGTGTCGGAGAGCAGGTTGCAAAATGGGGCAGTGAGTGTATGGGTGAGACTTACAGCTATGTAGGCGCTGTTGTTGGCGCAACTTATCCTGAAATGGGAAAGGTTTTACGTGAGTTGATGCCGAAGACATATATTTTAGTACCAGGTTATGGTGCGCAGGGCGGAAAAGGGAAGGATTTGAAGCCGTTTTTTAACGCGGATGGTCTTGGTGCAATTGTAAATTCTTCCAGAGGAATTATTGCAGCGTATAAATCAGAAAAATATGCAGCTTTCGGACCGGAAGCATTTGCAGATGCAAGCAGAGCAGCTGTTTTGGATATGCAGAAAGATATTGCAGAAGGTGTTGGAATCTGATTTTATAAATAATTATATTATGGCATAAGCAGTTTTAGCAGCATCGATAGAGGAGGAAAGTAGTGTTATGGAGCAGTATAAGCAGGAGTTTATTGAGTTTATGGTTGACAGCAATGTTTTAAAATTTGGTGATTTTACGCTTAAGAGTGGTAGAAAATCACCGTTCTTTATGAATGCAGGGGCATATGTGACCGGAAGACAGCTGAAAAAGCTGGGAGAGTATTATGCAAAGGCAATTCATGACAGATATGGATTGGAGTTTGACGTGCTGTTCGGACCTGCATACAAAGGAATTCCACTTACTGTAGCAACAACGATGGCAATTAGTGATTTGTATGGAAAGGATATTCGTTACTGTTCAAATAGAAAAGAAGTAAAGGATCATGGGGATACAGGTATTCTTCTTGGAAGCAAATTGAAGGATGGAGATCGAGTAATGATTATTGAGGATGTAACAACATCCGGTAAATCCATTGAGGAAACATTTCCGATTATTAAAGAGCAGGCCAATGTGTCGGTAGTCGGACTGATCGTATCTTTGAATCGTATGGAACAGGGTCTGACTTCTACGCAGAGTGCATTGAATGAAATTCAACAAAAATATGGATTCCAGACGAATGCAATTGTAACAATGCAGGAAGTTGTAGAATATTTATATAATCGTCCATATCAGGGAAGAATCTATATTGATGATACTTTAAAGAAGGCAATTGATCAGTACTATGAGCAGTATGGAGTGAAGTAGAATGGCAAGACCTAAGAAAATAAAGAAGAAGAAAAGCTTTATGTTCACATCCAGACATCAGTCTGAACTTGCAATAATGTCTTTGGTATTGGGAATTGCATCGCTTGCAAGTATGATATCATCTGTTATTATTTCCTATGCATGTAGAGGAGAAACAGCACTTAGACTTGGCGGTGTTGGGCTGTTTGCTGTAATATCCAATCTGGTTGGAACTGTTGGAGGATGTATGAGCCTACGTGAGCGTGATATTTTTTTGTGGCTGCCAAGGACAGCACTGGTTGTAAACGGTTTAACCTTTGCATTATGGATGTTATTGATTATTATGGGTGTGCGAGGTGTATGAAATGATGTTGGAAAGGTATCAGCTTTCAACTGAACGAATTAGAGAAATTGGTAAGGAAGAGATGGTTAGAGAACCTTTTCTATCTTATTTTAAAGAGGGTGCTTCCCTTCTTTTGTATTTACAGGAAGTCTGCGGTCTTGTTGAATCAAAAAAATACTATCAACTACAAATGGAACAACTGAAAGAAATAAATAACAGTCTATATTCTACGATCTTACCATCGAATTACCATGCAAGTTATGCTAATCCGACATATATGGTGAGGTTATGTGCTCAATTTGAACAGGGAAAACTGTATGGTCAATACTTGTCGTTTCTATATACAGAATTACGTGGACTGATTCCTTATGCATTTGAAAATACATGGGAAATAATTACAATTTACCAAGAGCTGTTTGTAGAGATATATGGTTTATTTGTTTATGCGCAGGCAGAAGATGAGGAAAACGTAATAAGACTTCCTTCACCTGAAGAAATCAGACAAAGTCTATACTGGTTTGAAAGTGATAACTGTGATGTACTTGTGCCGAGAAGGCTTGATGAGCAGTTGAATCCAGACAGAAATTTTGCAGCTAAACTGATTTGCAACGCAAATCTGGATGACTTGAGATATCTTTACTTTTTCGGGGAGTATATAACTGAGAATGAGTGTAAAATTGCCACATATTTAAACAGTCTGCCGCAGGAACAGATTGATACAATGGCTGATACGTTCACAGAAGGATATAGGATTGGTTTCGTGCGTGGCAACAAGGACATTAAGAAAAAAAGTGTTGTAAATATCCGCTATTGTCTAGGCTTTGAAAGAATCGTTAAAAAAGCAATAGACAATTTTCACAAGATGGGACTGGAGTCAACAATTTATCGAGCTGCATCCCTGTCCTTGAATAAAAGAGGACAGCTGAAAATTGGCTATTACGGAGCAATTCCAAATAAACAATATGAGTTTGATCATAGAGAAGATGAAGCGATTTATCTGGACCATGATTTTGTCAACAGAAAGGTAAGTGTTCTGAAAAGTGCATTTGAGATGCAAAAAGAACTGGCCGGGAAACATGGTGGTCCTGCTGTGATGGAAGTGTTTGGAGAAAATCCGTTTCAGCCGGAGACAAAAGAAGAAGCAAATTCATTGGATAACAGACAACAGAAATTATCTGTGGAATATGCTGAACAGAGTGGACAGCTTACAAATCAGTATATTATCGGAGAAGAACGAAGCTTTACGATCATATCATATCCGACACCGGAATTTGGCGATATTTTTGAAGATGTTTTTGCAGATACAGTGATAGTCAATACATTGGATTACACACGTTATCAAAGAATGCAGCAGATATTGATTGACGAACTGGATAAAGCAGAAACAGTAAAAATTGTTGGACGAAATGACAATGACACAAATCTTACAGTGGCATTATACAGACTTGGAAATCCACAGAAGGAAACAATTTTTGAGAATTGTGTGGCTGATGTGAATATTCCGGTAGGCGAAGTATTTACCTCTCCGGTATTAAAGGGAACAGAGGGGCTGCTGCATGTTAAAGAGATATTCCTGGATGGATTGAAGTATATTGATTTGAGACTGCGTTTTGAAAATGGGCGTGTGGCAGAGTATTCCTGTAGAAATTATGCCGATGAAGCGCAGAATAAGAAATATATTAAAGATAATCTGCTTTTCCACCATGAAACACTTCCGATGGGTGAATTTGCGATTGGAACAAATACAACAGCATATCGAATGGCAAGAAAATATCATATACAGGATCGGCTTCCGGTACTGATCAGCGAAAAGACTGGACCGCATTTTGCTGTCGGAGATACTTGCTACAGCTATGAAGAAGATGTGAAATCATATAATCCGGATGGAAAGGAAATTGTAGCAAGAGCAAATGAAATATCCGAACTTCGCAAAGAAAATCCTAAGGAAGCTTATTTTCATTGTCATACAGATATTACGATTCCCTATGAAGAACTTGGCGGGATTTATGCAGTACATTCTGATGGAAGCATGACAGCGTTGATTGAAGATGGCAGATTTATGCTTACAGGGCTGGAAGAACTGAATAAACCGTTGAAGAAAATATAATATTCATATATAATAAATTGATAAGGTGCGAAGGAGGAACACAATGGCAAAGGTTGGCATTGTAATGGGCAGTGATTCTGATATGCCCGTAATGAGTAAGGCAGCAGATATTCTTGAACAGTTCGGAGTATCATATGAAATGACAATAATATCTGCACACAGAGAACCCGATGTGTTTTATGAGTATGCAAAAAGTGCAGAAGCAAAAGGTTTTCAGGTGATAATTGCAGGTGCAGGCATGGCAGCACATCTTCCGGGAATGTGTGCAGCTATTTTTCCGTTACCAGTCATCGGAATCCCGATGCATACGACCTCACTCGGAGGTCGTGACTCCCTATATTCTATTGTACAAATGCCATCTGGTATTCCGGTTGCTACAGTGGCAATAAATGGTGGAGCAAATGCGGGAATTTTAGCAGTAAAAATGTTGGCAATGTCAGATGCAGGGTTATTGAAAAAACTTAAAGATTATACAAAAGACTTGAAAGAGTCAGTACAGAAAAAAGCAGACAAGCTTGAAAAACTTGGCTATAGTGAATATATGAAACAAATGTAATATAACATATGTTATCATACAATGTAAAGAGGAGAACAGAATGGATTACAAGAGTGCAGGTGTGGATATTGAAGCAGGTTACAAAGCAGTGGAATTAATGAAGGAGCATGTAAAGGGAACGATGAGACCTGAGGTGCTCGGTGGTTTGGGCGGTTTTTCAGGAGCCTTTTCTTTGGAAAAGTATAAAAACATGGAAAAACCAACCCTTGTTTCTGGAACAGATGGAGTTGGAACAAAGCTGAAGCTAGCATTTCTGCTTGATAAGCATGATACAATCGGAATTGACTGTGTGGCAATGTGCGTGAATGATATTGCCTGTGCCGGTGGAGAACCACTCTTTTTCCTTGACTATATCGCATGCGGGAAGAATGAGCCTGAAAAAATTGCGTCCATTGTAAAGGGAGTTGCAGAAGGCTGTAAACAGGCAGGAGCTGCATTAATTGGCGGAGAGACAGCAGAAATGCCTGGGTTTTATCCTATTGATGAATATGATTTAGCAGGATTTGCTGTTGGTATTGTTGATGAGAAAAAGCTGATATCAGGAAAAGATATCAAGGCATCTGATACAATTATTGGAATTGCTTCCTCAGGAATACACAGCAATGGATATTCTCTTGTAAGAAAAGTATTCCCAATGCGTGAATCATGCTTGGGAGAATACGTTTCCAGTCTAGGATGTACACTTGGTGAAGCGTTGTTGACTCCTACGAAAATATATGTAAAAGCTTTAAATGGAGTGAAAAATGCTGGTATTAACATAAAAGGATGCAGTCATATTACTGGCGGAGGCTTCTATGAAAATATTCCGAGAATGCTTTCAGAAGGAGTACGTGCTGTCATTCAGAAGGATTCTTATGAGGTACTTCCGATTTTTAAGCTTCTGCAGGAAAGCGGATCGATCAGTGAGGAAATGATGTACAATACATACAATATGGGAATTGGCATGATGCTTGTTGTTGATAGTCAGGATGCAGCTGCTACTATAAAGGCAATTGAGACAGCCGGAGAGAAGGCATATCAGATTGGACGAATTGAAGCAGGTGAAAAGGGTGTAACAATATGCTGAGAATAGCTGTTTTAGTGTCCGGTGGTGGAACCAATCTGCAGGCTATTATAGATGCAATAGCAGATAAAAGAATTACAAATACAGAAATAGCACTTGTTATTAGTAATAAATCACAGGCGTATGCATTGGAACGTGCTGAAAAAAACGGAATTCCTTCAAAATGCATTAGTCCAAAGGATTATGAAACAAGAGAAGGTTATGATTCCGCAATGCTTAAATCATTATCAGATGCTCATGTGGAGCTTATTGTTTTGGCTGGTTTTTTAGTTGTATTATCACCTACGCTTGTAAACGCATATGAAAACAGGATTATCAATATTCATCCGTCACTGATTCCTTCGTTTTGTGGAGATGGTTATTATGGTCTGCGAGTCCATGAGGGTGTTTTGTCACGGGGAGTTAAAATAACAGGTGCAACCGTGCATTTTGTAGATAATGGAACAGATACCGGACCAATAATTATGCAGAAAGCTGTTTCAGTAGAATCGGATGATACACCTCAGATATTGCAGAAACGTGTAATGGAACAAGCAGAATGGATAATTCTTCCAGAGGCAATACAGGCCATTGCAAATAAACATCTGGTGTTTAAAGATGGCAAGGTGACGATACAAAAGGAGAGATAGTATGAGAGTTCTGATTATTGGCGGTGGAGGCAGGGAGCATGCGCTTGCTGTGAGCGTAAAGAAAAGCAAAAGAGTAGACAAAATATTTTGTGCACCCGGTAATGCCGGAATTTCTGAAATAGCAGAGTGCATTAATATAGGAGTTATGGAATTTGACAAGCTTGCAGAGTTTGCTGTTAAGGAACAGATTGATTTGACAATTGTTGGACCAGATGACCCACTTGTAGGCGGTGTAGTAGACGTTTTTGAAAAGAAAGGATTGCGCGTATTTGGTCCTGAAAAAAAGGCAGCTATATTGGAAGGCAGCAAAGCGTTTTCTAAAGATCTAATGAAAAAGTACAATATTCCTACGGCTTCCTATGAAAATTTTGATACACCACAGGAAGCACTAGATTATTTACAGACAGCCAAGCTGCCAATTGTATTGAAAGCAGATGGACTTGCTTTGGGAAAGGGCGTATTGATCTGTAATACACTAGAAGAGGCAAAAGCTGGTGTCAAGTCAATTATGATGGATAAGCAGTTTGGATCAGCAGGAAATAAAATTGTTATTGAAGAATTTATGACAGGACGTGAAGTTTCTGTGCTTTCTTTTACAGATGGAAAAACAATTAAACTGATGACATCTGCTCAGGATCATAAAAGAGCAATGGATGGAGATCAGGGACTAAATACTGGAGGAATGGGTACATTTTCACCGAGTCCGTTTTACTCCGATGAAGTTGATTGCTTTTGCAAGAAGTATGTATATCAGGCTACGGTTGATGCCATGGCTGCAGAAGGACGTTCTTTCAAAGGAATTATATTCTTCGGTTTGATGTTGACAAAGGATGGACCAAAGGTATTGGAGTATAATGCTCGATTTGGCGATCCGGAAGCACAGGTTGTTCTCCCAAGAATGAAGAATGATATTATAGATGTTATTGAGGCCTGCATTGATGGAAAACTTGATACAATCGATTTACAATTCGAGGATAATGCAGCTGTATGTGTTGTACTTGCATCATACGGATACCCTGTGAGCTATGAGAAAGGCTTTGAAATTTCAGGGCTTGAGAATTTCAGCAATAGGGAAGATTTTTTTGCATTTCATGCCGGGACTGCATACCGGGATGGAAAAGTTGTGACAAATGGAGGAAGAGTTCTTGGAGTCACTGCAAAGGGCAACGATTTAAAACAGGCAAGACAACATGCATATGAGGCAGTAGAATGGGTAAAGTTTAATAATAAGTATTGCCGTAAGGACATTGGAAAAGCAATCGACGAAGCATAACAAATGAGCAGACAATAACGGCAGATAATCAATTGCGAGGTTGATTCTGGTGGGGTGAAACAAATGGGGGTGTCAACATGACAAAAAAAATGGAGCTTAACTCAATGGTATATGGAAGACCTACTAATTGCAGTAAATGCGACGGAGAATTAGTCTATGCCGGTATTGGTGAGTATAAGTGTGAGAATTGTGGAAATATTGAACTGGATGATTATGGTAAAGTACGCAGTTATCTTGAAGAACATCATGGTGCAACACAGTCACAGGTATCTGATGCAACAGGTGTGGCATCAAATGTAATTCGCCAAATGCTTCGTGAGGAGAAAATTGAGATAGCACCTAATTCGAGGATGTTTTTGAGATGTCTTATTTGCGGCACGGAAATTCGTTCAGGACGTTACTGTCCTGATTGTGAAGCAAAGCAACTGAGAGAAGAGCAAGGTACAAAGCATACATCTTCCAGTAATATGCATGGATTTGGAAACGGACAAAAAGGAAGTGCAACTGGGGAGAGACGTTTTATGCGATAATGATATTCAGGCAAATACAAGAAGAATATAGAAATTTTATTTCAAAACGGGGCAAATTGACCGCACTGGTCATACTTGCCCCGTTTTCTATACAGTAATATTAATTAAAAACGCTGTAGAAGCATGGTGTTTCTTAGCAAAATATGGTTGACATAAGCGAAAACAGGTTGTATGATTAGTTTGAGGAAAAGGGTGCGGACTCTGTATAAATAATTTGACTAACTAAGTCAACACACAAAGTGTTGTGAAACACCGTATATACTGAAAGGGGAATCGGTATATTATGTCTATTTGGGCAAATGCACGAAGGATGCAGGCAAAGGGTACCTGTGGCTTCGCTCTGTTATTGCTCCTGATAGTGGGGATTATCAGCGGTATGGTTCTTCCGACTGTAATGGTCACATACATTATGGAGCAACAAGTATATGGATATACAGCTGCAAAGGGAACCGTTCTTTGCAAAAGCGGCATGGTGCGTAAAGACGCTTCTACGACCGCTTCGTTTGCGTTTGGAGTAGTTAAGGATGAAACAGTGACTATTACAGATGAAAAGAAGGGCAGCGATGGAAACACATGGTATCAGATATCTGTATCAGGTTCCACTGGGTATATTCGGGCAGATCTTGTAAAAAAATCAGAAACAGCAGCTTCAACTACTTTAACAACGGCTTCAGGAGGTACAGTAACAGCTATTTCCGCTTCTACTGCAAGTGGTACCGTAAAGGGAGCAAACGTAATTGTTCGTGAGGAAGCATCGAAAACAGCAGGAATCAGAACAACATTGAGTAATGGTCAATCTGTTACAATTGAATCTTCAACAGCTGGCAGTGATGGAAACACATGGTATTATGTGAATTTTGTTAAAAACAATAACAGCTATAAAGGCTATATACGTTCGGACTTACTGTCTACAACCGGAACGGTTGCATCTGCAGCACAGACTACAACGACTTCCAATACAGCAACTTCTAAAGTTTTGACTGGAACGGTCAAAGCAAATAGTATCCGTGTCAGAAAAACTGCATCCGTACAGGGAACAGTAATGACGACATTGACAAAGAATGCTGTTATGACTGTATCGGAAACTGTAACTGGTGATGACTCACAGAAGTGGTATAAAGTTGTTATTCCGGCGGCAACGACTGGAACAACAGACATAACAGGTTATATTCGATCTGATTTACTAAGTGTGAATGAGACAGTTGTTGCTACCAAACAACAGACAGCCTCTACATCAGAAACAGGGAAGGCCGGAACAATAAAAGGCAGTTCTGTTCGTGTCCGTACAGAGGCAACCACGTCATCTGCTATTGTTGGTGCGCTTGAAAATGGAACGGCGGTAATCATTACGGGAACAACAGAAGGGGACGGAAAGAAATGGTATAAGGTTCAGTTTAATCATAATGGAAATGCACTTCAGGGCTATGTTTGTATGGACTATGTAACAGCCACTGATACAAATACAACAGTCGCAACTACAGCTAGTACAGGCACTTCCACATCAGCAACACAGATTGGAATCGTAAAGGGAAGCGGAATTAATATAAGAAAAGAGCCTGTGAGCGGCGACATCATATGCAGACTAAGTAGTGGTCAGAAAATAACAGTTACAGAGCAGACAAAGGCTGGCGATGGTAATACATGGTATAAAATATCATTTACCTATAATTTAACACCACAAACAGGTTATATCAGATCTGACTTTGTGGATGGGGTGAGTTTGATTACTGCATCGACTGCAACAGTATCAGGAAATTCAGTTGCGTCAACACAAACAACAGCATCAGCATCAAATGGTGATCGAACTGGCGCAGTGAAAGGTATTAATGTAAATGTCAGAAAAGAAGCGGTTAATGGAGAGGTCCTGTGCAAATTAAGCACAGGACATTCTGTGACTGTTAAATCAGAGAAAGATAGCACGGATGGAAAAAAGTGGTATGAACTTTCCTTCTCATATAACAATGCAGCACAAACAGGATGGATGCGCTCTGATTATGTTACTGTGGAAGAAAAACCTGTTCAGACGGTTAACACAAACAGTCAGGCTTCAACAGGAAGCATAAAAGGTACAAGCGTCAGAGTTAGAGAGAGTGCAGTAAATGGAACTGTTGTTGTTCAGCTGGATACAGGACATGCAGTCAATATCCTGGCAGAAACAACCGGCAGTGATGGATATAAATGGTATCAGGTCAGCTTTACATATCAGGGAAGTGAAAAGAGTGGATATGTTCGCTCTGATTTGGTAAACATTATAACAACTGCAACACAACAGACAGCTTTGAGTGATAGTGATTTTGAGAACGCAATTTCTTCTTTCCCTGAGTCGTATAAGAGCGCACTGAGGACATTACATTCAAGCCATCCTAATTGGAAATTCGAACCTGTTAATACAAATTTAGAGTGGAATGACACTGTTAATGCAGAGTGCTCTGTTGGAAAGAATCTTGTTTCCAAGTCAAGTATTTCCTCATGGAAGTCAACAGAACCACAGGCATATGACTGGGTAAATGATGCATGGTATGGATATGATGGTGGAAGTTGGGCATCGGCATCAAGAGAATTGATTCAGTATTATTTGGATCCAAGAAATTTCCTTGATGAAAGCGGTATTTTCCAGTTTGAGACACTAGAACATCAGGATTATCAAAATGAGGCAGGTGTATCAAATATACTGGCATCTTCATTTATGAACGGAAGCTATACTGATCCGGATGGGGCTACAAGGTCATATGCAAGTACATTTACAGAAGCAGGGTCAGCAGCAGGCATAAGTCCTTATCATATTGCTTCACGATGCTTGCAGGAACAGGGTGTAAATGGAACAAGTCAAAGCGTTATTGGTACAGTTGCGGGTTATGAGAATTTATTTAACTTCTTTAATATAGGCGCATATGCTGCAAATGGAAATACAGCACAGATAAATGGATTGATATATGCACAGGGAACAGATGAGGATTTTTACAGACCATGGAATTCTAGATATAGATCTATTATGGGAAGCGCTAAATATGTGAGTGAAAAATATGTGAAAAAAGGACAGAACACACTGTATTTTCAGAAATTTAATGTTGTGAACAGCTCCAATGGAATTTATTCACATCAATATATGAGCAATATTCTTGCTGCATCCTCAGAATCGGCAAGAATGAAAAAGGCATATTCGGATTTGAATACTTCACTTGTATTTAAGATACCTTACTATAATAATATGCCTGAAACCACTTGTGCAAAACCAACTTCAGAATCCAATCCGAATAATTATCTGTCTGCACTTTGGGTCGATAATTGTGCATTTGCACCGGAGTTCAGTCCAGTTGTTGATAATTATTATTTGACAGTTGATAACAGTGTTGAATCTATTAACATTGGAGCAACACCTGTTGCTGCAACGTCTAGTGTAGGTGGTGTAGGTGTGGTTAATCTGAATGTAGGATCAAATGTGATTTCAATTGTCTGCAAGGCACAGAACGGAAATACAAAGACATATACACTGACAGTACAGAGAAATTAAAAGGGGTGCAGAACGAAAATGCAAAAAAGAGTATATATGTATCAAATGAAATGGAAAATAATAGGAGGAATAGTAGCGGCACTGGCTATTTGCCTACTCTTTCAGCTGCAGGTGTTTGCGGCGGGAAGTGTGAAAATATCTGCTGACAAAGAAACGGCAGCTGTGGGTGATACTGTTACTGTGTCTGTAGAGGTGGATAATGCGGCAAATGCCGGAGAAGCTCCACAGATTTCTGTGGAATATGATGCAAATCGTCTGTCGTTTACGAGCTGTGATCAAGAGTATGGTGGAGGCGGAGGCGGACTGATCACTTTGACAGATACAAAAGCTAATATTGAATTCTCTGTTTTATCAGGGGGAACAGCTGAAGTCAGTGTTTCTGCTGTATTAGATGGTGATGGAGCAGATGTGCCGACTGACAGCGTCCAAATTGCTGTTGATGGTGAGGATACTGCTGCTGCAGCAGGAAATACAGCTGCAACAGAAACTGGAGTTGAGGCTGGTACAATTATGTCTGCCGATGGGACAAAGGTGATTTCCACGGTATTTGCAGATGAGTTTATGCCATCACTCTTTCATAAAACAACAGTCACATATGAAGAGCAAATGGTTGAAGCTGCACAGTTTGATATGGGAGATATCGTTTTACTGTATGTAACAGATACAACAGGAAATAATGGAGTTTTTAATTTATATAATCAGACAACAGGAGAACTTTCTGATTTCCGCATGATACAGGGAATTGAAAATCGATTTATTATTGTTATTCCGACAGATGAATCAGTATCTGTACCAACCGGATTTGCAAAAGCAACACTACAGTGGAACTCACAGACGCTGGAGGCTTATATGGTGACGGCGGATTCTGCAGGAGAAGGCGGGACAGACACAGCAGAAGCAGATAAGGCAGAGGAGGATACTGCAGTTTCTAATGATGATGTTTCAAGTGCAGATTTCTTCCTACTGTATGCAATCAGTTCAGAAGGGAGAAAAGGCTGGTATTTATATGATCAGACAGAAGGAACATATCAGCGGTATCTTCAAGTGATAAGGACAACTGTGGATGAGAAGGGAAATACAGTAGAACCAGATACTGGTGCAAGCGAAACAGGTAACTACAAAGAACAGTCGAACAGAAGGTTTTTAATTATTTGTATACTTGCAGCAGTCATTCTTGTGCTGCTGATTGTAATGTTAAATTTGATACTTAAGCTGAGAGATTATCAAAGCTATGAATATATTGATGAAGATGAGGAAGACGAAGAGGATGAAGAAGATGAAGCTGATAAAGAAGACAATGCAGATGATTCTCTAGTCAAGGCAAGCGACCTTGTTGATTCACAAATGAATTCCGATGATGAACTTATGGATGAGGATCTGGAAATTCTAGATGATTATGAGGAAGTACAGAAAGATGAACTGCTTGAGTCAAAACATAGAGAAAAGCAGGAAAAGAAGCCCAAAAAAGAGAAAAAGAGCAAAAAAAACAAAAACTTGATTGAAGAGCCACAGGCAATTGACTGGTCAGAACTTGAGCATACGATAAAAGAATCTGTAGAGGATGAAAGACGTCCACGAGGAAATCGTGTAGAAGATCTGCCTCCAAGTTATAGGCTGGAATCAGATCTGCTTGCAGAAGAACAGATGCCGCAACAGACTACAACAGAGAACGCTTTACAGCAGCCGGAACAGAAACAGGCGGCAAAGCTACAACAGCCTGAACATAATCAGAAAGCAATACTGCAGCAGTCTGAACAGAAACAGGCAACACAAATACAGCAGCCAGAACAGAAACAGGCAACGCAAATACAGCAGCCGGAACAGAAACAACAAGAACAGATTTCACAAGAACAGAAACCATTACCACCAAGACAGCAGCCACAGCAGGAGCATTATCATATGCAACAAATGGAAGAACAACAGGTATATGGACGGCGCGGTTATGAACCTGTTCAGCAGTATGCATACGAACAGCAGTCATATGGTACACCGCAGCAGCCATATTCTTATGAACAGCCATCACGGCCATTGCGCCAGGCAAGACCTGGATATTCACAGCAGATGCAGCAACATCCAGGACCAGAATACCCACAGCAGATGCAGCAACATCCAGGACCAGGATATTCGCAACAGATGCAGTCTACACAGGAATTTGATTTGGATGATGATTTTGAATTTGAATTTATTAGACGTGATGAATAAAAAGATACAATTGGGCAGCCTCCATTTTTTGAGAGGCTGCCGTTTTACAACTTTCCTAAAACGTTTTTAGGAAATTTCAATTAATTAGATAAAACATTTGCAAAACATAATATCTGTGATAGTATATATATCACAGATAAATATTAATTGTTAGAAGATGAAGGAAAGGATACGGATGATAGTTGAAATAGACTTTAACAGTGATGAAGCAATCTATGTTCAGGTGCGTAACCAGATTGTTGTCGGAATTGCAACATCCAGACTGAAGGAAGGCGATATGCTTCCGTCAGTCAGACAGCTTGCCGACATGATAGGAATCAATATGCATACAGTGAATAAAGCATATACAGTACTGCGTGAGGAAGGATTTATAAAAATAGACAGAAGAAAAGGTGCAGTAATTGCATTAGATATTAATAAGCTGAAAGCGATGGATGAAATCAAAGAGGAATTACTGATTTTGTTGGCTAAAGCAAGCCTGAAAAACATTACAGCATCTGAAATACATTGCCTGATTGATGAGATTTATTCAGAATATGGGTGTTCGCAGGAGTAAAGTATTGGCTTTGTATAAATAGACAGAAATGAACTGGGAAAAGGAGCATACTATGGCATCAAAATATACAAAAAAAGCAGAAAAAGTTTTGGAGCTTGCTGGGAAGATATCCAGAGAACTGAAGCATGGATATATTGGAACAGAGCATCTTCTTCTTGGATTGATACGCGAAGGAACTGGTGTTGCAGCCAAGGTTCTGACAGCAAATGGGGTCAGCGAAGAGAATATTGTGGAACTGATTCAACAGCAAATTGCCCCATCTGCATCAGTGAACATCAGGGAACGGGACGGATTCACTCCAAAGGCTGAAGCAATGATTGAAAAGAGTGGAGAGGAATCTGCACACTTTGGAGCTAAACAGATTGGAACGGAGCATCTATTGCTTGCATTAATCAACGACGGAGATAATCTGGCAGTTCGATTGCTGAATACTCTCAGCATTAACATACAAAAGGTGTACGCAGATATTCTTCTTGCAATGGGAGAGGATATTTCCAAATATAAGGAGGAACTGCAGAACGCCAAAGGAGGCAGGAAAAAACAGCCGGAGAATGGATTGATGATTGATCAGTACAGCAGAGATCTGACAGCACTTGCACTCGAGGGCAGACTAGATCCGGTCATTGGACGTGAAACAGAAATTACGCGAATTATTCAGACATTAAGCAGAAGAACAAAAAATAATCCTTGTCTGATTGGTGAGCCGGGAGTTGGAAAAACAGCTATTGTTGAAGGTCTTGCTAAGCGAATCGTAGAAGGACTTGTGCCAGAAACAGTGCAGGATAAGCGTGTTTTGACACTTGATCTTTCCGGGATGGTAGCAGGAAGTAAATATCGTGGAGAATTTGAAGAACGTATAAAACGCGTGATTAAAGAAGTGACAGAAGCAGGTAATATACTTCTTTTCCTTGACGAGATGCATACGATTATTGGCGCAGGGGGTGCAGAGGGCGCAATAGACGCTTCAAATATTCTCAAACCGTCTCTTGCCAGAGGGGAAATACAGTTGATCGGAGCAACTACTTATGAAGAATATCGAAAGTATGTGCAAAAAGATGCGGCCCTTGAACGAAGATTTCAGCCAATTAATGTTGAAGAACCAAGTGAAGAAACAACAATCATGATTCTGAATGGAATAAAGGAAAATTATGAAAAACATCATGGTGTTATTATTACAGACGAAGCAGTGGATGCAGCTGTAAAAATGTCTGCCAGATATATTAATGATCGATTCCTTCCGGATAAGGCAATTGATTTGATGGATGAAGCATCTGCCAAAGTACGACTGCAGGGACTTCATATGCCAACCGGTCTGGAAGAGCTTGAAAGGAAGCTGACTGTTTTTGAAGAACAGAAGGAACAGCTTCTGAAGGAAGATCATCTGGAAGAATTGACTGCTTTGAAAAAAGAGCAGGATAGCGTCAGAAAATTATATGAAAAAAAGAAAAAACGATTTGAAAACAGTCTGAAAGATAAGAAACCTGTTGTTGATGCAAAAGAGATCGCAGACGTTGTATCAGAATGGACTAAAATTCCTGTGCAAAAGCTTGCAGAAGCAGAAAATGCAAAGCTGCTTCGAATGGAAAGAGATATGAAGAAGTGCGTGATTGGTCAGGAAGAAGCGGTTAATGCTGTTACACGTGCTATCAAAAGAGGAAGAATCGGACTGAAGGAGCAGAATCGACCAATTGGGTCATTTTTATTTCTCGGACCGACAGGTGTAGGAAAAACTGAACTTTCCAAAACGCTTTCCCGGACTCTTTTCGGAACGGATAACGCCCTGATTCGTGTTGACATGTCTGAATATATGGAACAGCATACAGTATCAAAGATGATAGGGTCGCCTCCAGGATATGTCGGATTTGAGGAGGGCGGTCAGCTTTCAGAAAAGGTTCGCCGAAATCCATATTCTGTTGTGCTGTTTGATGAAATTGAAAAAGCGCATCCGGATGTATTTAATATTTTACTTCAGGTTTTGGATGATGGACATATTACAGATTCAAACGGAAGGAAAGTCAGCTTTAAGAACTGCGTGATTATTATGACATCAAATGCTGGTGCTGGACGTATCATTGATCCGAAAAAGCTTGGATTCTCAACAGGTGAAACAGAAAAACAGGATTATGAAAAAATGAAATCTGGTGTAATGGAAGAAGTAAAGCATATTTTCAAACCGGAATTTATCAACCGAATTGATGAAATCATTGTTTTTCATGCACTGGGTCAAGAGGATATGAAAAAGATTGTAACACTTCTGATCAATGACCTTGCAAAACGTGCAAAAGATCAGATGAATATTACACTGACAGTTCGTGAGAATGTGAAAAAGCATATTGTTGAGAAGGGCTCAGATAAAAAATATGGTGCCAGACCATTGAAGAGGGCGATCCAGACAATGCTGGAAGATAAGCTTGCAGAGGAAATACTGGAGGGACATATTAAAGAAGGCCAGGAAGTGATAGTTTCTCTTGTGAAAAATGAGATTAAAATGACTGGAAAATAGAAAAAAGATAGAGTATACTATTAACGACAACACAATTACTTAGGAGGACTGAACATCATGTCAGTGGTAAAAGAACTTATCCGTACAGAAAACGATGGCACATTGAGTTTTGGAAATCATGAGCTGTCACAAAAAGCTAAGGCAGAGGATTTTGAATGTGCCGGTAATTTATACAAAGTGAAGACATTTTGCGAAATGACAAAACTGGAGCGGGATGGATTGTTCGTATATGAGTCCGTACCGGGAACAAGCGTGAATGAGTTCAAGTCGAAGGCTGAAGGTGTCGAATTTATTGTATGCGGAGCAGAGGATGCACAGATTACAATAGGTCTGAAGGAGGATACCGAATACGAGGTATTTGTTTCACAGAAGAGTGTTGGTAAGATGAAGACGAATCTTGGTGGCAAGCTGAATATCAGTGTGGAGCTTGCTGGAGAAGGAGAAATCCCTGTCAGGGTCGTTGAGTAGGAGCAGCATGGCAAAGGGAAAGCTTGCGACAGTATTTTATTGCAGTCAGTGTGGTTATGAATCAGCAAAATGGATGGGACAGTGTCCTTCCTGTAAGGAATGGAACACGCTTGTTGAAGAAACCGTTAGTAAGACGCAGCTCAAAAAGAGCGAGGGCGTTTCCCACAGAACCGGAGAACGGAAGACATCAGAAAAGATTTCTGAAATCCATCTGACTGAAGAAGAAAAGATTATAACCCGCATTTGTGAGTTTGACAGGGTTTTGGGAGGCGGTATTGTACCCGGCTCCCTTATTTTAGTTGGAGGAGACCCTGGTATTGGAAAGTCGACACTGCTGCTTCAAGTATGTAAAAATCTTTCTGATGATAAGCATCAGGTATTGTATATTTCAGGTGAAGAGTCTCCAAAGCAGATCAAAATGCGTGCAGAGAGAATTGGTGAGTTTGGTGACTGCCTGTCATTGTTTTGTGAAACAAATCTGGCAGATATTGAAGAGGTCATTCGCAGAGAAAAACCAGAAGCAGTTGTGATTGATTCCATTCAGACAATGTTCAGCGAAGATATATCTTCAGCACCGGGAAGTGTTTCACAGATTAGAGAAACGACGGGGATGCTCTTGAAGATTGCAAAGAGACTTGGTATCGCAATTTTTATTGTAGGGCATGTGACAAAGGAAGGTATGGTCGCGGGACCACGTGTGCTTGAACATATGGTAGATACAGTTCTGTACTTTGAAGGTGACAGACATGCTTCCTATCGAATTCTTCGTAGTGTTAAAAACCGTTTTGGCTCTACAGATGAGATTGGTGTATTTGAAATGCGTAGTGAAGGACTGGTTGAAGTGAAGAATCCGTCAGAATACATGCTTTCAGGAAGACCGATTGATGCGAGCGGATCAGTGGTCGTATGTGCTATGGAAGGAACAAGACCGCTTTTAATAGAAATTCAAGCACTGGTATGTCAGACGAGCTTTGGAATTCCGCGACGACAGGCAACCGGAGCAGATTTAAACAGAGTAAATTTACTGATGGCTGTTCTTGAAAAAAGGCTGGGGCTTAAATTGTCAGACTGCGATGCATATGTTAATGTGGCAGGTGGAATGCGTCTTGCTGAGCCGGCAATTGATCTTGGAATTGTTCTTGCGCTCATTTCCAGTTACAGAAACCGAGCAATTCGGGAAAATGTAATTGTGTTTGGAGAGGTTGGACTAAGCGGAGAGGTTCGCTCAGTCAGTATGGCACAGCTTCGTGTCCAGGAAGCCGAGAAGCTTGGGTTTACTACTTGCATTCTACCCAAGTGTGCAATTTCACAGATTACGAAAAAAGGGAAAATACAACTATGCGGTGCAGATACGCTAAAGGATGCACTTCAATTTGTTTGAAATGTGAAAGGAACAGAGAATGGTAAAGATTGTAACTGATTCAGCTACAGATATGCCTGAATGGATAGAACGAAAGTATGCATTGAAAATTATCCCAACTCCAGTTACGATTAATGGTAAAGATTATTTGGATAGGGTTGATATTTCAACAAAGGATTTTTATAATATTCTGGATGACCGCACAAATGACATTAAAACATATCATATCAATGAATATATGTTTAAAAATTGCTTTGAGGAGTACGCAAAAAGAGGTGAAGAAGTACTTTATCTTTGCTTTTCAACAGGAATTGCCGGAACATTTGGAGCTGCGACATTGGCGTATAGAGATTTGCTTGAAGAATTTCCTGAATTTAAAATGACAATTGTAGATTCACACTGTGCATCACTTGGGTTTGGTCTTCTTGTTTATAAGCTTTTGCTGATGCAGGAGCAGGGAGCATCTGATGAGTTAATAAAGGAGGCAGCACAGTATTACTCAGATAATCATATAAAGCATTATTTTACTGTTAATACGTTATACTATCTTGTAAAGGGTGGAAGACTCAGCAAGGTAGCCGGTTCAGTTGGTGAGGTACTTGATGTGAAACCGATTATTACCGTTGATGAGAATGGTGCATTAAAGGCACTTGCATCTGTCCGTGGAAGGAAAAAGGCAATGCGCAGGCTTGTTGAGGAGGCACAAAAGGACTGTTCGGACTTTTCCAACACAATTGTCGGGATTGTACATGGAGAGGACGAAGAGGCGCAACTTCAATTTAATGAATTAATGAGGGAGCATATTTCACCTGTAAGAGTGTTGAAATCGTGTGTTGGATGTGCAATTGGAGCACATACTGGTAGAGGGATTCTTGGATTTGTCTTTACGGATCAAGATAAAGAGGCTTATCTGGCATATCAGGTAATCGATAATACGTCAGAAGAAACTAAATAACATATGTGGAGGAGAAAACAGTGGTTAAGCGTATTTATGTAGAAAAAAGAACACCTTTTGCAGTAAAAGCAAAGGAACTCAGTGAGGAAATCAAAAGTTATCTTGCAATCAAGGGAGTTGATTGTGTCAGAGAACTGATACGATATGATGTGGAAAACATCTCTGAGGAAACATTTCAACAGGCTTGTAAAACAGTGTTTTCTGAGCCGCCTGTTGATTTACTGTATGAAGAAGAGTTTCCGCAAAAAAAAGACTCAAGAGTATTTTCTGTAGAGTTTCTGCCTGGTCAGTTTGACCAGAGAGCAGATTCAGCTGTTCAGTGTGTAAAGTTTCTGAAAGAGGATGAAGAACCGATTATCAAAACAGCAGTCACCTATTGTTTTGAAGGAATGATTACAGATGATGAGTTTGACCGAATCAAGAGCTACTGTATTAACCCTGTTGACTCACGAGAGACGGGTCTTGTAAAACCGGATACACTTGTGACTGAGTTTGAAGAGCCTTCCGATATAAAGATATTTGATGGATTTCAGAGTATGGATGAACAGAAGCTGCAGGAGCTGTATGCATCACTTGGACTTGCCATGACATACAAGGATTTTAAACATATTCAGAACTATTACTATACTGAAGAGCATAGAGATCCTTCTATGACAGAAATTCGTGTTCTGGATACTTACTGGTCAGATCATTGCCGTCATACAACATTTTCCACTGAATTGACAGATGTACAATTTGATGAAGGTTACTATAAAAAGCCGATAGAAGTCTCCTATCAGAAATATTTAGAGACAAGAGAAGAAATTTTCCATGGAAGAAAGGATAAGTTTGTCTGCTTGATGGATCTGGCGTTAATGGCAATGCGCAAATTAAAAGCTGACGGAAAGCTGCATGACATGGAAGAGTCTGATGAAATTAATGCCTGTTCAATTGTTGTACCGGTAGACATTGACGGAAAAACAGAGGAATGGCTAGTCTGCTTTAAAAATGAAACACATAACCATCCAACAGAGATTGAACCGTTTGGTGGAGCTGCGACCTGCCTTGGAGGAGCAATCAGAGATCCTCTTTCGGGAAGATCTTATGTTTATCAGGCAATGCGAGTAACAGGTGCTGCTGATCCGACAGTTTCCCTTGGCAAAACGCTTCGCGGAAAACTCCCGCAGAAAAAACTTGTCAGAGGTGCTGCGAGTGGGTATTCCTCATACGGCAATCAGATTGGGTTGGCTACTGGATATGTAAAAGAAATCTATCATCCTGATTATGTTGCAAAAAGAATGGAAATTGGTGCAGTCATGGGTGCAGCACCACGCAAAAATGTTATCAGGGAATCATCGGATCCGGGAGATATTATTATTCTGCTTGGCGGCAGAACCGGCCGTGATGGCTGTGGCGGAGCAACAGGATCTTCCAAGGTTCACACAGAACAGTCAATTGAAACATGTGGTGCAGAGGTTCAAAAGGGAAATGCTCCGACAGAAAGAAAGCTGCAGAGACTGTTTAGAAGAGAAGAGGTCAGCAGACTAATTAAAAAATGTAATGATTTTGGTGCAGGCGGTGTCTCTGTTGCAATCGGAGAGCTTGCTGACGGATTAAGAATCAATCTTGATAAAGTTCCTAAGAAATATGCCGGTCTGGATGGAACAGAACTGGCAATTTCAGAGTCACAGGAAAGAATGGCAGTTGTAGTTTCCCCGCAGGATACAGCGCAGTTTTTAGCATATGCACAGGAGGAAAATCTGGAGGCAGTTGAGGTCGCAGTTGTAACAGAATCTCCAAGACTTGTTCTATTGTGGAGAGATAAGGAAATTGTGAATCTGTCCAGAGCATTTCTTGATACAAACGGAGCGCATCAGGAAACAAAAGTGAAAGTAAACATGCCAAAGGAAACAGATACGTTTTTTGCAAAGCCTGAGATTCCTGCTGTGGAAGAGTCACTCAAAAGTAAAGATGTAAGAGGAGCATGGCTTTCAACATTAAGTGATTTGAATGTATGCTCTCAAAAGGGACTTGTTGAGATGTTTGACGCATCAATTGGCGCAGGCTCTGTGTTTATGCCATATGGTGGAAAGTATCAGCTGAGTGAGACACAGACTATGGTTGCAAAGCTTCCAGTACTCAAAGGGAAAACAGACGTTGTTACAATGATGAGCTGCGGATTTGATCCATACCTATCATCCTGGAGCCCATATCATGGTGCCGTTTATGCGGTACTGGAATCTATTGCAAGGATTGTGGCAGCAGGCGGTGACTATAAGAAAATCAGATTTACGTTCCAGGAATATTTCAGAAGGATGACAGAAGAGGCATCTAGATGGAGTCAGCCATTTTCTGCGTTATTAGGTGCATTTGATGCACAGCTAGGATTTGGACTCGCATCAATTGGTGGGAAGGACAGTATGTCCGGTACCTTCAATGAAATTGATGTGCCTCCGACACTTGTTTCTTTTGCTGTAGATGTTGCGAAGGAAAAGGATATTATTACTCCGGAGTTTAAGCATGCAGGAAGTAAGATTATCTTGATGCAGATTGACAGGGATGCATATGATTTACCATGCTATTCAGAAATTATGAATGCCTATGAAAAATTCCATCAGGATATTCAGAACGGAAATATTGTTTCTGCATATGCATTGGATGGAAAGGGTATTGCTGCAGCAGTCAGCAAAATGGCTTTTGGAAATGGACTTGGAGTTAAGATAGAGCACAATGTTGCTTTGGAGGACTTATTCAAAGCCGGATTTGGAGCACTTGTTGCAGAAGTCCCAGCAGATCGTGTTGGAAAGCTTGCAGTGACCTATACTGTAATTGGTGAAGTGACAGAGAACGCGGGATTTGCATATCAAAACATGTCAATTTCCATGAAGGAAGCATTGGAAGCATGGAGCGGTACTTTGGAAAAGGTATTTCCGACAAAGGCGGAAAACAATACAGAAAAAATTGAAACAAAGCTGTTTACAGCTGACAAGGTATATGTCTGCAAGAACAGGGTTGCAAAGCCAACAGTGTTTATTCCTGTATTTCCGGGAACGAATTGTGAATATGACAGTGCAAAAGCTTTTGAGAGTGCAGGCGCATCTGTTGTGACCAAGGTATTTACTAATATGACAGCGCAGGATATCAGAGATTCTGTTGCAGTGTATGAAAAGAATATCAGACAGGCACAGATTATCATGTTCCCTGGTGGATTTTCAGCCGGAGATGAGCCTGACGGATCTGCCAAGTTTTTTGCAACAGCATTTAGAAATGCCGCTATCAGAGAAGCGGTTTCTGATTTGCTGAATCAGCGTGATGGACTGGTACTTGGTATTTGTAATGGTTTCCAGGCACTTGTTAAGCTTGGTCTTGTTCCGACAGGTGAAATTCAGGATCAGACAGAGCAGTCTCCAACCTTGACATTTAATACAATTAACCGTCATATTTCAAAAATGGTATATACCAAAGTAGTATCAAACAAATCCCCATGGCTGTCAAAAGCAGAGCTTGGAAAGACATATGTCATCCCTGCTTCTCATGGTGAAGGACGATTTGTTGCAAATGAAGAGTGGATGAAGAAGCTGTTCGCAAACGGTCAGGTTGCAACACAGTATGTTGATATTAATGGGAACATTTCCATGGATGAAGAATGGAATATCAATGGTTCCTATATGGCAATAGAGGGAATTACTAGTCCGGACGGAAGATGCTTTGGAAAGATGGGACATTCTGAACGACGAGGCGACAGTGTTGCCATGAATATTTATGGTGACAAGGATATGATGATTTTTGAATCAGGTGTGGAGTATTTTAAATGAATGTAATTAATTATCAGAAAAAGCTGGATGAACTGCTTTCTGAAATAAAAACAAAACAGACAATGCCTAAATTGCTGTTACATAGCTGCTGCGCTCCATGCAGCAGCTATTGTTTGCTGTATCTGGCACAATACTTTGAAATAACAGTGTTTTATTTTAATCCTAATATTTATCCGCAAGATGAATATATAAAAAGGGCGTCAGAGCAGAAACGGTTAATTGAGACATTGAACAGGGAAAATCATTATTCTATTTCATATCTGGAAGGAGACTATCATCCGGAAGTGTTTTTTGAGCTGTCAAAGGGACTTGAGCAGGCACCGGAAGGTGGTGAGCGCTGCATGAAATGCTATGAGTACAGACTTCGCGAGAGTGTAAAAATTGCAAAGCAGAATGGATTTGATTATTTCACAACGACTCTAACAATCAGCCCACTTAAAAATGCTGCCAGAATAAATGAAATTGGTGAACAAATCGGACGCGAGATGGGTGTGTTACATTTGCCATCTGATTTTAAAAAGAAGGACGGATACAAACAGTCTGTACAGCTCTCTGAAAAATATGGTTTGTACAGACAGAATTACTGTGGCTGCGTGTATTCGAGGAGACAAAAATCCGAAACAGAAAACGCAAAATGAATTATCAAATCATGAGTCTGCATACGAATTTGAAAGATCTCGTTTAGCAGCTCTATAGTATGTTGAGTAATCCTTAAAGCCGCCAGTCAGTGCGGCTTTTGTAATGGGCATACCTTCTGTGTGAAGCCTGTTTACAAGCAGCAGACGCTTTTGCAGAATATAGTTATGGATTGTATATCCTGTCTCTTCTTTGAATTTATGCATCAAATAGTATTTGCTTAGATAAAATGTATCAGCAAGCTGCTCCAGTGTCAGATCTTCGCTAAGATGTGTATGGATATATTTTAAGATTTCTTCGATTCGCTTATCAAATTTTAACGCTTCTGGTTCTTTTTCATATTTCTTTCCAAGGTATATTCGATTGATATAAATCATTAGTTCACGAAACAACGATTCTGTCAGAAGTTCATGGCCAAATTCCACTTCATTTTCAGATAAACTCAACTCAAGAGAGCGCACCGTGCTTTTTAATCGATCAATCAGTCCACTTGAAAGTCGAATTAGATTAAAACAACGTTCGGAGGCTTTCTGAAAGCATGCTGTCAAGTCAGAAGGAGACTGCTCCATATAGTTTTTATCAATCCAGATTACGATACGTTCATAATAGGTAGTCGGGTCAATAATTGGCTTGTGAATCGCATGCTGACTGACAAGTAGAATATCCCAGGATTTGAGCGCATAGGATTTTCCTTCAATCAAATAGGTTACATTTCCTGATAAAAAAATAATGATTTTATGGAAGTCGTGATAATGGTATTCAAAGCTCCGATTCTTTTTGTCCCGCAGATGGAAGAGACGGAAATTTTGGTATAGATAACCTGATTTTTGCATGATTTGCTGCCCCCTCAATTCTTTCTGTCTGAATATGTTGAATCTATGCTGTATTGTATCACACGCAAGCATTTTATGCAATGTTTCAGACAAGAATAACAATATTAATTGCAAAAATAAAAACATATACTAAAATTAGATGAACAAAATGAATATCTGTAAAGCAGAAGGCAGAGTGAGAAAGGGGAATGAAAATGGAACAATTAATAATGAGCAAATATCAGGGACTTGGAAATGATTATCTTGTGATTGACCCAAATAGAACAGAAATAGAACTGAATACTGACCGGATCCAGAAAATTTGTAACAGGAATTTTGGTGCCGGTTCAGATGGGATTTTATTTGGACCGTTTATGAATGATGGGAGAATCAGTGTAAAGATCTATAATCCGGATGGTTCCGAGGCAGAAAAGTCAGGAAACGGTATTCGTATTTTCGGAAAATATTTACTGGATAAAGGGTATGTTCGTAAAAGCCCGTTTTCCCTTGATACATTGGGAGGAACTGTGGAAGTGGAATTTTTGAATATGCGGGGTACAGATATTCGTGTTAATATGGGCAGCGCATCGTTTGCATCAGGACAGATTCCGGTAACGGGTGAAGAACGTGAAATAATGAATGAATCAATGATGTTTCATGATCGGCTATATAATGTGACATGTGTTTCTGTAGGAAATCCTCATTGTGTAATTATGATGGAAAAGGTGACAAAAGAAACAGCAATGGAGCTTGGACCGTATGTAGAAAATTGTGAACAGTTTCCGGAACGAATGAATATGCAACTTTGCCACGTTGTTGACAGGCATAATCTTGAGATAGAAATCTATGAGCGTGGTGCAGGTTATACACTCGCTTCCGGTACAAGTGCATGTGCAGCAGCAGCGGCTGGCTATCGAATGGGACTTACAGATGCAGCAGTGTCGGTGCATATGCCAGGTGGTATTCTGGAAGTGCTTGTGAATGAAGATGGAACGGTTTCCTTGACAGGAAGTGTCACTTATATTGGAGATATTTCTCTGGCCTCAGATTTTTTTGCATGAAAGGAGTATATTTTTCCTTCTTTTTATGGTAAATTTATAGTTATGAAAAGTACTGGAAATTATCTATAAGGAGTAAGGAAAAATGAAAACATTATTAGCCCAGATTTCGGAAGAAATGGAAACTGCCTTTGAAAAGGCGGGTTATGATAAAAAATATGGGAAGGTGACACTGTCTAACAGACCTGACTTGTGTGAATTCCAGTGTAATGGAGCAATGGCTGCTGCAAAGGAATATAAGAAGGCACCTATTATGATTGCAAATGATGTTGCAAAGGCGATTGACGATCAGCAGATATTTTCGGCAGTTGAGGCAGTCACGCCCGGGTTTTTGAATCTTAAGCTTGGAACTGCATTTTTGAGAGACTATGTGGAAGAAATGCATAAGGATGCAAAACTTGGTTTGGAAAAGATGGAAAATCCACATACAATTCTTGTTGATTTTGGTGGACCGAATGTTGCAAAGCCATTGCATGTTGGTCATTTGAGATCTGCAATTATAGGCGAGAGCGTAAAGAGAATCTGCCGCTATATGGGAAATCAGGTTATTGGTGATATTCATCTGGGCGACTGGGGACTGCAGATGGGGCTGATTATTACAGAATTGAAAGAGCGTCAGCCGCAGCTGCCGTATTTTGATGAGAATTTTACGGGAAGCTATCCTGAGAGTGCGCCGTTTACTATTTCTGAACTGGAAGAAATATACCCAACAGCCAGTAAGAAATCCAAAGAGGACGAAGCATATAAGGACAAGGCAATGAATGCAACACTTCTGCTGCAAAGCGGAAATAGGGGATACCGGGCTTTATGGGAACATATTATGGCGGTATCTGTTGCAGATTTAAAAAAGAATTATGCAAATCTGAATGTATCCTTTGAATGGTGGAAGGGTGAATCTGATGTACAGTCTTATATTCCACCACTTGTTGAGCAGTTGAAAGCTGACAAGCTTGCTTATGAGAGCGACAATGCACTTGTTGTTGATGTAAAGGAAGAAACGGATACAAAGGAAGTTCCGCCTTGTATGATTTTAAAATCAGACGGAGCAGCCCTCTATACAACGACTGATCTAGCTACCCTTGTGGAAAGAAGAAAGGAATTGAATCCTGACCAGATTATTTATGTAGTTGACAAACGTCAGGATATGCATTTTGTTCAGGTATTTCGTTGCGCAAAGAAGGCAGGTATTGTAGAAGACAGAGTACAGCTTGATTTTCTTGGGTTCGGGACAATGAACGGGAAAGATGGAAAGCCTTTTAAAACAAGAGATGGCGGAGTAATGCGCTTAGAGACATTGATTTCTGATATCAACGAGGAAATGTATCGCAAAATTACTGAAAACCATGAAGTAGAGGAGGAAGAAGCACGTAAAACAGCTAAAATAGTAGCATTAGCTGCTGTGAAATATGGAGACCTTTCTAATCAGGCAACAAAAGATTATGTGTTTGATATTGATAAATTCACATCATTTGAGGGAAATACAGGACCTTATGTTTTATACACAATTGTCCGTATCAAGTCGATTCTCACAAAATATCAGAATATGACAAACACAGCTGCACCTGAAAGTCTGCCAATAGGAGAAGCACAGAATGATTCTGATAAGGCGCTGATGCTTGAACTCACTAAATTTAACAGTGTGATACAGACAGCCTATGAAGAAATTGCACCACATAAAATATGCGCATATATTTATGATGTGGCCAACGCGTTTAATCGTTTCTATCATGAGAATAAAATACTTGGCGAAGAAGATGCACAACGACAGTCTGCATGGATTGCACTGCTTGCCGTGACAAAAAAAGTTCTTGAAACAGGGATAGATCTTTTGGGATTTTCAGCACCTGAACGAATGTAGGAGAAAAAAGTTGGAAAAACTGTCTTATTACATTAAAAAAGAGATAGTTCCGTTGATATTTGTAACGGTTTTTGGAATTATATATAATGCCGGACTTTCAGCAGGTGTATATTTTGAAGGTCAGCTTGTACAGAAATTGTTTGATATAGTCAGCAGGAAAGCAGTGTTTTCAGATATGCTGGTTCTTGCACTTGTCTATGTCTCTGTAATTCTTGTCGTACAGGGAAGCAGATGTTTAAAACGTTTTTATGTACGTCGGTTTGCAAATGATATTAGTCGTCAAATGCGGCATATGCTGTATCACCATCTTGTTTTTCAGAAGAAGGCCGTACTGGATCAAGAAAGTACAGGAAGTCTGATGACAAAGGCGGTAGCTGATGTAGATGCCTGCGCGGAAGGAATGCGTAAGTTCACTACAGAGGTGTTTGATACAGGAGTCGCTTTGGCGGCTTATTTTGTGATGATGCTGTATTATGACTGGCGGCTGACTCTTATTTCCTGTATATTTGCTCCCACTGCTTATCTGATTGCAGAAAGACTGAAAGTATATGTGTACAAATATCAAGCAAAATATAAAAAATGTGCTGGGGTATTAAACGATGTGACAATGGAACGTATATCTGGTGCCATGACATATCGGCTAACCGGAAGAGAAGCAGATCGTGATGCTGATTATGAGAAGCATTTGAAACACTATGAAAAGACAGCAGTCATGGCTAATATATGGGAAAATTCGCTTCAGCCAATTTATCATATTATAGCTATGACAGGTGTTGTGTTTGTGCTGTATTTTGGTGCAAGAAATGTACTCGGAACAGGCTGGTGCACATGGAATATTGCTGCTTTTACCTCCTACATGTTCTGCTTTGCAAAAGCAGGACTCAGATCTGCGAAGGTAGCAAAATTATTTAATGCAGTTCAAAAAGCACAGGTGTCCTTTAGAAGAATCAAGCCACTGATACAGGAGGGCACAGCCAATACAGAAACTAATACAGAAATGAAAACAGAAACGATTACAGAGGCAGCTAGTAAAGCAGCCAGTCAGACATATTTGGATATTTCACAGCTGGCATTTTCATATGACGGAAGTAATAGAGTATTTCGTGATTTGTCATTTAAAGCAAAGCAGGGAGAAATTATTGGTGTGACCGGAACGGTCGCTTGTGGAAAATCAACCTTTGGAAAAGTGTTTTTGTGTGAAGCTCCCTATGAGGGTAGTGTGCTGGTGAATGGAAAAGAATTATGTACATATACCGATGAAGAAAGAAACAGCCTGATATCCTATATGGGACACCAGCTGGAGCTTATGAGTGATACCATTCATCAGAATATCTGTTATGGAGAGGAAAAAGACGTTTGGCAGAGCCTGTTAACAGTTTGTCTGGATCAGGAAATTAGCGGTATGTCAGATGGGATTGATACGCAAATTGGTGCAGGGGGTGTCAGACTTTCCGGCGGGCAGCAGGCGAGACTTGCGCTTGCCAGAACAATCTATCATAAAAGAAAAATTCTTGTATTAGATGATCCGTTTTCCGCTGTGGATTCTGAAACAGAGCACCAGATCGTGAAAAGGCTGCGTGAGCAGGCAAAAGATACCGTGATTATTGTAATTTCTCATAGAATAACAATGTTCCCATTGTTTGACCAGGTGATTTTCATGGAAAATGGACGTGTACATGTGGGCACACATGAGGAAATAATGAATACAGAACAGGGATATACAGAAATATTCAGAACACAGCAGTTTGGAGGTGATCTGGATGAAAAATGATAAAAAACGAGGCCTTATGCATGTTGTGAAAAAAACAGTAAAGGGCAATGTGTTTTTGTCCATGGGGTTAGCATTAGCAATAACTGGAACGATTGTACTGGCACTCATTCCACCATTGCTTTTGGAAAAAATGGTTGATGGACTTGCAAAACATCAAGTAATTGCAATAAAACAGGCATTGTTTTATTTTTTTATTTTTTCATTGGCAGGACTGTTTGATGCTGGAAAAGAAGTGTTAATTACAGTGTTTGGACAGAAAATCACTCATGGTCTGAGAAGTGAAATGTGCAGAAAGCTTAATTATCTGCCTGCTTCCTATTTTACATCAAGTGATGCCGGAACAACGACATCGCGATTTGTAAATGACGTTGACACGATTGAGGCTTTGTTTACAAATGGAATTATCAGTATGTGTGTGGATATTTGCAAGGTGTGCAGCGTGATAACAGTGATTTTTGTGAAAAGCATTGGACTTGGATTGCTGTTAGTAGTTACAGCACCAATACTTTTTGTATTTACAAGAAGCATTCAAAAACGGACTTTAGCTGCACAAAAGGATAATCGAAAGGCAATTGGCAGAGTCAATCATTTTATTCCGGAAACCATTATGAATATTCGAACAATTCATTGCCTGAAAAAAGAAGCATATATGGAAAAGAAGTATGATGAATCAATTCAAAGGAGTTACCGGGCAATGGAAAGGTCCAATTTGTATGATTCGATATATTCACCAATCATTGTAATCATCAGTACAATATTGATTGCTGTATTGATGATTCTGTCTGCCAGAGGCGGTCAGATGCAGGAGTTTTTTGGGATGACTGTTGGCACAGCAGTTGCTGTGATTTCGTATGTCAGTAAAGTATTTACACCAATTGAGGATATTGGAATGGAAATACAGAATATCCAGTCGGCTGTAGCCGGGGTGACTCGGATTAATGAGCTGCTTTCTGAAAAGGAAATACAGAAAACAGACCCATTGATTTCTACACAAACGCTTTTAGCGCACAAAAAAGAAGGTATCTGCTTTGACAACGTATGCTTTTCGTATGAGGAAAATCAGACAGTGCTTGAGAATCTGACTTTTTTTATTCAGACAGGAGAAATTGTAACACTAGCAGGTCGTACAGGAGCAGGAAAAAGTACGATTTTCAAGTTGCTTTTGGGAATGTATACTCCAACTGCTGGAATGGTACAGATTTTTGGTCAGGATGCTTACAAAATTCCAAATGAAGAGAAACGACAGTTGTTTGGATATGTTGAGCAGTCTTTTCACTGTGTTCCAGGTTCGGTTGCAGATCAGATTTCCCTTTATGATGAGAAGATTAGCAGAGAGGAAGTCATAAAGGCAGCAACGCTTGTCGGACTGCATGAAAGTATTTTACAGATGCCGAATGGATATGATACTGATTGCAGTCAGGCAGTATTTTCACAGGGACAGATGCAGTTGCTTTCCATAGCAAGAGCAGTCGTATCTGATCCGCCGGTCATGCTTTTGGATGAAATCACAGCCAATTTAGATACACTTACAGAACAAAAAGTATTTGATGCTCTAAAGCGTGCAGTAGACGGAAGAACCGTTATATCAATTTCACATAGACTGTATACAAATATGGGAAGCAGGCTGATTACGATATAATAACAAAAATACGGTAATACACTTAGTGTATTACCGTAACATACAGTAGCGAGAAAGAGACTTGAACTCTTAACCTCCCGGGTATGAACCGGACGCTCTAGCCAGTTGAGCCATCTCGCCATAAATAAAATAAGTATTTCTGTTAAATGGGACCTATAGGGCTCGAACCTATGACCCTCTGCTTGTAAGGCAGATGCTCTCCCAGCTGAGCTAAGATCCCATTTCAAAAATCAATACTGATTTCTGGAAAGAATTTGTGAAAGATAATTATCACAAACCCGCTTTGCTATTGTACTAAATTATTAGACACTTTGTCAATAGGGTATTATAAATATTTTGAAAATTATTATTTCTTATTTTAAGGAATACTATAATGTGATTTAAATGAAATAGTAATGGAGTGACATGGAGTAGGAAATATGTTACAATACGATGGCTGAATATTTTATTTTGAAGGAGCAGAAAAATGAGAATTGGAATGGGCTACGATGTACACCGTTTGGTAGAGAACAGAGATTTGATTCTTGGTGGTGTCAAAATACCATATGATAAAGGCTTATTGGGACATTCCGATGCAGATGTAATCATACATGCGATAATGGATGCACTGCTTGGTGCTGCCGCACTTGGAGATATAGGCAAGCATTTTCCAGATACGGATGAACAGTATAAGGGGATTTCCAGCATGCGATTACTGGAGCAGGTAGGTAATTTGTTGGAGAAACATCAGTATTTTATTGAAAATATAGATGCAACAATTATTGCGCAGCGTCCGAAGCTTCGGACATATATTGATGAGATGAATGAAAATGTGGCTAACGCTCTTCATATTGAACCGGATCAGGTGAATATTAAGGCAACAACAGAGGAAGGACTTGGATTTACCGGAGCAGGAGAGGGTATTTCAGCACAGGCAATCTGTATGCTGAAGACAACAGCAGATTTTCTGGAAGATTCATTGATGACTACTCGTACTGTTACTGCTGATGCAAATGGTAAACTTGAGGAAACGGGCGAGGACAGATGTGCAAATTGTTCAGGCTGTTGTCATATGCAGACATCGGATACACAATAGTATTAAAGCGTAACAAATAATTAAGGAGGGAAAGTATGGAACAGGGTGAAGTGACAGTACAGAAGGAAGAAAATGTGCAGAAGAAAGATAAAAAAATATCAAATGGAGTGTGGACTGCATTGATTGTCGGCATCAGTTTGATAATATGTACAGTTGTATTGACAGGAGGATTTCTGCAATACAAGGGAAAGTCAGTGAATGGAGGTATTACTGCTACGGGTTCCGCAAGCTGTGATTTTGAATCAGACCTGATAGTATGGCGCGGATCCTTTATGGCCTTTGGAGAATCAACAGCTTCTGCATACGGTACAATCAAAAAGGACGCAGAATCAGTAAGGAAATATTTACTTGATAATGGAATAAAAGAAGACGAAATTGTGTTCAGTTCAGTTAATATCAGTGAGCATTATGACCCAATTTATGATGACGAGGGTAACTATGTCAGTGATGAAGTTGTAGGATATGATTTGTATCAGGATGTCTGTATAACATCAAATGATGTAGATAAGGTTGAACAGATTTCCAGAGATATTACGAGCCTGATTGAGTCGGGAATAGAATTTACATCAGGTTATCCGGAGTATTATTACACGAAGCTGGATGAGCTGAAGCTCGAGCTTATTCAAAATGCAACCGAAAATGCCAGAACACGAGTTGAACTGATAGCTGCAGGTACAGGTTGTTCACTTGGACAGCTTTCAGATGCTAACTTAGGAGTGTTTCAGATTACAGCCACAAATTCTTCTTCAGAGGATTACAGCTATGGCGGGACGTTTAATACGTCTTCAAGGAACAAAACTGCGTCAATAACAGTTAATTTAAACTATAAGACAAAATAATCGTTTGACAAATGTATGGTTTTTGCATAGACTATACATGATAGAGACAGATGTTTATCAAATTAGAATTGTATAGTGAAATGCTATGAACGGAAAGAGTAGGCTTGGAAAGATTTCAGAGAGAGGATATCAATGGCTGTAAATATCCTTAGTCAGTAAAAGCCAAAGTGCATCCGCAAGCAGATCAGGTGAACCGTTTGGCTAGTCTGGTACATGTCGCATATGTTACATGCTAAGAGTGGAAGGCATTGACCTTTAATTAGAGTGGAACCACGGAGTATATAGCTTCGCCTCTTCAATAGTATTAATATTGAGAGACGAAGCTTTTTGTTTAATGATCAAGAAGGAGATGTAGTTCCATGGGAATGATTAAACGAATAAAAAATGAAATACGCATTATACGAGAGCGTGATCCAGCTATACACAGCTCTATGGAAGTCTTTTTATATCCGAGCTTTAAAGTTATGCTGCATTACCGTACGGCACATAAGCTGTATTTGAGAAAACATTACTTTCTTGCAAGATTAATTTCGCAGAGAGCAGTTAGAAAGACAGGAATTGAAATACATCCAGGGGCACAGATTGGAGAAGGATTTTTCATCGACCACGGTAATGGCGTTATTATTGGAGAGACAACAATCATTGGCAATAACGTGACGCTTTATCAAGGAGTTACTCTCGGAGGTACCGGCAAGGAAACAGGAAAACGTCATCCAACAATTGAAGATAATGTCATGATCAGCGCAGGTGCGAAAGTGCTCGGATCATTTACGATTGGAGCAAATTCAAAAATTGGTGCAGGCTCAGTAGTACTGGAAGAGGTACCGCCAAACTCTACAGTAGTAGGTGTTCCGGGAAGAGTTGTAAAGAGAGCAAATACTTCACTTCCAAGGGATGATATGAATCAGATAGATCTTCCAGATCCGGTTCATGAGGATATTATGAATCTGCAAAAAGCAAACAGTACGCTGACGAACAGGTTGTTAGATTTGGAAAAGGAAATCAAACTACTTGAGAAGGCTAATCAGGAAAAGGAGAATTAATGTAATGAGAGTATATAATACACTGTCAGGAAAAAAAGAAGAGTTTGTCCCATTAGAGCCGGGAAAGGTAAAAATGTATGTATGTGGTCCGACTGTTTATAATTTGATCCATATTGGAAATGCACGTCCGATGATAGTGTTTGACACAGTCAGACGCTATATGGAGCATAAAGGTTTAGAGGTAAATTATGTATCAAATTTCACAGATGTAGATGATAAAATTATTAAGGCAGCAATCGAAGAAGGTGTAGAGGCATCTGTCATTTCTGAAAGATATATTGCAGAATGTAAAAAAGATATGGCAGCAATGAATGTTAAACCGGCTACAACACATCCAAAAGCAACAGAAGAAATCTGCGGAATGCTTGACATGATAAGTGTATTGATGGAAAAGGGATATGCGTATGCAGCCAAGGATGGAACAGTATATTACCGGACACGTATGTTTAAACCATATGGAAAGCTTTCACACAAGAATCTGGATGACCTTCGTGGTGGAAACAGGTCTCTGTTAGTGTCAGGTGAGAATCAGAAGGAGGATCCGCTTGATTTTGTACTGTGGAAGCCTAAAAAGGATGGGGAACCATATTGGGAGTCTCCATGGTGTCAGGGCAGACCAGGCTGGCATATTGAGTGTTCGGTTATGAGTAAAAAGTATTTGGGAGATGAAATTGACATTCATGCAGGTGGAGAAGATTTAGTATTTCCACATCATGAGAATGAGATTGCTCAGAGTGAAGCAGCAAATGAAAAAGAATTTGCAAAATACTGGCTTCATAATGCTTTTTTAAATATTGATAACAGAAAAATGAGTAAATCACTTGGAAATTTCTTTACAGTGCGTGATATTAGTGAAAAATATGATTTACAGGTACTCCGTTTCTTTATGCTGAGTGCGCATTACCGCAGTCCGCTTAATTTTAGTGCCGATTTGATGGAGGCTGCTAAAAATTCACTGGAAAGAATATTGACTGCTGTAGATAATCTAAAGTATTTAATAAAGAATACAGCAGCTGTTACTATCAGCATGACAGAAAAAGAACACGAGTTAATTAATGAGGCTTCTTTCTATGTAACAAAGTTTGATGCAGCTATGGATGATGACTTTAATACTGCTGATGCAATAGCGGCTGTATTTGAGCTTGTAAAATATATAAATACAACAGCTTCTGCAGAAAACTCACAGGAATATTTGAACGCTCTTTTACAGGAATTGAGAGAATTAACAGATATTCTTGGAATTATTGTTGATAAGAAGGAAGAGATACTTGCTGATGACGTGGAAAAGCTGATTGCGGAACGCCAGGCGGCAAGAAAAGAAAAGAATTTTGCACGCTCTGATGAAATCCGTGACAGTCTGCTGGAACAGGGTATTGTTCTGGAGGATACAAGAGAAGGCGTAAAGTGGCACAGAGTATAGATATGGACCACATACGTGTCTTAAACACGGTTACAGAATGAGGTTGAGGAAATCAGTATGGAGCAGACAGAAACACTGGATATAATAAAGGAACAGTTTTCACTAAAGGGAATGGATGCGAATGCCTATTCACCATTGACACTTGCTTATATCGGAGACAGTATCTTTGATCTTGTGATTAAAACAGTTGTCGTTGAGCAGGCAAATTGTGCCGCCAATATGCTTCACAGAAAGACGAGCCAGCTCGTGAAGGCGGAAACACAGTCGCGTATGGTAGATATTCTTCTACCTCTTCTTTCTGAGGAAGAACAGGGAATCCTGAGACGAGGCCGCAATGCAAAATCTTATACAACAGCAAAAAATGCATCTGTTGCTGATTACCGAAAAGCAACCGGAATAGAGGCGCTTGTTGGATATTTGTATTTATCCGGACGTATGGAACGTCTGGTTGAGCTTATCAGACTGGGTGTGGAAGGTATACAGGCATAGTGCAAGTAGAAAAGGAGAAGTAATGGCATACGAAGAATACTTTATAGAAGGAAGAAATGCGGTTATAGAAGCATTTCGTGCAGGAAAACCAATTGATAAGCTCTATGTTCTGGATGGCTGTCAGGACGGACCAATTGTGACAATCAAACGGGAAGCAAAGAAAACAGATGCTATTTTAAAATATGTTGATAAGGAAAGACTGGATCAATTAAGTCAGACAGGACATCATCAAGGAGTGATTGCACAGGCAGCGGCATATGAATATGCTGAGGTAGATGATTTGCTTGAGAAGGCAAAGGAGAAGGGTGAGGCACCTTTTTTGATATTACTCGATAATATTGAAGATCCGCATAATCTTGGTGCAATTATCAGAACAGCTAATCTTGCGGGTGCACATGGTGTTATTATTCCTAAGAACAGAGCTGTTGGTTTGACAGCAACAGTAGCACGTACTTCTGCAGGTGCACTGAATTATACACCGGTTGCAAAGGTTACAAACATCAGCAAAACAATTGAGGATCTGAAAAAAAAAGGAATGTGGTTTGTCTGCGCAGATATGAAGGGTGAATTGATGTACAGGCTTGATTTGAAAGGTCCCATCGGACTTGTCATTGGAAATGAAGGTGAGGGAGTCAGCCGCCTTGTCAGAGAAAAATGTGATTTCACGGCGGCAATTCCGATGAAGGGTGATATTGATTCCTTGAATGCGTCTGTTGCGACAGGTGTGCTTGCCTATGAAATTGTAAGACAGCGTATGCTGTGACAGGAAATATTCTATGAAGAATGAAAATTACCGGGATATCCCGGATGAAGAGTTAATTGTAAGATTACGTGATGGCGAGACTGAAATTACCGAATTTATTATGGATAAATATAAGAATCTTGTAAAGAACAAAGCAAAGGCAATGTTTATCCTTGGTGCCGATACGGAAGATCTGATTCAGGAAGGAATGATTGGATTGTTCAAGGCACTACGTGATTATGATATTGGCAGGGATGCAAGCTTTCATACATTTGCAGATTTGTGTATATCAAGACAGATGTATACTGCTGTACAGGCTTCTCGCAGACGAAAACATGCACCACTGAATACGTATGTGTCTCTTTACAGTAATGTGACAGAAAATGAAGGGGAAGAGGCATATCTGATTGAAGCACTGCAGTCCACAGCTGATAAGAGTCCGGAGGAAATGCTGATTGATCAGGAAAATGTAGATGGTCTGGAGCTTGCAATTGATCAGGCACTCAGTCCGTTTGAAAAGCAGGTATTGGATCTTTATGTTACCGGTATGGGATATGTGCAGATAGCACATGTTCTTGGTCGAGATGAGAAGTCTACAGATAATGCTTTGCAGCGTATTAGAGCAAAAATTAAAAAAGTAGTAGTATAAAATAAAAAATCCTGGCAAATTGTATTCTTTTTGCCAGGATTTTTATGCTGACGACGGGACTCGAACCCATGACCTCCTCATTACCAATGAGGTGCGCTACCACCTGTGCCACGTCAGCATTACAGCTATGGAAATACTGTCAACGAATGTCATTTTATCACATAGCTGTATATGTTGTCAATCCCATTTCATCCTGTATTTTGCAGTAATTACAGGATGTTTACATGTCTTTTTTTATAACAGACATGCATGGTTTCAGCGCTCGGGAATCCAGATACGCATTTGATTCAGACCACGGTTGCACCATGCATAGTAAGGAATGAGACGAACTTTACACGGTGTTAGTACAGGGACAGCAGTTGAAAAACGGTACAGCTCGGAAAATGATTCCTGTCTGTAAGCGTCTGCCTCCAATGGAACGATTCCGCCAAGCAGATTACGGTCATATGGTAATACGGATATATCGCCTTTCCTGTCAAGGAAAAGTGACAGGATATCATTGTCGTTGTCAACGCCTTCAGCACAATAAACAAGTGGTCCATATTGTACAGCCACTTTTCCGCTGTCTGCAGCAACATTTGGATTTGCATAAACTCGTTGTGGAGTCAAATCCAGCTTGAGAGTGAGAGAATCTGTTCCTGTAAAGTTACCTGTTACATACAGATAACCATCTTTGTAGGTTACGTCTGTGTGTTCGCTGGAAAATGAGCATTCTTTTGCTGGCACTTCAGATGCTATGGAACTTTTATACAGTAAAGTATTGTTCAGCATCACCTGTGAATGGCGGCTCCAATCAGGAATACGAATAGCAAGCGTAAAGGAAGCTGATGTTTGTTCCGGTTCAAAGGTATATGTTACAGTATCACCAAAAGGATATTCTGTTTTTGTGTGCAGGGTTAAGCCTTTTGAAGGCACTGTAAGGTCACCTGAAATATATAAATGAGAGTAGATTGTGGATTCTGTTTCGCCCCATGCATATTCTGCGATAGACGGTAAAAGTCTTGCGATATTTGGAGGACAGCACGCACAGCCAAACCATTGTGGACGTTCAGGAAGATCATGTATATGTGTAATGATTTTTCCAGAAACACCTGGAATTACCTCAAGCGGGTTTACATAAAAGAAACGCTTGCCGTCCAGCTGCATGCCTGCTAAAACACAATTATACAGAGCGCGTTCCATCATATTGCTGTATTGACTGTTACAATCCAATTCCAGCATTCTACGTGCAAAGAAAATCAGTCCGATAGAGGCACAGGTTTCTGCGTAAGCAGTATCGTTTGGAAGATCATAATCAGTACTGAACGCTTCACCAATACCTGTTGAACCGATGCCACCTGTAATATAGGAGCGTTTGGAGAGAATACTTTTCCATAGAGTCTGACAAGCCTGCGTCAGAGATGCATCGTTCGTCTCAAGAGCCAGAGCTGCCATACCGCTGTAGAGATATACAGCACGTACAGCATGACCGGTTGCGTCTGTCTGTTCACGTACAGGTGCAGCATTTTGCTCATACTCAAAGTTTGTTGGGTCATTATTCCATACAGTCCAGTCAATTTTTTCTCGTTCTTTAATATAATAGGCTGGGTCTACGCCTCGTACATTGATAAAATGTGCAGCAAGCTCCAGGCATTTTTTGTTCCCAGTCGCATGATACATGCGCATCAGCGCAAGCTCCACCTCCGGATGACCCGGGTAGCCCGGATTCTTTTCAGTAATAAAATAGTGATAGATGCAGTCTGTCATCTTAAGCATAATGTTGAGCAAACTGTCTTTTCCTGTGCTTTCATAATATGCGACTGCAGCTTCCATCATATGTCCGGCACAATATAGTTCGTGAGCCTCATGCAGATTGGAAAAGTGCTTCTTTTCAGTATGAAGTGTGAAATATGTGTTCAGATATCCATCTGCCTGCTGGGCACTTCCAATTAATGCAATCAGTTCGTCAGCTCTTTTCTCCAATTCTTTATCATGAGACAATACAAGAACATAGGAAACTGCTTCGAGCCATTTGGCAATGTCGCTGTCCTGAAAGACCATTCCATAGAATTCGGTCGGCTTCCTGCCTGTTTTCAGAAATTCAGCGGCAGCAACAAAATTTGCGACCGCATGACTTTTTTCCACATTTGGAATTTCATCATGTAAGGCTTTTTCCTGATAAGGTATTACAACTTCTTGAATAAGTGTTTCGTAACGGTTCCAAAAGGAATCGTTAATGTTGAAATTTTTTATGAATGTCTGCATATGAACCTCCTTAATAAATTTGTTGAAAGTGAATGTTGGAAAATCTAATTACATGTATTATAATCTTATTAATAAGAGACTAAAATGAGTAAAAGTAACAGAAACATATAAAATAATCGCTTTTTGGAGGCGAAATGAGAAATACGAAAATACAGATGAAATTAACAGAATTACCACTTGTTCTAGTTGCAGATCAGATGCATGCAGCAAAGCCTTTTTTGCATGCTGACAGAATTGTTTCATTTCACGTGTTGATTTATGTGCTGCGTGGGAGAATCTCTGTTGTAGAAGACGCTAACGAATATGAGATTGAAAGCGGAAGACTGTTACTGTTGAAAGCGGGTATCCGACATTACGGAGTTACCTATAGTGAACCGAATACAGAATGGATTTATGTTCATTTCAGACTGAAGCAGTCAGAGGAGCATGCTGAGGGATTTAGACTTTATTCTTCACACTTGCAGGAACAGGAATTTAAGCCAGAGGACTATGAATATGTTCTGGAATTGCCAAAGCTTTTAAATGTACATGCAGGAAGTGTGATTGAGGGAAAACTGCATCATCTTGTGGAGCTGTTTCACTCTTCTAATCCTTTGCGTGCAGGATATATGAATCCGTTGTTTTATGAAATATTAATGGATACCTATCTTGCAATACAGAATGAAGAGCATTTTCAAAAGCCTGAAAAGATCTATGTACTGATTCAGTATCTGGAAGGACATACACACGAAAACTATGATGCAGACAAGCTTGAAGCGCAGTTCCATATGAGTGCAAAGCATCTTGGCAGGATATTCAAGGCTTCTACCGGTCGGACTCTTACAGAGTATCACACGGAGCTTCGTATGAATGAGGCAGCACGTTTACTTCGAGAGACAACTGATTCTGTACAGACAATTTCTGGAATAATGGGATATCAGGATCCATTCTATTTCAGTAATGTATTTCATAAATGGATGAAATACTATCCGCGTGCATACAGACAACAATACTTTAGCAGGCAATAGTACAGGATAATCAGGTTTGTTTAAACTGGACAATTAAATTATTATATGATATGATAACATTTCAACTGTAATTAGTTATGAAAGGGAGTTGACTGCAAATGGGGTTTATTTCAACGATATTGATAGGTGCACTTACCGGTTGGATTGCGGGTAAAATAATGAAACTGCATGGTGGTTTCATTCAAAATATGGTAGTTGGTATTATAGGGTCGTTTGTTGGAGGGTTCATATTTCAGCTTTTGGGGTTTGGTGATATTGCAGCGTTCAGCTTGCCGGGAGTATTTATTGGTGTGGTAGGTGCCTGTATTTGCATTGCAGTAGCAAGGATCATTACAAAATAGAAGTATGAAACAGGGTCGTTAGTACCCTGTTTTATTTATTTAACAGGAATTAACAGGAGAAAAGGGATTATGAATAAGATAATTGGAAACAAAGCTTTTTACAAACAGTTGCTTACAGTTGCAGTACCAATCATGCTGCAAAATGGAATAACCAATTTTGTAGGCATGTTGGATAATATAATGGTAGGTCAGATTGGTACAGAGCAGATGTCAGGAGTATCGATTGTTAATCAGCTTATTTTTGTATTCAATCTCTGCATTTTTGGAGGAATATCAGGTGCTGGTATTTTTGGCGCACAGTATTATGGTCAAAAGAACATGAAGGGAGTTCGTGATACCTTTCGTTTTAAAATTGTGATGTGTGCAGTTATTTTACTCGGCACAATAGGAATATTTCTTGGATTCGATACACAGCTTATCTCTCTGTATCTTCATGAGGGATCAGCCAGCGGTGATCTTGCCATGACGCTCAGCTATGGAGAACGCTATTTAAAAATCATGCTTGTCGGATTACTTCCATTTGCTGTTGAGCAGTGCTATACATCGACATTGCGTGAGACGGGAGAAACTGTAGTTCCGATGATAGCAAGCATAGCGGCAGTAATTATTAATCTTGTATTGAATTATTTGTTGATTTATGGTAAATTCGGGTGCCCAAAGCTTGGTGTGGAGGGCGCAGCTTATGCAACTATTATCTCAAGAATTATTCAGGCATGTATTGTCGCAGTCTGGACGCATAGACATTTGGACAAAAATCCGTTTATGGTTGGTGCATATCGGAGTCTTGTTATTCCATTAAATCTAACAAAGAAAATTTTACTGATGGGCATGCCTTTACTTTTGAATGAGACATTGTGGGCAGCAGGAATTGCTGTTCAAACGCAATGTTTTTCTGTAAGAGGATTATCTGTAGTTGCCAGTCTGAATATCAATTCTACAATCTATAATGTATTTAATATTGTGTTTATTGCGCTCGGAGATGCTGTCGCTATCATTGTAGGACAGCTCCTTGGTGCGGGAAAACTGAAAGAAGCAAAAGCTACAGCTTACAGGATAATTTTCTTTTCTGTTTGCTGTTGTGTGGTTTTGGGAGCACTATTAGCAGGCACAGCTAACCTATTCCCAATGATATACAATACATCGGATGAAGTGCGAAGCATGGCAACAGCCATGATCAGAATTAACGCAGTGGTTATGCCTTTACAGGGATTTTTACATGCGACCTATTTTACCATTCGCTCAGGTGGAAAGACGATTATTACGTTCCTGTTTGACAGCGTATTTTTATGGTTAGTGGCTGTTCCTGTTGCATATGTTCTTTCCTATCATTCGGCACTGTCAATTTTAATGATTTTCCTGATTTGCCAGATGGTTGATTCGGTTAAAGCGCTTGTTGGATGGTTGATTTTGAAAAGTGGAGTCTGGATGCAGAACATTGTTGCGCAGGACAAGATAAAAGCAGAAGTGTAATAGTAATAAGCCGTAAAAGGGGGATGAGGGCATCAGTCATAATCATAATTGATTACTATGGCTGATGCCCTCATTTTAGGGTTGTATTACATCCGTCAGCTTTTTTAGCAGATGCCGTTAGATGTACGAATATTGCCGCTGTTTGGCTGGAACAGTAGCAGAAAATAGCAATAACTATTTTCTTTTTGAGTATAATCAGCTAAACTGAAATTAGTCTGAAAGAATAGATAGATTTCTGTTGTCTTAGTTCAGATGAATTTCAGATAAATTTCAGAATAAAACGATACACTACATAATATACGAAGGGTGGTGTGCCATATGAGGATATTGATTGTAGAGGATGAAGTCAGACTGGCAGAGGCACTTGGTCAGATTATGAAAGAACAGAAATACATGGTTGACATTGCATATGATGGAGAAGCAGGGTTTGATTATGCTATGGGTGATAAATATGATGTGATTGTGTTGGATGTAATGCTTCCAAAGCAAAATGGATTTGATGTAGTGAAGAAATTACGTCAGAACAAAAACTCCACACCTGTTATTTTATTAACTGCAAGAGATGAAGTGGCTGATAAAATTAATGGACTTGATTCGGGCGCAGATGACTATATGACAAAGCCATTTGAACCCGAGGAACTTCTTGCTCGGATTCGTGCACTTTCTAGAAGACAGGGAGAATTAATAACTGATGTTATTGAATTTTCAGATTTAGTATTAAATTTAACTAATTATGAGTTGAGTTGTCACGAAAAGGTATTACATCTTGGATTTAAGGAATTTGAAGTATTAAAAATACTGATGTTAAATACTGCACAGATTGTACCGAAGGAAACATTGATAGTAAAAATATGGGGCGCAGATTCAGATGCTGAGGATAATAATGTAGAGGCATATATTTCATTTATTAGAAAGAAGCTGTTGTATATTGGTTCAAGAGTAACAGTAGGAACGATTAGAAAGGTTGGATATAAACTAGAAGAGGGGAAATAAATGCTGCAGAAATTACAGAAGAAATTTGTTTTCATTAACATGAGTCTTGTGAGCTTCGTGCTTATTGTAGCTTTTACATCAATCTGTCTGTTCAGGTATACGGAAATGAAGCAGGATTGGCATAGTATACTTGTTGATACAGCAATGATGAAAGAAGAGCCGGGACCACACAGGTTTCCTTTTGATAATAAAATGAACATTAACAGCCAGGAAAACGCACAGCCTCCTAAGCAGCCGGGAAATGGAGAACAACAACCACTTCGTGACATACAGGGACCACGCCTTTATAATGCCATTTCGTTTAGTGTCAGTATAGATGCAGATGGAAAAGTGGTTTCCAAGCTTGGAAAGGATGTAGATATTTCACAGGAGCTTCTTACAGAAATTGTTACACAGGCTATCGAAAAGTCCGATGAGCTAAAGGAAGGGAATCTGCCGGAGTACGATCTGAGATATCTATTCATGGAGTCATCTGATAATCATTCAAGCAGAACAATTGCTTTTTTAGATATCTCCAATCAAAAAGAAGATTTTAAAAATTTGATTCTTACTCTGTTTCTTGTAGGTATGATTGGTGAAACGGCGTTTTTACTGATTAGTATTTTACTTGCACGTATTGCGCTAAAACCTGTCAGACTTGCATGGGAACATCAGCGACAGTTTGTTGCAGATGCATCTCATGAGCTGAAGACACCCATTACTGTTATTCTTGCAAACACAGGAATTTTGCTTGGACATACAGACGACACAATAGGGAAGCATGAGAAGTGGCTTGCATATATTAAGGAAGAAGCAGAACGAATGAAGAAGCTTGTGGAAGATATGCTGTTTTTGGCAAAAGCTGACACAGAAAAGCTTCCGATGGAAAAACTGAATGTGAATTTCAGTGATTTATTGCAGAACAGCTTATTAACCTTTGAATCGGTAGCATTTGAAAATGGAATCAGTCTGGAACAGGATATCTCTCCGGATATAGCAGTCAATGGAAATGAAGGACAGCTTCATCAACTGATTACAATACTAATAGATAACGCATGTAAATATACACCTGCCGGTGGTAAGGTGAGTGTTTCACTTGTACAAAAACAGGAAAAGATTTATTTTGCTGTTAAAAATACGGGTTCCTACATTCCAAAGGAAGAGAGAGAGCGGATCTTTGAACGCTTTTACAGAGTGGATGAGTCAAGAGCTCGAAAGGAAGGTGGATATGGTCTTGGACTTGCAATTGCAAACGGAATAGTAAAAGCCCACAAATGGAAAATGACAGTTATCAGTAAAAAGGAAGAATCTGTAAATCAGGGAATTGATTCTAAAGAAACAACATTTCAGGTGCAATTTTAAAATTTATATTGCGTTTCATAAAAGTCCATGATATGATATACAAACATTAACCAGATATGTCAAATCATGTAATCTTTTGTGCGTTCGCACAGAATATTCAAGTAATGTTATTTCGTTTAAAGCAGTAATATGATGGTATTAATTTCATAATGAGGTAAAGCATGCATATTTGTCTTCTTATATGTAATGAAAGCGCTGTGGTGGAGTATGTATTGACCGATACAGAAAACTGTAAAGAGAATACAGAAACAATACATATCAGTAAAGATACACTGATAATAAGCGATGATTTACATATTCAATTTCAACAATTGGCTAATTCGGTCAGATTCCTTAAAAAAAGCAACTGTAATTTTAAAGCCTGCAGTATTACTTGGCAGAATGAAAGAGAAATACTCTTAGCAGTAACACAAAGCAGAGAAAAAATTTGGATTTGTGCAACACGAAAACAGAAGATGCATTTATACAAAATCAAATGTGTCAAAGCGAACACTGTAATCAGCATCGGTAGAGATCGGGATAATACAATTGTATTATGTACAGATGAAATGCTTTCTTCTCATCATGTGAATATTGAAAAAAGAGGAAAAGGGGCATGTCTGAAAGTCAGTGGAAAGAACGGAATATATTTGAATGGATATCATATCAACTGCAACGAAGAAACAAGCCTTTTGTTTGCAGATGAGATACAGTTTTTTGGTTGGAAGCTTGTTTGGCTTGAAAGCTGCGTAATTATGCTTGGATACATGGAAGGAGAGTACGTTGAACATTTGAATCAGGATGTAAATGATATAGATAGAAGAGACCTGTATTCTGATTTATCAGATCCAGAACAGCATGACGACAATAAAATAACACATGCAACAGAATGGATAAATGGATTTGAGGCTGCACCAAGAAATATGATTGCGTTGGATAAAGAGCCAGTTGAATTGGAGTCCCCGCCAGTGAAACAGGAGCTGGAAGAACAGCCGCTTCTATTGACAATTGGACCTGCTTTTACAATGGCAATTCCAGTACTGCTTGGATTTGTTTTTACTTTCGCAATAGGTCGACAGACAGGTGGCTTTATGATGTATACTGGTTTAATAACGACTGTTTCGTCTGGAATTTTTGGTGGTCTATGGGCATTCTTAAATGTACATCACAGGAAAAAAAGAGTCAGGCAGGCAGAACAGAAGAGGCGCAATGCTTATCAGGACTATGTTTCAGAATGTGAGAGCAGAATTCAAAAGAAATATTTGTATAACAGGAATATCTTGAGGACAACTTATCCACCAATACAAGACATTATTGGAGCAGATATAAATACATTGCTGTTATGGAACCGCAGAGAGCAGGACGCAGATATGCTGAAATGCCGACTGGGTACAGGTTCACATTCTTGTGAAGTACCTGTTATTATTCCAAAGGAACGGTTTGCACTGACAGAAGATTTTTTGAATGAGTTACCACAGAAGCTCAAAGAAAAATATGCCATGCTGAATGATGTTCCGATTTGTATTGATCTTTCTGAGGAGACTGTTCATGGGGTAGTCTGCTCCAGGAAAAAAGAAATGATGGAGCTTGTCCGGATACTTGCACTTCAGCTTGGAAGTGCGTGTTGTCCTGCAATTGTCAGTATGATGTTTTTAATTAACGATAAAGGAGAGTGGGAACAGGAGAGACAATGGCTGAAATGGCTACCGCATATATGGACAGAGGCCGGGAATCTAATGGCAACTGAAAAGGAACGCGTTTGGGAACTCGTAGAAAGGCTGGAAGAGTATTTGAACAAGCCAGAAACGATAGAAAAGAAACATATAGTCATTTTTACTGATTCGTTTGAAACAGTCAGCCGTATTTTGGCACTTGATAACGGTGGACATACAACTGTTATTGTTTTTACAGAGGATTATCGCTGTCTGCCAAACTGTTGTCATTCAATTATTCAAAGAGGAAAGGTCTTCTCTGGTTTGATTTCCATGAAATCAGGTAAGACAGCGCGTACAGAAGTTCATTTTGACAGTATTGGCTGTCGAGAGGCACAGCAATATGCAAGACGTTTGTGCAGCTTGGGATTTTCATATGGAGAATCTGCTCAAATACCTTCCAAGGTAACAATTTTTGAACTGTATGGGTTAACAAGACCGGACTGGCATAGTATTGACAGAAGCTGGAAAAGCAGCAGGTCGGAAAGTAATCTGTCTGTTGAAATTGGGTTGGGAGCAGATGGAAGACGCTGCTTTCTGGATGCACATGAGAGAGCGCATGGACCGCATGGACTGATTGCTGGGATGACCGGCAGTGGGAAAAGTGAAATGCTTCAAACAATTATTTTGTCACTTGCCATGAAATATGCTCCTGTAGAAGTTGGTTTTTTTCTGATTGATTATAAGGGAGGAGGCATGGCCAGTTTATTTGCAGGATTACCACATTTGCTCGGAAGTATTTCAAACCTCTCAGGTAGTATGATTTATCGAGCTATGGTCTCAATCAGAAGTGAAAATGAGCGTCGACAGCGAATATTTTTGGAGCATGCGGTAAATCAGATTTATGAATATCAAAAGCTGTATCGAATAGGAAAGGTAACAGTCCCGCTCCCGCATATTTTTATTATAATTGATGAGTTTGCAGAGCTTAAGCGGGAGGAGCCGGAGTTTATGAGAGAATTAATCAGTGTTGCCCAGGTGGGCAGAAGCCTTGGAATGCATCTGATATTATCTACTCAGAAGCCGGCCGGTACTGTTGATGATAACATATGGAGTAATTCACGGTTTCGTATTTGTCTGCGAGTACAGGACCGTCAGGACAGTAATGATATGTTGCACAGAGCTGATGCTGCATATATTTCAAATCCCGGACGTGCATTTTTACAAATAGGAAATGATGAGATGTTTATGATGTTTCAAGGAGCCTATACGATGGAACCTTATGAGCCTAATGCCAGAACAGGGCCGATTGCTGTAAGAATGACCCACAATGGTATTCCGACAGGGACCAAGACGTTATCCAGAGCGGAGCATTTGCATGAAAAAAAAGAAACACAGATTGGAAAGCTCTTATGTGAAATCTCTTTAGCTGCAAAGCATACAGAGTACAGAACAGTTGACAGCCTATGGCTTTTACCATTGCCAGATGAACTGTATTTAGAAAATACAAATCAAGATTTTTCAATAGAAAGCTTTATAGAAAAAAAGAAAGAAGACGAGCTTTATAGTCGATATCAGACAGAGGTGGGCAGATATGATCATCCGAGACAGCAGAGACAGGGAATGTATGAACTGTGCTTTGCAAAAGGAGGACATCATGTGATCTGTGGAACAGCTGCGAGCGGAAAAAGTACATTTCTTCAAACAATTCTTTATTCATTAATCATGAAAGAAACCCCGGAAACGTTACATATTTATATGATTGATTACAGCAGCAGACTAATGCTTGGTTTTGCAGACAGCAGGCTTGTGGGAGGAGTATTGACTGAAGACGAGCAGGAGGAACTTCCAAAGCTTTTTTGTCTGCTGACAGATCGACTTACAGAGCGAAAACGGCGACTTCAGGGAGGAAGCTTTTTGCAATATACGGAAAAACAGAAAAATCTTCTGCCTGCAATCTTGCTTGTGATTGATAATTATGGAAGCTTTCGCGAAAAAACAGGCGGCTGCTTTGACATGATTTTGCAGGAACTGGCAAAGGTAGGTGAAAACTATGGTATTTATCTTTTGCTGACTGCATCGGGAGTAGGAAACAGCGAACTTCCGGGAAGAATCTTTGAAAATTGCAGGACAGGAATATGTCTGACAATGAATGATAAGTATCAATATTGCGAAATACTTCGAACCATGCAGCTTGAACATGCTCTGCCGGAAAAAATCAAGGGACGTGGACTGGCCTGGATAGACGGAACAATATTGGAATTTCAATGTGCACTTTGTCTGCGTGCAGAATCAGACTTTGAAAGACTTCAGATGGTTCAGAAGGAAATGAATTCACAGAATAATAAATATCAGAATAGGAGGGCGTCTCCGATACCCAAAATCCCAAAGAAGCCGATGTTAAACGACTTTATCGAAAGACTAGAGAGTACAGAGATAAAAAAGGGAGAGCTGCCTATAGGATATGAGGAAAGGAGTGGAAAAATATGCACGGTACCGCTTATGGAAATCAAACATATGTTGATTACAGGAAAGCGAAAAACGGGAAAAAGGAATTTTATGACAGTTCTTAAAAAACTGGCAGGAAAGTATGGTGTTTCATTTGAATGTATTGATTCAGTTGAACAGCTGGAAAGAAGCATAAGAAAAAATGAAACTGCTATGACATCAATGGAAGTAATGAAATCAAAAGAGTTTTGTTATTTATATTTGATAGAGAATCTTGGAGATGTATTGAATAAATATTATGTAAACAATTTTCGGACGAGCGAAGAACGCAATTTAATTGAAATACTACAATCAAAAGGATTACATAAAATAATTGCAACCGTTGAAAATGAAAGCATGGTAAAACTACGGGGAAGAAGACTGTTTGAAGAGCTGGCAGAGACGGCATATGGAGTTCATATGGGTGGAGCACTTGATCAGCAAAG
>CAZOHM010000007.1:0-93322 GCA_964579795.1 uncultured Lachnospiraceae bacterium | reverse complement strand
AGTGAGATGGACATTTTATAAAATCGAGTAGGAGTGAGCCTGCTCGATTTTATTTTACCCTTTTTATTTAAATCTGTTGACATAGATTCCGTAAGGTGTATAATAAAATCAAACATATGAACAAATGCTCATATAATAATACGAAAAAAGGTAATTAAAATGACTAAAACTTATAAAATGGATGTAGACTGCGCAAACTGTGCAAATAAAATGGAAGAGGCAGCAAAAAAGACTGAAGGAGTGAAAAATGCTTCCGTTAATTTTATGGCTTTGAAAATGACAATTGAATTTGATGAAGGAGCTGATCCTATGGCTGTGATGAAACAGGTTGTGAAAAACTGCAAACGAGTGGAAGATGATGCAGAGATTTATATTTAGGAGAAGATAAAATGACGAAAAAGCAAAAAAAAGTATTATTTCGAATCATTGTGACAATAATCCTTGTTATAGCATTTAAGCTGTTACCTGTAACAAAAACAGTCCAGTTTGCCCTTTTCATGATTCCGTATATCCTCATTGGGTATGATATATTAAAAAAGGCAGGGAAGGGTATTATTCACAGGCAGGTTTTTGATGAGAATTTTCTGATGGCTGTTGCGACAGTGGGAGCGATCTGCCTTGGAGATTATGCAGAAAGTGTTGGTGTTATGCTGTTCTATCAGATTGGCGAGCTGTTCCAGAGCTATGCAGTTGGAAAGAGCAGGAAGAATATCAGTGAGCTAATGGACATCCGACCTGATTATGCAAATCTGGAAAAGGATGGAGTTACACAACAGATATCACCGGATGAGGTGGCCATAGGGAGTATCATTCTTGTAAAGCCCGGTGAAAAGATACCGCTTGACGGAATCGTAATGGAAGGTACAAGCATGTTGGATACAAGCGCACTGACAGGAGAAAGTGTACCACGGAGTGTATCCGCTGGAGCTGCGGTAATCAGTGGCTGTATTAATGAAAGCGGTGTGCTCCGCATACAGACAACAAAGGGATTTGGAGAGTCAACCGTTTCAAAGATTCTCGATATGGTAGAAAATGCAAGCTCGAAAAAATCAAAATCTGAGAATTTTATCTCTAAGTTTTCACGTATTTATACGCCAACTGTTTGCTGTGGTGCGCTTGTGCTTGCAATACTTCCGCCGCTTGTAAAGATGCTTGTTCTAGGGCTGTCACCGGAATGGACGGTATGGATATACAGAGCATTGACATTTCTTGTAATCAGCTGTCCGTGTGCACTCGTAATCAGTATTCCGCTTGGATTTTTTGCGGGAATCGGTGGAGCGAGTAAGGAAGGAATTCTTGTCAAGGGCTCAAATTATCTCGAAGTACTTTCACAGACAGACTGTGTTGTGTTTGATAAAACAGGAACTCTGACAGAAGGAGTATTTGAGGTAATTGGTGTACATCATAACAAGGATGAGGAGAAGCTTATATTAGAATATGCAGCACTGACTGAAAGCTTTTCCACACATCCAATCAGCAGGAGTCTGCTTCAGGCATATGGTAAAGAGCCTGATAAGTCAAGAGTAAAGAACGTACAGGAAATCAGCGGTAAAGGTGTAACGGCTGTTGTTGACGGCAAACAGATTGCAGTTGGAAATGCAGGGCTGATGGAGCAGATGAACATTTCCTATATTGAATGTCATCATATAGGGACGATAGTACATCTGGCAATTGATGGAGAGTATGCCGGACATGTATTAATTTCAGACAGACTGAAAAAAAATGCAAAGGAGACAGTATCAGAATTAAAGAAGCTTGGTATAAAGAGACTTGTTATGCTGACCGGAGATAGAAAGAATGTTGCAGACATGGTTGCTGGGGAACTTCAGCTTGATGAGGTTTACAGCGAGCTGCTGCCCGGCGATAAGGTTACTAAGGTTGAGGAGCTTCTTGAAAACAAACATCCAAAGGAAAAGCTTGCGTTTGTCGGTGACGGAATTAATGATGTACCGGTACTGTCCAGAGCGGACATTGGAATTGCAATGGGTGCAATGGGCTCAGATGCAGCTATAGAAGCAGCGGATATTGTTTTGATGGATGATGATCCAAAGAAAATTGCCAAAGCAATCATGATATCAAAAAGGTGCATGCGGATTGTATATGAAAATATTTATTTTGCAATCGGAATCAAGCTGATTTGTCTTGCACTCGGTGCAATTGGTATTGCGAATATGTGGGTATCTATTTTTGCTGATGTAGGAGTGATGGTACTTGCAGTATTAAATGCCATCCGCATACTTCTTGTCAAAAGAACGTAAATTACGTATAATAACTATGTTTGGAAGGGAGAACAAATCATGGATGAGACAGTGATAGAGTGCTGCGACAGCAGAGAGGTTCATAAGGATTTACTTATTAAGGTCAATCAGACGCTGCCGGAGGAAACAGAGCTGTATGATTTGGCAGAGCTGTTTAAGGTGTTTGGTGATTCTACACGAATACGGATTCTGTATGTACTGTTTGAGTCTGAGGTTTGTGTGTGCGATCTTGCCGAAATACTGCAAATGACACAGTCTGCAATTTCCCACCAGCTGAAGATACTTAAGCAGAGCAAGCTTGTTAAAAACAGAAGAGAAGGTAAGTCTATTTTTTATTCACTTGCAGATGATCATGTCAGAAGTATCATCAACCAGGGAAGAGAGCATATAGAAGAATAAATAAATAGTTACTGCTGCAAAGCAGCAATCCAATATTACGGATTGCTGCTTTGTTTTAGAATCATAACATCCCTTGGTTGAAGAGAAAGTGTCTGGCCAGACTTGAACTCACTGCCGGATATCAGCTCGTTTGCAGAGTATGGAATAACACAGCTTTGTACCTGCTCAGAGTGGTTCAATAGATACAAAAAATGTCCGTTTGAGTTAACACGTTCTGTGATTTCCATACATGCAGGTGCATCCATAATAGACTTGATATCGCAGTCATTACAAATATCAGACAAAAATGATTGATAGAAGGACTCCTCAGAGCGGGTGCCGACATAATAAGCAGTACCCTTACCAAATGAATTTTCTGTAATAACCGGCATACTACTATAGAAATCTTCCTGATATTCGCCAAGTGATACAGCACCCTCCAAATGAATGAGATCACATAATATATTGCAGGAATAAGTCGTTTTCTTATAGTTAAAATAGTTTTTTTTGCCCGGAATGAGCGCATCACTTTCTTCTATCCATATTCCGAGAATATCACGCCATTTTGCAGGGTAACCGCCAAGATATACGTTATCATTTTTGTTTACATAGCCACTGAAATAGGAGGTGACAAACTGTCCACCCTGCTGTACATACTCACGAAGCTTATTTTCAAAACCTTCATCACTCATATAGAGCATGGGTGCGAGAATTAGCCGATAATCAGAAAATGAATCAGCGGGACTTAAAATGTCAACAGGAATGTGTGAGGTGTTAAAAAAGCGATACCATGTGCGGATTTCCTCCAGATAATTAATAGCAGTCGTTGGTCCTGCAGACAAAGAGGTTGCCCACCAGTTTTCAAAATCAAATACAATGGCAGCCTTTGCGGGTGAAACAGCATTAAGTGTCTTAGAACCGAGCTGCTCAAGCTCTTGTCCAAGAGCTGCCATTTCCTTGAAGACTCTTGTCTGTTTAGTACCGACATGATCAATCAGAGCACTGTGATATTTTTCGCAGGCACCTATACTTCTTCGCATTTGAAAGAACATCACAGTATCAGCACCATGTGCCATTGCCTGGTAACTCCATAAACGAAGGACACCGGGACGCTTGAGTGAACAGTATGGATGCCAGTTTGATACACCCGGAGTCTGTTCCATTAACGAAAAGGCTTTGCCATGACCGATTCCACGCATTAGATCATGCCAAAAGGAAGTATCTGATCTTTTCTGGTCATAGGAAGGATAGTTGTCCCAGGAAACAAAGTCCATATGTGAAGCCCAGTCTGTATAGTTCAACTCACTGTAATCACCCATGAAGTTCGTTGTGACAGGTACATCAGGTGTATACTTACGAATGATATCCTTTTCCATATCGAAGCATTCCACATAGCTGTCAGTCATAAAGCGGCGATAGTCCAGAGAGATACCTTGAAAGGTTGATTTGACTGGACCGTCAGCTGATCCAAAATGAAATTCCTCAGAAAGAAAATCAGGAAGAACAATTTCGTCCCAGTCATAGAAAGTATGACTCCAGAATGAAGTATTCCAGGCATTATTAAGTGCATCAATTGTCTGATAGCGTTTCTCAAGCCATTTTCTGAAGCTCTTTGTACATGTTTCACAATAACAGTAGCCTCCATATTCATTGGAAATATGCCAGGCAGCAATATTGTCGTAGGATTGATATCTCTCTGCAAGATTTTGTACGAGCAGTCCGGCATATTTTCGAAAGACAGGTGAATTTGGACACATATTCTGGCGTCCGCCAAAATGACGTTTCCGTCCTTGGGCATCTGTCTTTAGCGTATCAGGATACTGTTTTGCCATCCATGCAGGATGAGCACTGGTGGAAGTGGCAAGAAATACTTTTAAATCATGTTTCTTTGAAAGCTCCATAATCTTGTCAAGCTTTGAAAAATCATATTCATTTTCGGAAGGCTGCAGAGCGCTCCAGCTGAATACATTGAGTGTTACTACAGAAACATGAGCCTTCTGGAACAGCCGCATGTCCTCTTCCCAGAGCTCCTGTGGCCATTGCTCTGGATTATAGTCTCCGCCAAATAGTATTTTATCTGTATTTTTCAGCATAATGTGAATTTCTCCTTTTTATTCGATTTTTCGGTTTACCTTATTGTAGATTAAATCATACAAATTCATCTGATCAATGAGCTTGACAATCTCCTCTACAGATTTCATATGAAATTTTTTGAGTATGCCATGTATTTGAGATTTTACGGTAGACATCTCAACATGCCTGAGAGCACAGATCTCAGAACGGGATTTATGACTGATTAACAGGTGCAGTATTTCCAACTCCGTAGAAGTCAGAGAGGATACAATATTGACTGCATATAAGAAGCTGTTTTCACAGGAACGTACACGCTTAAATTCACTGAGAATCTTTGTTGCCAGTTCTGGACGAAGAGGACTGTTGTTTTCGTATGCACATCGAATGCTGTGAATGACATCCTCCGGCTTTGCATTTTTCAAAATGTAATCGCAGACGCCGAGCTGGAAAGCCGCAAAAATCAGCTCATCCTCCTCGTATACTGTAAGAATAATGATTTTTACAGAAGGATTCTTTTGAAAAATAGCCTGTGAGGCTCGAAGACCTGCATCTGCAGACTCCATTTCAATGTCCATCAGTATGACATCTGGCGTTGTCTTCTCATACAGTGCTACGGCTTCCTCACCGGTTCCTACATCCCCAACAACAGTAAAGTTCTCTGTTTCATTAATAATCTTTACATATCGCTTGCGGATTGGCTCCATATCCTCGACGATTAATACTTTGATATCCGGCATACTTGTTATCTCCTTATTCAAAAGATGTGATGGAAGGCAGAAGAATTTTAAATGTTGTTCCCTGCTTTTCCAAACTGCTCACTTCAATTTTTCCGCCATGCGCCTCAATGATTTTATAAGTCAGTGTTAAACCGATGCCCCAATGCTTTTTGATTGGCTGTGAGGAAACAAACGGAGAAAAAATACTGTTCAGGTCAGCTTCTGAAATACCATAGCCATTGTCAGTAATAGACAGCTGCACCCATTTGTCAATGACATCGATTTGAATGAGCAGAGTGTGTTCCTCCTTTTGTGTACGATTCATAGCATCCAGAGAATTGCTGATAATATTATGGACTGCCTGTTCAAAGGAAACCATATCTATCATGACATTTGGAATGGGTGGATGGCAGTCAACAGATACTCTGCATTTTAACAGTTGTGTTTTCATGTGTAAGAGGATTTCATTAACAGTAGTCAGAAGGTCGGTCTGCTTGAGCGTCAGCTCCGAAAGCTTTGTGCTGTGATGCAGCTCATCAAGACGAGAGTACAGATATTCACAGTCTTTAATAATCTGCTGCTTTACATCCTCGTTCTGCTCACCGACTTCAAACATTTCAATCTCTGACTGGATTGACAGAAGCTCATTTTTCATAAAATGGCAGAACGCTCTCGAGGTCACAACTGCGGCATCAATCTGTCGTTTTATTTCAAGCTCATTATTGTCAAGCTTTTTTTGCAGTGATGTGTATCGTACAATAATAAAAAATATTGCACATCCCGCAGCTGTCAGATAGTACGGGAAAAACTGATAGATTACTTGATTACTTTGTGTAAGCGGTACCTGCAGGTAGGAAATATAGCCGGCAAGCTTTGACACCTGAATTAGTATAGATGGTGCAAACCAGAAGGTAAGGGAATAAGCAATCGCAATACAGGCGTAGCAGATGCTTTCTCCTAAAGCATAGCCTTTAAAAAAATGAGACTTATGCACTCTGGAATTTGATAAAAATGTAAGTGCTACTGAAAATGCAATTAAAAGCATGTTGACTGAGCGGGTCATAATTTCAATAATATGTACAAACAATGTAATCTTTGCAGCACTAAGCTGCTGCCCACATAAAGACAAATACAGAAAACGGTAGACCTGTGGACTGTAAAACACATACTGGATACAGAGCCATGTAATCAGTCCGCAGCGAAGTACTTTATTACGTCGCAGGTGCATATCAGACATAAACGTAAAAGCAAACTGTACAGCAAAGTAAATAAACAGCAGCGAAAAGAGGTTCATCAGATGAATCATCAGGTTTCGTGGAATCTTTGAATACATCAGAATATTCCATGCTTCCTTTGGAAACAGAAAATACTCGTTCAGGACATTGTAGTAATAGACATCCTTTGATACATATAAAATCAGAGACATAATATCAAGTATGAAAATCAAAAGAGCAGCAATTAAAAATTTATCAGCCTCTCTTTTATCCCTTCGAGTCATAAAAAATAACAGTAATACAATAATTACAAAAATGAAATAGAACATAGTGAGTACCTTTTTCAACCTTTTAAAGTTTTGATGTTACTGTTATAATAGTACAAATACTCCTCCTTTGAAAGGAATGAATACGGTTGAAACTTACATTTTCAAAAAACTTTTTCATATTTGCAGTGATTAGCTCGCTTTTGCTACTGACTGCCTGCTCTGAAAAGAATACTGAACAGAACCAGTCTGCGCCCGACAGTAATTCGTCTTCCACGGAAGATGTTGTGGAACTGAATCTCTATATATGGGAAGACGAACTTTTATATATCACAGGTGCCATTGATGCATTTAACGCCATGCATGAAAACATCAATGTGAATCTGACTGCACTTTCCAATATCGAGTACGAAAATCTCCTTAAGGATTCGTTGAACGATCCTGACCAGCAAATTGATATGTATGATACGAAAGGAATGGCATCAACTATTCAGTTGGTCGAAGAAGGCAAAATGTACAATATGACAGATTTTGTTGAAACAGGTATCCTGCAGGATGAAATTGATATTTCTGCATATGGGACACTGTTCAATGATATTACATACGAAGAACAGTATTATGCGCTTCCTACACGCGCTACCTGCTGGGCACTATATTACAATAAAGATATTTTTGATCAGGCAGGTCAGCCTTACCCTAAACAGATGACCTGGGAGGAGTATGCAGCACTTGCAAAGAAGCTGACGTCCGGTACAGGCTCTGATAAAATATGGGGCGGATATTTTGCAAACTGGATTCCTAACTTTGTCGCACTTCAGCATGGGCAGCATCTGACTGATGATGATCAGCAGTATTCGAGAAAATCTCTTGAACTGTTAAACCGCTTATATAACGAGGACTGCTCTCATGTCAGCTATATAGAACTTCGTGATTCAAAGGATCCTTCTACAGACGTCTATCAGCGTTTTGAAGCAGGAAAAGTGGCTATGGTTCCGCAGGGAGAATGGATGGTAAATTTTCTCATGAAAGATCAGACAGCGGTGAACTGGGACATTGCCCCGCTTCCTGTTGATGACAATGTAGATGCCAAAACTTCAGTGGGACAATATCAGTTCATCAGTATTTCCTCAGACTGCAAGCATCCGAAGGAGGCTTTTGAATTTGTGAAGTTCCTCTGCGGAAAGGAGGGTGCTTCAATCTTTGCTCAAAACGCGATGGTTCCGGCTTATCACAATCAAGAAATTATGGACAGCTATCTGGCTGCTACCAATAAAAAATCGACCCGGTATTTTTTTGAGGCAAAGAAGTATACAGAACAGCTTGCCATACGCGGATATCAGGAAACAATCGAGGCGTTCAGTACTAATGCGGAGAGCTATTTTGCCGGCGAAATCACACTTGATGAAGCAATGGCACGGTTTGAAGAAGAAAGAGCCGCGGTTTTTGACAGGCAGCAGTAAAGTAACAGCCTCAGCCCTTTAAGCCGGAAAATGCAATTCCTTCGATTAAATATTTTTGTGCCATACAGTAAATAATAACGATTGGAACAAGTGAACAAACTGTACCTGCCATAATTAGTCCATAATTTGTTTTATACAGGGAACGAAGACCAGCAAGACCGAGCTGAATCGTTTTGTACCTGTCATCAGACAGATAAATCATTGGTGCAAGATAATCGTTCCACATAAAGGTAAAGGTAAATACAACAAGTGTGGCGACTCCGGCTTTACATAACGGGAAGATAATGTGTGTAAAGCTTTTGATTTCACTGCACCCGTCTATTCTTGCAGCTTCGCACATCTCATCAGGAATCCCCATCATAAACTGTTTTAACAGGAATACGCCAAAAGCACTGAACAGGTTCATAAAGATTACAGCCCCCGGTTTATTGTACAGTCCGAGTGAACGGTTGACAATGAACTGAGGAATCATAATTGCCTGCCACGGAACCATCATTGTAGCAAGATAAAACATGAAAATCAGGTTCTTGCCGGGGAAACGCAGTTTAGAGAAGGCATAGGCCGCAAGTGAGCAGGTGAAAATCTGTCCGATTGTTACTATGATTGAATAGGTCAATGTGTTTACAAAGTAGCGGAAAAACGGAATATCCGTCCACACATGAATATAATTGTCTAATCTGACAGGGTCAGGAATCCAGCGAATCGGATAGATAAAAATTTCGTTGTTACTTTTAAAGGATGCAGACAGAAGCCAAATAAACGGCACAATCATGCATATTGCCAGAATTGACAGGACAAGAAACAGAATGATGTTTGATATTTTTGTTTTTTTGTGACGTTTTTTATTCATAGTTTTGCTCCCTAGTTTATTGGTATACGACCCATTTCTTTTGTCCCCAGAACTGTATGAGTGTAACGACCAATATCATTGCAAACAGGAAATATGCTTCTGCAGATGCATATCCAAAATGTGAATATTTGAAACCCTCCTGATAAATTCTGTATACGAGGACATTGGTTGCACGGCCGGGACCACCATCTGTCATGACTTGAATTAAGTCAAAAACCTGAAATGAATTGATGATAATCAAAATCATAACCATGAATGTTGTAGGAGACAGCAGTGGCAGAGTGACCTTGAAAAACTTCTTTATTTTTCCTGCGCCGTCTATTTCAGCTGCTTCATACAGGTGGCGGGGAATTGATTGCAGACCGGCGAGAAAAATAATCATATAGTATCCTGACATTTTCCATATGTACACAATCATAACTGCAGGAAGAGCTGCTGTAGTGGACAGTAGCCAGGTTGGCGGAGTACTGATGCCGATTGTCCGAAGGAAGCTGTTGATTGGTCCTGCATTTGGATTGTAGAGAAGTGTCCAGATAATACCTACGGCAACCATGGAGGTAATGTATGGAAAAAAGAAAAATGTTTTAAAAAGAGCAGAACCTTTTATTCCAGCGTTGACTGCAACAGAGAGTAATAGAGCAACAATCAGTGTGGCAGGCACAGTGACAAGTGTATACAATAAATTGTTTTTTAAGGAAATTGTAAAGTAGGTGTCTTGAAACATATCAATATAGTTTTTCAGACCGATAAAATCCATTAACTGAAAGCCATCATAGTTCGTAAAGGAGATATAGGCACCAAAGAAAATAGGAATCATTAAAAATACAGCAAAACCAAGAAAGCTTGGAAGAATGAATAGATAACCTGTGACAGCTTCACTTAATCTGTATTTCATTCGATTCTTTTGTTTTGTAACAGTTGCATGTTTTGTCATAATTTTATTCCCTTTAAAGCCGGAGAGGATGAAATGTCCTCTCCGGTTATCTGTGTTGACAGGTTATTTGTATTTACGGGTTACTTTGCGCCAAGCCCTGCGGTCTGGTCAGCGTAGTCACTCATACATTTATCAAGATCTTCTTCACCAAGGAAATACAGTTGTGCATTTTCTTTCATGATATTCAGGTATTCCTGATAATTTGTTGTGTTTGGCTGTTCCTGAACCTTCTTTGCATCAATCAGGAAGTGTACGGATTCTTTTGTGGAAGCATCAGCAAGTGCAGAAGCAGCACCATCAGTAGAATATGCGTGAATCATACCGGTAGATGCATATACTTCGGAACCTTCAGCACCACACAGATAGCTTAAGAAATCATATGCTTCATCTGGATGCTTGCAGCTGCTTGTAATAGCTGCGAACTGGAACTGTCCCCAGGAAGTTCCTGCTTCTACACCTTCCGGAACGGGCATTGGAGCAACTTCCCAGTTTGGAACTGCTTCACCATTTTTAGCTGCGTTGATTAGCATATTTACTACCCATTCTCCATTTGGAAGCAGTGCAACATGGCCGTTCTGGAACTCGGAGAAGTAATCATAAGTTTCAGAAGAAACATCGACAAAGCTGTAATGAGAACCATTTGTCCATAATGTATTTAACAGGTCAAGAGAAGCTTTGATTTTGGATGTATCCTTGGAATCAGCATAAACACCACTCTGTACTGCATAGAAATGATAAATCCAAGGAACCCAGTAGCCTGCATAGATTTTTGATCCATCAGCAGCCGTTGCGCCATCAAGACCTGCAGCTACTTTAGCAGAGTAATCCACATATTCTTCCCATGTCATCTGTTCCGGATTAGCTACACCTGCCTGTGCAAGCAAATCAGGATTGTAGTAAAGTGCCCAGCAGGTAGTTCTTGTTGGGAGTGCGAAATATGAGCCGTCTACATCACTCGAACTCCACATGTTTCCGTATTTGGATGTGTCAAGATCTGAATCATTATTGATTTTATCTGTAATATCAAGTAAAGCACCTTGTCCGGCATAGTTTGCCATCTGTGAAACTCCACGGATATCAACAAGGTCAACATCTGTTCCGCCGGCAAGCATGACCTTCAGATTGTCATCATAATCAGATTCAGGAATAACACTGAGTGTTACTTTGATTTTGTCCTGCGAAGAGTTGTACTGGTCAACAACTTTTGATATGTAGTTTTCTTCGTCGCTCCAAATACTGAATGACAGATTTACCTGTTCACCACTGTCAGCAGCTGTAGCAGTGTCTGCAGCTTCTACATCTTCTGCAGCTGCGTCGGATTCGGCCGACTCTGCGGCTGCAGGAGCGTCTGCTGCGGTGGTATTTGCTGCAGAAGAACCACAACCAATAAGACCAGTCATGGCAACAGAAATAGAAAGTGCCGTTGCAAGTAATTTTTTGATGCTTTGTTGTTTCATTAGATTACCTCCCGAATTGAATTGTGTATAAGAATATTTACAGCTATTATTTAAGTTGAAAAAAGGAAATTTGAATAGGATGATTTTTTATCAACCTTTGTTAATTACTCATTGAAATGCTATACTAATAACATAGTTTTCAAAAGTCATCATGCCCTCATGCTTGCATGGTAAGCAGGATGACATTATGACACCCAACAATATGAAGATGGAGCAATTTACGAAGCAAAGAGGTGAAATTCATGCAGAAATACAGAAATCCCATTATCAGAGGCTTTAATCCGGATCCAAGCATATGCAGAGTGGGTCAGGAATTTTTTCTTGTAACATCCAGCTTTGAGTATTTTCCGGGAGTACCAATTTATAAAAGCAATAATCTTGTAAACTGGAAATGTATTGGGCATTGCCTGACAAGAAAATCACAGCTGAAGCTTGACGGCTGCAAAGCTTCTGAAGGAATCTATGCACCGACACTCAGATATTATGACGGAACATTTTATATGGTGACAACAAATGTATCCGGCGGAGGCAACTTTATTGTACATACAAAGGATATTTATGGAGAATGGTCAGAGCCGGTATGGATTGACCAGGGAGGAATCGATCCATCTCTGCTGTTTGCAGATGACAGAGTGTATTTTGTGTCTAATGAGGACTGTAGTGGGAATCATGGAATTTACATGTGTGAGATTGATCCGCAAACAGGAGAGCGCCTGACACAGAGCCGTTTGATTTCCAGAGGATGCGGAGGCAGATATCCGGAGGCTCCGCATGTGTATAAGATTGGTCAGACGTATTATCTGATGCTTGCAGAGGGTGGAACAGAGTATGGTCATATGGTTACAATCCTTCGAAGCAGCAATCCATATGGCCCATATAAGACATGCCCACATAATCCGATTCTGAGTCACAGATGTCTCGAGAGGATGGACATCAACTGTGTGGGACATGCAGATTTAGTAGACGACGAGAATGGAAACTGGTGGATGACAGCACTCGGAACAAGAACCATCGAATATGAAGGAAGACGGCCAATGCTTCATAATCTCGGAAGAGAAACTAATCTTGTATCGGTTACATTTTCTGATGGCTGGCCGCAGGTTGGTATAAATGGAATTTTAAAGCCACAAATGGAGGCAGAGCTTCCTGCAAAGGTACTTCCACAGTTTCGGGAGCAGACAGAAACACTTGAGACACTTTGTGTGGCTCATGCACTTACCTATATCAGAAATCCTGAAGAGTCCTGCTATGAGCTGTATCCTTTAGAAAACAGGCTTGTGCTTAATAAATCTGAGGTTCTGCTTTCAGAAGAAGGCAAATCACCTGCATTTGTCGGAATCAGACAAAGCGAGCCGAATATGACAGCCAGTGTTAAAGTTTTTCCACAGCATCTTGCAGAAAAGGGATGTGCTGGCATGACGGTATTCTATAACCATGAGCATCATTATGATCTGATAATTACAAGGCATGAGGATACCTATTATGCAGCTGTCAGGAAACGAGTATATGATATTGAAGTGATGACTGCAAAACGGAAGCTGCACAGTCTGACAGATATTACATTCAAAATAACGGCAGATAATGAATACTATCGTTTTTATGTCAATGAAAAAGGTAAAGAGTTTCTGATAGATGAGGGAACAACAGCTGCCCTGTGTACAGAGATTACAAGAAGAATGACGTTTACAGGGACGTTTGTAGGAATGTTTGCAGAAAAGGCTGTAGTGGAATATCGAGATATTTGTATCACGATGCATGCAAACAGTGATGATTTCCTAGACTGATACCAAGTAGACACCAGAAAAATGGAGAAACCACAACACAGGAATCATTTAACAGCCCAAAAAGCAGGTATGAAATGATGCTGCAAAATACCGCTATACGCAAAAGCTCTGCTGAAGAGCCTGCTGTGTGCAGCGGTATTTTTTTTGTGTTTTTTAAATAGCTGATACTGTTACAAATACTGATGCCGCACAGTAGAAGAAATGCAAAGAGAGATGGCAGTCCTGTCTGCAGAGCAATCTGCAAATACAGGGAATGTGGTCTTGTAATCAGCTGATATAGATATCCAGCCTGCAGGGCTGCTGCATAATCCCCTTTCGGAAACACTATTAAAAAGGAATCCGGACCAAAACCGACAAGTAATCGAAAAAAATCGGTGTGAAACAACGGAAGTGTTCGTGCCCAGATATATCCACGACCGGACAGAAAATTGGGATTGTTTTGAAAGATGACTGCTGTGGCAGGATGAAGCTTTAGCAACGTTTGGTAAGGTGATAGGAAGAAATAGGTTCCATCAGCCGTTTTGTTTGTAAAAAACTGTGTTTCGTAGCCGGTGTCTAATGAAAAACCATGCAGAACAGTTCCATCCTGCAGTGTACGTGTACAAATCGTGTAGTTTAGGCATGAGTCGATATAGTCTATATCTGAAGCTGCCACGGATTCTGAATCGTGTAAATCTGCTGTAAATGAATAGGTTGTCTTATCGAGTGTGACAGTAACACAATTCTCGTCTGTACTGATTGCTGAAATAACGGCAGCTTTGTTGTCAGAGTCAGAACCGGAATCCTGGCTGATATTATGTCGGTATGCTAGAAAGATGCATGCACCAACACACAAACAGCAGGTTACAACCATTAAAATTAGTCGTATGATGCGTCGGGAACGATAAAGAAGAAAAATCATAATGAGTACTTCCAAAAATAACAGACAGCAGGCATACAGACAATGTGTGGCCGGCAGGCAGAAGAATATGCCAATTGTGACAATCAAATAAAAAACTGTGACAGGACACCATCTTTTTTCGTGAAAAGAAATCATAGTAAAAACCGCAAGGAAAGGAAGCAGCATGAGCAGATATTCAGCAGCATAATCCGGATTATAAAAGGTTAGATAGACTTCTTTTTTCTGCAAAAAAGCAAGAACAATCAAAATTGATGATGAGGCAAACAGACATACTTTAAATGATTTTTGTGACAGCAGTGATTCACCGCTGTCAGTATTAATATCTGTATCAGAAGAAACAAACAGAAAAAACAGCATAATCAGCAGATAGGAAAGCAGTGTAAATACAGACTCAAACTGTTCAAATCCGCCATGTAGGCTGCTCATTCTGTCAACAGAAAAGGCTGTGGACAGAATGAGAAGAATGACATAGGCAAGTATTATAACAAATAATAATTTATGCCCTGTAATCGAAAATAGGAAGTCAGAAAGTATGTGCTTTTTATGCATCCTATACAGATTGAACAAAAGATACAGCAGAATCAAAATACCTGAAATATTCAGGGAATATGAGCGTAAGGTAAGATAAAAATCCGTTTGATATTCACTGCCGCAAAACCATGGATATTTGGAAAGACCGGACTTACAGGAAATTCCAAATACGGAAAACGGAAAAACAAGAAACAGATAAATGATACAAAGAGAAGAAGCTGTAGTATGTCTGTTTGAGTGTTTAAGTAAAAGTGGCTTTTTCATGACACAGTAAATGACCTTTCCTATATTATTAATTGAAAACTAAAATCTCTGAGTATTCAGCTATTTAACATGAATATGATACTATAAATACTAGCTTACTTTGAATAAAAAAGCAAATCATGTTGAAAATAGGAATAATATGTAAATTGATAAATAAAATATGCTAAAAAATTGGAAATATGATGTATGTTATGATATTATAAAAAATAATGGTTTTCATATTAAAGAGTTAAAGAGGGATTTAGGAGGTAGAAGAATGAAGCGAATTTGGAAACGAATTTTGGCTGTACTGACAGTGTTACTTTTACTGTCACCTGATTTTGCACAGGTCGTACAGGCCGCAGTAGAGTTTGAACCGGCAGCAACACTGAGCATCACCGGTACAGCTACTGAGGGAGAGACTCTGCAGGCTGTAATGAACGGTGAAACACCGACGGGTGTGACATTTGAATGGCTGCGTTCTGACAACGGAGGCAGTGAACTTGACGGAGCAGTGATAGATGCGGCCAAGGAGAGCAGCTACACGCTGACAGCGGCGGATGTCGGAAAGCATATTTTCGTTAAGGTTACAGGTGACGGCGAGGCATACAGTGCGGAAAACTACGTTTTTAGCGGCAAGACCAAAGCGGTCGAAGCAGCAGTTTCTGAAGAAGATACAGGTGATGAGGATTTATCAGAGCCTGAGACAGATACAAATACAGATACAAATACAGATGATGAGGATGACAATGGAACGGATGAGCAGAAAACAGAAGATACGTCAGTATCGGAGAATGCTGCTGATCTTGAAATAATAGATAATACTCTTAGCGGCAATGGTGTCAGTGATAACAGTATTAGTGATAACAGTGTAAGCAATAACGGTGTCAGTGAGAACTGGATTCGGGAGCATAAGGTTGTTACAGGTGCATCCGGCATGGGTGCATATGCAACAGGAAGCGTTCTAAGTGTTCTTGGTGTGACAGGAATGTCAAAATGTACATGGTATCATACAGGTGAAAAGCAGTATCCGGAAACAGAGCAGGAGCTGCAGGATAGTGAGATTGTAGAAAACTCTGTTGAATATACAACAAATGATAATGATTTGAATAAGTATATGTTTGCCGTGTATGAGAAGACAGGCGATACGAAGAAATATGTATCAGATATTTATGAGTATCCGATTGTGAATTATGAGCCTACAATATCTGTTGTTTCAGGCAGTATGAATGAGCCTCATATTAATTCGGATTCTTTTAATGAGCCAGTTTACACACAGTTTAATTGTGAAAGAGATGCAAATAAAAATGATGCGCTCTATTATGATTACAACGTGAATGTGGATGGGAACTGTATTGAATACTTAAAAGAAGAATATCCTCGTACCTTCATAGAACTGAATCTGGAGCTTCCAAGTGATATGGAGGAAGGCAGTCTCCGGGTTATTGGAAGAACTAAAAATAACAAAGTTAGGTTTAAAGGATTGAATTATGTCAATATTCCTAACGAAATGATTGCACAGAGTGATTCCTCCAATCATGTACAGCTTAACATTCCATTGGAAGAGGGGGCAGTAGCTGTTCAATATATGGTAGGTCCCACTGCTGTTGTAGCAAACATTATTATTAAAAAAAATGACAGCTCTATCTATCTAACAGACAATTACAATACTTTTGGCAAGATACATGAGGACTGGAATGATGCGAGCTCTTACGGGCATTACATAAATAATATATATATCCCAGGTCTGGATAAAATTACCAGCGCAGATATTTCTATGAGTGGCGGTACGCTATGCCCGGTTAAGAATGGAAGCTTTAGTGGCAGCTATTATCTTGGAAATGCATCTTTTACAGGTGGCTCCACAGAAGATGTGGATGACTATATTAATGTGACAAAAAGTAGTTATCAGAATGGTGAAGTTCCGATAATCAGGATTTCACAGCTTAAGGCGTTTCCAGAAGGAGAGAGCATTAACCTGCCGGTTAAATCTGATTATGCAGGAACAAATTCTATGAATTTGACGATTGATTCTATTTTTGGTTCACCAAATGCCGGCATTCTCTTTTATGAAAATGAAGAGGATGTAGGAAATCCGGAACGTGCGATTAAGACAGCATTTGTTTTAGGAACAGAGAGCAAACTGTTGTATCTGACTCCTTCAGCAATTTGCTTGGATAATGGACTGGAATTTACAGAATCAATGTTTAACGCTATCACTACAGGAACAACGAATAATATAAATGTACTCCCGAGCGCATTGACAAAGCAGTCATTTCATGCTGCAGAAGGCGAAGGTGTGGATGAGAAGCCTGCATATATTGTTCTGAAACTTTCAGGCAAAGACTGTTTCCCATATTCCTATTATACTTCTACCTCTTTGAGAATGGATTTAGGTGAACCAAACCAAGACCAACCTGATATAATGCAATATGTTTTAGGTGCAGTCTTAGATGTGCAAAATGCTTCCAGTGGAACACCAATGCTGGAGTATAAAGCTGATTACGGTACTGCATACGAACAGCTGAAGATTAACCCAACAGATCCTTATTATAGAGATTCACTGTCAAGCTTTCCGACCGGTTCGCTGAACCGATTCAGTCTGATTGGTCTGCAGGAGAACGAGAAAATTTCGGAAATTGTTCCGTGTGATGAGGATGATTCAGAAGGCTTCTCTATTGGTGATTCGTGTGGAGAGTTTTATGATGAACTGTGCACAATTACCCATGTTGACGAAAGCAACGATTTCTCTATTCGATTTAAATATCCGGATGTTCGTATTTCACTTCTCCTGAAGACGACAAGCAATCGGTTTTTTAAGGTTAGGTTTAACTCTGCTTCTTCGAACGAGGACAGTGTGTTTTATCTAGATGATCTTTCTTATCACAGTACACCGGGAAACAGTGCATATACCTGGTATTTATCAACACCGCGTACAGAAAATACTGAATACAAAAATAAGATTTCAGAAAGAAATTTCAATTATGGTATTCAAAAGTATACGGGTGCTACAAGCTGGACAACCGATGCAGACAAATATATTTCTTCACTTAAGGTAGTGATGGAAAATCAGATTATTGATCAAAACTATCAGAACGAGCATGGAACAGCGACAGGAGTCGGTGCTGACAGAGTTGCATGGTTTGTTGACGAAGATGGAAATGTCAGTGATACGGGATACCTTACCTGTAATGGAAACGGACAGTATGTCAGCAAGATTAAATGTGGCTACAATACAGGTGTGGTACTTGGAAAAGCATACTTGAAGTTTAAAAATACATCAAGCACGCCGCTTGCAGTCCGCGGTAAGACTTTGAGCCTCAGCTTTACATATAATGTGAAGGACTCTTATGCATATGACGGCACTGATCTGGAAGAACCTGATTATTATTTGGATTCAGATTTTGCCGATATGTCAGCGGATGAAGCTAATGTTAAGAGACGTGAGAACTTTGAAATGCTGCAGGAGTATTATACAGCCTATGCAGACGCTGCAAAGGAACATAATGTGGCAAACTGTACAATGATTCTTCCAGATGATGTAACCTTCCTGGCTGAGAATACGGATGGAAGTGCTGCATATTTGGAGACAAACGCATGGGTATCACTTAGTTCTGCTCATACCTCAGTAGATTCCATGTATGAAAACCCGCATGCACCGATTATTAAATCCGGTGGAATCAATGTGAATGCAAGTGATAATACAAGTGGTGTATTCACAATGAATGGCATTATCATGGAAAGCCTTAGCGGCGAATCGGCCGTAAAAGGAAATGGAACAGCAAAAATCTCAAAATGTTTCATGAAGTCGGCTGATTCAAATGATACAACGGGAATATTTATTGATGCAACAGCTGCAGGAATGCAAGTGAGGGAATGCTCTTTTGAAATATCTGCAGTTGACCATTTGATGAAGTTGGACACAGCATATGCAGCAGACTCCTGCTTTGAAGGAAATACAGTGAACCTTCTTGGTAAAGCAGGAACAGCTGAAGCAAAATCGTTATTTGAAGTAACAGGTACAGCAAGTAATCAGTTACTGTCATTTGTTGTACAGTATAATGATTTTGTAAACCCTGCACCTACATTAGTCTTCTCAAATAATAATAGTAATGATGTCAGATTTGATGCATCAAACAATTACTTTGCTGCAGGAACAAATCTTGTTACAGATGAGGATAGTATCGCAATCGGTCTGTTTGCAAGACAAGAAAGTGGGAACTGGAATCAGAGCAGTACGAATCAGAACATAGCTGATTTTAGTGGCAGCCTGACACAAAGTCTTGCGAAAGGATTTTCCGGTGCCGGTTCAAATAAATCTGAAGTTTTAATTAAAAACTCCGAACTTATAAAATTACCGGGGATTGTAGATGAAGATAGATATTCTATATGTATGTATCAGACAGGCGAGTACAATGAGCTGTATTCACTGCAGTTTACCCCTGTCGTGCCGGGCAGTGAGCCTGATTATTATATGGCAGAAGGATATTTTTCACCTTACGGTTCTGTGAAGGAGAATGATACAACGATAGAAGGAAAGCTTAAATCCGGGTTTGCAGGATTTACTGCTTACCGTGTATTAGAGCTTGACCAGAAGTGTACCTTTCCTACGACAACGGTTGCAAGTATACCGGTACCTGACAGCTTTACCGGCGGATACTTCCCGGTATTTAAATGGGAAAATAACGCACTCACAGAAACAGGAACCTATGCTGCACTTGATACAGATACACATATGCTGAGCTTTGATGCTACTGAGGGCGGAATATTTGTTGTAGCTTCTTATGCAGGTGTTTCTGCACTCAAGCTGACAGATGCTGACGGCAAGACAATAAGTGAAAATCTATCTCTGACAGATGAAACGCTGGAGCTGACTCTTAATATGAATGCAGCCGGTGAATCAGCACTGAAGGATGAAGATTTTGAGAAAGTGACAGTTACAAATAAGGCAACAGGAACAAATAACACAGTTACAGTAGAAAAGAGTACAACCGATGCAGGTGTCATCAACGTTACTATTCCTCGCGGAACGTATGGAAAAGTTACAGTTACCGCAACCTATAAAAATGGTAATGTGACAAAAACCGCGAATGCTGTAGTGAATATGACAGCTGTGACTTTTGATGCCAGTACGGATATTACACAGGGACTTTGTGTAGGAAAGCGTTATAACACTGCAACCGTTTTAATTCAGGGACCTGCAAGCCAGCCGTTCCTTGGTGTACATGTACTTTCACCTGAAATAAGTGGAAACAGAAATGAAGTAATGAGCAATCAGCGTATTGCAATTATTGACTCCAAGACAGAAAAGGCTGTAGGTGGAGTGAAGGCAACAGTAACCTTTGATGTGTGTGAGAGTGATAGCTACTCCCTTGGTGATACAGAACAAAACACGCTTTATTTCGAGACAGCAGGCGAACCATATCCTGTAACAATAGAAGTAGCAAGGACGACAGTGATTGCCGAAAACGACTATCGTATTGTAACTATTGCTGGATCTGACCAGGCAGTATTTACAGGAAGTTCAGCTTATTCTGTTAATGTTCCTGATGAGATTACGTATCAGGGTTCTCAAGTTCCAGTTACTGCAATTGCAGCGGGCGCTATGAACTGCGGAATTGATGGAAATGTAAAAACAATGGGAGGTACTTCCATCAATATTGGAAAGAATGTAGAGTTCATTGGTGTAGATGCAGATGCTTTCAGCGCGGAATATATAGAGGACACGTTGCAAAGCGGGACAGTTCACTATTATGCACCAATTTGTGATGGCAGCGGCAGTTTTGGAAGACTTGAAAAAATATATGTAAATACAGATAACAGCAATTTTAAAGGAAACTCGTTTACAGTAAGCGATGATGTATATGACAGTGGAAATGATTACAATCTGTATAGTAATGATGGCAGTATTTTGTATGAGTATCCTGCATTTTCTAAAGAGACATCATGGATGATAAACAATTATTTGCAGGGAGCTGAAGCTGGTGTGCTTGAAAAAATTGCAGCATCAGACAGAAAGCTTCGTACAATTGTATTAGATGGCGCACAGTCGTTAACCAATACGGATTTTCTTGACAATTTAAATACAGGCTGTTTTGAACAGTATTCTGGAGGTTGTAATAATTATATTGCTGACGGCGGTGTTCTATATTACAAAGTAGCTGAGGGCAAATATGAATTGGTATCATATCCTTCTGCAAAGAGTGCAGAAGCAATTTTATTAACCTCTATGGGACAGGTAACGAAAATTAGATCGGAAGCTCTTGCAAGGAGCACAATCAGCAAGCTTGTCATTCCGGCCGATACGCAGCAGGAACATGAAGCGTTTAAGATAAATGCAAAGGAAATCTATTTATATGGTACCTCTGATTCTGGATATGATCCGGCACAGATGAGTAGTGTATTGTCTGCAAATAAGGGTACGATTATCTATGCAGATAAGACAAAATATGTTGATAACGCAGCATGTATAGCATGGGCAAAGGAAAATGGTTATACATTGAAGCCTCTTAGCGTGGCAGATACTTGGACACTGAAGGGAAAGAACGCGATTAAGGATCTTCCAGCTTCTGCTACAGTGGGTACAGGCAAGTACATGTATCTGAAAGTCGATGATGTAATCAAGGTGGGAGACAGTGAAAATGGTTTTGCAGTTATGCAGGATGGTACGAACACTTATGCACAGCAGACGGCAGGTCAGGTAGAGTACAGATTTGTTAATAGTTATAATGATGTCAGAACACAAAATAATGTTTTTGGTGTTGAGGATGATTCAATTACTTTCGGCAGCACCCTGACTGTAAAGACACCGGGTGTGAAGTGTGTGGAGCTTTACGCTGATGAAACTAAGATAGAAACGCTTTATCTTGTTGCAGTGCCGGCTGCAGTCAGTATTCCAAAAGCAATAGATGTTTTGGTAGCAGGTAATGGAATTAATGCTGCTTCGGAAAGTTCGTTACTTGCTTTTGACAGCACAGCAACTAATGAGGCTCTTTATGAATATAAGGAGCTTGGCTTATTAACGACATCCCTAAACCCTGTAACTCCTGTAACATCTGAGATGGGAGCTCTATTCATGGGACTTGTGTTGTCGACTACTACACCGAGTATGAAGACAGTAAAGCATACAACAACATTACTTGAAAAATCATATGATACAACGATTACAGTATTGCCGGCATCAAGAGAATACTCTGTATTTATCGGTGATGATTCCTATCCGACAGAAGCATTGAATAACGGCGTTGTTTCATCCGGAGTTAATGATTTTGAGCTTCCGGTAAAAATTGGTTCTTCAATGGCTTTAGGTATGGATCTTCCTGCAGACTGCTATACAGTAGCGAGCAGTAATGCGGCAGTATTGACTGTGACTGCAGAGGAGGGAAGGATTTGTTTACATAATCCTAACAATAAATCAGGCAGTGTTACTTTGACAGTCAGCCTAAAGGATGATCCACTTAAACGAACAGTCAAGAAGACAATTACAGTTATAGACAGTCAGACTGTGGGCTTTAAGTTTGATTTGTACAATGGTAATACAAAAGTATCAGAGATAAATACGCAGACAGCCACAGAGGCATCTTTGACAATGGATTGGGATGCAGAAAATGCACAGACCCTGACATCGAAGAATTTTGTCGTTACATTGCTTGACGGTATAGAAGTAGAAGAGTCTGACGGTTACTCGATAGGCTGGAAGTCATCTAATGACAAGGTACTGTCATACAATTCCACAAATGGAAAAATTGATGTGAAAGGAATAGGCAGTGCATATCTGACAGCAACGCTTAAGAAGGGCAATGCAGATGATAAGAGCGGATGGAAGGCTACAGTCTATGTGACAGTTGCAGAGCTTTCACCGACAGTGCTTAACAGTAAGTATACAGTCAGCAAAGAATCATTAACGGGTGTAAAGGTAGCTACAGTTATGGCAAACGGAACAGAGATTAATTGGGATGCCTGCGAAGTCCTTGATGCCCAGGGTACAAATCAATCACAGTTTTCGTTTACCGGTAGTGGCGATACAGGATTTTTGAGTACAACAGCAGCTGTAGGCACATACAAGGATTATCAGTTCAAGCTGAACGTGAAAGAAACAGTAACAAATACTTTTTATGATATTACTTATAACAAGATTACAATTACTGTAAACGAGGCAGCACCAAAGGCAGCAGATATTACAGCGGCTGTTCCGAGTATTGATACCTTTGACTGGGTCAATGGCAGATATGACGTAACAGTCAGTTTGAAAAATGGATATGAGCTGGATACAACGCGTGAAATCGTATATGGTAATGAAAATGACGCATTGGAGTTAGAAGATACCAATGATAGCGGAAATTATTCAGATTATAAGTTTAAGCTGAAGGAAGATGTATCTTCATCATTTAGCAGCAAAAACTTTGTTAAGAACATTACGTTAGCGATTCCTGTAAAAGGATATTCTACACCAATCAGTAAAACGGTTACACTCAGCTTCACAAATAAGGTGCCATCTGCAAAGGCAGACAAAACAAGTTTAAGCATTGATACTGCGACTTCTTCACCGAGTGCGCAGCTTAAGATGACATATGACAGTGAAATTGGTTCTTTCACAGCCGTAAATGGTAAGAGTATTTTAACAACGACACACACTGCTACAAAGAAGCTTTGCGAGGCATCTGGAGTTGATACAACGGATATTGATGTAACCTTAGAAGAATTTAATGATTATTTCAACTTTGAGATAAATAATAATGTATTGGAGGTTGTCCCTGGACAGAAGCTTGTGGATGGCTCATACCAGTTTATATTAAAACCTACCGTACATCTTGGTGACGTAGATTTAACAGCTTTCTACAAGCAGCTTAATCCGATTACATTTACGGTCACGGTTAAGAGTGCAAAACCGACGACAAAGATGAATCCTGCTTCCCTTACCTTGAACAGATATGCAGAAAACGTAGAACAGAGAGCAGAGTTTATCACCTCCAAGGATGTATTGTTTGATGATCAAAGTGGTACAATTGATGTAGCTTTAATAAGCTATCCGAAAACTGCTGAAGGAGACGGTGTGTTCGAAAATGTAGCTCTGGAAGGCAGATACACGCCTGATGGATTGTATAGTAAGCTTACTATGGTAGCAAGACCTGAATATGGTGCGAAAACGGGTACCTATAAGTTCAGTATTACTCCTGCTGTGACAAGGATTGACAAGACTGTGCTTGGAGGTCCGACAAATCTGCCGGCTGCTATCCTGACAGTAGTGGTTAATGAAACACAGCCAAAGATAACCTTTGACACCTCCAGTGTGAAGCTGGACAATTTATATCCTGAAACAGAGTATCAAATGAATATGAGCTCTGCAGATAGTAGTGACATCTTTGATACTACGAGCCCAATATACAGAGATTTAAAGACGACAGATGAAATTTCATTTTATGATCCAGAGACACTGACAGAACCTTTGGTAGAAATATCCGACAGCAGGATTATTGTAAAGGCACGTCCGTGCACACTTGCAGGAACCTACAGCTATTATGTGGCTCCAAGGCTTTACTTAAAAGGCTCAGTCTATCCGACAGAGCTGAAGCGACAGAAGATTACGATTACAGTGACTTCCACAAGACCGACAGCAAAGCCTTCGACAAGTAAACTTACATTGAATAACCAGTACGCAAGTGCGCAGTCAGCATCTGTGACATATTCCGCAGACGCAGAGCTCCAAGGCTTTAGAGTGGAGGGCGGCAACGCTGCAACGCAGAGTGTAATGGAAGACAATAGGCTGGTTGTTAACGATGACGGCAAAAATGTATTGACAGTTGATGTAAATAGTAGTGTACCGACTGGAACGTATACACTGAAAGTAGTTCCGATTGCAAAAATGACTGTTCGAGGCAGCGACTACGATGAGGCTGCTTATAGTAACGGTATGTATCTTACTCCGTCTACACTGACAGTTACTGTAACGAGTAAGGCTCCGACTTTGAAGCTTGCAACAACAACTGCTACGCTTTATCCGCAGTACGCGAGCGAAGCACAGCTGATTATGCAGGATACAACAAATTCTGTGGACGACACAGCGTATCCGATGGAAGTATTCTATCTGAATAAGTCTGGTTCTGCTTATATAGCAGATTCGACGCAGGGAACAGAATGCTATGCTCGAATAGAGTCTATGCCAAACGGTGATATACGAATTCACTCAACAGGTGCTGCACAGTATTTAACAAAAGATCTGACAGTTAAGAATATAGGTATTTCCAGGACACTTGGAATTAAACAGCTGAATGACGCATCTGAGGCTCTGACAGATACTCAGAAGATTACATTAGTATTTAAGGCGGCCACAGTACCAACGGCATTAATAAGTAAAAAGACGATAACATTAAATGAGTATTTTGATTTTGACAATGCTTATCTGAGCCAGCCTGAGAACTTGATTCGCCTGTCTACAACATCTGCATCAGAAGATGGAGTCGCAGGTGCGTATATTACGAAATATGACATGACAGTTTCAAGCCCGAAAAATGGAAACGGAGATTTAGGACTTGTTCCGGTGAATACGTTTGATGGTACCTCCAGCGTTGTTGATTTCGCTGTGAAGCCATTCTACTCATCAGCAGTATGCGGAACCTATACGTTTAAACTGACACCGTACATCTCAAAGGTACCGGCTACTTCCGGTGCTTATCGAGAGATAGATGCCAAAAAACTGGCTTCCGTTACAGTGACTGTAAAGATTGTTAATACCGAGCCGACCGCAGTATTCAGTAAGACTGCTATGACACTCAATGCAAGAAATCTGAATAAAACAGAAATTATTACTGCAATGACTAACGACGCATCCATAGAATTTATGGAAATTACGCCAAAGAGCAAACCAAAGAATGCAGTAGATGGCATGGTAAATCTGGAAGGTGTTCAGGAAAACGGTACGATTACAATGACAGCCAGAGTCAATGACAGCAATGCTCCGGCAGGCTCTTATACGTTTGAAGCAGTACCATATGTGCATACAGTATATGGCGGCACATTAATGCTTACGAAATCGAAAAAGGTTGTGACAGTAAATGTTGTCAGCAAGGTACCGACAGCATCGTTCCAGCTGGCATCACTAAAGATTGACACAACTAAGAGTCAGGATCCTACACCTAGTGTAGAGGCTAAGATGTGCTTTTCAAGCGAGCTTGCAAATCTGATTACAGATTGCAGCTACACCTATCAGGTTACCATGCCAAAGGGTGCATCTGAAGGTGATGTATTCCTTGAAACGGACGTGAATGAATGGGATAAGCTGACTGTAAAATGTGCAGATTCCAATGTCGTTCCGGGAACCTATAAGTTTAGTGTTACACCGGCACCGGTTGGTGGAGACGCAGATTTTAACGGTATCAAGCCTGCTACTTTAAGTGTAACAGTCATGAACAGCAATCCAAAAGTTACATTGAGCAGCCCAGCAGTTAATCTGAATGCACTTTATGGACAACAAAGCACATCAAGCTATATAAAGCTTTCAGCAGATTATGATATTGCTGAGTCAGAAACAGCTGTATTACAGACATCTTATCCAATAGATAAGAAAACGAAAGAAAGCACAAGAGAAGCCGTAGATATTTATACAGTAGAACGTGATGGCGTTACATATATTACGGCGTATGCGACACCAGACGCTATGGCAGGAAAATATGTATTCTCAATTACACCTGTCATTCACGGTGCCTCAGGAAACAGTATCAGCCTGAAGCCTGTGAATTATACAGTGACTGTTATCAGAACGCTTCCGACTGCAAAGCTAAAGGCAACAACTTTGACAGTTAACAAATTGTATGACACTATAGAACAGGTTACGGAAGTGACTATAGCAGATGCTGTATATAGAAACAGCAGCAGTACATTAACTATTGATACACTTAATACTCTGACCTTTACAGGGCCAGCGAAGCAGAAGTTAGCAGCTGATTTATTACTTGCAAATAATTGCTTCTTTGTACGATACAATGTTGATTCAGAAACAAATGTACTGGGAGTTGACTTGAGTGGTGTTGATGTTCCGAAGGGAAAATATACATTTGCGTTCTATCCTGTCATTGAAAACGAGGAAGGAATGAAGCTGACACTTGCAAAGCAGACAATAACCGTAGATGTGACAGATGCAGAACCGACAATTAAATTAAAAACAGTTGGCGGCAAACTTGATATGGTAAACAGAGCAGCATCAGGTATTACTTTCCAGCCGACATTATCAAGTGAAGACGGGGTGAATGAGCAGATTGTATATAGTGACGGCTTTATCAGTCTTGCTGGAGATCCGACAGGAACAGATTATAGTGATTACTTTAATATTACTGCATCATCATCAGATAAAACATTTACCGTCAGCCAGAAGACAGACGAAGAATATTTGCTAAATGCAGGTAAATATAAGCTTGAAGTTCTGTTCATAACGCAGTATGGCAAGCAAATATGTGTGCCTGTTACACTGGAAGTTACAAAATCTGCATGTAAGATTAAGGCAACACCTGCTGCGACAATATTGTATACCAAAACTAATGATATGGCAGGCGATGAGATTATTGTAAAGAATAGTTCTTCTACAGATGCAATTGCATCTTATGTATCAAAAAATGAGAACTTTATTGTAACTCCTGTATCCGATTCAAATGGTAATCAGATAGGATTCAAGTTAGACTTCGCAGGAGACAGAAATGGCACTGATGCGGAACAGCTTCTTGCAGCAAAGGCAAGAGCTGCATATAAGAGTGGAACAGTAGTGACTGTTCCTGTAGATGTAGTTCTTGAAGGCGAAGCCACTGCTACAACACTGAGCATTAAAGTCACAATTAAGTAGTTAAGTTTAGATAGTAACTTTTCATTACCCGCAAAACATGCTATAATAGTATAGTATGTTTTGCGGGTTTTTCATGCGTCAGATGCATGATATTTACTATTTCAATAGAAGCGCTGACCGCTTAACAGCAACTAAATGGACAGTAGCAAGAGTCCTTGTACAGGAGGATACACATGAATAATCAATATGACGTAATTATAGTAGGAGCAGGTCCGTCCGGAATATTTTGTGCATATGAGCTGATAGATAAAAAAAAGGACATGAGAATCCTTATGATTGAGAAAGGACGTTCCATTGAACAGAGGAAGTGTCCAAAGCGCGATACAAAGGTTTGCGTAGGCTGTAAGCCATGCTCAATTACAACCGGATTTGCCGGAGCGGGAGCATTTTCTGATGGCAAGCTGTCTCTTTCGCCGGATGTTGGAGGTAATCTGCCGGATATACTTGGATACGACAAGGTGATTGAGCTGATTAAGGAATCAGATAATATTTACCTGAAATTTGGTGCAGATACAAAGGTATATGGTGTGGATAGAGAGGCTGAAATACGAGAAATCAGACGAAAAGCAATCAATGCAAACCTGAAACTTGTAGAATGTCCGATCCGCCATCTTGGAACAGAGGAAGGCTATAAGATTTATGCAAAGCTTCAGCATCATCTTGAGGAATGTGGTGTTGAAATGAAGTTTCGTACGATGGTACAGCAGATTCTGATTGAGGATGGTGTAGCAAAGGGTGTTGTGACTGATCAGGGAGAGACATTCTTTGCAGATGAAATTGTTGTAGCAGTTGGCAGGGAAGGTGCTGACTGGTTCAGTCATCTATGTACGCAGGTAGGTGTGGAAACACAGGTCGGTACAGTTGATGTAGGCGTCCGCGTGGAAGTCCGTGATGAGGTTATGCAGTTTTTGAATGAAAATCTGTATGAGGCAAAGCTGATTTACCATACACCGACATTTGACGATAAGGTACGTACATTCTGCACAAATCCATCCGGAGAGGTTGCGACGGAATATTATGAGAATGGTCTTGCTGTAGTAAATGGTCATGCTTATAAATCCAAAGATTTCAAAACAAACAATACAAATTTTGCAATTCTTGTTTCAAAGAATTTTACGAAGCCGTTTAAGACACCGATTGAATATGGCAAACAGATTGCCCAGCTGTCAAATATGCTTTGCGGCGGACGTATACTTGTACAGACTTTTGGAGATTTTAAGAGAGGAAGAAGAACAACAGAAGAGCGTCTGTGTAGAAACAATTTGATGCCTACACTTAAGGATGCGGTACCTGGTGACCTGTCGCTTGTATTTCCACACAGGATTATGGTGGATATTGAGGAAATGATACATGCACTTGATAAGATTACACCGGGTCTTGCAAGTGATGAGACGCTGCTTTATGGTGTGGAGGTAAAGTTTTATTCCAATAAGGTTGTTGTAAATACGGATTTTGAAACAAGCGTAAATGGTCTGTTTGCAATAGGGGATGGCGCAGGTGTGACAAGAGGACTTCAGCAGGCATCAGCAAATGGTATCAGTGTTGCACGTAGTATTTTAAGTAAGTAACCATAAGTAAATAATAAAAATTAATAATCATAAGTAAATGAAAGTATGAATGATAATAGAATGAAGCGTAGAAAAATTTTTTTTATGGCTGTCATACTGCTTGCTTTTGCGTCAGCATTATGTGGCTGCAAAAAATCACGTAAGACTGAAATTGTGCTGACTACAGATTTTGATGAAGGAGAGATATTCCGTATTGAGGACAGCTCGTGTATGGTGTCGGAAATTATGGTTTATCTGATGAACTCCGAAAATCAGTATGATGAGATTTTTGGCTCACAAATATGGCAGGTGCCTCTGAAAAACGGCAGTACAGTTGAACAGGAATATAAGGGAACCATTCTTGCCCGGATTGCACAAATCAAGGTGATGAATTTGCTTGCAAAGCAGTATGAAACGACACTTGATAAGGATGAAGAGGCAAAGGTAAAAGCAGCAGCCAAGGAGTATTACTCCACACTGAATAGTGACGAAATTGCATATATGGGTGTTGATGAAGATACAATTTTGCAGCTCTATCATGAATTTGCAGTTGCAGATAAGCTGTATCATGTGATTACGGATGATGTCAATCCGGAAATCAGTGATGATGAGGCACGTACCATAACAGTGAAGAGCATTCTTGTCAAGACATATTCTACAGACGCTGCAGGAAACCGACTTGCGTTTACAGACAGTCAGAAGCAGGATGCGTATGCGAGAATTCAGCAGATTGCTCAGAAGCTGCAGGAGGGAAGTGATTTTGATGTACTTTCCACTGACTACAATGAAGATTCACAGTCTGTGTACAGCTTTGGACGTGGAGTCATGCCAGAGGCATTTGAAACAGCAGCCTTTAATCTGGAGACGGGACAGAACAGCGACATTATTGAGACAGAGTATGGGTATCATATTCTACAGTGTGTTAGTACCTTCAATCAGGAGGAAACAGATGCCAATAAAGAGGTGATTGTTAAACAGCGCAAGCAGGATGCTTTTAATCAGGTTTATGATGAATATGTAAAAACACTGACATCCAATTTAAATGCTACCTATTGGGATTCTATATCCTATCAGAAGAAGGACACCTATACGACAACAAGCTTTTTTGATATTTATGACAAGTATTTTGTAATTGCCAGGGGTTGACTCGTAAAGTCAATATAGCAAATTATAAAGAAAATCTAAATAAAGCATAAATTATTAGCACTCAAGCAAAATGAGTGCTAATTTGTTCTTGACTTTTTTATTACAGGATATTAAACTTCTATATATGACAATTATTATTTAGGAAAGGGATGTATGTACATGGCAACAAAACAAGGAAATTTGTCAATTAACAGTGATAATATTTTTCCAATTATCAAGAAATGGTTATATTCTGATCACGATATTTTCATGAGGGAGCTTATTTCCAATGGCTGTGATGCAATTACGAAATTGAAAAAGCTTGACATGATGGGTGAGTATTCATTCACGGACGGACATGAGAACAAAATAAAAGTGATTGTAAACCCTGAGGCAAAGACACTAAAGTTTATTGATACAGGTCTTGGTATGGAAGCTGATGAGGTAGAAGAATACATTACACAGATTGCGTTTTCGGGAGCAACCGCTTTTCTGGAGAAATACAAGGATAAGACAAACGAGGATCAGATTATTGGTCATTTCGGTCTTGGATTCTATTCTGCTTTTATGGTAGCAGATGATGTTCATATCGACACACTTTCATACAAGCAGGGTGCAAAGGCTGTTCACTGGGAGTGCGATGGAGGAACAGAGTATACTCTGGATGAAGGATCAAAGACAGATGTAGGAACGGAAATCACACTGTTCCTGAATGAAGAGAGCATTGAGTTCTGCAATGAGTATCGTGCACGCGAGGTTATTAAAAAGTATTGTTCCTTTATGCCGGTACCAATCTTCCTTGAAAAGGAGAATGCAGAGCCAGAGTATGAAACAATAGAGGTTGCTGACAAGACTGACAAAGACACAGTGATCGAAACAATCCATGAGGAAGCAAAATTTGAAGAAAAAGAGAAAGAGGATGGCACAAAGGAGCAGGTTGAGGTCAGCCCAGCAAAGGACAAGCTGAAGATTCTGAAGCGTCCGGTTGCATTAAATGATACAGAGCCACTCTGGACAAAACATCCAAATGACTGTACAAAGGAAGAATACCTTGAATTTTACAGAAAGGTATTTATGGACTACAAGGAGCCTTTGTTCTGGATTCATTTGAATATGGATTATCCGTTTAATCTGAAGGGTATTCTTTATTTCCCTAAGATTAATATGGAGTATGAATCAATTGAAGGCACAATCAAGCTGTATAATAATCAGGTATTTATTGCCGACAATATTAAGGAAGTAATTCCGGAATTTCTAATGCTCCTTAAAGGTGTGATCGACTGTCCGGACCTGCCTCTTAATGTTTCGAGAAGTGCATTGCAGAATGACGGATTTGTTAAGAAGATATCTGACTATATTTCCAAGAAGGTTGCAGATAAGCTTTCTGGAATGTGCAAGACTGAAAAAGAGGAATATGAGAAGTACTGGGATGATATCAGTCCGTTTATCAAATATGGCTGCCTGAAGGATGACAAGTTTTGTGAGAAAATGACAGACTATATTCTGTTCAAAAATCTCGATGGAAAGTATATGACACTGCCTGAGTGTCTGGAGCTTGATCAGAAGAAGGATACGAAAGAGAATGCTTCTGATGAAAATGGTGAAAAGGTAGAGGCAGAGGTTGTTGATGAAACTAATGCCGAGGATGATGAAAAAGAGAAAGAACCAAGAAAGATCATTTACTATGTAACAGATGAAAAGCAGCAGTCTCAATATATTAATATGTTTAAAGAGCAAAAGCTGGATGCATTTATTTTGACACACAATATTGACCAGCCATTCTTGTCACAGCTTGAGTCAAAGAACGAGGATGTGAAATTCCAGAGAATTGATGCAGATTTGACAGATTCTTTTAAAGAGGAAGTCGCAGAAGAGGATAAGGCATCACTGGAAGAGAAAACAACGACACTTTCAGAGCTGTTCAGAAAAGCACTTGGCAAGGATAAGCTGGAAGTGAAAGTTGAAAAACTGAAAAATGAGGCAGTATCCTCTATGCTGACAATATCGGAAGAGAGCCGTCGTATGCAGGATATGATGAAGATGTACAGCATGCCAGGAATGGATGCGGGAATGTTTGGCGAGGACGGTGAGACACTCGTATTAAATGCAAACAACAAGCTTGTACAGTATATCTTTGAAAACAAGGACAGTGAGAAGGTTCCGATGATTTGTGAACAGCTCTATGATCTGGCAGTCCTGTCCAATAAGCCGCTGTCACCTGATGCAATGACTAAATTTGTTGCAAGAAGCAATGAAATTATGTTACTATTGATGAAATAGAACAAAGTATTTTTATGTAATATTATTTCATGGCAGGGGTTGGGAAGCATATGGAGAAAAGCGTTTTATTCATCCAGTCAAATAGTGAAATAGCAAGCCATTTTCAGGAAATCTTCAAGGAACGCTTTGAGGAACTGGAGATAACGTTTATAGTGTCTTCTACTGCTACAGAGGCATTTGAAATCATGAAAGAACGGGAGATATTTCTTCTGTTAATTGATATCAATATTCCAGATATGAGACTGAGTCAGATTGTTGAACGGTGTGACAGAGAGTTTCCAGGTGTGATACTAAATGTCTGCATTGATGTGATGAGTCCCCTGCTTGTGACAAAGCTTGTTAACCGACATCGGATACATAAGATATTTGCTGCACCATGGGATATGAATGAAGTCATCGAAGAAGTGGAAGATTCCATAGAGTGTGCCCAGATTGAAATGAGCAGAAAAAAGCGCGAAAATATGCTTATTAGAGCAGAAGAAGAGTTTCAGGAAACGCTTTCCAGTCTGACATACGCACTTAAGAAGCAGCAGTACAGCTATTACAAGCTCAATACCATTACACAGCTTATGCTGACACAGCTAAGAAATATCAGTGCTTTGGATTCTAATGTACTTGAAAGTAGATATACGTGGGTCAACGAAGTATTTGTGATGCTTCTTAAAATGCAGACAACAGGTGTTAAGGATATTGATGGGTTTGAAGACCAGATACGTGCCGACCTATTACCTTTTGAGAAGAATGGATTTCATCTTGCAGGAGTGATAAGCTGTTTGATTGGTGAGATTCCGAAGGTAAAGGCATCAAATATTCGATTTGTGATCTGGTTACTCACCAGGTACTATGTAAAGGTAATGGATGGCTGTGAGTTGACCATTGCATCTGAGTTTGAAACTGCTGTCAGAGCAGTGTTCACCCTTACATTTCATGGAACGGTTGCAAGAGCAATGCCGTCTGTACTGGAGCAATTACGAGATGAGCTGCTAAATGCTTATGTAATCAATACAAAGGTTGACATGCATGAGGATACTGTTATATATCAGCTCGAATTTTTGACAGCATATCAGGATGAAGAAATATAGCTATTTTAGAACGTATATAATAAGAAACAGCAGCCGTGCAAGCACGGCTGCTGTTTCTTATATGCCTCGTGGTAACTACGTTGTTACCGATTACTGCGAAATAACTGTGGTTGGATCAACTACCACCGGTACTTGTGGTGTAACCGTAGGAAGCGAAGGAAGAGCATCTGCCCCAGGTATTGGAACAGCATTCGGGTCTGTAGGTACAGCGTTTGGATCTACTGTTCCAGTCGCACCGGAGTTTAATATAAAGTCTTCTATTGTCATTCCTTCCGGAATGGAGAACAGTGGAACACCATTCAAATAGCTGTGTACACAATATGGTGTCGATGCATATGCATCATCAGCGGCATCAACGACAATGACACCCGGAGCAGCGTACGGACATGTATCAGCAGCACGCAGGCCTGTTAAAGAGCAGATGTTTCCAACTACATGACGGTCACAGACTTCAGTTGGAACAGTTCCGGTCGCAAAGTATTCGGTAATGGCACTTCCGTCTGAGGAACACAGCCCAGCTACTGCAAGCTTACCTGATTTTTTACAGACTGTTGCAGTTGTGATTCCTTCTGGCGTTGTAAAGGATTTATATTCCAGACCTTCATGAATTCTTCCCATAATTGCTTTCCAAAGAGTTTTTGCAACACCTGTTTCATTTCCGCTCATGTGTACATTGTTATCGTAACCGGCCCATGTAGCACATGTGTAATAGGGGGTATATCCGGCAAACCATACATCGACGTTGCTTGAGGTCGTACCGGTTTTACCGGCAATTGCCATATTACCGAAGTTAACTTTGGCTCCAGTACCCTTTGACACAACATCCTCCATTGCATTTGTTAGAAGGAATGCGGTTGTTTCTTTAATTACCTGACGGGTCTTTGGTGTATTGTCAATCAATACATTGCCGTCATGATCTACAATTTTTGAATAGAACATTGGCTTTGTATACGTACCTTTATTTGCAATGGCTGCGTATCCAGCAGTCAGCTCGAGATTTGTCACACCATCTGTAACACCACCAAGAGCAAGAGCCTGTGTAATATCAGAAGAGACAGTACCGTTTGCTTCCGTTCGACGTTCGACAAGTGTCGTAAAGCCGAAATTCAGCAGGTAATCAAATCCAAGCTGAGGAGTGATATCAGTCAATGTTTTGACTGCAACGATGTTCAGTGACTGCTCAATACCATAACGGACTGTACAGATGCCTTTATAGCCACTGCTGTACCAGTTGGATACTGGACGACCGTCTGCATAGCTGTAAGGCTCATCGACCTGTGTGGAAGCCAGTGTAAAGCCTGCACTGTCCAGGGCTGGTGCATATGCAGCAAGTACTTTAAAGCAGGAACCTGGCTGACGCTTTGTAGATGTTGCACGGTTCAATGTCAGACTGGCTGCCTTTTGCCCACGGCCTCCGACAATTCCGAGAACTTCACCGGACGATTGATCCATGACTGTAATGGATGCCTGCGGCTGAGGAGTCAGTGACATGTTTTCAGCAACAAAGGTATATCCCGGCTGCTTTACAGCAGCTTTGTATTCGTCTATTTTCTCCTGCGCTTCTTCTTCACTTGAGAAAATCATGTTAAATCCACGATTTTCCTGCTTGAAGTAGGATTCGAAATTCTGTGTGCTGAAATTGACGGCTTCTCCATTTGCATCTTCATAGGTCAGTTCATAGTTTAAGTAGAGATTTGTTGATTCAGGATAGTTTTCTGTGTTTGCAAACTCCTCATCACATATTTTCTGGATTTTAGGATCCTGTGTAGTGAAAATGCTCAAGCCACCACTATAAAGTGCATTGTACGCCTGTGTATAAGAGTAACCTTTGACTTCCTGAAGATCATCAATGACCTGCTCGGTCAATTCGTCAATAAAGTATGTGTAGATTGTATTTTTCTCGGTCTGTTCATCCACATTTTTGATGCGGGAATAAACATCATCTGCAATGGCAGCGTCATAATCCGTCTGTGAAATGTATCCCTGATCACGCATCTTGCGCAGAACTTCTTCGCGACGAATGGCGTTGTTGTCAGGGTGGGAAATAGGATTCCATTTTGAAGGATTCTGAGTGATAGCAGCAATGACAGCTGACTCGGAAATCGTTAAATCTGTTGCCGGTTTTCCGAAATAACGGAGTGCGGCAGCCTGTACACCTAGAGTACCCTGACCCAGGTTGATTGTGTTCAGATAGTTTTCAAGGATTGTCTCCTTACTCATATTTTTCTCGAGCTGGACAGCACAATATTGCTCCTGAAACTTACGCTTGAATTTTTCAATCTTTGTAGACTCTGATGTCCATGATGTAAAGACATTGTTTTTCAAAAGCTGCTGTGTAATCGTACTGGCTCCCTGCGAAAGATCGCCACTTGTTAAAGCAGTGACACCGGCACGGAGAATACCTTTGATATCGATTCCGTTGTGTGTATAGAAACGTTCATCTTCAATTGCAACAAAAGCATTCTGAAGATGTGTTGGAATTTTATCAATTGTAACGTAAATACGGTTGGAGTTTTCTGCAACAAGCTTTGTGAGCTGATTTCCTTCTCTGTCATATACTGTAGTAGAAAATCCTGCAGGTGACACATCCACATTGGATACATCAGGTGCAGTATCAATAACACCCATAAACAGACCAACACCAGCACATAGACCAATGGTGCCAACTGCCACTACTGCAAAAACCATTACCTTAAATATAGAAACACCAAAGAATTTTCCTATTTTTATAGTAGGAGAAGAAAGCTCTTTTTGCCTCTTTCTGGCCCCTCGCATACCATAATTCATGGGTACTGCCTCCTTAAATTAGTAAAACATCAAAAATGCAAATGACTCTTGTTATTATAGCAAAGTTTTTTATGTAAATAAAGTCAAAATATCAGAAATCATATATATTAAGGAAATATTACAGAATTCATATTTGCCAATATGCAGTAAGTTTAGTATGATTGTGAACAGATTCCAGTTGTTTCATGCATGGCTGCGGAAATTTTTGAAAGGACTTATGTATTGATGAAAGGTATAAAGTGTATTTATCAAGGTGCAGACGGACAAATCGAAGAGAAAAAATCAAAATTTATTGTGCATATCAGTCCTGCCGAGTCAGAGGAAGAGGCTGTTGCATTCATAAATGATATGAAAAAGAAATACTGGGATGCAACTCATAACTGTTCTGCATTTGTGATTGGAGAGCATGCACAGCTGACTCGCTGTTCGGATGATGGAGAACCCGGCGGAACGGCGGGACGTCCGATGCTTGAGGTGCTTTTAAATGAGGAAGTAAGAAATGCTGTGGTTGTTGTCACAAGATATTTTGGAGGAACGCTTCTTGGTACAGGGGGACTGGTGCGGGCATACCAGGGCGCAGTCAAGGCGGGACTGGAAGCGTGTACGTTAATTGAAAAATTCTCCGGTATTCAGACAATGATCAAAACCGATTATACAGGTGTTGGAAAGCTGCAGTATCTGTTTGATAAGGAAGGGATGATTGTTCTTCAATCAGATTATGCAGATACAGTTGCCTTTACCGTTCTTTTGCCTGCAGACGAAACTGCATTTGCAGCAGCTATGAAAATTATTACGGAAGCAACAAACGGACAGGCAAAGATTGAGAAGGGGAAAAACTGTATTTATGGAATACTTGACGGAAAGGTATTGTTATTTTGAAAATTTTGCCGATAATATTTTTGTTATAATAAAAAATATTTAGTTTTTTATGAACCTTTTTGATAAAAGGAATAGTCATATATATTATAACCAAGTGTACAATGTGACAAACAAATAAATATAAAACTAAATTAGGTATGAATCGCGGGATAATTAAACAATGGAGGAGAACATGAACAAAGAAATGAATAACACAAATGATTTAAATATTAATCAAGAAGCAGAAAAGAAAAAGAAAGATAATAAGAAAAAGTTATTACTGCTTTTGCTTGCATTATTACTGATTGGAGGAGTAAGCATTGCCTCACTTGCGAAAAGAGGAGATAAAGTGCAGGAGGTAGCAACAATAACTGATGAACAGGTTCCAACAACTGACAAAATTCCGACTACTGATAAAGCTAAGAAGCCTGCAAAGAATACTACAGGCAATAAAAAGACTGGAACAGATACAGAAGTAACCGGTCAGGTTAGGAATGAATCAGGTGTGCTAGGCGCAAGAGTCGTTGAGATGGATACGACAGAGCTTCTTGCAGAGGCAGATGCAATTCGTGCACTGGTTGGTGAACTTCCGACAGTTGAGCCGACCGTACCGACAGATCCTGTTACACCGTCTTCACCAACTTCCCCTTCAAATCCTACACCAGAGGATGTAGAGGATGTGATTGATGATATTACAGATGATATTGTAGTAATTGATAAGAAAAAAGAGAAAATTGATGACTTAAAAAAGAAGCTCGCAGCAATCAAAGCAGATATGGATGGCTTGAAGTCCAAGGAACGTAAAGAGGCAGAGGAATATGCCGCATTACTGGAGGGACAGATTGATGAAGAATCACAGGAAATGTTTACCACAATTCAGCGAGTTAACGAGCAGCTGGAAAACGCAAAGAATGATGCGATTACTGCCGCAAAAGCATCCGGAGAAGGTATGGAAGTTCTGCAGGATATGCTTGATGATGAGAACAGTGCAGTAAGCAAATTCTTTTCAAAGCTCGGAAAAACAAATGGTACTCCAACAGATGGCAAAACGATTGTTTCTACAGGAAAGAACTGGGCGCTTGGAGATACAAAGGATGCCGGAGACGGAGTGAATCATGAACTGATCGAAAATGCTTCTGAAGAGAATAAAGATACTTTGGAGGCTAATCTTCCAACGAGTGTAAAGGATACTGATCCGGATGCAAATAAACCCGGAATGGCATATCAGGTTGAGCAGGAAGTAGAGAATAAAAAGGTTACCGGTCATGCAATTTACTGGTGTCCAAATTATCAGACAGAAATTCTTGGAACTGATGGAAAAACATATGTACAGGTATATCGCTTGAGTGCTGATGGAAAGACACTGGAAATCGGCACAATGGTAAAGGGTGCAGGAGATGCTTCCCTTCATATTGGTGGACAGATTATAGATGGCAGCTTTGTAAGCCAGGGTACAGTTGAAACTGATGATCCGACTACATTTCTTACAGGTTTGACAGCATATGATGCTTCAGCAATTGCGGGAAATGCAAAGGTAGAAGAGAATAAGAATATTTTACTTGATGTATTAAGCTATGAGGCACAGAAATTCATTACAGAGTATGCAGCACTTGTCGGAAAAACATTTAATGAAGCAGCAGACGAACTTGGATTTACTGCTGCTGACTTACCGCAGAATTCAATAGATCCTGCTGTCACAGTTGACAATACAGCAGCTCCTGCAGACCAGGCTGTACCGACAGAGGTGACAGAGAATGTTACGATTACAGATACTGCATTAACTGACACTGCATTAACTGACACTACATTGACATCTATTGATACACCGCAGATACCAGCTGCAGACCAGACAGATGTAACTTCTGAGCAGCCAACAGACCAGACATCTTCAGAGACTGTCAGCCAGCCAGCTCCTGAACAGGCTGCACCAGAAGCGCCAGCTGAACAGGCTGCACCAGAAACTCCAGCTGAACAGACACCTGCACAGCCAGCAGAATAAGTACAGACTACAAAAGTGTCACAGCAAAATGCTGTGACACTTTTTTCTTGACTTCAAAACAGTGGTTTGCTATAGTGTAACGGTACGAAAAACATATCAGGTTCCATGGCAGAAAGTGTTTGTTGTAAATATAGACAGACGCAGTCAATAATATCTGCTGCGGCATAGTGAGTAGAAGGGTGGTGGTTTTTATGAAGAAGATAGCAGCTAATCCGTTATCCGATGTTCCTGGGCGAACGTCCTACATAAAAATCATACATAAAGGAGAATACTACTATGTCAATGGAAGAAATTCAAGACTTAATTGAAAACAAGCAGTATACTCTCCTGCGCCAGGAACTCGCTGAATGGAACGAGGCTGATATTGCCGCCATTTTTGAAGAGCTGCCGAGCGAGGAGCTAGTAAAAATCTTTAGAATTCTGCCGAAAACAATCGCTGCAGATGTATTTGCGTACCTGCCAATAGAGACTGAACAGGAAATTATTACGTCTCTGACAGATCGAGAGGCTGCAAATATTATTAATAATCTGATGGCAGATGATGCTACTGACTTGATGGAAGAGATGCCTGCGGGTGTCGTGAAAAAACTGCTTGCCAATGCCAATTCAGAAACACGAAGAGATATTAATCATCTACTGCGCTATCCGGAGGACTCTGCCGGAAGCATTATGACAGTCGAGTTTGTCGATTTGAAGGAAACCCTGACAGTTAAGCAGGCGATTGATCGTATCCGCAAGGTTGGAATCGACAGTGAGACGATTAACATCTGTTATGTGCTTGATAAGGAACGGCATTTGATAGGGACTGTTTCCTTGCGTTATTTGCTGCTTCGACAGGAAAATGAAATTATCAAAGATTTCATGAATGACAATATTATTTCTGTTAATACACAGACAGACCAGGAAGAGGTCACAATGCTGTTCTCGAAATACGATTTTACAGCGATGCCTGTAGTAGACAATGAAAACCGACTTGTCGGAATTATTACGATTGATGATGTTGTCGATATCATGCGTGAAGAGACGACAGAGGATATTGAAAAGATGGCGGCTATCGTCCCGACCGATAAGCCATATATGAAAACTGGTGTATGGGAGACTTGGAAGAAGAGAATTCCCTGGCTTCTTTTGCTGATGATTTCCGCAACTGTAACAGGAAAAATTATTACACATTATGAGGCAGCACTCGGGGCCTATGTAGTACTGACATCTTTTATTCCGATGCTGATGGATACGGGTGGAAATGCCGGAGGACAGGCATCTGTTACGATTATTCGTGGACTTTCGCTGAATGAGATAGAGTTCAAGGATATGCTGCGCATTGTCTGGAAGGAATCGAGAGTTGCATTGCTTTGCGGTATCACACTTGCTGCAGCTAATTTTGTAAAGATTATGCTGGTTGACAATGTTTCGGTAGAAGTGGCGCTTGTTGTCTGCCTGACACTGATTCTTGCCGTATTCTTAGCTAAAATTGTTGGATGCATGCTTCCACTTTTTGCAAAGCAGATTGGATTTGATCCGGCAGTTATGGCCAGTCCGTTTATTACGACAATTGTTGATGCGCTGTCGCTTATGATTTACTTTCAGATAGCGACACATATTCTAAGGTTCTAAAAAACAGGTGTCTGCATTTGAATGCGACACCTGTTTTTTCTATTTTTTAAAGTTTGAACGCTTTCTGAGTGTGGGATCAAGAATCTTTTTACGGATTCTAAGTGATTCCGGTGTAATTTCCAAAAGCTCATCTGTATCAATAAATTCCAGTGCCTGCTCAAGACTTAATATCTTAGGAGGAGAAAGACGTAGTGCTTCATCAGCTCCTGAAGAACGGGTATTTGTCATCTGTTTTTTCTTGCAGACATTAATTTCTACATCTTCAGGCTTACCACTTTGACCGATAATCATACCTGAGTAAACCTTTTCACCGGCACCGATAAAGAGAATGCCACGCTCCTGTGCATTGTATAATCCGTAGGTGATAGATTCGCCGGATTCAAAGGAAATTAGAGAGCCCTGCTTACGATACTGGATATCTCCCTTATAAGGAGCATATTCATCAAAAATTGTATTGATAATACCATTTCCCTTTGTATCTGTCATAAATTCTCCGCGGTAGCCAATCAGGCCACGTGCAGGAATGGAAAACTCAAGTCTTGTATAGCCGCCTGTAATAGGAGACATATTCTGCAGCTCACCTTTACGCTGCCCGAGCTTTTCAATAACAGATCCTGTAAATTCATCCGGAACATCAATATATGCAAGTTCCATAGGTTCAGTCTTACGACCTTTGGAATCAGCTTTATACAGTACCTCTGCTTTACTGACTGCAAATTCATATCCTTCGCGGCGCATGTTTTCAATCAATACGGAAAGGTGTAGCTCTCCACGTCCGGATACCTTAAAGCATTCTGTTGTATCTGTTTCTTCAACACGCAGGGAAACATCTGTATTTAATTCTCGGAACAGTCTGTCTCTTAAATGACGGGAAGTAACAAATTTTCCCTCCTGACCTGCAAGAGGAGAATCATTTACCATAAAATGCATGGAAATAGTCGGCTCTGAAATTTTCTGGAATGGGATCGGTTTTGGAGAATCCACAGAGCAGATCGTATCACCGATATGAATATCTGTAATGCCGGATATGGCAACAATTGCTCCAATATCTGCTTCCTTCACATTGACTTTATTCAGACCATCATATTCATACAGTGCACTTACCTTTACTTTTTTCTGCTTGTCAGGCTCGTGTGCATTCACAATGATTGCGTCCTGATTTACCTTGATGGAGCCGTTGTCTACCTTGCCAACACCAATTCTTCCGACATATTCGTTATAGTCGATTGTACTGATCAATACCTGTGTTCCAGCATCCGGGTCACCAACAGGTGCCGGAATGTACTCTAAAATTGCTTCGAACAGAGGAATCATGTTTGGTCCGACATTTTTGTAATCAAGACCTGACTGACCGGTCTTTGCTGATGCAAAAATAAATGGACAGTCTAGCTGTTTTTCAGATGCATCCAAATCCATAAACAGTTCAAGAACTTCATCCACAACCTCATCACACCTTGCTTCCGGACGGTCAATTTTGTTGACACATACAATTACGGGAAGCTTAAGTGCAAGTGCTTTCTTTAGAACAAATTTTGTCTGTGGCATTGTACCCTCAAAAGCATCAACTACAAGTACAGCACCGTTTACCATTTTCAGTACACGCTCTACTTCACCACCGAAATCGGCATGACCCGGTGTGTCGATAATATTAATCTTTGTATTTTTATAGGTAACAGCTGTGTTCTTGGATAGTATTGTAATTCCTCGTTCACGTTCAATGTCGTTGGAATCCATGACACGTTCAGCGACTTCCTGATTTTCACGAAATACGCCGCTCTGCTTTAACAGCTCATCTACAAGAGTTGTTTTGCCGTGGTCTACATGGGCAATAATGGCAATATTTCGGATATCCTCTCTTTTGGTTAACATAAAATCTTCCTTCCTCAAAAACATACAATTTGCTTAACTGTAATAGTATAGCATAATTTCGAAAGAACACAAGGAAAATTGCGGATGTACTGAAAAAAGCACGATTTATGAATAATTATAGAAGAAAAAGGCGAACGATTTTTGACATGATTTATCATAATGAAAAAATCTCTTCATATAAATAATAATACCGAACTAGAAAAAATTCTGAAGCGGGGGTTACATATGCTGCCCTCCAGGAAGGGAGAACAAAAATGACGGATAAGGTAATTGAAAACAATCAGGTAACAATGATGGGGGAAATCGTCAGCGATTTTTCTTACAGTCACGAGGTATTTGGAGAGGGGTTCTATATGATAGACCTTCTTGTGACACGCCTGAGTGACTCGGCGGATATTATTCCGCTAATGGTTTCGGAGCGTCTGATGGATGTGCAGGAGGACTACAAGGGATGCAAAATCTTAGTATCCGGTCAGTTTCGCTCGTATAACCGGCATGAGGAAAAGAAAAACAGGCTGGTGCTGTCAGTGTTTGCGAGAGAAATTGAATACATAACAGAGATAGGAGAAAATCAGAAAACAAACCAGATTTTTCTTGATGGATACATATGTAAACCGCCAATTTACAGAAAAACGCCCCTTGGTCGTGAAATTACTGACTTACTTCTGGCAGTGAACAGACCATATGGGAAGAGTGATTATATCCCATGTATCTGCTGGGGAAGAAACGCAAGGTTTGCAGCTGGCTTTGAAGTTGGAAAACGTACAAAGGTGTATGGACGAATCCAGAGCAGGGAATATATGAAACGAATTTCTGAGGATGAGCTGGAAAAGAGGGTGGCGTATGAGGTATCTGTAGGTAAACTGGAATATGAGGAGCAGGAGTAGAAAACAGTTGATTTTGTCAAATGATAGTGATATGATAGGCAACGTATCTTTAACAACGAGAGAGAAATTTCTTAAGAGGTGGCTTATGAGTGAAGGTTTGATTTATATTTACTGTGGAGTGGGAAAAGGTAAGACCACTGCTGCTGTAGGCCAGGCAATCCGGGCGGCCAGCCAGGGGAAGACGGTGTTTATTGTACAGTTTCTGAAGGGGAAGAATCCAACGGAGCTGGATTTTATCAGACGGCTTGAACCGGAAATCAAGCTGTTCACATTTGAAAAGTCTGATGAGTTTTATCTTGATTTGTCCGAAGACGAGCAGAAAGAGGCTCGTGCAAATATTCGAAACGGTTTGAATTTTGCAAAGAAGGTACTTGCCACACGAGAATGTGACTGTCTTGTACTTGATGAAGCACTTGGATTAATTGATAATAATATTATTTCGATTGATGATTTTAAGGCTGTCATAGAAGCAAAGCCAGAGGAAGCCAGTCTGATTATTACAGGAATTAGTCTGCCGGAAGAAATCTGCACACTTGCAGATGAAGTATCTGAGGTAGTGACAATCAAGCAGTAAATAGATTTTGTCATTGACAAGTGATGACAGGGATGCTATTATGCATATAACAATTTTATAGTAAGGATAGAGGTCGCGCTTTTTATTAGTACGTTTTTTGACATTGGCTTAGATGGATGATGAAAATGAAAAGGAAAAAGCGCCGAAAGAACAGGGTTGAGCAAGCTGTTCTTGGGCATGCATTGAACAGGTGCATGACTGTCATCTTTCAACAGGCACTGTTGAGGATGGGGAGCTATCTAAAATGAACAATGATTTTAATTGTATTTTAGAGCCAGCCTATCCGGTTGGCTCAATTTTGTTATAAAAATTGAGCCGGAAATCATGTAGGATTACAAAACAAGGAGGAAGAGTTATGGCAGTTTTTACTGGCGCAGGTGTAGCCATCATTACACCATTCAAAGCAAATGGAGATGTGAATTACGAGAAATTTGAGGAACAGATTGAGTATCAGATTGCAAACAAGACAGATGCAATTTTTGTTTGTGCAACGACTGGAGAGGCTTCCTGCCTAAGCCACGAGGAGCATCTGGACTGTATAAAATTTTGTGTTGATATAGTAAAGAAGCGCGTACCTGTAGTTGCCGGTACAGGTTCCAACTGTACCGAAACAGCAATTTATCTGTCTACAGAAGCAGAAAAAATAGGAGTTGATGGTATTCTTGTAGTGACTCCATACTATAATAAGGCAACACAGAAGGGATTGGTTGAACACTTCACAATGGTCGCAAACAGTGTTTCGGTACCGATGATTCTTTACAATGTACCAAGCCGTACAGGAGTCAATATTATGCCGGAGACAGTCGTTATTCTGTGTAAAACAGTTAAGAATATTGTCGGTGTAAAGGAAGCATCCGGAAATCTTAGCCAGATTGCAAGAATGATGAGCATCGCTGATGGCTGTGTGGATCTGTATTCGGGTAATGATGACCAGATTGTTCCGATTATGTCTCTTGGCGGAAAGGGTGTTGTTTCTGTTCTTTCAAATGTAGCACCTGAGCAGACACATGATATTGTACAGACTTATTTGGATGGAGATGTTAAGAAGAGTTGTGAGCTGCAGTTAAAGGCGATTCCGTTGTGTGATGCACTTTTCTGTGAGGTTAATCCGATTCCGGTAAAGACTGCTGTAAATCTGCAGGGAAGAGGTGCAGGAAGCATGCGCCGTCCACTTACCGACATGGAACCGCAGAATGCAGAAAAGCTTGAAAAAATCATGAAAGAGTATGGAATTTTGTAAAAGCACACAATGCAAAGGAAAAGAGGAAACAGAAATGGTTAATATCATTATGCATGGTTGCAACGGCAGGATGGGACAGATGATTACTGGGATTGTAGCTGAAGATCCCGAGATACAGATTGTTGCAGGTGTGGATGTTTATACAGAAGAAAAAAACGGATATCCTGTTTTTGCTTCTATTGCTGAGTGTACGGTCGCTGCAGATGCAGTTGTAGATTTTGGCGCAACAGCAGCAGTTGACGGTCTTCTTGACTGGTGTGTTCAAAAGCAGGTGCCGGTTGTTGTCTGCACAACAGGACTTAGTGAACAGCAGCTTGCTAATTTGAACGAAGCAAGTAAAAAGGTAGCTGTACTTCGCTCGGCAAATATGTCGCTTGGAATCAATATGCTGATGAAGCTGCTGAAGACGGCTGCAAATGTACTTGCACCGGCTGGTTTCGATATTGAAATAGTTGAGAAGCATCATAAGATGAAACTGGATGCACCAAGCGGTACAGCAATTGCACTTGCGGATTCTATCAATGAAGCAAGGAACAACGAATATACCTATGTATATGACAGAAGCCAGGTTCGCCAAAAGCGTGGAGAAAATGAGCTTGGTATTTCGGCAGTACGCGGTGGCAGTATTGTCGGAGATCATGATGTGATTTTTGCCGGACAGGATGAAGTGATTACATTTTCGCATACAGCATATTCCCGTGCCATATTTGGAAAAGGAGCTGTACAGGCAGCAAAGTTCTTGAAGGGACAGCCGGCAGGACTTTATACAATGAGTGATGTAATCGGATAGTGGCCTGGAAGGCAGGATAGGTACGAAATGAAGATCGTGATTGAGGATTCGCAGGACGAAGAGGAAGTTATTATCAGATGCAGGGAAATGAGTGAGGATCTGCTCCATATCATTTCCCTGCTTCGAGCGGTCAAGAACACTGTGATTGGCTATGAAGGTGATAACATTCATCGATTTCGTCCGTCGGAGGTCTATTATTTTGAGGCGGTCGACAACAAGGTATTTCTATACTGTAAAAAGAGTGTAACGGAATCCAGACAGAAGCTGTATGAGATTGAGGAGACGCTTTGCGGTGCTGGGTTTCTGCGTGTATCAAAATCTGTAGTATTGAATCTGTCACATATACAGTATCTGAGTCCGGCATTCAGCGGAAGGTTCGAGGCAACACTGGATAATGGAGAGAAGGTTATTATTTCCAGGCAGTATGTTTCGGAATTAAAGAAGCTGCTTGGCTGCTGAGGTGAATGAAATGAACAGTTTAATAGAAGTCATTAAAAAAATTGTTATATGTTTTCTTTTGTCTGCAGGCGGCGTGCTTTTGTGTGCGACAGTATTTGTGAATCTGTTTGCTCCAGAGTTTAGCTTTGACAGTGGAAGTATGTGGCGACTTGTGGTTATGGCAGCCCTTTCCTCCCTGACATCCATTTTGTTTTATTCCAAAAAAGAAATTGGAAAGCGCGATATGCTGATTCGCCAGATTATCAGCGCAGTTCTTGTTATGCTTATTGTTATTGGAATTGCATACAGGAATGACTGGATTGAAACAGACAGTATTCTACAGCTAGTGGTTTTTGCTTTAATGATTCTTTCAGTATATGCTCTGATTACGTGGATTAATTATCAGGGAGAGCGAAAGCTTGCTGAACGAATGAATGCAGGCTTAAAAAAATTCCGCTTATAAAATTCTTGTTTCCCGTTCATTTCAAGTGTAAAATAGATAGTATAGAACTTGAATTAATGGAGGCAGAATATTAATGGAAAAATCAGAACTTAAATATCTCAAAATTCTTGCAGACCAGTATCCTACGATTGCTGCAGCATCTACAGAAATTATAAATCTACAGTCTATTCTAAATCTGCCTAAGAGCACAGAACATTTCATGACAGATATCCACGGAGAGTATGAACAGTTTGTACATATTTTAAAGAACGGTTCTGGTTCGGTAAAACGGAAAATTGATGAGGAATTTGGCAATACACTTAGTGTAAAGGACAAGAAAAGTCTGGCTACATTGATTTATTATCCGGAGGAAAAGCTGGATATTATCATGCATGAGGAAGAGAATATTGAGGATTTTTATAAGATTACACTGCATCGACTTGTGCAAATCACAAAGCGAGTTGCATCCAAATATACCCGTTCCAAAGTCAGAAAGGCATTGCCTAAGGATTTTGCTTATGTAATTGAGGAACTAATTACTGAAAAGGTAGAAGTACAGGATAAGGAAGCTTATTATAATGAAATCATTCATACGATTATCAGAATAGGACGTGCCCCGGAGTTTATCATTGCATTGAGTAATTTGATACAGCGCCTTGTCATAGACCATCTGCATATTGTCGGTGATGTGTTTGACAGAGGACCGGGTCCTCATATTGTATTGGAGGCACTGCGCCACTATCATTCAGTTGATGTACAGTGGGGGAATCACGATATTGTGTGGATGGGAGCAGCTGCCGGACATATGGCATGCATTGCAAATGTTCTTAGAATGTCAGCAAAGTACGGAAACCTCGATACTCTTGAGGAGGGTTACGGTATTAATCTGATTCCACTTGCGACGTTTGCAATGGATGTATACAGAAATGTCAATTGTGATGCTTTTAAGATTTCCTACAATACGGATTATGATACGAAGGATCTTGGACTTGATACACGTATGCATAAGGCGATGTCAGTCATTCAGTTCAAGCTGGAAGGTCAGCTGATTAAGCGCAGACCTGAGTTTGGAATGGATGACAGACTGTTGCTTGATAAGATTAATTATGAGAAGAAAACAGTAATCGTTGACGGAAAGGAATATGAAATCAAGGATATTGATTTTCCAACAGTAGATCCGAAGGATCCTTATCGACTGACAGAAGAAGAAAGCCAGCTTATGGAGCGTATCCGACATGCATTTGTGAAATGCGAAAAGCTTCAGAAGCAGGTACGGTTCTTATTTGCGAAGGGAAGTCTGTATAAGATATATAATTCAAATTTGCTGTATCATGGCTGTGTGCCGCTTGAAGAAAACGGAGATTTCAAAAGGGTTAAGATTTTCGGAAAAGAATACAGTGGAAAAGCGCTATATGATATACTTGATCATTATGCAAGAAAGGGATATTATACGACGGATGATGCGGAAGAACGCTTGAAGGGTCAGGATATCCTTTGGTACATTTGGGGAAATCCGAATTCTCCCGTATTCGGAAAAGAGAAGATGGCCACCTTTGAACGGTATCTGATTGCAGATAAGGAAAGCCATACAGAAAAGAAAAACAAGTATTATGAACTTTTGGATGACGAAAAGACAATTAATAAAATCATGAAGGAATTTGGTCTGGACGAGCGTTATTCTCATATTATTAATGGTCATGTACCTGTGGAACAGAAAAAGGGCGAGTCTCCAATTAAGTGCGGTGGCAAGCTGATGATTATTGATGGCGGTTTTTCAAAGGCATATCAGGGAAAAACCGGAATCGCAGGATATACGCTTGTATACAATTCACACGGAATGCGTCTTGTTGCACATGAACCGTTTGAATCTGCAGAGGCAGCCATCAAGAATGAAACCGATATTTATTCAGATTCTGTGATTGTTGAGACGGCATCCTTCAGACTGCGCGTTGCAGATACAGACACCGGTTACGAAATCCGGGAATCGATTGCTCAGCTTGAGGAGCTTTTGAAGGCATACAGAGATGGTGAGCTGATAGAACATGGGTTAGATTAGGAGAGTGTGGATGGAGTTTCGACCATGTATTGATATACACAACGGAAAAGTAAAACAAATTGTTGGCGGAACGCTTAAGGATAGCAATGATACAGCACAGACAAATTTTGTTTCCGAAAAGGGTGCAGCCTATTATGCAAAACTATATAGTGAAAAAGGATTAAAGGGCGGACATGTGATCCTTTTGAACGGTGAGGAGTCATCATATTATGAGGCAACAAAGCAGGAGGCCCTGCAGGCACTTGACATGTATCCGGGAGGGCTGCAGATTGGCGGAGGAATTCATGCCGAGAATGCTGGACAGTTCCTTTCTGCCGGCGCTTCTCATGTAATTGTTACGTCTTATTTATTCAAAAATGGGGAAATATGTTATACTAATTTAAAACGCCTAAAGGCAGCGATTGGTAAAGAACGAATTGTTTTGGATGTCAGCTGTCGACTGCTGAATGGTAAATATTTTATAGTCACTGACCGGTGGCAGAAGTTTACACAGACCCCTATATCAGAGAGACTGTTAGAGACATTGTCTATATATTGCGACGAATTTCTTGTACATGCTGTTGATGTAGAAGGAAAGTCAGCAGGAATTGAAGAGCCTGTAGTACGTTTGTTGGGGGAAACAGACTGCTGTACGACATATGCCGGTGGAGTATCATCCTGTCGGGATATTGAACGAATCAAGGAGCTCGGAAACGGAAACGTAAACGTTACTATAGGAAGTGCACTTAGTATTTTCGGAGGCACACTTAATTTTGAGGAGGTTGTACGATGTATACAATCATGATTGTAGATGATAATGAGACAGAGCTTGTAATCGCACAAAAATCACTTGAGAAAAGCTATCAGATCATACCGATGAACAACAGTAAGCAGGCACTTGCAAGACTTGCAAAGGCAACCATTATGCCTGATCTGATTTTACTTGATATTGCTATGCCGGGTATTAATGGATTCGAGATGATTATGCGTTTAAAGACAAGTGAAAAAGCGAAAAATATTCCAGTACTGTTTTTGTCTGGAGACAAGGATAACAGTACGGAGCTTGAGGCATACAGACTTGGTGCAGTTGATTTTATCAGAAAGCCTGTTGTAGCAGAGCTTCTTCGAAAGAGAGTAGAGCTGCAAATGGATTTGCTTGAATATAAGAAAACAATGAACAACTATAACAGTCAACTGCAGCAGACAGCCAGCTATCAGGCACAGAATGCACTACGTCTGGAATACTTTATTATCGGAATCATTACCGATTTGATAGCTGAGAAGGATGGCTATACAGGCATGCACTGTATATGTGTATCGAGATATATGGGAATTCTTCTAAAGGAAATGCTGATGTCAGGCGTGAATTACGGAATTGCTTCTGAGGATTTTGAACTGATCCTTCTTTCTTCCCAGCTGCATGATATGGGAAAGATTGGTGTTCCGGATTACGTTTTACAGAAAGAAGGAAAGTATTCTGACGAAGAATTTATGCTGATGAAGAATCATACAGTATTTGCTGCCAACGCTATTCAGAAATACTCGTATCTTTTACCGAACAGCAAGTTTCTGAATTATACATACCAGATGGCAAGATATCATCATGAACGGTATGACGGAAATGGATATCCGGATCAGCTGGCAGGGCCCAATATTCCAATACTTGCAAGGATTCTTTCTGTTGCAGATGTATATGATGCTCTTGTGTCAGAACGTTCCTATAGAAAATCTCTCACACATGAGCAGGCATACAATATTATTACGCAGGGTGCCGGAGTACAGTTTGATCCTCAGGTTGTTGCTGCTTTTCAGAGAGTCCATATGGATTTATATGAAGCATCCAGACAGATTGCAATGGTAACACAGCAGCAGCAAAGCCATCAGGTGAGTCAGCAGCAGATGAGTACAATGCCGCCGAAGGGGGTTCCACAGGCATGATTGTAGATTTTCATACACATGTATTTCCGGAGAAAATTGCAGGGAGTGCACTAAGGAAGCTTGCTGACATCAGTGGGACTACACCGCATCTGAATGGAACAGAAACGGATTTAAGAAGATCTATGCAGCAGTATGGAATCACATATTCAGTCATGCTTCCGGTTGCAACAAAGCCCCAGCAGGTAGAAGAAATTAATCGACATGCGATTGAAGCCAATGCAAAGGCACTGGAGGAGGGCGGCGGATTGCTTTCTTTTGGTGCCATGCATTGCGACTATAAAGACTATAAAGAAGAACTGAAACGCCTTAAACGTGCAGGAATTAGAGGTATTAAGCTTCATCATGATTATACAAATATTTATTTTGATGATGAACGTTCTATTTCTGTGATGCAGGAAGCATTTATGAATGATTTGATTGTGATGATTCATGCAGGAAATGATCCGGTTTCCAAAGAAGTGCATTACTGTACACCGGATCGAATTGCAAGAGGACTCGACCTTTTGCATGGAGGAGTGCTCATTGCTTCTCATTTTGGCGGTTTGATGAATCTTGAGGCTGCAAAGGAGTATATTGCGGGACGTGATATTTATCTCGATACAAGCATGAGTTATCATTATTATGGGCTGGAGGCACTTCGAGAGATGCTGCTGCTTCATTCCCCAGATCGTATTCTGTTTGGAACAGACAGTCCATGGGAAAATCAGGGTACAGGATTGGGACTTTTGAAAAGCATGTCATTGCCGGATGAGCTTATTCACAAAATTACAGAAGAGAATCCATGTAGATTACTGCAGTTGTAATTATTATTTATAAACACAAGAAAAGGACTAAAATGAATTAGTCCTTTTTGCTTGTAATCTGTTGTTAATACTATTGCTTATTTCCCTAACATAATCCCTAACATGAATACTAAGTATATATAGTAGAAAAGGCACATGTAAAACTGTTAGATTATAATTTTGTTACGTTTGTAGCCTGAGGTCCTTTTTCTCCGTTAACTACGTCGAACTCTACTGCAGCGCCTTCTTCTAATGACTTGAAGCCGTCCATGTTAAGTCCTGAATAGTGTACGAATACGTCATTGCCAGCTTCATCAGAGATGAATCCGTAACCCTTTTGGTTGTTAAACCACTTTACTGTACCTTTCATTGTAGATACCTCCGAAATAATTTAATATCGATATGACCATCCATATCACTTGCAATAATAGCATACCTGTTGAAAAAAGTAAATAAAAATATAAAAAAAGATATCATATCACAAATAAGAACAAATTAGCTGGTTGCATTTCTTGCAAGAATCATGTAAAATTTCATTTTGCAGGGTATGCTTTATTAAGGAGGTTTGTTTTGGAAAAAGCGAAAAAAGTATTAAATTATATATTTATAGAAGGATTGGGTGGCATGGCTCTTGGATTATTTGCCACATTGATTATTGGAACAATTATTAAACAGATTGGATCGTATATTCCGGGTGTATTAGGATTTTATCTTGTTGTGTTCGGACAGGTTGCATCGAGTGTGACAGGAGCAGGTATCGGATGCGGTGTAGCGTATAAATTCAAGGAATCACCGCTAGTAACATTTTCTGCTGCTGTATGTGGTATGGTTGGTGCATTTGCAAGCAAAATCATAGCAGGAACAGTGTTCGTGGATGGTGTTATTCATTATGCAGGCCCAGGTGAACCACTGGGAGCATTTATTGCCGCACTTGTCGGCATTTCTGTCGGACGTCTTGTTACAGGAAAAACAAAGCTCGACATTCTTGTTACGCCGAGTGTGACAGTTCTGACAGGATCGGTGGTAGGTATTTTATTTGGACCGCCTATTGCTGGATTTATGACATGGCTCGGTAATATTGTTAATTGGAGTACAGAAAGACAGCCACTTTTGATGGGCATTCTTGTTTCTGTGATTATGGGAATGGTATTAACACTGCCAATCAGTTCGGCGGCTCTTGGCTTGATTTTGAATTTATCCGGACTCGCTGCCGGTGCTGCAACTGTGGGATGCTGCGCAAATATGATTGGATTTGCAGTTGCAAGCTTTAGAGAAAATGGCTGGGGAGGTTTTTTTGCCCAGGGTGTAGGTACGAGTATGCTGCAGGTTCCTAATATTATAAAGAAACCGATTATTTGGCTTCCTGCAATTATTTCAAGTGCTATATTGGGACCGGTTGCAACACTTGTGTTTGGCATGACAAATAATGCGACAGGATCAGGAATGGGCACGTCAGGTCTTGTAGGACAGCTGATGACTTATGAGGTTATGACACAAAGTGAAACACCTGTCATTGTTATTGTAAAGATTCTTGTTATGCATGTTATCCTTCCTGGTGTGATTGCATTTTTCGTATCTGAATTGATGAGAAAGAAGGGTCTTATCAAAGACGGTGATATGAAACTGGAAGTATAGAAACACAGATGGTTTGTACAAATACGGGAGAGTAAAATGAGTAACCAGGAGAAAAACAAGGAATCGGTGGATTACATTACGGAAGATCGAAGTCGAAACAAAGCCGATAAGCATGCAACACGTTTTACAGTTATGCTGATACCTGATTCGACTGACCAGACGAGATCGTTTGATATTACATTTGATACAATTGCGAGAATTGCTGTCAGCGCTGCAGCTGTTGTGATAGTTGTGATTTGCCTGCTTATTTCGGCAGCAATGAAAAATTACCGTCTTGTTCATGGAGACAGTGGCTTGAACGCACAGATTACAGAGCTGAAGGAAAAGAATGAAGAACTTGTACAGGAGACATCTGAGTTACAGGCGCAGATTGAGTCACTTAGCGGTGTGATTGAGACGAAACAGAATGAAGAAAAGCAGGCTGAAGAATCTGCGCAGGCAGAGGCAATGCCAACCGGTCTTCCTCTTGATGGCACAGCTGTTTTGATACAGGATCCAAATGCTGTTGAAGGAGAAACGAATGAGAACAGGGTTGTTTTCACGGCAATGGCAGGTACTGCAGTAGTTTCAGCGGGCGCAGGAACTGTTTCTACAGTTACGGCAGATCCGGTATACGGAAATGTTGTAGAAATTGACCATGAAAACGGATATGTTACAATTTATAGAACGACTGCGACAATCAGAGTAAAGGCAGGAGATACCGTTCGAAAGAATGATGTAATTGGTATGATGTCAGCTGATGATGAACTGCTGGCATATGAAATACAAAAAGATGGAGCTCCGATTGCTCCACTGGATATTATGGAAATTGCGGGATAGTTACTGAGAAAGGAAGAAGAAATGTTATTTGGAAAAGAACGTGAAAAAGAAGAGAAAATCAATCTTGCCAACTGCGCAATTACAACAATTGTCGGAAGTGATACAGTTGTAGAGGGAACAATCATTACGAAGTCCTCAGTTCGCATTGATGGGACGTTAATTGGCGGAGTGTCTGCTGAGGGAGTTGTTATTCTGACGAAAAATGGAAAAATCCGCGGAAATGTAATGGCAGAAAATATCATTGTTGCTGGTGTTGTGGAAGGCAATATGCAGATACGTGAGAAAGTCGATGTGGAGCCTTCGGGTGAGATTTATGGTGATATAACAACAAAGAAGCTTTTGATTGACGAAGAGTCCATATTCCAGGGAAACTGCTATATGAATCGTGACAAGCAGGCAGAGAAGGTGAAACAGCAGGAAAATGTCAAAGCACAGGAAAACATGCGGGAAAAGGAAGCAGAGGATTTTGGGAAAACTATGAAACCCGATAAAAAAGAAGACATCGAAACGGCAGCTGAGAATATCGAATTTCATGCCGACTATTCTGAAATAAAGAAAGCTTCCGGCAAAAAGGTGACTTCTGAAAAAAAGACAGTTTCCAAAAAGACAGTATCAGCCGGAAAAACACTGCAGGTAGTACGGGAAGAGGATGGAGTCGTTGAAGAGATAAGCGAGCAGGATAACATGCCGCAGATGATGTTTGAAGAGGAACAGGCAGAACCTGACAAACTGGAATCGGAGGAAATCGAAACAATGCTGGCTGAAGCAGAGGAAGATTCCGATATGGATTTTCTGGATGTAGATGTAAAGAGAAATCGAAATATAACAAATGACAGAAAACGTCGAAGACGTTAGTATGCAAATTTTAGTTACAGCATTATAACTATACTAAGGAAGCAGAAAAGTAATTTCTGTTTCCTTTTTTTGTTGAAGTGTGCAGGATATTGGGGTAGAATATGAATAAGAGTATCTGGAGGAAACGGATATTATGAAATTGTATGACAGGACAAAGCTTGGATCTAAGATTTCTTTTAAAATTGCTGTATATATCAGTCTTTCGATGGTTTTTATCTTTAGCTACTGTGCGGCAGTGTTTTTCTTTTTACGTTCAACAGACGCAATAAGAATCCTTGAACACTATGCAAACACAGGCGAGATTGTTCTGGCTGTTGATGGCTCAAAGCTGCTGCTTTTTGTGACGGTTTTTTTCCTTTGGATTATTTCTACAGCACTGACCTGTCATTTTATACGTAAACGTATCGATGAGTCCTTAAAACCAATTTATGATGTGGTAACAGCAACCAGGCAGATTGCAAAAGGAGAGCGGAACGTTGAGCTTGTAATCAAATCAAAGGATGAGCTTGCTCTATTATCTGAATCAATTAATGATATGGCACATTCTCTACATACTGCAGTAGATGCCAATGAAACAAAGAATACCTTTATTGCTAATATTTCTCATGAAATAAGGACGCCAATGAATGCAATTCTTGGTTTCTCTGAATTGATTTTACAGACTGAGAGCCAAGCCGAGGTTAATGAGTATGCAGGAGACATCAAACGTGCATCAAACAATCTTCTTGCAATTATTAATGACCTGCTTGATATTTCAAAGATGGAGTCCGGCAATCTGGAGCTGATTCCGGTTGCTTACTATTTACATTATCTGTTTTCTGACGTGGAAAGCATTATTTCTATCCCCATACAGAATAAGGCTCTTGAGTTTCGAACAAACATCAATCCTGAAATACCAGGACAGCTGTATGGCGACATAGTCAGAATCAGACAGGTGTTAATTAATGTAATTAATAATGCTGTGAAATTCACAAGAGAAGGTTTTGTGGAATTTTCAGCTGACTATGTACCGGTCACAGAGATTGACGGTGTGCCGGTTGATGAAGACATGGTCATGTTGATTTTTAAAGTTCATGATACAGGAATTGGTATTCGCAAAGAGGATTTAGATTCTATATTTGATAAATTCAAACAGGTAGATTCCAGAGTGAACCGTGGAATAGAGGGGACTGGTCTGGGACTTTCCATTTCCAATCAGCTTGTGCATCTGATGGGAGGAAATATCAGAGTGGAGAGCACATATGGAATGGGGACGACATTTACCATTCAGATTTATCAGAAGGTATTAAGCCATCAAAAGCTGTCTACCTATGTTGTTAAGCAGACAACAGAAGATAAAAAACAGAAAAAGATTTTTTATGCGCCTGGCTCCCGTATCCTTGTTGTGGATGACAATGCGATTAATTTACGTATTTTGAAAGGACTTTTACACCATTATCAAATTGAGGCAGACAGTGCAGAAAGTGGATATGCTGCATTAGAGCTTGTTAAGAATAATGATTATGATTTGATTTTTATGGATCATATGATGCCTCAGATGGATGGTATAGAGACAACGAAACAAATTCATGCGCTGGAGGATGAGAAAAAAAGAAATATTAAGGTGATTGCTGTATCTGCAAATGCAATCCGAGGAATCAAGGATACATTCGTCAAACAGGGTTTTATAGATTATCTGTCAAAACCGATTGAAGTACAAAGACTGGAGCAGATGCTGTTATCTTATTTGCCTGAATACTTGATTGTAAAGGGAATTGAAACAAAAGCAGATGTAGATGTGACTGTTGATTTTGAAATAGAAGGAATTGATATTTTTACCGGACTTCTTAAATGTGATAATAGTGTGGACGATTATCTGGAAATATTAAAAGTAGTCTATGAGTACGGAGAAGATAAGTGCAAAGAGCTTGAGCAGTATATTGAGGTAGAAAATTATACAGATTATACAATTAGTGTACATGCCTTGAAAAGTGTTGCTGCCAATATCGGAGCGCATAAGCTTTTCACAATGGCTAAGATTCATGAAATGGCTGGGAAAAACGGTCAAATCGCATTTATTCTCGCAAATTACAAAGCATTACTGGAAACATACCGCAAATTGATTGCAAACATCAAGGTGGTTCTGGAAGACAAACAGCTTCTGGATGATGTAGACAAGGAGACAGTATGAGCGACAAAATGAAAATTGTAATCGTGGATGACAATGAAGCAAGGAGAAATCAAATCAAGGAGTACATGCCGCAGTATGCAGATACTTATTGTACTACATACGGAGACAGTGCCAAAAAACTGATTCGTCCGGAGCCATCAGGCAGAGTAACAGATATGGTTCTTATGAATGCAGATGATGTAAAGGGTCATGGTCTGTATATGTTTGACTGGATGAAAAATGAGGAGAAGAATCTGGAACTTGACAGGATTCCTGTCATTTTGTTTGTGTCAGATATTTTTTCGGAGCGTGCTCTAAGCTTTCTGGAGATTGAAGATGCTGTGTTTTATGAAGGAGAGCTTGATTCTAAAAAAGTATACTCCACAATGATGAAAACGTTTGAAAGAATAGAATTTGGACTCGATATAGATGATCAGCCGCTGCTTTATTCAGAAGAAAAGAGCATAGATAAGGTTTCAGGTTTACTGCTTAAGCCTGTCGGTGAGGATGAAAATACAATAAAAAGAAGTATTATTCTCACAGAAGAAGAGCAGCGTCAGCATTTGGAACAGGCACTTGCACGTGGACAACAGCGCACGGAGGAAATTAAGGAGCTTGTTTTTTCTGCGTTGCGTATGAAGGAAGAAATGAAAGCCAGAGAGGCAAGCATGAATACACCGGTATTTTCTGCGCCGGGAGTAAACAATGGAATTGGAAGCATGAACATGGGTGTAATGTCTTTTGGACAGACAATGCCACAACAAATGCAACCACAAATGTCTCAAATACCTATGCCACAAATGCAGGCACAGCAGATACCACAACAGCAGATGTCACAGATACCAATGCCACAAATGCAGCGACCTGCTTCAGAAAAAAAGACAGTTGTAATTGTAGATGCAGATGTCAATACATTAAAGTCATGTGAACTGTTTCTTGGCAATCAGTATCAGGTTGTTTTATTGGAATCAGGAATGCGTGCCATCGATTATTTTGTGAAATCTCATGCGGATATTCTGCTGGTTAGTTACAATATGCCGGTACTAGATGGATTTAAGATTTTATCGAGTGTTCGCTGGCATCCAAATGGAAAGAATGTTCCAACGGTATTTTTGGCAGAGGGTGATACAACAGAGCTCGCAAAACAATGTCAGCAGGCAGGTGTGATGGGTCTGTTGCCAAAACCGGTATCACAGAGCTCATTACTTGGAATTATTGAATCTGTATTTTCCAGATACCAGAGAAAATAAATGCTTATTTATTGTCAATTTGAAATAGATAATTAAGGATGCACATATGAAAAAGAAGATATTAATTATTGATGATGATATTGTGACTTTAAAGATATTAAAGAAATATCTTGAGGATCAGTATGAGGTCCAGATAGAGAATGCCGGTTATCGCTTTGTGGAAAGAATGAACGAATATGAGGCAGATATGGTTCTACTTGATATTGAAATGCCGATTTTAAATGGCTTGCAGGTGTTTACTGAGATTGTTAAAAATCCGCAGTATAAGAAAATACCGGTTGTATTTCTTTCAGGAATATCAAATCCTGGAATTGTTCGAGAGGTCATGGAACAGGGGGCAGCAGGCTATTTTGTAAAGACTGCTCCAAAAACAGAGCTGTTAAAACGTGTGGAGCTTGTGTTTTCAGAATACAGTAGAAAACCAAATGGACAGACACTGCTGATTGTACATAAGGATGTGAATCTGCTGCGTGAAATGCGTACAGAGCTTGAGGCTGTTTCCTATAAGACTTATCTGGTCAATTCAGCAATTCAGGCTGTGGAGCTGTTGCGAAAGAAGCATATTGATCTTATGATTCTTGGATGTGATGAATCAGGCGTGAGCCCGATACAGCTGCTTGCACAGATCAGACATGCGCAGCCCCTCGAGCAGTTTCCAGTACTTTTAATGGAGAAACCATTTGAAAAGGATGAATTAATCGCAAAGGTAGGAGAACTGATTGGGTAGCGGCAAAGGAAAAAACAACGGTAAAAGCGCACTGGTTATATGTCTGATTATTACATTTTTTTTCTTTGGATTTGTAGTGGGGATGTTAGTAATCCATTTTACAGAATCGAATGAAATGAATGCTGAAGTGGAACAAATAGAAGAAAAGACAGAAGAGACTCAGATAGTCAATGTATATGTACCCGAGCGCAGACGCGTGTATGGGCAGATACCGGTGAATTCTTATATCAAAGAGAATTTCCGTCTGGATGATGGGTTTATGGCATACTTTGATGAGGATGGAAAGAAAATATCTCATCTTGGTGTCGATTTGAGTTATCACCAGCAAATGGTTGACTGGGATGAACTGAAAGCTTCGCCTGTTGAGTTTGTTATGCTACGCTGTGGATACAGAGGATATACAGAAGGTGGTCTTGTAAAGGATGAAAAGTTTGATGAATATGCACAGGCAGCCAATGATGCAGACATTCCATTAGGTGTTTATTTCTTTACACAGGCTGTTTCAGTTGCAGAAGCAGAGAAAGAAGCAGAGTTTGTAATATCCTTACTTGAAGATTATAAAATCAGTTATCCGGTTGCAATTGATACAGAATATGTAACCGACAGTGCAGCCCGCACACGTACAACGGAAATATCGGATGAGCTTAGAAGCGAAATGTGCATTGCCTTCTGTGATAAGATTAAGGAAGCAGGATATTATCCGATTATCTATGCAGGTGAAAACTGGATGAGGCGAAATTTGAACCTGGATATGCTGCAGGAATATGATTTTTGGGCACCACAGTACCTGGAAGAGAATGATTTTATGTATGATTTTACTATTTGGCAGTATACGGAGTCGGGATTTATTCCGGGTGTGGACGGAGAAGTGGACTTGAACATCAGCATGGTGGATTATTCGGAATTTGTGCCGGCACTCAGAGAAGCTGCAAAAACAGGTGGAGAACTGATTGATACAAATACTAATTGATAAGGCGAATGGAGAAGACAATGCCGGAATATCAATACAAAGCCATTGGAACAGATGGCATAGAGAGAAAAGGAACTGTAATGGCAGTTTCAGAAGAACAGGCAAGAGAAAAATGCAAAAATGATGGATTACTTGTTGCAAGTCTGACAGAAAATGTTTTACAAAGACGTGTGATAGTTTTCAGAAGCTCTGACAAAGTAAAACCGAATGATTACTGCGTGTTTTGCAATCAGTTTGTCAGCATTCATAGTGCCGGAGTCAGTACAGTAAATACTTTGCAGATGCTTTGTGAACAGACAGAGAATAAGTATTTGAGAAAGAGCGTTGCCTGTTTAATTGATGATATCAAAAGTGGCGAATCTTTGGCTGCGGCTATGCAGAAACAGGGCAACGTGTTTCCACAGATGCTTGTCAATGCAGTAGAAGCAGGCGAGGATGCAGGCACCCTGGATGCTTCTTTTTTAAGTATGGCAGTACAGTTTGAAAAAGAGACAGGGTTACGTAAAGTTATTCGTCAGACGCGGACATACCCCTTTTATGTTTTTTGTGTGGCACTTGCCGTGATCTTTGCGATGCTTGCATTTGTGATACCATCTTTTTTGGCAATGTTTGCTGATATGAATATTGATATGCCTGCGTTTACGAGATGTGTTAATTTGGTAAGTTGCTTTTTTGCAGATTATTGGTGGGCAGTTGTGAGCGGGTTCTTTTTGCTTACTGTTATTTTGAAACTATGGTCAAATACCTTATCCGGAAGACGATTTTTTTCACACTGCATCATGTATACTCCTTTTTATGGGAAATTACAGACAAGGATAGAAAGTGCGAGACTTGCAAGAGCGCTGTCTGCACAATTACATGCGGGTATTGCGATGCCTCAGGCATTGGAAATGGTAGCAGAGACATTACATGATAATGTGCTGTTTGAACAGGCTGTTCTTACAGCTAGTAAACAGACTCAGGCTGGGGTGGCACTTTCCAAGCCACTTCAAACATGCGGTTTGTTTCCGCCAATGCTTATTCATATGGTGTCTATTGGAGAAGAAACCGGTAATCTTGTGCCACTGCTTGAAGAAGCTGCTGACTATTTTGAAAATGAAACAGAGGACATTGCTGGACGTATGACAGCAGTTATAGAGCCGGCAATCATATTACTTATGGCAGTTATTAGTGGAGTACTGATTATGGCGATCATGCAGCCTATGCTTACTTTGTATGATGCGGTTAGCAATATGTGATAAAGGAGACACTTATTTTGAAACATTCCAGTATGATTGCGGTAACTGTGTTATTCCTTTCTTTTTTTGTTTTAGGTTTTTCTATGCTGCTTGTTTCCGGAAGAACCGTCGGTTATCTGAAACAGATGAAGGATCAGAGAGCGAAGGTGCATGCCGTAGAAAGTCTGGACAGTGCGCAGCGCAGTTTGCAAAAAGGACTTGAGAAGGAGTTGCGCGGCTGTGCAGAGGATGAATATGAGGAATTGAGCAGCAGTATTATCCGAAATAATTTGCAGATGCTTGATGAGAAGACAGCAGAGGACACTTTTCAAAAGGGATATATTGACCGTGTTGAAAGACTGTTTTGTGATAAAAAAGGTGCAAATGTGTTATTAAATCAATATCTGTCAGCACAGCAATCAGATGTGGTAAAGGTTGATATGGAGCAGATACCGTGGTTAGAGCCTGTAACTAACAAGTCGACCGGTGAAGTCAATGAATGTATTCTTCATGATATCAGACTTGTGTATGAGGATTCACTTAATTATTCAGAAAGCAGATGCTGTGAGTTTTCAGTCAGCATTCCTCGTGCAGATTTTTTTGAAGGAAATGATGAACTTTTTTCTTACTCTTTAATAGGAAGAAAGGGAATCTATGTAACAGGCAGAACATCTTCTGTTGTTGGCAACATATTTGCAGGGACACATCCTGTCAGTGAATATCGTAAAGCCGAAGCAGCATACGGAGAAAAGGATACTTATGGTGGGTTTAATGTGTTGTCTACCCAGCTCGGCATTCAGGCGGATACGCTTATTTCGGCAGGTGATATTAATCTGAAGGGAGCATTTGTAATATTTGGTACAAAAGATGCCCCCATTTCTATTTATACTGATAAAATCAATAAAATGGATACATATCTGGCAAGAACAGATTATAATATAGAAGGAACAGAAATTCTGAGGAATACAGATGACGATTCAAGCGTTGTTTCCGATTCTGATGTATTACTTACACATATGCAGGAATTACTCGAAACAGTCTGTCAAAATAACAATACATTAGAGTATTACTATAATTCCACAAATGATGAGAACTATCAGGGCGCCTATGATATGATACTGGCAGACGGAGATGTTGTGATTTCAAAGGATTTGACAGGAATAGTACTTTCTACAGGAAACGTGATTGTTGAAAGCGACTGTAATGTAGAGGGTTTGATTCTTGCAGAGGATCGTATCTATGTACAGGGAAATAACAACATTGTGTCAAATAGAGAGATACTTCGTAAGCTGCTTTCAGACAAACATGAAATATCCGGACAGGAACAGCTGCTGACAGAGTTCCTTGGAGGACTTTCGACTCCGGGGCTTCATGACGATGGAATCACCTATGCCAAATTGTTACGAAATAATTAATGGAATTTGGACATAATATGAACATAAAATGAACAAAGGATTCCGAAAGGAATCCTTTGTTGTGCGAAAAGTAACAATTTAAGTGATTTAGTAAAAAAATAAAACGATTAAGTAAATAACCCAATTTTTTGAAAACTGAAACAAAATATCTAAAATTTAATGCAATTAGAATCTAAAAAAGAGGGGTGAAACATCAACTACATTCGTGCTAAAATTAACTTAGTCGTTTAAGGAAGAACATATACAAAAATGAAGAGCGTACATAAAGAGTTGTCAAAACTGTTAAGTTACGAAATGATTTTTGTTAAGTGATTTCTTGGACGCAAGACAAAAACAAGTATTCAAAATGGAGGAAAAGAAATGAAAAAGAAGTTATTAAGCGTAATTCTTAGCGTAGCTATGGTTTCTGCAATTCTTGCAGGCTGTGGTTCAGCAGCAGAAGCTCCTGCAGCAGAAGCTCCTGCAGCAACAGAGGAAGCAGCACCAGCAGATGATGCAGCAGAAGAAGCACCAGCAGAAGATGCAGCAGCAGAGGAAGCACCAGCAGAAGATGCAGCAGCAGGACTTGCTTATGCAGGTGACCTGAATGTTATGCATTTCTCAACATCAGAGGAAGCTGAAGGAAACGGTGGATCAGATGGTATGCGTACTATGATCGCTGAGTGGAAAGAAGCTAATCCTGGTGTAAACTTAGTAGAGAACATTCTTGCTAATGATGAGTACAAGACACAGATCGCTACACTTGCAGCAGCTAATGACCTTCCAGATGTATTCTTACTTCAGGGTATGAACACAAAGGAATGGGCTAAGCAGGGTCTTATCATGGATATGACAGATATCATTGCAAAGTCCCCATATGCAGCTGATTATACAAATTCATACTTCACACCGTTCGTTGATGGTGACAAGACATATGCTCTTCCTGTATTAACAGGTGGTACATGTACAGTTGTTATCTATGACAAGCAGATGTGGAAAGATGCTGGATTTGATTCATTCCCTACAACATGGGAAGACGTTAAGGCAGCTAAAGAGTACTTCGATGGTGAAAGCATTGACACTGTAGCATTTGGTAACGGAGGACAGTGGCAGGCAAACTCTTGCTTCCTTTCAACATTGGGCGACAGATTTACAGGTCCTGACTGGTTCTCATCTTTGATTAACAAAGAGGGTGCAGCTTTCACAGATCAGGAACAGGTTGATGCTTTAGCTTATACACAGGAATTATTCCAGTCAGGTATCTTCAACGAAGATTTCAACACAATCACAAACGAAGACGCTCGTGAGTACTTCATCGCTGGTGATGCAGCAGCATTCATCGGTGGTAACTGGGATGAGTCTTACATCACTGCTACTATCAAAGAAGCAGACGAAGACAAGTACAACAACATTGGATTTGCAGTTCTTCCACAGCCTAAGGATGCTAAGTTTGATCCTAACGGACAGAACATTGGTTTAGGATATGGTGTTGCTTTGAACCCAGCATTAGCAGATGATCCTGATAAGCTTGCAGCAGCAGTTGATTTCGCTTACAAGGTAACAGGCGCTGACTTCGCTAACTACGTTGCTAAGAACTATGCTCTTGGTGGACTTACAAAGGTTTCAGATGTTGACTTGAGCGCATTCGATCAGATTACACAGGACTTCTACAACTGGTCATATGTTGACACAACTCCTTGTGAAATTTATGATTCATATGTATCAAGTGCAGTTTGGTCAGTATACAACACAGGCGTTCAGGAAATGCTGAATGGCGACAAGACAGCTGAAGAAGTAGCTGAAGAAACACAGAAAGCTTACGAAGAGAACTACTAAAATAGTCGTCTTTTCAACAGAGTGTACTATCTGTAAATAAGCAGATGAAAACGGGTCTCGTCCGACTCATGGATGGGGCCCGATTTTTCGGAATAAAAGCTATTATATAGAAAAAATAAACAAAACATGTTGATTTTTATTGAGAGAAGTATACAAATGTGCTATAGTAATCATTAGGGCGTCATGAGTTGAGTCAAAATGAATATGCGAATCATTTTGAGTCTGCTTATGGGACTTTAAAAAATGAAGGAGGTTTTTCTTAAGATGCTGAAGTCAATCAAGCCAAAAGCAAGTACAATTATTGCGTATCTTGCATTGCCGTTCATTTGGTATGTGTTTTCTGTATTCGTACCACTGATTACAGCTATGTTTTACAGCCTGTTCGAGTGGAAGGGTGGCCCCAATAAGTCTTTTTTAGGAGGGGCAAATTATGTGCAATTACTGTCGGATGGAACGTTCTGGCAGTCCTTTGGACATAACCTGTATCTTGTATTCTTTTGTATTGTTGGACAGGTCGGAATTGCATTTATCTTTGTACTGATGATTAATTCCAGACTTGTAAAGTTAAAGGGAATTCACCGTACATTCGGTTTTTTCCCAAGTACAATATCTGCAGTATGTCTTGGTTTTATCTGGAAGATGATTTATGATAACAAAAGAGGTATTTTGAACTGGTTCTTAGATACTATCGGAAGAGATGATTTGACAAAGGTATGGCTGAATGATAAATCGATTGTTATGCTTCTTGTTGCACTTCCTCTTGTTTGGCAGTATATCGGTTACTATATGGTTATTCTTCTTTCTGGTATTGCTGCAATTGATACAGAAATATTTGAGGTTGCAGAGCTTGATGGAGCAAATGCAGTACAGAGAGCAATTTACATTGTAATGCCACTTTTAAAGAACACATTGCTTGTTAGTATTACACTTTGCATCGCTGGTAATATGAAAGCCTTCGATCATATTTATACGATGACAGAGGGTGGACCAGGTACGTCGTCCATGGTTATGGCGATGTATGGTTATAAGATTTCCTTTGAACAGATGAACATGGGATATGGTAGTGCGATTTCTGTTGGTATTTTTGTAGTCAGTCTGATTGTTATTGCGGGCAGCCAGGCACTTATCAATTTCTATACAAGAGATAAGGGGGTAGAGTAAAATGGCTTATAATCCGAATGACATTGCAGGAAAGAAGAATCTCACTGCAGGTAGCAAAGCAAGTAAAGGTGTGCTGGCAGTTTTTCTGAACGCATTACTGATTATTTTTTCAGCAACATGTATTTTCCCACTTATTTGGATGTTCTATTCTTCTTTGAAACCAAAGAGAGTTTTTAATGCAGATATTATCGGACTTCCTAAGGAACCGACATGGGGTAATTATATAAAGATTACTACAAACAAGGATTATCACATTTGGCAGTCCATGATTAACAGTGCAAGAACTACAATTCTATCTTTGTTCTTCATAGTATTATTTGGATTTATTGTAGGTTACATTCTTGCCAGAGTTAGATTTAAAGGAAACAGAATCCTTTACGTCATGTTCTTAATGGGTATGCTGATTCCTGTACATTCTCTTCTTGTTCCTATTTATGTAGTATTTAATAAAACCGGACTGGGCAATCAGTGGTTTACACTTTTGATTCCGTATGTCGCCTTTAATCTGCCGATATCCATCTTTCTTGTGGAGGGCTTTATCAAGTCAGTCCCGATTGAGCTGGAGGAGGCAGCAGCAATTGACGGTAGTGGTTTTTCCAGAACATTGTTCCAGATTATTCTGCCGATTACACGACCAATGCTTGTTACGATTGCGATTGTCAGTGTATTTGCATGCTGGAATGAGTTTTCATTTGCTCTGGTACTTATGCAGGATGTCAGATTACAGACAGTTCCGCTTGCCATGACAATGTTCAAGGGTCAGTTCGCATCTGATTATCCGAAAATCATGTCAGCTATGTTACTTACCATGTCTCCAATCGTTGTTCTTTACTTTGTATTCAGTAAGGAAATCATCAAGGGAATGGTTGCAGGTGCTGTTAAGGGTTAATTATTATTACAAATTTTATTATTATAATAAAGAATCGTACAATTTGAACTTGAATTGTACGATTCTTTCGTTTATAAAAGCTGCTGCTTGCTTCTTATATCATTATAAAAGCTGTTACTCGTTTTCTGTGGATTCGCCAGGGAGCAGTCTTCGCCTGTAATCGGCGGGCGTAGTTCCGGTAATAGAACGAAACTTTTTGTAGAAGTAATCTACATTTTTGTAGCCAACTCGTTCGGAAATTTCATAAATCTTCATATTTCCCTGTGCAAGCAAGATTTTGGAATGTGAAACACGAACATAATCTAAATAAGAATTAAAGCTTTCGCCTACTTTTTTGCTGAACAGTTTTCCGAGATAGGAACTGTTGTAGCCAAACAGCTTTGCAATTCCTTCTAACTTAATATTATCCTGAAAATTATGGTTAACATAATAAATAATGTCATACAAAATATTATTTCCTGTTGAATCACCAATGGAATTCATGATTGATTCAAACTGTGTATTATAAAAATCCAACACATCATCCAGGCGTTCAGAATGTTCTATTAAATACAAAACGGTATAGTTTGCCGGAAAACGAAACTGTGCATCCGGATATTTTCTGAGCATTTCCTGCTTAATTGAGAGGAAAATATCACTGAGGAGCATTTTGACTTCTGACAGTGTATTCGTACAGCTGTTCATTCTCAACTGAATCTCCAGTAGTGTATCCTGCAGCTTGATGCGATTGTACGACTGTAAACAGGAGCAGCAAACCTGACAGTACTGTGTGATATCTTCAAGTTGAAAGTCATCTGTTAATGAAAGCTGCGTTTCTTCGGAAAGAACATGTATTTCCTCGTTCATAAAATAACGGTGTTCCATCAGCTTTGTTGCATACTGATAAGAAAGGGCAATTTCGCTAAGAGAAGCTACGATTCTTCCACATGTAATAAACAGTGCATGATAAGAGGTGTGTTTTGAATCGTAATCATTGTGATTTTCAAGAAAATTATGTACGGTCTTATGAGCTGCTTTTCCGATTAACAGTATAATCTGTTTACCATTCTCCATATCACAGCACAGATAATCCTGATCTCTCTGTAGATTTTTAAGTTGATCGGAGAATTTTGGTACAATACTGTTTTCACCCATTTTATATGGTTCGCAAAGAAGTATTTGAAACAGCTTTTCAGAACATTTGGGAAAGTAAATTTCCAGTTCAGAATGGCTGAGTGACTGCTGGTTGGAAAGTATATCCAATAAAAGTGCAGAACGGCGATTTTGAAAAAGAGTACGATAAGAGTGCAGATTGACTTGTTCAGAATCCAGCTTTTCCTTGCTTTCTTGAATAGTGTCATATAGCAGCTGTGAATCAACAGGTTTACATAAGAACGCATCCACACCGAGCTTAATAGCAAGCTGCATCCTGTGTTTAGAGCTGTCTGCACTTGCAGCTATAAAATGACAGGGAGTTGTTGTATCTCTTGATTTTCGAATCTGCTCAAGCTCTTCGTTTGTAAAATGTGCAACGTCAATGATGACAAGATCCGGATGGTAGCTGTCTATTGCATGCAGTACTTCGTCAACATTTCTGGCGGCATAGCAGATTTCCATCTCAGCTTTTCTTTCGGAAATAATCTCGAAAATAAGGCTTGCTATTGAGTTTTCCTTGTCAGCAATCAAAATGTGCAGCATATCATTCTCCTTCTTCCTACTTACTATAAACAAACGATTTTGTTTCGTCAAGCAAGGAAAATGAAACGACAGTTGAATTTAGTATTACATTGTGATAGAATCTTATCAATGTGACAAAATTGGAGGTTATGTAATGGATTCTAAATTAGAGATTACGTTGTTTTGTAAGTTCGATATTAAACTTGATGGGAAGCAGATATTGGAAAGCTTAAGTAATACGAGAAAAACAAAGCTTTTCCTGTCCTATTTGTTATTACATAAAAAAGAGGCGATTTCTCACAGAGAGCTGTTTGAACTATTGTGGTCAGGTGAAGATTATGCAAATCCGGGAACTGCACTTCGGACACTTTTGTACAGATATCGTACATTGGTTGATAAGGCAGGGATTACCCAGCTTCAGAATTCCATTATAAGCAAACGGGGTGCATATCAATGGAATCAGGAATTAGATATTTCTATTGATATTTTTGATTTTGAGGATTATTCACATATTGGTTTGAATAAGGCAATGAGTATTGAAAAAAGAAAGGAATGCCTGCGTGCTGCCATCAATTTATATAAGGGCGGACTGCTTTTAGATTCAAGCGCTGAGCATTGGGTTGTTCCAAGAGCTGTTTATTATCGTGATCTTTATGTAAAAGATGTACTTACCTATATTGTTGAATTAAAGAAAGAAAAATCTTATGATGAAATCATAAAGCTGTGCAAAACAGCATTGAAGCTGATAGGTACAAATGAACTGCTTTTGCTGGAACAGCAGATTGCAGAAAATAATGGGAAAGTTGAGTCATCCCTGCAGATTGTTTATGAGAAAATGCTTTATAATATGAATCAGATGGATGAAGAAACAAAAAACATTCAGCACAATATGGAAATGGATGACGAAGAAAACACTGCATTTGTGTGTGATTATGAGATGTTTAAAGATATTTATCATTTGCAGAGAAGACTTCTTGCAAGAACCGGTAACACGATGTTTTTTGCACTGATGACAATGTGCAAGAAATCAGAAGGAGAATATGAGGTGCTTCGCAATGAGAGAATTATGAAGTCTCTTTTGGATAGCTGCCGTTATGAACTTCGCTGCGGAGATTCCATTTGCAGGTATGCGGATAATCAGTATGCCATTATGTTTCCAGCTGATTCGTTTGAAAATGCGCAAAGAATTTTGGAACGGTTAAAAAAGGCATTTTCCTCACAATCAGGGGAAACGGACCTGATACTTACGTATAAGATCCGTCCCTTGAAGAATGCGAAGGAATAAGTGACTGGGTTTACGTTTAGTTAATTGCTTTTTTGGCAAAATCAGTTGTGACAAGTTCTTCATAAGGAACTCTTTCCTCAAGTACGTCGGATTCTTCCAGAATATTCTGCAAAAGAGAAAAGCTTTCTTCATCAAATATCAGGTTATCCTTCCAGGTTTCCTGCTCATAGTAGCGAGAAATGATTGTTGTCAGTGTCATGATTTCGGTTTCTTTAAATTGTGGCTGAATTACAGCAGCAAGTTCATCAGGTGTATGGTTCTTTGTATAATCCAGTCCTTTTTGCAGAGCATTTGTGAAACTCTGAATCAGGGCTGGATTGTTTTCAATATAGCTTTTTTTTGCACAAAACGCAGTATAGGGTACATATCCGGATTCTACACCAAGTGATGCAACAATGTAACCTTCACCATTTGCCTCAAGTGCAGAGGCATGCGGCTCAAATTCAACTGTGTAGTCAGCATCTGAGGAAACAAAGGCTGCGGCTGTGTCACCAAAAGAAATGGACTGGTCAATTATGAGATCAGATGAAGGATTCAGGCTGTGCTTTTTGAGAATGAATTCAAAAACCATTTCTGGCATTCCTCCAGCTCTTCCACCGAGAACCTTACTGTTCTTAAGCATATCCCAGGAAAAGTTTTCTATCGGTTCTTTTGCAACAAGAAAGTTGCCTGCTCGCTGTGTGAGCTGTGCAAAGTTTACAACGATATCATCAGGCTTTCCGAGGTAAGTAAAAATACTCGCTTCACTTCCCATAAATCCAATCTGGGCTTCGCCTGACAGAACAGCAGTCATTGTTTTATCAGCGCCATATCCCGTAACAAGTGTCAGGTCAATTCCTTCTTCAGTAAAATACCCTTCTTCAACAGCAACATAGAGTGGAACATAGAATATGGAATGAGCAACTTCGTTTAGGATTACTTTCTGGTTGCCGACATTATTGCCTTTTTTGCTGCTGTTTAAACCACAGCCGGTAAGTACTGCTGACAACAGCAGCATGAAAACTAAACACAGAGCGGTTAATCGCTTTTTCATAATAAACTCCCTTTTAATGCATACAATTTGATTATAATTCAATATATGATATTACAATTTATATGTGAGAGAAAATTTACTGAAATGTAAGTATATGTAAATTGAAACTTGCGTTTTTAATAGGTACATGATACTATTAAAGGTGTTTGAAAGATGCTTATATGGAGAAAGGATGGGTGGTATGTCGGAGCGTAGACTGACAATTGGAGTACTGATTGGCAATGCAAATTCGCCGCATTCCATCAATACGATGAATGGTATCAGACAAGCAGCAAAAGAGGCAAAGGTTAATATTATTGTTTTTCTTGGTATTCATACGAGCTACTTTTACAGAGAGTTTTTTGCTGAAGAGGAAAGCTATGATTACCAGGTCACGACGGTATTCGATTATGTAAAGCTTGCAAAGGTGGATGCTGTCATTATCTCGTATGGTGAACTTGTTATTTTCTTAAATGACAGGGAGAGAGAGACATTTCTGGATAAGTTCGAAGATATTCCCCATGTGATACTTGAGGACGTTGTTCATAAGAAAAATGCACATTATCAAATTGCAGATAATTACAAAGGTATGCGTTCTGTTGTGGAGCATCTGGCCATAGATCATGGATACCGCAGGTTTGTATGCCTGCGTGGGCCGATTGGCAATAGAGACGCAGATGAGAGATATCGTGCATTTGAGGATGTTATGCGTGAACAGAAAATAGAGATTACACCGAATATGGTGCAGGTAGGCGATTTCACTGAGTCTGTAGAAAAAGAAGTCGAGTTTTTGTTCGACAATAATCCATATGTACAGGCATTTGTCTGTGCAAATGATTTGATGGCGAATGCTGTTTATAATGTATGCAAGAAACGCAGACAGGAATACTTTTATATGACTCCAAAGGCAAGAGAGCGCTCTGAAAAGAGTCCGATTCGTTATTTGGTTGGACGTGACATAGAGAGGGGAGAGGGAATTGCCGTTACGGGCTATGATGACTGGACAATGGCATCTACTTTAGACCCACCATTGACAACAGTACTTCAAAACGCCTATTCCAGTGGCTACAAATCTGTATATAACGTGATTGATATGTGTCTGAAGGGTGAAGGAGAGGATATTATTTTACCCCCGGCTCTTGTAAGAAGACAATCATGCGGATGTATGATGGCAGAGCAGCAGCAGTTTGCTCAGATGACGGAGTCTGAAAAGGTGGGTCCGGAGTTTTATGCAATTAAAGTTGCAGAGACTATTAAGGATGCCATATTGATTTCTGATGTGAATGACGCAATCGGTGACCGCGTATATGACGCGCTGTATGATATTATCTATGCAGATACGATTATTTATTTAGGATATGTGAAGGAGAAGCTTTCAACAAAACGTGTTGTAGAGCAGCTTCGACAGTTGATGACAGGTCCATATGCAGAGTATATTTCTCCGCAGGCACTTGCGGCGATATATTCTGACTACTTTTCATTTATTATGAGAGCAGTGGACGATCATATGGAGGGAGTTTTATTCTCTGATATTTTAATTGAGGGAATGAAATATTTACAGTCATATTTATATAAAAAGGCAAAGGATTCACTTGCAGAGCATGAGAGCAGTGCATGGTTCATGTCTTTGATTTCCAGAGATATGGCAAATCATGTTTCCAGTGAAAAGGAGATGTTTCGCAGTGCAATGGCTAAAATGCAGACATTACATATTGGAAACAGCTATTTGTATATGTTCCGCAGGCCGATTGTACACACTCCAAATAAAGAATGGGTTTGTCCTGAAAAGATGTATCTTGCTGCATATATGACAAATGATGAAATTGTAGCATATGAGCCACAGGATCGTCTGATTGTGACAAAGGATAATGGATTTGATTCTTACTTTAAGTCAACATCAGAAACAGGATACAATTCAACACTGATCAATCTTTATTCTGAAAACAAGCAATATGGAGTACTAATCAGTGAGGTAAATCCTGAAAATGTGCTTTCGCTTTATTATATAAGTATTCAGATTGGGACAGCTTTGAAGTATTGTGAGATGAGCAAGGCACAGAAAAAATCTCAAGACAGGCTTGAACAGCTTATTGCAGAGGTTGAAGAAAAGAACAGTATGCTACGGTTTATTTCTGAGTATGATTCATTAACAGGCTGTTTAAACCGGCGTGGATTTATTGAAAAAGCTTTAAATATGAAAAAAAAGTTTGAGGGTCGTGAAGCAGCAGTTATATTTGGCGATTTGGATCATTTAAAGGAGATAAACGACCGATTCGGACATAGAGAAGGAGATTTCGCCATTAAGAAAATTTCGTCCATAATCAAAGCGGTAATTGGTGAGGATGAACTAATTGGAAGACTAGGTGGAGATGAATTTGTTGTAATGTTTTTATGTGATGAAAACAAGACACCACAGATGCTGATTGAACAGATTATAGCATCTGCCAGAGCCTATAATGAGGTTTCCGAGAAACCATATTATGTTGAAAGCTCTCTGGGTTTCAAGTGCTTTATCTGTGATGAAAGTTCAGAGTTGCAGAGTGTTATGAACTGCGCTGACCAGTCTTTGTATGAATCTAAAAAATCAAGAAGGGCCTCTATTGTAAAGTAGTTTTACAACAGAAACCCTAAAGGTTAAGCTAATTATTGCTGTACAATTAAGCTTCCATAGATTGTACAGCATTTTTGTTTTTCACGGAAAAGAGGAGCTTTAAGACAATAGGTGTGACAACAGAGGATGTAATAATCAGTAAAATAACCGAAGTGAAATAAACCGGCTCAAGTAGACCGACAGAGAGACCTTTCTGTGCAACAATCAAAGCCACTTCACCTCTGGTCATCATTCCGACACCAATTTTTAGGGAATCTCCCCAATTGAATCTACATGCTTTCGCGACAAGACCACAGGCAATAATTTTCGTCACTAGTGCAACTATAACAAATGCAACAGAGAAAAGCAGAATGCTTGGAGAGAAATCTGCAATATTGGTTTTCAGACCAATACTGGCAAAGAAAATCGGACCAAACAGCATATAGGAGTTGATATCCATTTTTTCAGCGATGTAGTCAGAATCACGGATACTACATAAAATAATTCCTGCAACATAAGCTCCGGTAATATCTGCTATGCCAAAGTAGTGCTCTGCAATAAAGGCAAGTGCAAAACAGTAGGCGAGACCAGCAATAGGAATGCGTCGAGTATGTGGATATCTTTTATCGACCCATTTGAATACCTTGTAGGACAAAAAGCCAATTACAAGAGCAAAGACAAAGAACAGCACTGTACTGATTACAACACCACTGATATTTGCATCCGGTGTTCTGAACCCAATAACAAATGTCAGTACTATAATACCAATTACATCATCTATAATTGCGGCTGCAAGTACGGTCGTACCAACCTTGCTTTTTAAATAACCGAGCTCTTTTAGTGTTTGTACCGTAATGCTGACAGATGTTGCAGTCATAATCGTACCAACAAATACAGCACGGTAAAATTCGGGCGTTCCGACAGCAGAAGCGCCATAAAAAGCCATATACAAAACTGTTCCGCCTGCAAGTGGGATAAAAACGCCGGCACAGGCAATTAACAGAGCAATTGGACCTGTCTTCATCAGTTCCTTCAAATCTGTTTCCAGACCTGCTGAGAACATAAGCAATACAACACCAATTTCCGCCATCTGTGACAGGAAATCTGAGGTTGAGACAAGACCAAGCAGACTTGGTCCGATGATTAATCCTGCAATGATTTCTCCTACAACCTGTGGTGCTTTACATTTTCTGGCCATAATGCCAAATAACTTGGCAAAGATAATAATGATTGCCAGACTTCTGAATATTTCATATGCTTCCATAATAACCTCTCCTCATTACAGTTTAGAAAAACGAATATCAATATAGGATTTAATTTCCTCGACGCATTTTTCAAAACCAAGCTTGCTGCTGTTAATAGACAAGTCATAATTGCGTAAATCATGCCAATCATGACCGGTATGTGCCTTGTAGTAATCTCCGCGGTATTTATCGGTTTTTTCAATATATTTCATAATATCCTTTTCACCAATCGAAACACGTTCCAGAGCATTTTGCTTGCAGAATGCTTCGTCTGCGTAAACAAATACCGAAACGACATTGGGATAGTCCTTCAATATGAAATCTGCACAGCGTCCAATAATGACACAGGAACCCTGTTCGGCAAGCTGCTTGATTATTTTTGCCTGATAATTAAAGAGATTGGCATCAGATGTAAAACCATCGCTTTCGGGAGCAATTAAGGCACCTTTGTAAATCTGCTTCATTTTAAAAAATGTATTTGTACGAATGCGTTCGTCGACCTGCGCAAATAAATACTCATTGATTCCACTGTCTTCGGAAGCCATTTGCAGGATTTCTCTTTCGTAGCAATTTACCTTCATGTCATCGGCTAACATCTGTCCGATTGTTTTTCCGCCACTGCCATATTGACGTGCAATAGTTACTATTACTTTATCCATAAATTTTCCCCCTGCCTTATTCGCCTAAATATGCTTTCTTAATGGAATCATTGTTCAACAGTTCATCTGCTTTGCCTGACAGAGCAATTTTCCCTGTTTCCAGTACATAGGCCCTGTCTGCGATAGAAAGTGCTTTTTTGGCATTTTGTTCAACGAGAAGGACAGTTGTTCCGCTGGAGCTTACTTCACGGATGATGTCAAATATTTCATTAACATAGATGGGAGAGAGTCCCATGGATGGTTCATCCATCAGAATGATTTTGGGCTTTGACATCAGTGCACGCCCCATAGCAAGCATTTGCTGTTCGCCGCCGGAGAGTGTTCCGGCAAGCTGGCTCTTTCTTTCCATCAGTCTTGGGAAACGTTTGAAAACCATATCCAGTGTCTGATTAATTTCATCTTTGTCTTTTCTTGTATAGGCACCCATCAGAAGATTCTCGTAAACGGTCAAATCGGCGAATACGCGTCGTCCTTCCGGTACATGTGCCATTCCAAGAGAAACGGTTTTATAACCGGGCATTTTTGTAATGTCGTGTCCTTCAAATTCTATTTTCCCGGCTTTAGAATCAACAAGCCCGGTAATTGTATGAAGAATGGTTGTTTTACCAGCACCATTAGCTCCAATCAGGGCAATGACTTCTCCTTCGTTCACCTCAAAGCTGATTCCCTTGATTGCCTGTATCACACCATAATATACTTCTAAATCACTGATTTTCAGCATGCTCATAATAGCTCCTCCTAATCTTCTCCAAGATAAGCTGTAATTACCTTTGGATCATTCAGTACCTGTTCCGGTTTGCCATTTGCAAGCAGAGTACCAAAATTCAAAACGTAAAGGTATTCACAGATGCCGGATACCAGTTTCATATCATGCTCAATCAGAAGGATTGTTACATGGAACTGATTTCTTACAATCTCAATTGTGTGCATGAGCTCGGCTGTTTCATTTGGATTCATTCCGGCAGCAGGTTCGTCCAGCAGAAGAAGCTTTGGACCTGTTGCAAGTGCACGGGCAATTTCCAGCTTTCTTTGTTTTCCATATGGGAGATTGGACGCTTTATAGGAGGCCTGTTCATCCAAATCAAATACTTTCAAGATGTCCATAGCCTTCTTGGTCATTTCGTTTTCTTTTTTTATATAGGAGCCAAGGTGCAGAAAGCTTTCTAACAAAGAATAATTTATCTCATTATGCAGCGCAACCTTGACATTGTCGAGAACACTCATTTTGGAAAACAGTCGAATGTTTTGAAAGGTTCTGGCTATTCCTGCATTACAGATTTCATTTGGTTTATGACCGACAATGTTTTTACCGTCCAGCGTAATCAAGCCATTAGTAGGCAGGTAAACACCAGTCAGCATATTGAAAACAGTTGTTTTTCCTGCTCCATTGGGACCAATCAGACCAACAAGAGAGCCTTCTTCAATAGACATATTCAGATTGTCAACAGCACGAAGACCACCAAAGGAGATTCCAAGATTTTTTACTTCGAGTAAAGCCATGATTATTCGCCCTCCTTTGCGTTTCTTTTAAACTTTGCAAGTACAATCTGTTTGAATGATGAATTATTAATAATCATCATTGCAATCAGAACGATAGAATACATAAGCATACGGTAATCATCCATACCACGTAACACCTCAGGAAGAAGTGTCAGAACAATAGCTGCGATGATGGAGCCTTTAATATTACCCATTCCACCAAGCACGACCATAACAAGAATCTCAATGGATTTGTTATAGTCAAAGGTTGCGGGCTTTAAGATACCGACATTATGTGCATAGATGACACCTGCAATACCGGCAAATACTGCTGAGATTACAAAGGCAAGAGCTTTGAATCTGCTGACAGGAAGACCGGTTGCTTCTGCTGCAATATAATTATCACGAATTGAACAGATGGCACGTCCATGTCTGGAATGCACAAAGTTGGAAACAAGTAAAATCATGAAAGCCATGATAATATATACAACTGTGAAATTTTTGTAGGTTGAATACTTTGGTATATCTGACAGTCCGGCAGCACCGTTTGTAATTTTCAATGAGTTAATAATTGATTTGATAATTTCCCCAAAGGCAAGCGTTACAATTGCAAGATAATCGCCTTTTAGTCGAAGAACAGGTACTCCGATGATTACACCAAATATGCCGGCAACAAGCCCACCAATCAGTATGGCGAGTAAGAAGGAAAGTGGTGTGGGAAGTCCGGTTGTATGAATTGTAATCAAAGCACCAGTATAGGCACCGATTGACATAAAGCCAGCATGACCAAGTGTCAATTCACCCAAAAAACCAATAATCAGGCAGAGGGAAACAGCAAGCATAATATTGACACATAACGGAACAATGATAGATGTCAGCTGACGGCTGAGTACGCCGCTTTGTACAAGAATCATCACAAGAGCATAGACAGCAACTGTAATAATGAGTGTCAGAATGTTTTTTTTGTTTTTCATAGCTTACACCTTCTCCCTTCTCATTTTGCCGAGAAGACCGGATGGTCTTACAAGAAGAACAATAACAAGTACGCCAAAAACAATTGCGTCAGAAAGCTGTGTAGAAATATAAGCCTTTGATAAGCTTTCGATAACACCGAGTATAATACCGCCGAGCATAGCACCCGGAATGGATCCGATTCCACCGAGAACAGCGGCAACAAAAGCTTTGATACCCGGAAGTGCTCCAAGTGTAGGACGAAGAGATTCATATTGACAAATGAACAAAATTCCGGCAACAGCCGCTAATCCTGATCCGATAGCAAATGTAAGGGAAATCGTACCGTTTACGTTGATTCCCATAAGCTCTGCTGCGCCCTTATCTTCGGAAACTGCACGCATGGCACGTCCAGCTTTTGTCTTGCTTATAAACAGTGATAACAGAACCATACAAACTGTTGTGACAATCAATGTAATCAAGGTAATTCCTGAAACATTAATAGCTCCGAGTGTAACAGAAGGAATTCGGATAATAGAAGCAAATGGGAGCGGTGTAGCTCCAAAAATGATCTGCACAATATTCTGAAGAAAATAGCTGACACCAATTGCTGTAATGAGCACGGCCAGTGGCTGAGCCTTTCTTAGAGGCTTGTAAGCGACTTTTTCTGTAATGACACCAAGCAGTGCACAGAAAATAATAGTCAGAATTACAGCAGGAATAACCGGCATTTGGAGTCTCGTAATAAATACAAAAAGAGCATAGGCACCAACCATGATAATATCACCATGGGCAAAATTTATCATTTTTGCAATACCATATACCATCGTATAGCCGAGCGCTATCAATGCATAGATACTTCCGGTTCGCAGACCGTTAATCAACTGCTCGATAATGCTGTTTAGGATGTTCATAACTTTCACCATACCTTCTTGAAAATTCTAATGGATAAAATGCAACAATACGAGAGCAGAATGCCCTCGTATTGCGTCATTGCATACCATACCCACGCTATTATAGCATAGGTTTTTGATTTGTGACAAGAGAATTGCCAATAAATCACTGGTTATTCTACAGAAGTATACTCACCATTTACTATTTTAATAAATTTTGCGCCCTTATTTGGCTCGCCATCAGCTGTGAAGCTCATGTTATCACCTGTCAAACCATTAATTTCAATTTCAGTCATAGCGGCAATCAAATCTGCACTTTCGATAGAACCGGCTTTTTCCATAGCTGCTTTGATTACATAGATGGAATCATAAGCATCTGCAGCGAACTGATCTGGAGTTGCGCTGTATGCTGCTTCATAGGCAGATACGAAGGAAGCAACATTTTCTGCTGTGTCAGCAGCGAAGAATGGGCTTAAGAAAACAGCACCTTCAACTGTTGTTGCATCTGTAACAGTACCAAGTACACCATCCCATCCGTCAGAACCGAAGAAAGGAAGTGTCATACCAAGTTCTTTTGCCTGTTTTGTAATATAGGTTGCATCATTGTAATATGCAGGAACAAAAATACATTCAGCATCTGTACTCTTGATAGAAGTAAGCTGTGTATTGAAATCAACATCATCTGTAACAAATGATTCACTTGCTGTAATAGTTCCGCCAAGCTCTGCGACCTTAGCTTCAAATGCATCCTTAATTCCTGTTGAGTATTCATCGGCATTGTTGAAGATAACTGCAATGTTCTTGATTCCAACTGTGTTTACAATGTATTCAGCCATTGTGTCACCCTGAAGAGGATCTGTAAAGCAGATTCTGAAAGCGTTAGGATTTTTTGTACAATCCTTTGCTGATCCTGAAGGTGTAATCTGAAGAATGTTATCTTCAGCTGTTAAATCAGTAATTGCAAGACATGCACCGGAAGTAACTGTTCCCATAAGTGCATTGATTCCCTGATCCATTAAAGCGTTGTAAGCCTGTGGGGATTTTTCCTCAGAAGCCTCATCATCTTCGAATGCGAGTGCAAGCTGATAGGTCTTGTCGCCAACTGTTACACCACCTGCTTTGTTGATCTCATCAATGGCAACTTCGGCACCCTGTTTTACAGAGATACCGTATGATGCTGCACCTCCGGTGACAGGTCCAATACCACCAATTAAAAAGGTTTCTGCACCTTCTACGGTAGCAGGTTCTGCAGAAGTGTCTGCGTTTTCTACCTCTGTGCCTGCATCCGCTGCCTGCTCAGTTGTTGCGTTTGCATCACCTGTATTGCTGCCGCAGCCTGCAAGTGTTGAAACAGCCATAGCTGCAACAAGTATGATGCTGATTAATTTCTTTTTCATAATAGTTCCTCCTCTTAAATATTTACTTCTGATTTTCCCCATATCATAGTGGTTTCTCTGATTATTGTCAACACATGCAAATTAGTTATGATATCTATAACGTGCGGTTATAAGCCGTGCAAAAAGGATTGAAAACAGAAACTAAAGGTGATAAAATGTAAAATCGAAAGTGGTGAATGGTATGAAGATGAAGACAGAGATTAGTGTCTGTGAGGGTTTTGCATTTGGTTCGTTGATTTGTGCAGGGTTGTTTCTTCTAATTATAATGCTTATGAAACCGAACCGAAAAAGAGATGTTTCTGATTTTAAAGGAAAGATGTATGCACATAGAGGTTTGCATGACAAAGACATTCCCGAAAACTCCATGGCGGCATTTCGTGCGGCAATGGAAAAAGGGTATGGTGTAGAGCTGGATGTCCAAATGACAAAGGATCATCAGCTTGTCGTTTTTCATGATAGCGATTTACGTCGTATGTGCGGTGTGAAGGGAAAGCTCAAAGACTTTACTTTTGATCAGCTTAAGGAGCTGTCACTGAATGGAACTGATGAGAAAATCCCATTGTTTTTAGATGTTCTGAAGTTGCTTGACAAGACAGATATTATATGTGAAATTAAGAATAATAATGGAAACTTTAACTTTTATTTTTGTGAGCGTGTTTGTGATGAAATAAAGGATTATCAGGGAAATATTTGCATAGAGTCTTTTAGCCCGTTTTTGTTGAGATGGTTTTTCAAGAACAAACCGGAGATCATCAGAGGACAGCTTTCTAATAATATGCAGAGCGAACACAATCTGCACTTTCCTGCAAATCTTTTTATGACACATTTACTTGTGAATCGCGTTTCCAGACCGGATTTTATCGCTTATCGGTTTTCGGATATCCGAACATTAGGCTATCGTTTATGTCGGCGCCTGTATGGACCGTTTTGTGTTGCATGGACAGCCAAGGGCTCAAAGCAAATCAGAGAAGCAAAGAAAGAAATAGGAACAGTTATTTTTGAAAAAAGTAAGTAATTCAAGTAGCTCATACATTGCCCTATATATAAAAATATGATAAACTATTACTATAACATTTTCAAATAAATTACAGTATGTTTTTACAGCAGAAAGGGGTACCATATGGGCTCTTATGAAAATTTTAATGAGATGCAGATTGATGTAATGCGTGAGATCGGTAATATTGGGGCGGGAAATGCCTGCACAGCTTTATCTGTACTTCTTGGTACGGCAATTGATATGTCAGTGCCCAACGTGCATTTATTAGGATATGATACTACAACAGAATATCTTGGTGGACAGGAAAGCCAGGTGCTTGGCATTAAGATAGATGTCAGCGATGATTTGCAGGGGATGATGTTTCATATCGTGAAGCGTCGTTTTGCCGAACGTATTATTAATACATTTTATGAGAAAAAGATAGAGTCTCTCGAAAGCATGGATGAGATGGACACTTCTGTGCTGAGCGAAATGGCCAATATTACTTCAGGAGCATATGCGAATTCCATTGCGACACTTACAGGGATGACTGTAAATATCGGAGCACCAACACAGCAATGCAGTACAATCGGTGAGATACTTAGGACACCATTGGAGACATTTTCAAAGCCTGGGGATAAGGTGTTGGTAATTGATGAACAGTTTACGGTTGAGCAGGAAGAGATAACGAGCAATATGGTATTGATTTTGGAGGATGAATCTCTGAAACGTTTATTTGATAAGCTGGGGGTTCAGGTATAAGCAATGAATAATTATCTGGATTTTCATACACATACAATTGTAAGTGGACATGCATTTAATACCATGAATGAAATGATTGCCATGGCAGAAGAAAAGGAAATTGCCATGTATGGCATTACAGATCATGGTCCGGCGATGCCGGGAAGCTGCCATCAAATGCATTTTGGTAATTTAAAGATCATAGACCGCAAGGCATATGGTCTTGAATTATTTTTAGGCGTTGAACTGAATATATTAGACAGTGCGGGAAAGGTTGATCTTCCAAATGATATTTTAAAGCATATGGAGGTGGTAATTGCCAGTCTCCACATTCCATGTATGGAGAGTCTCGGGAAAGCAGGAAATACGGATGCAGTTATCAATTGTATTAAGAATCCGTATATTGATATTATTGGTCATCCGGATGACGCGAGATTTCCTCTTGATTTACAGGCAGTCGCCCAGGCAGCAGCAGAGTATGGAAAGCTGCTTGAGATAAATAACAATTCGCTGAGTGCACTTTCTCCGAGAAAACATGCATATGAAAATGATACTGAACTGATAAAATGGTGCAAAAAGTATGAGACAGAGGTGATTGTCAATTCAGATGCACACATAGATCAACTGATAGGCTCACATGAGTATGCCTATGCGTTGCTGGAAAAATTGGAATTTCCTGAGAGACTCATAGTGAACACAAATAAAGATATGGCAAGACAGCATATGAACCAATACAGAAATAAGTAAAAATATCTTTACTCGTACACTTTAACGTGATAAACTGAAAACAGTTGAAACTATAGTGGAGGCAGGACAAGGATGAATCCAAAAATCAGAACAGAGGCAGTGGACTATTTGTTTGATGCAGTGATGCAGCTGAAAAGCAAGGAAGAATGCTATATATTTTTTGAAGATATTTGTACAATTAATGAGCTGTTGTCATTATCTCAGCGATTTGAGGTTGCAAGCATGCTCAGAGAGAAAAAGACCTACCTGGATATTGCGGAGAAAACAGGAGCATCCACAGCGACAATCAGTCGTGTGAATCGTTCTTTGAATTATGGAAATGATGGGTATGATATGGTATTAGAGCGCATGAAAAAGGAGCAGTAAGGTAATTACCCTTTTTGCTCCGGCTCTGGAAGTGTATCAAGAAGCTTATCAATGACTAACAGCTTTGCATAGACATCCTGTCCGAGTATACTGATAAATGCGAACAGCTGTAGATAGTCCCGGTCATCATCCGAGCATTCAGTAAATGTATTCTCTGCTATCTGCAGATTGCGTTCGATACTTTCCTGAAAGTAATCTCTTTTTTCATCACACATCTTAAATATCTGATCGTACAGGTCTGTAATTGTAAAATCATTTTCCTCATTTTGATAGAACTTGTCAATTAACGGAGAAAGAAGCTTTTGAATATCGTTTATTGACAGAAGATTTTTATAGTAATAAATAAAAGTAAGCAGCAGAATATGCTCTTTACAATATTTCTTCTTTATTGGTGGAGGAATCAGCTCGTTTTTTGCGTAATTATTAATCATGGTCTTTGTCAGAATCTTGTCATCAGGATAGCGTTTGGTTGACTTGAGATTTTCTTCCATGAAGGTCGTAACCTGATCCATATATAAATCGATATTTGGAACTTTAGATGATTTAATATAATCTATACTGCGAATTTCTTCAGCAGTTTCTTTAATTATTTTTTTTAGGTCTTCTTTCATATGCGTGTCCTCTGAGTAAACGTCTACTGCAAATAAATCTATTAATGATATTATATAGTTTTCAATACTACTTTGCAAGATTTATCTGTATTTGTCTGGTGTGTTGTTTAGCATGTAAGCAATTCGCAGAAGAAGATTATGAGGTTGCATGAATTTTGTTAGTCAAGTATAAAAAACATGTATTTCACTTGAAATAATGTGGGAATATTGAATGAAATAAACAAACAGGAGAAACACAAATGAAAAACATGATGAAACTATTAACAACAGTTGCAGGTGCTGCATTTTGTGCATTGGTTATGACAGTGCAACCAAAAGCTGATACAACAGCAGATCAGGCAAATATGTCTTTATTAAAAATTTATAAATAATTTCCTAAAAAAGACAAAATGTGTTGTTCCATAAAACATAAAAAAGTATAATATATATATGTAACGAACTTATAAATTAATGAATCAATATGTAAAGGAGGATCAGGGGAATGAGATTATTTAAGAAAATAGTAGCATCTTTTAGTGCTGTTGCAATGGTTGCGGTGTTATGTTTTACAGTAGTTTCTAAAGCTGCTACTACAGAAGATCTAGCCAATCAGGCAAGATGGCAGGCAGATCAGAAGGCTCACGCAGAGCTGGTAGCAAGACAGGTGGCAGCCTATCAGGCAGATAATGCAGCTAATCAGGCAAGATGGCAGGCAGATCAGAAGGCTCACGTGGAGCTGGTTGCGAAACAGGTAGCAGCATACAATGCAGAGAGAGCAGCTAATCAGGCAAGATGGCTGGCAGATCAGGAAGCCCAGAGAGCTTTATTTGCAAAGCAGCAGGCAGCATATGCAGCAGAGCAAGTCGCTAACCAGGCAAGATGGGCACAGGATCAGGTAAATCATAACGCATTGTTTGCAAGTCAGCAGGCAGCATACGCAGCAGAAAACGCAGCTAATCAGGCAAGATGGGCTGCAGACCAGAAGGCACATGCAGCATTGGTAGCTCAGCAGATTGCGAATAATGCAAAGGAAACAGCAAGAATCAAATTGGAAATCGTTACGAATTATACAGAACTTGCAAAGGTGAATCCATCTTATACTAATATGATTGCTTCCGCAACAGCAGATTACGCGCAGGCACTTGCAAATGCAAACGCATTACAGGCAGTGGCAGACTCACTAAAGTAAGTATGAGAGTCTTGGCAGGTCTTGAGAAATCGTCATGATTTCACTTTAATAGAATATTTAAACGTGGTATAATGTCGAAAGATATAATACCACGTTTTTTATATGAAACAGTTTTGATGTGATGCACTGGAGGATTTATGAGAAATGCAATTGAAATGTTAAATGACAGACAAAGAGAAGCAGCTCTTCAGATAGAGGGACCGCTTTTGATTTTGGCCGGTGCCGGGTCAGGTAAGACGAGAGTTCTTACGAGTCGCACAGCTTATATGATTGAAGAAAAGGGTATTAATCCATGGAATATCATGGCAATTACCTTTACAAATAAGGCTGCTGGTGAGATGAAAGAGCGAATCGATGATATGGTGGGATTTGGCTCGGAAAGCATCTGGGTTGCTACATTTCACAGCACCTGTGTACGTATTTTAAGAAGATATATTGATAAGCTAGGATATGATACAAATTTTACAATCTACGATACAGATGACCAAAAGACAGTCATGAAGGATATCTGCAAAAGACTGCAGATAGATACAAAGCAGTATCCGGAGCGGGCTCTTTTAAGTGCTGTCTCGCATGCCAAGGATGAGCTGTTTTCTCCAAGAGATATGGATTTAAATGCAATGGGTGATTTTTCAAAAAGGCAGATGGCAAAGGTTTACGGGGAATATCAGAAAACTCTTCAAAAGAATAATGCACTGGATTTTGATGATTTGATTATGAAAACAGTAGAATTATTTAAAGTATGGCCGGATATACTTGAGTATTATCAGGACAGATTTAAATATATTATGGTCGATGAATATCAAGATACAAATACGGCGCAGTTTGAAGTGATTCGTCTGCTGGCATCAAAAAATAAAAATATCTGTGTGGTTGGTGATGATGACCAGTCAATTTATAAATTCAGGGGTGCCAATATCAGAAATATTCTTGATTTTGAAAAGGTATATCCGGACGCAAGAGTGATTAAACTAGAACAGAATTATCGTTCTACGCAGACTGTCCTTGATGCCGCAAATGCTGTAATCAAAAATAACATTGGCAGAAAAGACAAGGCACTCTGGACTGAAAAGGGAGAAGGCAATAAGGTTCACTTCAATCAATTTGATACAGCTTACGAAGAGGCATCCTATATCGTTGACAGTATAGCAAAGAAGAGACGTGATGGACAGGCAGAATACAGAGATTGTGCAGTACTTTACAGAACGAATGCACAGGCGCGTCTTTTGGAAGAAAAGTTTGTTTTGTCAGGTATTCCTTATGATGTTGTAGGCGGTGTGAATTTTTATTCCAGAAGAGAAATTAAAGATATTCTTGCTTATTTAAAGACAATTGATAATGGAAAAGATGATCTGGCTGTTAAACGAATCATTAATGTTCCAAAGCGTGGAATTGGAGCAACGACACTGAACAGAGTACAGGATTATGCTGTTGCAAATGATCTGAGCTTTTATGATGCTCTCAGACAGGCAGACAGGATTACTGCAATCGGAAAGAGTGCTGTCAAGCTGACACCGTTTGTTGATATGATTCAGGTATTTAGAAGTAAATTACCATACATAAGTTTAGAGGAACTGGTAAATGATATTATAGAGACAACAGGATATGTGGAAAATCTGGGTGCCGCTGATGAGGAAGAGGCGCAGGCACGAATAGAAAATATTGATGAATTTGTCAATAAGGTTATCGCATTTGAACAAAATGCTCAGGAGCAGCCAACGCTTTCGGAGTTTCTGGAGGAGGTAGCCCTTGTCGCAGATATTGATCAGGTGGATAGAGATGATAATCGTGTGCTGCTTATGACACTACACAGTGCAAAGGGATTGGAATTTCCACATGTTTATCTTGCCGGTATGGAGGATGGACTGTTTCCGAGTTACATGAATATTACTTCGGAAGATCCACTGGAGCTGGAAGAGGAAAGACGACTTTGCTATGTCGGTATCACACGCGCCATGGATGATTTGACATTGACGTGTGCCAGACAGCGAATGGTTCGAGGAGAAACACAATACAATGCAGTATCCAGATTCGTGAAGGAAATTCCACCAATGCTTTTGGACAGAAAACTTCCGACAAACAGGCTTCGTGATGATGACATTCCAAGTGAATCCATGACAAGGTATTCCAGAGATCTTTTAAAAGCAAAGCCATTTATTGCCGGTGCAAATCAGGCAGCTGCCCAGAGAAGAGTTTCAGAGCCATCAAAGAATATCGGCAGTGTTTCAAGTACACTGGATTATAGTGTGGGAGATGCCGTGCGGCATATGAAATTTGGAGAGGGTATTGTGAAAAATATTGTAAGTGGTGGCAGAGATTTTGAGGTTACAGTAGACTTTACAAATGCCGGAACAAAGAAAATGTTTGCCTCATTTGCAAAACTAAAAAAAATATAAATTTTTTACGAAAGCAATAGCAAATCAACTTTGTTTATGATAAACTTAATGCATATGATACGGAAGAATATGGTGATGAGACGGCTGAATGAGAATATCTATTCCAAGATTGCTTTCACAGCTGTGACAATCGCGAATACACTATAGAAGAATGAAAGGATGGAGCGATGATGGACAGATTTGATGAGTTATTAAGAACAGTAAAGGCACAGGAGGCACTTGGTGTGACAAAGGCAAATGATTTTATTAATGCAGTAAAGGCTAATGAATTCTTAAAGAAAAAAGAAAAAGAGCAGGAAGAAAAGAAATGCAATAAATGTGCAGTTATTATAGGCGTTATTCTTGGTGTAGCAGCGATTGCGGCAATTGCTTATGGTCTGTATTGTTATTTCACACCGGATTATCTTGAGGATTTTGAGGATGATTTAGATGATGATATGAATGACGAATTTGATGATGAGTTTTTTGATGACGAAGCAGATAAGAAGAAAGAAGACTAAGATATGATTAGAAAGAAAGTCCTCATTAAAACAGGGCTTTCTTTTTTTGACTACTTGCTACGATAGAAATACAATAGAAAATGGAAAGCATGGTATACGATGTGAAGCAACTGATAACAAGCTGGGGAAAGACTTTAGACAAAAATCACATATTTGAGGAATATCCCCGTCCGATGATGGTAAGAGACAGCTATACAAATTTAAACGGTGAATGGGATTATACGATTACTAAGCAGAAGTCAGATGCTGGTTCTTTCGTGGGCTGGGAAGGAAAGATTGTTGTGCCGTTTTCGCCGGAGGCATACTTATCCGGTGTAAACAGACAATTGCAGCCGGGAGAATATTTGTGGTATCGACGCAGTATTTCTCTGCCTGCAGATTATACAGAGGGAAAACGTGTCTTATTGCATTTTGGTGCTGTAGATCAACGATGTGCAGTTTATGTAAACCACATTTGCGTTACGAAGCATGCCGGTGGATATTTGCCATTTGAGGCTGATATTACAGATGCGCTTTTGCGAGAAAAAGAAGGCGAGCTGGTTGTATGTGTCAGAGACGACAGTGACGCATCCTATCACAGTAAGGGCAAGCAGGCACTGAAGCGTGGAGGAATGTTCTATACAGCGCAAAGTGGAATCTGGCAGTCGGTCTGGATGGAATGTGTACCATGGAAGTCTGTTCATGAGGTTGTTTGTCATCAGGATGCAGATAAAGGAGAGGTTTCCTTTCAGCTTTCTGTAAATTGTTCGTCTCAAAAAGATAACTTTTCAGCAGATCAAAAACCAATTGATTTGCAGATAGAGATATTTGAAGCCGAAATAGATCAGCAGATTGGGCTGAAAGCGGAGATTTATCGAAACGGAACTGTTCCTAAACCTCAAAAGATAGATGTGACGCTACTAAAAACAGAAAAACAAATAGAGTCTGCTGATTTATGGCGGAATACAGAAATCAACGGGACTGCCCATGGAGCTGTTACAATAAAGCTTCGGATTGACGAAGCTAAGAGACATATGTGGACACCACAAACGCCTTATTTATACAATTACCGTATACAATTTGGTGAGGATAACATCTGTGGATATTTTGCACTACGAACATTTTCGGTAGAGGCGGATGAGCACGGTGTTATGCGGATGTGTTTGAATCATTTACCATATTTTCAGAAGGGTGTTCTTGACCAGGGCTATTGGCCGGATGGATTATATACACCACCCTGTGATGCTGCTATGATATATGATATCGTAAAAATGAAAGAGCTTGGATTTAATATGCTTCGAAAGCATATTAAAATTGAACCTCAGCGCTGGTATTATCATTGTGACCGACTTGGTATGATTGTATGGCAGGATATGATAAATGGAGGCAGTGCATACCACTTTTGGTTTGTAACATATCTGGCAACGGCTTTCAATATGTTCAATTATCGAATTATCGATAACTGCTATGACCTGCTTTCCAGAAGAGATAAACGAGGCAGAGAAGAATTCAAAATGGAAATGGAGCAGACGGTCAGGACATTACAGTCTCATCCGTGTATTGGTACATGGGTAATCTTTAATGAAGGATGGGGACAATTTGATGCAAAAAAAATGACAAAGAGGCTGCGTGCGCTTGATGACAGCCGTGTGATCGATTCAGCAAGCGGCTGGTTCGATCAGCGCTGTGGAGATTTGCGAAGCCAGCACTATTATTTCTTTAAACTTGTGTTACAGTGGGAACAGAAGAGAGCCACTGTTTTGTCGGAGTTTGGCGGTTTTCCATTTAAGGTGGAAGGACATACGTGCTGTGAGAAGGTGTATGGATATCATCCCTGTACATCAATTGCAAATCTGCAGCGGGCATATCAGAATTTGATGCAGAAAACAATACAGCCGCAGATAGAAAACGGATTATCGGCAACTGTCTATACGCAGCTGTCTGATGTAGAAGAGGAAGTAAACGGTATTTTAACTTATGACAGGGAGGTATGCAAGCATGAAAATCTATAAGGAAGAGCATCGATTGATTATTGCAAAAGAAGGCGAAAAGGTACTGATAGAGGCGTGGGGAAAGGACTCACTTCGTATCAGAATGACAGCCCAGCCTGAAATGGACAAGGAGGATTGGGCACTTTGTGAGCCAGTAGAGAAATATGAACCAGAAATTCGGCTGGAGGAAATAGATGTAACAGACCCGTGGTATCGTGGGGAAGAATATGCTGCTTATCATCAGAAGGCAGTACAGGCAGTTGTTAAGAATGGAAAAATACTTGCTAAGGTTAATACAGAGGGATGGCTCAGCTTCTATAACGAACGAGGAGAGCTTTTGACAGCTGAGTACTGGAGAAATCGTGACCGCATCAATCGTTATTGTGTGCCGCTTCGTGTAGGTGCACGGGAAATGAAACCAATTCCAGGCACAACCGATTTTATGTTAACTGCAAGGTTTGAAGCATTTGATAATGAGAAGATATACGGTATGGGTCAGTATCAGCATAAGCATCTTGATAAGAAGGGTGCTGTTCTGGAGCTTGCCCATCGAAATTCACAGGCAAGTGTACCATTTATGGTATCAAATCGCGGTTATGGACTGCTTTGGAACAATCCGGCTGTTGGTACAGTTACTTTTGGTACAAATGTAACGGAATGGACTGCAAAAAGTACAAAAAAGCTGGATTACTTCATTACAGCAGGTGATACGCCTGCCGAGATAGAGCTGCATTACAGTGCGGCTGTTGGACGTGCTCCAATGATGCCGGAATACGGACTGGGCTACTGGCAGTGCAAGCTGCGTTACCGCAATCAGAAAGAGCTTTTAGACGTGGCACGGGAGCATAAAAGAAGAGGACTTCCAATGGATGCCATTGTTATAGACTTTTTTCATTGGACAATACAAGGGGATTTCAAATTTGCGCCTCGTGACTGGCCTGATCCTGAGGCAATGGTAGCAGAACTGAAATCACTTGGAATTGAAACAGTTGTGTCTGTCTGGCCAACTATTGATGATAAGAGTGAAAACTATGGTGAAATGAAGGACAATGGTTATCTTGTCAAAGCGGACCGTGGTATGGAACAGCATATGACGTGGATGGGAGATACAGTATTTTATGATGCTACACATCCGGGTGCACAGCGTTTCGTATGGGAACGCTGCAAAGAAAACTATTACAAAAAAGGAATTCGCTGTTTCTGGCTGGATGAAGCAGAGCCGGAATATGGTCCATATGATTTTGATAATTACCGCTATTATAAAGGACCTGCACTTCAATGCACTAATATTTATCCACTAATGTATGCAAAGGGATTCTATGACGGTCTGCGTGCAGAGGGTGAAAAAGAAATTTTAAATCTCGTGCGCTGTGCCTGGGCAGGAAGCCAGAAATATGGTGTATTAACATGGTCAGGGGATGTGCATTCCTCTTTCCGCTCCATGCGTGAACAGCTGCAGGCAGGACTGAGCATGGGCATGGCAGGTATTCCATGGTGGACATCTGATATAGGGGGATTCCTTGGCGGAAATATAGAAAATCCGGATTTCTGTGAGCTTCTGCTTCGCTGGTTTGCATGGGGAGCATTTTGTCCTGTATTTCGTATGCATGGAGAACGTTCTCCGTGGTATGAGAGAGAAGAAGAATATATTGATGGAGTCAGACAGCTGACTTCTGGACAGGACAATGAGGTATGGAGTTTTGGCGAAGAGAATTATGAAATTTTGAAAAAGTTCCTGTTCATTCGTGAGAAGCTCAGACCATATATCCGTTCATGTATGAAGGATGCAAGTGAGACGGGAAGCCCGGTAATGCGGCCGATGTTTTATGATTTTCCTAAGGACATGGCGTGCTACGAGACAGAGAGTCAGTATATGTTTGGAGATAAGCTTTTGGTTGCACCGGTTATGGAACCACATGTTGATAAAAGAACCGTATATCTTCCAAATGGATGCCGCTGGCAGGAAACAGCGACACAGAAAGTATTTGATGGTGGTCAGTATGTAGAAGCTGCTGCACCAATTGATGTTATTCCTGTATTTGAACGAGTAAGTGATGAGATGATACTGTAATGCATGTAGGATAAACCTGTGTATTACGATAGACAGCATAACAAGCTGACATGAGGCTGCATATCAGATGACAACAGATTTTGGAGGAGCTATGAAAAAAGGACAGGTACTGGAAGGGACAGTAGAGAAAATAAAATTTCCGAATAAGGGAATTGTCTGCGTGGAAGAGTCTGCGAATAAAGAACAGACAGAAATCAAAGAGCAGACAGCAGGAAACGAGCAAATCGGAAACGCAGAAAAAAACAGAAGCACTTCTAAGAAAAAATGTGTAGTCAAGAATGTCCTGCCAGGACAAAAGATTCGTTTTTCTGTAAACAAGATAAGAAGTGCAAATGCAGAGGGACGTTTGCTGGAGGTACTTGAAAAGTCTCCAGTCGAGATAGACAGTCCCTGCAGACATTTTTCTGAATGTGGAGGATGCGCATATCAGACACTTCCTTATGAAGAACAGCTGCATTTAAAGGAATCTCAAATCAGAGAATTATTAGACGTGGAAAATGCCTCTTTTCAATTCGATGGAATAAAAGGAAGTCCGGTACAGATCGGATACCGTAACAAAATGGAATTTTCCTTTGGAGACAGCAGTAAGGGCGGAATATTAGAGCTTGGCATGCATAAAAGAGGCAGCTTTTACGATATTGTATCGGTAAAGAATTGCCAGATTATAGATGAGGATTACAGACAAATACTTGACTGTACACTGTCTTATTTTCGAGAGAAGGATACTTCATTTTATCATAAGCTGTCACATGAAGGATATCTGCGGCATTTGCTTGTTCGCAAGGCAATCAAGACAGGTGAAATACTGATTGACCTGATTACGACCAGTCAGACACCGCCTGATACAATCTGTATGGAAAAGGGTCTGCTTGCAGACTGGCAGGATCAGCTATGTTCATTGCGGCTACAAGGAACTATTGTCGGGATTCTCCATACATGGAATGACTCTTTGGCAGATACTGTTCAAAATGACCGGACAGATATTCTTTATGGAAAAGACTTTTTTTATGAAGAAATTCTTGGTTTGAAATTTAAAATTTCTCCGTTCTCATTTTTCCAGACAAACAGTCTTGGAGCAGAGGTACTCTATGAAACAGCACGCGAGTTTGTGTTGAGCTGCGGGAGCGCAAATGATAAGACTATCTTTGATTTGTACAGTGGAACAGGAACAATTGCACAGCTTCTGGCACCGGTTGCAAAGAAGATAATCGGTGTGGAAATAGTAGAGGAAGCCGTAGCAGCAGCCACTCAGAATGCAGCCCTTAATGGATTACATAACTGTGACTTTATAGCAGGAGATGTGCTGAAGGTTCTGGATGAACTCGAGGAAAAGCCGGATTTTATTGTTCTTGATCCACCTCGTGATGGAGTCCACCCAAAGGCATTAAAGAAAATCATCAATTACGGAGTCGAAAACATTGTCTATATTTCCTGTAAGCCGACAAGCCTTGTTCGTGATCTTGAAATGCTGTCCGGCTGCGGCTACCAGGTCAAGCGAGTATGCGCTATTGATCAGTTCCCGGGGAC
>CAZOHM010000006.1:0-93563 GCA_964579795.1 uncultured Lachnospiraceae bacterium | reverse complement strand
TGATGTTTATGCAGATGATATTTCGGTTACTTTTGAACGCTCCAAGGCAAAGGAATTGCTGGCTTATCTGGTGGATCGTGCCGGCGCGGGAGTAACGACAACAGAAATAGGTGCAGTTCTATGGGAAGACAAGGAATATGATAAGAATATGAAGAACCAGACTCAAAAAGTAATTTCTGCACTTTTTTCTGCACTAAAAGCAATAAATGCAGAGAATATTTTGATAAAGAAATGGAATTATTTAGCAATTGACCCGGAACAGGTAGAATGCGATTATTTCAATTTCTTAAACGGGGATATAGATGCTGTGAACAGTTATATGGGGGAATATATGTCGAATTACAGCTGGACAGAGTTCACGACAGCATCCCTATATGAAAGAACAAAGAAAGCTTTTTGACATACTTTTGACCTACTTTGAATGATATGATGATACAGAAGGGTACTAAAGATTATCACTACAAAGGCGGAGGGGCTGTCATTGAGAAATATCTATAACAAATCAGCGTTGAGTAGAATTGCCACACAGGATCAGCTGGACAAAACAATTGTCCTCGTATCTCCTGCACTGTGGGCGTCTATACTCGGCGCTTTTTTGATTATTGCAGGTTTGATTATCTGGGGATTCGGAGGAAAACTTCCAACTAGTGTTGATACAGAAGGTATTTATATGAACTCGGATGGAACAACAGCAGTATACTCACAGACTGACGGCTTTGTCACAGATATCAAGGTAACAAAGGGAGCCACTGTCGAGAATGGACAACTGATTGCGACACTTGGAACAGAGGATGATGTCTATCAGATCCAACAGCTGGATACCCGTATTTCTTATGTGGAAAATATTACATTCGAGAGTGAGCTGGATATCGTAACAAAGGATACTGAAGAACTGGCGCAGATTAAGCTCGATGCAAAGAATATAGACAAGAGCCTGAATGAGACAGCAGCCTCGTTAGAGTTGAAAAAGGAAAAGCTTGCTGAAGCTGAGACTGAGGTCAAGGACAAGGAAGCCATTATGCTGCAGTACAAACAGATGTATTACGCAACATTATCTATAACAGATCAGAAAAATGAAGTGGCTTATACGGAAGCAAACTCCGATTATGAAACCAATCACAACCTGTATGAGCAGGCAAAGAATACCTATATCAGCTCAAAGGAAAGCTACAATGCCAAGAAGGCAAACTTTGATGCACATTATGCAGAGTTTGATCCGTCTTTACATACCGATGAGGAGAAGGCAGCCTATGAGGCAGAACTGTCCGGTGTGGAGTCTGCAAGAACACAGGCTGAGGACTATAGGATATTTATGGAGAAGGCTGGTGATAAGCTGACTTCTTCGAACAATACATTAGAGCAGGCGCGAAAGGACTATCTGGAATATCTGAACAATGCATCAGGAACACAGGCAGAGAATGTAGTGGCAAATACGGAATATCTGGAGTCACTGCAAAACTACACAACAGCAAAGGCAAAATATCAAACGCTGAGTGATGAAGTGGATGAGCTTGAACTCAAGTCGGTTATGGATGAAGACGAATCCGAAAGTAATTCAGAGAATTATGAACAACGTTTCCATAATCAGAAATCTGCTATATTACTTGATTTGCAGGCACAGCGTGACACCCTGTTAAATCAGGCAAGTAAGGGTGAAATCTATGCCAATACGGATGGTGAGATATATGATATTCCTATTGCTGTAGGCAAAGCAGTTGCAAAGGGCTCTGAAATTGTAAATCTGTTGTCTGGAAATCTCGAGGATGATGTTGCTGTCTGCTATGTAAAACTGTCAGATGCCAAGAAAATTCATGAGGGAATGGAAGTACATATCTATCCATCCATTGTAAATAAACAGGAGTATGGACACATTGTAGCCAGAGTGGAATTTATCAATGGTTATGTAGCCTCTGAAACAGACATGCTCGAGCAGCTTGGAAATGAATCACTTGTGCAGACCTTTGAAAAGGAAGGACCGGTTATTGAAATCAGATGTAAGCTGGATACAGACCCGGCTACTGTGAGTGGTTACAAATGGTCGAGTGTGAAGGGTAAGGATGTTATGCTGACACCAGGCACCATTCTGGCAGCAACGATCATTACAGGTGAGAAGCGACCAATTGACCTGTTGATTCCATATATCAAGGAGAAACTGGAGTTTCAGCCAGAGGACAAAAAATGATATCACATAACAATCAGCGACCAAATGCATATCGATATGTGAAAACACCGACGGTCTATCAGATGGAAATGTCTGAGTGCGGAGCTGCTTCTCTTGCGATGATTTTAAGATATCATGGCAAGTATGTACCTCTTGATGAGCTCCGTATTGAGACAGGAGTATCACGAAACGGCTGTAATGCAAAGAATATTTGTATTGCAGCAGAAAAGTATGGAATGACTGCAAAGGGCAGTAGCCGTGAAACAGATAAGATGTTAAAAAAGACGGTACTTCCCTGTATTCTTCATTGGAATTTTTCTCATTTTGTCGTATTCGAGGGTGTAAAGCATGGACATTTTTATATTAATGACCCAGCTCAGGGAAGAAGAGTCCTCACGAGAGAGGAGTTTGATGGCAGTTTTACCGGAATTGTTCTGGAGTTTTCTAAACAACCGTCATTTCAGGTATCTCCAAATGAGCATACACTGTACCGTTTCGCAAAAGAGAGACTGAAGGGTCAGGGCAAGACATTACTGGCACTGCTTTTCCTCGGAATTGTATTAATTGCACCAGGTGTATTAGTTCCATTATTCTCACAGGTATTTCTTGATGAAATCATTGTCAAGGGAACGACTGGATGGATGAAATGGCTGCTTCTTTTTATGCTGATAACCATGCTGTTTCAGGGATATTTTACTTATATCAGACAAAAAATCACACTGCTTTTAAAAAGCAAGCTTTCTTTGCTTTCCTCTGATCGGATGCTTGCACATATGTACAGGCTGCCAATGATCTTTTTTGAGCAGAGAATGTCAGGAGATTTGATTCAGAGAATTCAGAATAATGCGGCTGTCAGTGATTTCTTGTCTGGAGAGCTTATTAATGTAGTTATCAATCTGCTGACATCATTCATTTATCTGCTGATTATGGTGTGCTATAGTCCGACTATGGCACTTGTTGGATTTGCTTTTTCTGTCTTATCTATGACATTTATTACGATTTCGACGAAAAAAATTGCTACAATGACACAAAAGTATGGACAGGACTTTGGAAAGCTCGTTGGTACGATATACAGTGGAATTAATGTCAGTGAATCCTTAAAGGCAGTCGGAGCGGAGAATGAGTATACAAGCCGTGTTCTTGGACATTATGCGACAGTGAATAATATGGACCAAAAGCTTGGAAAAATACAGCAGTCACTGAATGTAATACCGCAGGCTATGCAGTCCGTTAATAATATTTTGCTTTTAATTATGGGAAGCCGCCTTGTCGTTGCTGGGCAGATCTCTTCCGGTATGGTTATCGCTTTCTCAGGATTTATGGCCTCCTTTTCAGAACCATTTGGAGAGATTATCAATTTTACCCGCAATATGCAGCAGGTCAAAAATGATATGAGCCGAGTCGAGGATATCATGCATTACAGTGAAGATACAGGATACACTGTGGAAAAAGAAGAAAGTCTGTTAGGAAGAAAGCTTGTGGGTGAAATCGAATTGACGGATGTCAATTTTGCCTATGGTAAGCTCGACAGGGTCTTTATCAAGAACCTGAATTTTCATATTAAAAGTGGTCAGTCCATTGCACTTGTTGGATCTAGCGGATGTGGAAAGTCTACAGTGGCAAAGCTGTTGAGCTCCCTGTATCAGCCATGGTCAGGGGATATCCTGTTTGACGGAGTAGACAGAGAAAAGGTGCCTGAGGAGGTCATAAATGCCAGTGTGTCTGTTGTGACACAGAATATTTCGCTTTTTGATGGCAGTATCTATGACAATATTACGATGTGGAATACGACGATACGGCAGGAGGATGTTATCCAGGCAGCAAAGGATGCCTGTGTACACGAGGATATCACACAAAAGCCGGGAGCCTATGAATATATGGTCTGCGAAGGCGGATCGAATCTTTCAGGCGGGCAGCGCCAGAGAATCGAAATAGCAAAGGCACTGGCAACGAATCCAACAATTCTTATTATGGATGAGGCAACAAGCTCACTGGATGCCTTGACAGAAAAAGAGATACTCAACAATATTAAGCGAAGGCACTGTACCTGTGTCATTGTTGCACAGCGCCTATCCACAATCAGAGACTGTGACGAGATTATCGTTATGGATCATGGACGAATTATAGAGAGAGGAAAGCATGAAGAACTGATGGAAAAGGGTGGAAAATACAGCCGTTTGATTGCAGCAGTTTAACAGTTTACATAATATTTATCACGAATGAAAAGGCAGGAGCTTAGCACCGTATGAATGTACAGGAGACCGATTCCTTCACAATAAAATTAAAGGGTGGCAATATGTACCTGACTGGCGATCCCAATGAAGTATTCCGCGTAGATGAGGGAGAACTGAACATTTATATCGTCAGAGTGAGTGGTACACAGATTGGAAGAAGTATCTATCTGTGCGATGCTCCGACCGGTTGCTGGATTCCTTCTTTGTCTCTTGTGGAAAATGGAAAGGCTCGATATTGGCAGTTTTTATTAAAGGCAAAGGACACTGCCAGGCTGACCCTGACGACGATTGATAATTCCGGAGAAAATCTTGAGGAGATACGTGATAATTTTTTAAGTCGAATTAACAAGCTTCCGGCAACAGATGCCAGATTCTCTGTTAGAATGGCAGAATGGTATGAGTCTGTTCTGGAACAAGAGGAGTCGATTATCTCCCGTATTGCAGTTGAGAAAAAGGCTGTTCGGGCTGGAAAAATCAATATGATGCTCTCTGTTTTTAAGCAGCAGAGCAACTGGAAATACCAGGAACACACAGATAATGCGCTGTATAATGCAATGAGTATTTATTGTGATTACATGAATGTGAAAATCTGTTCCTATCAGACGCTGTGCTCTACCTGTGGAGATGATTTCAACTTATCTGATATTGCGAGAGTCTCACACTTTATTGTCAGAAATGTAATGCTGGGGGAGCGCTGGTATCGGAGGGACAGTGGACCACTCGTCGCCTACCGTAAAGATAGTGGACAGCCGGTTATCTGTATTCCAAAGGGAATCAATCGATATGTACTGTATGATGCAGAGAATAATACTGATTTTCTTATAGATGCAAAAGAGGCAGAGACACTGCAGCCGGACGGTATTATGATTTATCGCTCACTTCCAAGCAGAGCCTTGAAGTTTAAGGATATTCTAAGGCATGGAATGATATCAGTATGGCGAAGGGATGTTGCAGCCTTTGTGCTGATGACTCTGTTAGGCGTGCTGGTGGGGCTTCTTCTACCTGTTTTGAATGAAATGATGTTTGATAAGCTGATTCCGATGGGCTCACAGAGAGCAATCACGGAGGTTGGCTATGTCATATTTGCCTGTGCAATCGGCAATGTATTTTTCCTGCTTGTTAAAAATCTTTCCATGATGCGTGCGACCAAGACAGTAGAGTATTCTATTATGAATGCTACAATTGACAGACTGTTTCATCTCCCTCAGCATTTTCTGGAACAGTATGGAAGTACAGATCTCGTTACAAGGGTTATGAGTATGTCATCCATATTTCAGACAATGTCGACTGGATTAATAGAGGCTGTTCTGGGATTCGTTTTCTCAATATTTTATGTGGTGAAGATGTTCCAAAAGTCCAAGGCTTTAGCGGGACGAGGACTCATCATGGTACTGATTACGATTGTTGTTATTTCAATTCTTGGTTATGCAAGATTGTCCTATGAGAGAAAGAAGCTGGAGACCTCATCAGATGCAAATGTAACGCTGTATCAGTTTATTTCCAGCATTATGAAGGTCAAAATCTCAGGAGTCGAGGACAGAGCCTTACTGGAATACCAGAAGCATAACACAAAGACAATTTTAAACGATATCAAGAGCAGCTATATAGCAAATGCAGCAAATGTTTTTCGCGGAATGATAAATATGTTTTATTCAGGTTTTATCTACTATACGCTGGAACGCAGAAAGCTTGACCTGACAATTGGTGAATATACGTCCTTTAATACAGCGTTTGGATTATTTGTGGCTGCATCAATGCAGCTTGTAAACTTCTTTTTAATGATGGGAATGGTTATTCCTGCTTATAAGCGTGTCAAACCAATCTATGACCAGCCTACTGAGCTAGATGATGATGTAAAGTCATCTGGAAGATTTTATGGAAATGTTGAGGTCGATCATTTGGACTTTCGGTATGGTGCAGATGAGACTCTGGTACTAAAGGATATTTCTTTCAAAATAGCCGCCGGAGAATACATCGGAATCGTCGGAGCCAGTGGTTGTGGGAAGTCAACATTGTTAAAATGTCTCCTCGGCTTTGAAACAGCGTCAAAGGGAAAGATTTACTATGACAATAAAGATATTGAGACACTGGATAAGCGCGAACTGCGTAAGCAGATGGGTGTTGTAATTCAGGATGGGCGATTGACAAGTGGAACCATTCTTTCAAATATTGAAATCGCATCACCTGGAATTTCAGTGGAGCGTGTTCTTGATCTGATGCGAGAGGTTGGAATGAAGGAAGAAATTGATCATATGCCAATGGGAATCTATACTGAGATTTCAGAATACGGCAGCTCAATATCCGGTGGACAGCAGCAGAGAATACTGATTGCAAGGGCACTTGCCAATAATCCGGTCATGATCTTCTTTGATGAGGCAACAAGTGCACTGGATAATATTACACAGCAGCAGATATGTGAAAATCTGGAGGAACATCACATGACACGTGTGATGATTGCACATCGACTGACTACAGTACAGAAATGTGACCGAATACTTGTTATGGATAGTGGGAGTATTGTAGAGACAGGAAGCTATGAGGAGCTGCTGCAGAAAAAAGGACTTTTCTATGAGTTGGTAAAGAGACAGCAGGTTGATTTAGATAATATCTCATAAGACAGGAGAGATACAGCATGAATGAATATGAAAAATCATTGATTAGTCTGACGAGGGAAGAGCTTGGCGAAGAGGAGTATGGCAGGATTAATCAGCTGGTAGCACAGACTAAGCGTTTTGTAGAGCTATATCTGCTTTTGCCACAGACAAAGGCAGAGTTTGAACAGGATGAAACAGGATATCTGGCTGCACATGGACTGGATTTGCTGTTGCCTGATGATATGAAGCTTTTGGTTTATGCAAACAGGCAGGAGGAACTAAAAGATATCGTTACGGCAGAGGACGCACTTGACCGTGTACCGGAATCCATATTTCGTTTTCGTCAGTTTGTTGGAAATAAGATCTATATGAGAGACAAGATGCGGGATGAGCTGTGTGTGCCAAATCATCCAAAGGTCAAGAAATGGAGAGCGCAGCAGATTGAGCGTAGCAAGGGCTGCCTGGGCGGCATTAATCCGGGCTTTGTACATGATGTGATGAATTATGAGCTGACCGTAGGCTGCTCTGTAGGATGTAAATTTTGTGGAGTCGGTGCTATGAAGTTACAGAAGGTTTTCAAGGCGACAGAAGAAAATCAGAAGCTGTTTCGAAAGGTACTTGAGATTTCGCATGAGATAATCGGAGATGCAGCAGGAAAGGGAACGATGTATCTTGCAACAGAGCCGCTCGATAATGCTGACTATGAGGTCTTTGAAAAGCTGTTCTTTGAGGAATACGATATCATCCCACAAATTACGACAGCAGTACCTCTTCGTGATGTAGAGAGAACGCATAAGCTGGTTGGTGAGCTCTATGAAAAAAAAGGCTTTATTCATCGCTTTTCAGTCAGAAGTCTGGAGCAGGCACAGGAAATACTTACAGAGTTTACCCCAGAGGAGCTTATCAAGGTGGAGCTCATTCCACAGTATCCGGAGGCTCCTGGATTTGTCCCATTTGCAGTCGCTGGAAAGCAGAGAGATGAAATCTCAAAGGAGGAAGCAAAACAGAGTCAGTCACCGGGATCAATCTGCTGTGTTGATGGCTTTGTTGTCAATATGGCTGAACAAAGCATCAAACTCATCACTGCGTGTCATTCAAGCGAGCAGAATCCGGAGGGAGTTGCAGGTCCCGAAAAAGTGTTTTTTAAAGACGCAGAGGATTATAGGGAAAAGCTGCTGGATATCATTGAAACCAAAATGATGACACAGGTCCCGAAAAATAATAAATTAAAGGTCTACAGCTATTTACAGCGTGAACAGACAAAGCAGGGAGAGGCACTTGTCAGCCAATATGGCGGATATACATTATATATTGACAAAATCCCATATGAGGGTGCAAAGGATGCGCTTGAGCTTTTATTAGAAGGAATCTATACAAAGGACGAGATTGTTGAGAAGCTGATCAGTGAGAAGCAGTTAAAGCCGGAAATGGCTTTTTGGAATTTGGCACAGTTTTGGAAATTTGGAATTATTGCAGATCCGATATTATTTCCATGGGAGTATGCAGAGGAAGGCAGCTTATGAGTAGTATTTTTTATGTGGATAAGGATTTACAAATACTGGCCGAGGTCAAGCGATTTATGGAATATCTGGCACTTGTGCCGGGAGCTGATGAGGAATTTAAGACAGATGCCGTGTCAATGCTTGCAAAGTATCAGATTAATCTGACCCCACAGGATGTGGCAGTCAGAGTGGCAAATCCAAATGATTTCAGGACGGCAAAGGCAATACATCCTAATCGGGCAATGGTAAAATATATCGATTTCATGACGAAGAAGCTTAACTGGAGAGATGAACTGCGCAGCCGCTGTACACCTGACAATGAGACGATGAAGAAGTGGCGTGAACGTCAGATTGTTCGCTGCGAAGGGCTTCTCGGTCTTCGCAATGCATCTCTCATTCATGCAGTTTTTACCGTAGAGCTGTCAAGTGGATGCTCCATCGGTTGCCCCTTCTGTGGATTGAATGCAAAAAAACTTTCCAAGGTGTTTAGATATACAGAAGAAAATGCAGCACTCTGGAAGGAAACTCTGCAGGCAGCACAGGATATTCTGGGAGATGGAGCAGCATATGGAACTTGCTATTATGCAACAGAGCCACTGGATAATCCGGACTATGAAAAATTCATAGAGGATTACAGAGAGGTATTCCATCGCCTGCCACAGATTACAACAGCAGCAGGAATGCGGGATCCAGAAAGAACAAGGAAACTGATTCATGAGGCAACGACAGAGGGTGACACGATTTATCGTATGTCAGTAAGGTCATTAGAGGAGCTGTATCAGATTTTTGATACCTTTACAAAAGAGGAGCTGATACTGGTAGAACTTCTGCCGCAATATGAGGAAGCACCTTCAAATGGATTCATCCATTCAGGGCGACTGACAGAGGAATCAGGAGCACCTGACGGAACCATTGCATGCCTGACAGGCTTTGTCGTAAATATGTGTGAAAAGACAATCCGATTGACGACTCCGATTGTTGCAAGTAAGGAACATCCGACCGGGGAGGTCATTCTGTGTCAGGAGCAGTTTGCGGATGCTGCAGAGTTGAAGGAAAAGATGCAAATGATGATAAAGGAGCATATGAAAATCCTGATAGGACCAAAAGAGAAGATTCAGATGTATCCTTATTTTACATATTCCGCTAAAAAGAACAAAGCACTTCTACAATCTGATGCGTCCTATCAGCTCAGATTTGATAAGCCTGAAGCAGTGCAGGCTCTCAGTCTGATGGTTCCAGCAATGGAGTCCGCAGTCTATACAAAAAGTGAACTGGTTGACTTTCTGTTGAAGCAGGAGGGTGCAGGCACACCACCGGAATATATTTTCTGGATGATTAACTTTTTCTGGAAACAGGGTCTTATTGTAGACCATGATTTGTATCCGGAAGACTAAACAGGCTACTCTTCTTATGTGATGTAATGCTCATATAGGAAAGCAAGCATAGATACATGCAAGTGGAAAGGAGGAATAGGTATGTCAGAAGAAATGAAAAATGATGCTACAAAACTAGGCGAGATCTTTTCCCAGTGCTGGGAGTCGGAGGAGTTCAAACAGAACTTCAAGGATCACCCAAAGGAAGTCCTGAAAGAGTATGATATTGCATATGATGAGAACTTGGAATATGTAGTTATGGACTCTCCTGAAAAAACAGTAACATATGTGCTGCCCTATGAGAATGTAAAACAGGGTATGCAGATCATCACTGACAATTTGATGCACAGCGTCAATGAGTTGGAGGATGAAAGCCCAAAACAGGTTATTCCTGAAGGATGGGTAGTCAGAGTAATGCAGAATACAGAGGATGTGTGCTATATTATTATCCCTGTATCTCCAGAAAATCTGACTCCTGAGGAATTAGAACTTGTAAACGGTGGAATTCTTGGATTCTTCGTTGCAGTTGTAGTATTCCTCGTAGCCGGTGTAGCGCTGGTAGTAGGCTTCATGGGCGTTGGTGTATTAAGTGCGGCAGCTGCGGTCGCCATTGATGTGGTGGCCATTGGGCATGTAGCGGCCTGTGCCGTGACAGTCGCCACCTAAAGCTTAGTTTTAAAGCAGGAAGGGGTCCTTCGGGACCCCCAAACCTCAAAAGCTGCAATTACAGAATTAGTAGGATAGAGATCAGGCGAAGGGAAGAGTACGGATGATGAAATTAATCAGAGGGAAAAATCGGAAAAATGCAAAAAGGGTACTGTCGGTAGTCATGATTATCGTGATTATGCTGTGTCTGCTCCCGTTATCAGGAGAAAAGAATGTAGAAGCCAGTATTTACAGGACCATCAACCTTGGAACCTCAGGAATTAATGGATTCGATACATCCCAGAGCGTTGGAAATAGATATGATACAATTGGACTGAATGGAAACAGGTGGAATGTACTTGCTACAGAAGCAAACGGAAGCGTACCGTTTGGCGGCAGGACTCTTTTTATGCTAAAAAATACAACTGACAAGATGGTCTTTTCCGACAATGATACCAATGCCTCGATATTTGAGTGGGCACGAAGCGCTATAAAGCAAAAAGCCGCATCCATGTATGAAAGCGGTACATTTACAGATATAGAAAAGGAACTCATCCTGCCGACAACAAAGGCAACCGATACAAAAATGACAGATTCAATGGTAACGGTTATTTCAAAGACAGCTGCCTTGAATGGAGATTATTTATTCCTGTTATCTGTAGAAGAGTTAACAGATGGAAAGTATGGTTTTGACAATATCGTTAATCGCCCTGCAGGTACATGGAGCCGGTCTGGATTCATAAATTCCAGCATGAATGTAGGGAATGCTTATGTACTCAGTGTTGCATCTGGTGAAGTGGGAAAGGTTATCCGTTCCAAAACAGGTAATGCAACTGACTCAGGAAGATGTAACTATTCCATGGGTATGAATATACGTGGTGATGTTTCTTCTGTTCTTTATTCGAGTGGAAGCAAGGCATCTGTCGCTGACAATACAGAGGTGCCATCTACGATTACAGGTTCCAGAAACAGAAACTGGAAGCTGACGCTGTATGATCCAAGCATAACACTGACAAAGACTGGTGTTGCATATGATGAAGCCAATAAAAAAGTTACGGTAGAAGGTATTGCTACGAATGCAGGTAATGTGGCTGTGATGATTACAGATGGAGCATATAATGCTGCAGGAGCTGCGCTTACAAATTATGGAACACTGACAACAAATACAGGTTCACATGTCATTAAGCTGCCAAGTACCTTTGATAAGGATACACAGCATGTTTACCTCGTTCCGGAAAAAAGAGGCGGCACAGATGAAACTGATCTTGCTGGTTATCCGGTAGAGCTCGATGTAAGTGCAAATACAGTCTATACAATCAGTACACAAGCCGATCCGATCACAGGAGGAAGTTCTACAGAGAGCGTCACCGTGAAAAAGGGTGAGAATGCAACTCTGACAGCTGCGCCACAGGTCGGATACCGTTTTCTTGGCTGGAGAAAGGTTGGCGAGGCAGCGTATACTGCAACGACACCAACTATGACAATTACGAATGTAACAGAAAATGCGACATATATTGCAGACTTTGTTGAAGCAAGCTATGAAATCACAATTGATGCATCTCCTGAAAATGGAGGCTTTGTATCAGGCGGAGGAACGGTGTTAAGTGGAGGTAGTGCCACACTGGTTGCTACACCGGAGGAGAACTATTCCTTTCTAGGCTGGTATAAGGATGGACAGCCGATAACAGGAGCAACCAGTCAGAACTATACGATTACCGGTGTAGATGCAGATGCACACTATACAGCAGTATTTCAAAAGACAAAATGTGTCATCACTTTGGTTACCATGCCGGCAGGTGAAGGCCGTTCGTCTATTGCTCAAGGCAGTGGCTCCATACTGGGAGTTTCATCAAAACAATCCATTGTTTACGATACTATAAACCCAAAAGCAACAGTATTTTATAGTGCAATGAGAAATAAGAGTGATGCAACACCTTACAAATGGGGTAGTTTTTATAAGGAGGATGGAAGTGCCGCAAGCTTTAATGCATCTTCACAAGGTCATATTAATGGAAATGCCAATGAGTATTATAATTATGCCGGCTCATCCAGCTTTACATTTTCAAGAGATGAGTCCTATATTGCAAGGTGGAATTATACTGCTGATTCGACAAAGGATTATACGACAGGTGTTGCAACAGTCGTAAATCCGGTTGGAGCCGGTGTAACATCAGGTGACAAGGATGGCAGTATTACATTTACTACAAAGCTGACAGCAAGTGCAAATGCGGGGTATGTATTTGATCATTGGGAATGGACCGCAAGCAATAAAATCAATACAAACAAAAATTCATCCTTTGATTTTGTCTGTGATGGATATTATATCTGTACCGCATATTTTCGTAAGGCAACCTGTGAAATCGGTGTAGCTGCCTCTCCAATCGAGGGTGGTAGTGTATCAGGTGCAGGTAATTATGAATATGGTTCGAATGCGACAATTACAGCAACTCCTTATTCAGGCTATTCCTTCTCCAAGTGGACATGGAAGGACAGTGCCGGTAAGGAGCAGTCAAGCACAGAGCAGAATCTGCAGCTTTTAAATATCAAAGAATCAAACCTTTATACAGCTGTTTTTACAAAAAACAGCTATGTAGTATCGGTAAGTGCAACGCCATATCTGTTAATTGATGATAAGCCGGTCGGCACGGCAGCTGTACAGATAGGTTCGGTAAAAACGACTACAGAAAAAGGGAAACCAAGTGTATCCATGGAGGTAGCGAGTAAGGGAACAGCAGTCCTGACCGCAACGGCAGCTCCTGTACATACGAATTCCCTTAGTGACCAATATAAGTTCAAACACTGGATTTCCAATGAGGGAAAGACTTATACCGACAATCCTCTTACTGTTACAGACATCACAGCAGATCAGAGCTATACAGCTGTATTTGAAAAGGCAACCTATAATGTAACTCTGAAATCCTCTCCGGCAACCGGCGGTACAACCACCTTTTTAGATTCCAGCTCGAACATTCTGCAGTATGGTGGTACGAGAAAGATAGAAGTTGGAGATAGTGTCATGATGAACGCAGAGGCCAGCTTAAGCAATCATTATGTATTCTATCGCTGGGAAGGCTCTGATGGTACTTTATATTATTCAGCCAATACTACAATCAATAATCTGCGTGAAGATGTGACTTATACAGCAGTCTTTGTAAAAGAGGATGTAGAAATTAATGTTGCAGCTACTCCGACAGGGAAGGGTACTGTTAAGCTGGAGGGCAGCGATGTCACAGTCGTTACCGAAAATCAGCAGTACAAGGTAAAAGCGACCAAGAATGCAACTATGACAGCGACGCCGTCTGCCGGTACAAACTATAAATTTGTGAAGTGGATGGATAGTACCGGAAAAACTTATACCGATAACCCAATGCAGCTCATTAATGTTACTCAGAATATAACCTATACAGCAGTTTTTGATATACCGAAATATACAATCAAGACGGTTTCAAATCCAATCGAAGGCGGTACGATAACCGGAGGTGGAGAGTTCCCGGCAGAAGGTACTACAACACTGACTGCGACAACAGAGACTGGATATTCATTTGATCACTGGTCCTGCTCTGATGGTTCTTCTTCTCAGGGAACAAAAGTGGATGATACAACTAATACGCTCACAATCGCATCAATCAATGGCGATGCGACATATACAGCGCATTTTGTAAAACAGGTTGTCGAAGTGACGATTAACTGGACACCTGATTATGTAAACCGAACAGGTGGTAGTCCGGAAATTTATGTCAGCATTGATGGTGCAGCAGAAATTCTTCTTCCGGCTACAAAGAAATTTACGATGTCTTCCTCAGGCAGTGCGTCAGTCAGAGTCGTACCACAGTCCGGTTATCGCGTAAAGCAGTGGTTGGCTACAGATGGAACGGGTAAGGGAGATGGAATCCTGAATCTGGTCAATGTAAAGACTGATTCTGTTTATACAGCTGAAATGGAAAAGGGACAGTACAATATCACAGCAAAATCTTCGCCGATTGATGGTGGTATTACGACTGTAAATGGTGTTGTTGGAAAAGCAGCTGTTGATGGTGGATCAAACGTTGAACTGAAGGCTGTTCCGAATACGGGTTATTTATTTGACCATTGGTCTGCATCGGATGGTACAACAGCAAGTGGTGTCGAGGAAACAGAAGGTGGAAAGATAATTAACAAGCTGACAATCAACGGCGTTTATGGAGATGAGACTTATACCGCTCACTATATTAAGAGCCTGATAAAGATTACAGGTTATGTTTCTCCAGCTATGTTTGGAACGATTACCTATACCGTTCCGGGAATTTCCGGAGAAAAATCTTTGACGAATCAGTCATTGGATATTTCACCAAAGGTAACCTTTACCTTAACAGCGAAAGCTTCCGCTGGGTATAAATTCAAGAAATGGACATTAAGTGATAACACAACAAGTACTTCAAACCCATTGACGGTATCTAATCTTTCAAGTGATATGACTTTCTATGCAGAGTTTGAAGCTGAAGGCTATAATATTAAAACAAATTCATCACCAATTGATGGAGGAACAGTAGAAGGCGGCGGTAATTATGCGCCAGGAGATCCATGTACCCTCATTGCGAAGCCGGAAACAGGGTATATCTTTGACTACTGGTCCAGTAATGATGGAACTACGGCAGCCGGTGTGACAGGCTATGATGCTGCTAATCCGACATGGAACAAGCTTGAACTTGGTGGGGTACATGGTGAAGGAACCTATACAGCACATTTTATTAAAAACACTATCGTTGTAGATGTTTCGACCAGTTCAAATTATGGAACAGGACTGCTGTTCTATAGTCTGCAGTCTGCGGGAAATCTGGAGCAGGAGTTCGGTCCGCAGGGTCTGGGTGACAGATTATCTGTTACAGCAGGAGACAGTGTTACCATTCGCGCAAAGGATGCTGCATCATACAAATTCAAGCAGTGGGTAAAACAGGACAATACGGTTGTTTCTACTAATCCACTGATGCTTGTAAATATCAAACAGGATGTAACATATATTGCAGAATATGAGGGAATTGGATACAATATTAAGACAAAGTCTTCTCCGGCTGATGGTGGTACGACAGATGGTGGAGGAAGTTTTTCAGCCTCTAACAGCGGAACAACACTGCATGCTTATCCGGATACAGGTGCAGGCTATTTATTCGTAGAATGGAAGGATGATGCCGGAAATACATATAAGGATATTAATCTGATACTGGATACCATCAGTGCAGACGCTACTTATACGGCTTATTTCAAAAAAGGAAATGATGCCCTTACAGTACTGGCTTCTCCGGCAAGTGGAGGAAAGGTAAGCAAAACACTTAATAGTGATGGCTCAGTGACAATTACGGCTACGCCAAACAAGGGATATTTCTATCGTAGATGGCAGCAGGGCAGCAATATTTTGACAACAGACACCTCTTATGTAGTAAGAAATATTACATCAAAAGCAACCTATACAGCATATTTCGAGGTGGATCCAAATTATTCGGCAAAGTCCGGTATCACAGATGAAAAGTTCCTCGACGCAAAACGACTGTACAAGGATCCGCTGTATAAATATACGCGGGAGGGTATGACGGCCTACGCGTCAAAGTTTGTCACGGGACTTGCGGGACAATATGCTGATGCAGCCCCGGGACAGAAATCATGGAATGCAATTGCCGGAGCCGGAGTATCAGAAAAGGAAAGCAGAAACAAGAATGTGGAAGATTTCGAAGGTCTGCTTGCAGACAATGAATTGATTACGACAGATCAGGAAATCATGCAGGTTTCAGGTGGTGATGATATGACCGCATATGAAGAGGAGGCAAACAAACTTACAATGGCGAAGTTTGGTGAGCGCTACACAACAACTCTTCTAACCGTAAAGGAAGTCAGACCTATGGAAGGATTTGTGGATGGAACAAAGACCTTATTATGGAGGGGAACGGGAGCAGTCTACAAGGATAATATTTATATTATTTACAGTCAGGGTGATTATGAGCCAAAGATGATTACCGGCGTAGTAGATACAAAGGGTGTTATCCGCTTTACAGTACCTTCTATTGGAACAATGACAAGGATGGCTGTCGTAAAGGTAGAGATTCATTAATAGATAGAAAACGAAGGGAGAGATTACTATGAATGATTACGTAGCTCTATTAATTTCTGTCATGATAGTGCCAGTTACACTTTTTATTGTTAGTTTAATATTTAAAAAGCATCCCCCAAAGGAAATAAACAGCATATATGGTTATCGGACCAATGGCTCCAGAAAGAGCGAACGGGCATGGGATTTTGCACAGAAGTATTCAGCAAACCTGCTCTTTAAGCTGAGTACAATACTTATAGTAGTAAGTGTTCTGATTTGCGCAGCTGTGAGAATTTTTTCGATATCTGCTACGGCATTACTTATGCTGATTGTTATGGTTATTGACCTCGCAGGAATCTTTGTTGTGATTGGTATGGTTGAAAAGAAACTAAAAGACATTGATTAATTGAAAAGATTAGTAGAAAAATTTCTTGACTTTTAGTTAGCTTTAAGTAGTACTATCAAGATATACGACATAACAAAGAGTTGGAGGAATAAAATGATTTACAGAGATTATCATAATATTAAATTATCAGGTCTTGGACTTGGAATGATGAGACTGCCGGTTATTAATGGTAACGACGCTAAAATAGACGAGAATGCTGCAGAGGAAATGATAGCATATGCAATAGAGCATGGGATTAATTATTTTGATACTGCCTGGGGCTATCATAATGGGGAATCAGAGCGCGTTGCAGGGAAGATTTTATCCAAATATCAGCGTGACAGCTATTATCTTGCAAGCAAATTTCCCGGATATGATAATTCAAATATGCCGAAAGTAAAGGAGATTTTTGAGGAACAGCTAAAAAAGTGCCAGACAGAGTATTTTGATTTCTATTTATTTCATAATGTATATGAAGGCAATATTGAAGACTATCTTGATTCGAAATTTGGAATTTTAGAATACCTGTTGGAGCAAAAGAAGAATGGACGTATCAGACATCTTGGTTTTTCCTGTCATGGTGAAATTGATGTTATGAAAAAATTTCTGGATGCCTATGGTGAGCATATGGAATTTTGTCAATTACAGCTTAATTATATGGATTGGCATTTTCAAAAATGTGAACAGAAAGCAGCTCTTTGCACGGAAAGTGAAATTCCGATATGGGTTATGGAACCGCTTCGTGGCGGAAAACTCTGCAATCTTTCAGAAGAAATGGTATCCGAGCTGCATACAATGCGAACAGAAGAAGAAATTCCGGCATGGGCTTTCCGTTTTCTGCAGAGCATTCCTAATGTTACAATGGTATTATCCGGTATGTCTAGTATTGATCAACTGAAAGAAAATATTGCAACATGGGCAGAAGATAAACCACTGTCATCAAAGGAATTTGACAAATTAGTTGCACTTATGGATGAGGAAACAAGAAAAGGAGGAGTACCTTGTACAGCATGTCACTATTGTACGAGTCATTGTCCAAAGCAGCTTCCGATTCCAGAGCTTCTCGCACTTTATAACGAGCATATTTCGACAGCGGTTGGTATGGGCTTTCTTGCTCCAATGGCAGTTTCCAGTATGGAAGAGAATAAACGACCTGCCAATTGTATTGGCTGTAGGAGTTGTGAGCAGGTATGTCCTCAGCAGATAAAGATTTCAGAAGTGATGAAGAAATTCTCAGGCATGATTGGAATGTAGAAATTGCTTGAAATATAGAAATTGCTTGGAGTATAGAAATAAGGTAACAGTGACAGAAAACAGATATGAATATAAATAAAAACCGGGAGATTGAAAAATCTCCTGGTTTTTTATTGGAACAATTAAGTTTGTGGCATTTGTAGGGATACATTGCCTGAACCTATATGATATTGCTACGGGGTTAATTCGTCAATTTTTTTCAATTCTTCTTCAGAAAAAGAAGCACTGTTTAATACGCCCAGATTGGTTATGATTTGTTCAGGGCGAGAGGCGCCAATCAAGACACTCGTAATGGCAGAATCCTTCAAAATCCATTTCAACGCCATCTGTGATAATGTCTCTCCTCGTTGCGCGGCAATGTCATTTAATCCGGAGAGTCTGTTTACCATTTCTGTTGAAATCTGTGATTCATGAAGAAAACGACCATCTGTACGAATACGACTGTCTTCCGGTATTCCATGGAGGTATCTGTCTGTCAGAAGACCCTGAGCGAGAGGACTGAAACAGATAATTCCTTTATCAAGCTTTCGGGCGCTGTTAATCAGACCATTTTTTTCAATCGTCCGATTCAGAATGTTGTAAGAATTTTGATTAATGATAAACGGGCAGTGTAACTCTTTTAATATTGCACATGCTTTTTCCAAAGTTACACCATCATAATTGGAAAGACCTACATAGAGTGCTTTGCCACTCTGTACAATTTGATTCAGTGCAGTCATGGTTTCTTCCAGAGGAGTGTCCGGATCCATACGGTGATGATAGAAGATGTCCACATAATCAAGACCCAGTCGGTTCAGACTTTGATCAAGACTGGCAATTAAGTATTTGCGGCTGCCCCAATTGCCGTAAGGTCCTTCCCACATATCATAACCGGCCTTTGTACTGATGATCAACTCATCACGATATGCAGACATGTCATTTTTTAATATGTGTCCAAGATTGCTTTCAGCACTTCCGGGTGTCGGACCATAGTTATTTGCCAAATCAAAATGGGTGATACCATGATCAAAAGCTGTAAAACACATTTGACGCATATTTTCATATACGCCGGTGTTTCCGAAGTTATGCCACAATCCCAGTGAAACCTCGGGAAGCATAAGCCCACTTTGACCGCAGCGTTTGTAGGTCATTTGCTGATAACGGTTTTTTTCTGTTTGATACATAGTTCTTCTCCTTCATACTGTAAAATTGAGTTTATATTTGATAAAAATATTTTATAGCCTCAAGTATGCTTGAAGTCAATCCCTTTATTTCAATTTATTATGATTCACACTATGAATTTACAAAATGCAATATATATTTGACATTATGACATATATATATTAATATATGCAATGTAAGGAGGAGCACAGATGAAAAATAAAAAAATGAAGATAGCAAGAATAGAATGTGATATGAAACAGGAAGATCTAGCAAAGAAAGTGGGCGTCACAAGACAAACAATTGGATTAATAGAAGCAGGTGACTATAATCCTACGTTGAAGCTATGCATAGCAATTTGTAATGCATTAAACAAAACATTAGATGAGTTGTTCTGGGAGGATAATAATGAAGAATAGAGAATTTGAAGATGAAAGAGTAATTGGACAGAAGAGAAAGGTTGACAGTGAAGCATTGGGTATCGTATTTTATGGTTTGCTTTTGGCTGTATTAATTCAACAGTATGTATTTCAGGCGCCATTTTCACAATATGCAGCTGAAATAACTATTTTTATTGCTATCTCGGTTTACATTGTGGTTAGAAACATTATGCTTGGTAACAGTTTATTCCGTTCTGCGAAACGAGGACAAAAAGCAATTATTATAAACAGTCTTATCACTGGAGCGGTAGTTGCTGGAATTAGCGGTATTATCAATTATTTCAAATATTTTGATTTAAATGATGGAAATGTGAAATATACAATGCTGATTTTTGGAATCACTTTTTTTTCAGCATTTATGATGTGTTTTATTGCATTTGAGATTTTGTTTATAATGAATAAAAGAAAACAGGATCAGATTGATAAAAAATTAAGTGAAGATGAGAATTAACACAGAAGGTTGATTTTGCTGTGTAATAGAGAAAGGTAAGCCTTATGTTCAAAAGGATATTAAAACAAATTACAGTATGTGCATGTGTTCTGTGCTCTGTAACGATGTGCATTCCTGCTTATGGAAAAGAACAGGAATCATTCGAACAAATTACAGATACTTTTTTTGAAAATGAAATGAATGAAAATAATATAGCAGGAGCTGCAGTAGTTGTAGTCAGAGATGGCAGAGTACTTTTCGAAAAAGGATATGGATATGCCGATTTGAAAGAGAAAAAAACGGTTGATGCAAAAACAACAGCTTTTCAAATCGCGTCCGTTTCAAAGCTATTTACAGCAACTGCAGTGATGCAGCTTGTAGAGGAGGGAAAGCTTTCGCTAGATGAAGATGTAAATCATTATCTGAAAGCATTTCAGGTGAAGAATCCATATAGTAAACCCGTGACACTTCGAACATTATTATGCCATACGTCAGGAATTGATGACAGAATGCCCCTGTATATTCCGACAAGAGGAGAAAAGAAATTTGCTGACATGCCTGCTCTTGAGCAGGTATTAAAGGAAAATATTGCTCCAGTAGTACATGAACCCGGTACTGTTTGTCAATATAATGTGTTTGGAATGGCACTTGCCGGATACATTGTGGAAGCAGTATCCCAAGAACCGTTTGACCAATATGTAACAAATCATATTATGAGTCCAATTGGTATGACAAATTCATTATATGGCTTGAGTGACGAAATATGTTTGCAGATGAGTAAACCATATCAATATCATGACAGCAAGTATGAGCTTGGTACTTATACATTACTGAATGATCATCCAAGTGGCGCAATATGTGCAAGCGTTTCTGATATGGGTAAATTCCTGATAGCACATATGAATCATACACTTTTATCGGAAGATACGGAAAAATTGATGCAAACACATCAGACACCGGATGATGAACGTCTTACAGGCTATAGTCTTGGATTTTATGAGGAAGCCAGAAATGGACATAAAACCCTTGCACATGGAGGCTATCTGCCTTCTTTTGCTTCAAAGCTTTCCATGTTACCTGATGAGAAACTGGGATTATTTGTTGTATTAAATACAAAATCACAGACGAGTAACCGCGTGATTAATAAATATATTGATTGTTTTTATAATTTCTATACAGAGAATGATAGTTCTGTGCCAAAGCAGATGCCCTTTGATATGAATTCTAATGACATCAGTGGACAGTATGCAGGTGCTTACGGAGTAACCGATTTCACAAAAATTAAGTCCGTTCTGGAAACGACTACGATTCAATGTGATAAGGAAGGAAATCTTACTTATATAGGAGAAGGGGAAGAATGGAAATTCTACTATATAGGAGATGGGATGTTCTATTGTAAGAGTAATGGAAACTACTTGAGAATAAAAGATTTGAATGGAAAACAAATGATAAATGTATTGGGAAGTGACTTCATTAAAGTTTCTTTTGTAAGCTCATTACTTTTTAAAATAGTAATGATTTCTGTACCAATTTTGTTAATTACAATCATAGTCGGACTGGTTATGCTGATTAGAAAAAGAAAGGGAGGATTGGTTTTATTACAGTCACTTTTCATACTTTTCTATTTATGCTTGAATGGAATAATTCCTTTCTGCTATGTTGCAGGAAATACAGTACCAATACAGAATATCGTAAAACCATTGATTCCCATTGTATGCATCGCAAGTGTAACATCTTTTATTTTCCTGTCCATTTTTACAGTAAAAGGATGGAAAAAGAGAGAAAACAAAAGATGCTATCTGATATGGCATATGGTAATTTGTATAGTTGCATTAGCGGCAATTGTATTTATGGCTTTGATGAATGGATTTCGCATCAGTAATCTGCTATATTAATTCTATGGTAATCATGATATGCTATATTTAGTAAAGAAATGTAAAAGGAGTCAACATAATGTCAAGAGGAACCAATCAGAAGCTAAAGCTGAATTACCTTATTAAGATCATGCTTGAAAAGACAGATGATGATCATAGTCTTACAATGTCACAGATTATAGAAGAATTGGAAAAGCATGACATTTCAGCGGAAAGAAAAAGTATCTATGGAGACTTTCATGACATGAATGATAAGCTTGGAATCGAAATTATAAAAGAGCAAATTGGAAAAGAAACCTATTATCATGTCGGCTCCAGAGAGTTTGAACTTGTAGAAGTGAAGCTGCTGATAGATGCGGTTCAGTCATCGAAGTTTATTACACAGACAAAATCAAGAGAGCTGATTACAAAAATCAAGAAATTTGTCAGTGTGCATCAGGCCAGGCAATTACAGCGTCAGGTTTTTATTAATGATCGTGTAAAAAACATGAACGAAAGTGTATATTACAATGTCGATGATGTATACACTGCAATTAATAGTAATAAAAAGATACGATTCAAGTACTATAAATGGAGTATTGAAAAGAAGCTGATTCCAAGGCATAATGGAGACTGGTTTATTGCAAGTCCCTGGGCACTTACATGGAACGATGAAAACTACTACATGGTAGCCGTTGATGATTTGGATCATAAGATAAAGCATTACCGAGTTGACAAGATGATGCATATTTCCATTGACGAAGAAAGAAGAGAGGGAAAAGAAATTTTCAAAAACTTTGATATGGGTGCATATTCTAAGGCAACCTTTGGCATGTACAGCGGAAACAAAACAAAGGTACATATTCAGTTTCCAAACAGTATGTGTGGTGTATTCATTGACCGTTTTGGAAAAGAATTGATTTTTCGAAAAGTGGATGATAATAACAGCCATGTAGCTGTGGACGTCGCAGTGAGCCCACAGTTTTTCGGCTGGATATTTAGTCTTGGAAAAGATGTGAAAGTGATTAGCCCGGATGATGTAGTAGAGCAAATGCGAAAAACCGCAGAGGAGTTTATGGAAAACTATAAAAAATAATAAATATTAGGGATTATTCATTTAAGAATTAATCCTTAAATGAAAAATTCTCAGCTCCCGCACCGGTTTCAAAATGGTATTTTACAATACCCATATCAATTAATGACATAGGAAGGTTGTCTTTTGTATGAATGGATACAGTATTCCCAGTTGCTTCTATAAAGAAGTTTTGTTTATTAAGACCTGTTGGGGCAAGAATTGCTGCATTCATTCCGTTCAAAAACCATGTTTCTTTGCATGACTTGCATAAATTGTCCATGCTTTTTGATTTATGCTGTGTACCATTCGTAGTTCCATAACCAATGGCAATGACACCAACTAATTTTTCATCGGATTTCAGAGAAACGGCACATTTTTTTGAATGATAGCTACTTGTTACGAAGCATGAATTAAGACCTGCCTGTTGCGCTTTAATCATTAAGCGTGCACCATAGTAACCGCACCGGGTATAAAAATCGCCTTGTGTTTTGGCTACTAAAGCAAAATAATTTCTTACATTCTTAAATCTTCCGAATAAGGGAATTATACTGCTGAAAGCATCTTCATTTTCTGTTATCAGTTGAATATGCAGCTGTCCCAATTGATTGCAATGCTCAATTTCCTTTCTTAATTCATCAATAACTGCAGGTGCAATTGCTTTTGTTGAATAACTTCTTACTGCATGTCTGGCTTTGATTGTTTCTAATTCTGTCATAATTGTTTTCTCCCATTTTTGTTCATATCGTTTCTATGATTAATTTGAATAATTGATTAAAGTATGATTTTCTTTAATAAAAGCTGCTCAGTAAGAGTCCCCCAATCCCCGTTTTCAAACTGTATGCCTTTCATATTTGCCATCGCTGCCAAACCATGTACAGATGCCCACATCACCAAAAGGTCATCTCTAAATTCATTTTCATCAATATTCAATTCCAGCATGCTTTCTTTTGCTCCATTAACAAAAATATCAAATGGTGTCAGCGAGCTGTTCCATGTAATCTCAGTCTCGTTAATTGTTATTTCGAGGTAATTACTGTCAAATAAGAAATTAAAATAGTGTGGGTATTCAGCGAAAAAATTTACATAGGCAACACCCATGGAAATGGTAACATGATGACATGGATTGTCAATCACAGCCTGTCTGAGCACATCTGAAAATCTGTCAATCACATAGGTGTACATTTCATGAAGAAGCTCCTCGATATTTGTAAAATGGTTATAGCAGGCAGTAGCTGATACACCTACTTTTTTTGCAAGCTTTCGTAAAGAAAACTTCTCAATACCATTCTCATGGATCAGTTCAATGCCCTGTTCAATGAGTGCTTCTTTAAGATTGCCAAAATGATATGCTTTTTTATCGTTTGAGTCTGTAATCATTTTTTCTCCTCAATATTAACAACTGTAAACATTATATTCTCAATGTTAACACATGTCAATATATAATGCTAATAATTATTCATAGCTAACTAGCTGCATTTCATCAGCATCTATTGGGTACAAAAATGTACAATAAAAACTTAACAGGTGATACTTTAGCCATCAAATTTTCACTTATACATCTGGAGCGTATGAAAGGATTGATTTTGTCATGTGGCTGATTATTTCACTGTTCAAGCCAGTCATGGTAATGGAAGGTCCACGCTCAAAATGATTATGCCGTTTGCAGATAAAAAAGATGGCATTTTCTTTGAAGGAGTAGAGCCTTGGATGAAAAGAATACAAAATCGAAATAAAATTGAGATAAGAAAAAAAGAATTTCGATTTACAATTTAGAATGTTGTAGTATAATACATAAGGATGTCAAAAAATATGTAGGAGAGAAAATGCAGGAAATACTATCAGAAATCAATAAGAAAAACAGAATATGTATACTTCTCTGTATTCTTCTAATTCTTACAGGAGTCTATTTATCTGAATGTGCAGCGCAGGGAATGTATCTGAAACAACAGGAAAAATCATGTATTACAGAAATTATCAGCAGAACACTTCCTGTATGCAGTCAAACAAAAACAGAGGAAGGAATTTTTGATTTTAGTAGCCAGTTTGAATCTGATAATGAAAACAAACCTGGTGACATGTGTACAAAAATCAGAATTCTTTCATCAGGAGTAGCTATTTCTTTTTTGATGGTCAATCTGTGGAAAGCGCTTGTCAAGCAGAGATGTTTTAGACGCAGCAGTATATGTTTTGAATATGTTGTAATTCGTTATATTCATCAAAAGGATGGACGAAAGCGTTTGGCAGCTTAACTAAATGAATACTTGCAAGAGCAATAACAAGGATGATTATAAAAAAGAGAGGATTATATATGTTGATTAAGATATTAGCGATTTCCATTTTCCTGATTATGTTTTTACTGATTATTATGGAAGTATGGGAACGCCACATTATTACATTGGGCTGTGGTCTTGTGACGATAGTTTTAGTTTTTGGAATTTGTATGCACAGCTTTGACGCAATTAAAAATACACTAAATCTGACCAGTATTTTTACATCAGAATTCTGGATTGCGGCGTCCGAGACATCGGAGGCTGCCTCAGGTATTAACTGGGCAACTATTATATTTATTTTAGGAATGATGATTATGGTCGAGGGTATGGCAGCATCCGGATTTTTCCGCTGGCTCTGTCTGTGGATTGCCCGCCTTGTTAAGTACAAGGTAACAAGAATCTTTATAACTTTTATGGTTTTATCAGCATTTCTTGCAATGTTTATTGATAGTATTACTGTAATTCTGTTTCTTGCAGCTGTTACGATTGAACTGGCACAACTCCTGAAATTCAATCCGGTGCCTGTGATTCTTGCAGAGGTATTTTGTGCAAACCTCGGTGGCTCGGCAACTATGTGCGGAGATCCGCCAAACATTATTATTGGTACATCACTTGGTTATTCTTTCTCGGATTTTCTCACTAATACAGGATTAATTGCACTTGTCAGCCTGGTTGTTGTTGTGATTTACTTTGCAATAATGTTAACAAAACAGTTAAAGGTGTCTGAGTTGGATTCAAATGAAACTGCTTCTTATCCGAAGCCAGAAGAAGCAATCGTAAATAAAAATGGATTTTTTGCAAGCTGTTTGATTTTCCTGTGTGCTATATTACTCCTCGTTACACATGCACAGACAGGACTGACGGTCGCTTTTATCGGCGTGGCAATAGCAGGTGCAACAATACTTTGCGCCGGAGAAAACTGCATTGCGTTACTTAAAAAAGTAGATTATAAAACACTTTTGTTCTTTGTTGGATTGTTTATTGTAGTTGGAGGACTCGAACAGACAGAAGTATTAAAGATGCTCGCAGAGTTGATAGGAAGATTAAGTGGAGGAAATACAGCAATTATGATTGCTATCATCCTCTGGATATCAGCAATTGCAAGTGCATTTATTGATAATATTCCATTTGCGGCAACAATGGTGCCGGTCATCAGCAGTCTGGCAGCAACACAGGGAGTAGATTTGTCGATATTAGCATGGGGACTTGCAATGGGAACAGATATCGGCGGAAGTGCAACGCCTATTGGAGCATCTGCCAATGTAGTAGGTATCGCTACTGCAGCCAAAGAAGGCTATCTGATTAAATGGGGACCCTATTGCAAAATTATGGTGCCTGCAACTATAATAGTAATGATCATTTCAATGGTAATGATATATTTACGATATCTGTAAGGAGGATAATACTATGGGACAAATGATTATTTCAATTGGACGTGAATTTGGAAGTGCAGGGCATGAAATAGCCATGCTGCTTTCTGAACATTATCAGCTTCCTTTGTATGATCATAATCTTCTTCGGGAAATAGCCGCAAAAAAACATCTCGAGAGTGAGAAGCTGGAAGAATTTGATGAGGTAAAGAGTAATAAGTTTCTATATCGTTCTGTAAAGGGAATGTCAAGTTCTCCGGCAGATAATGTTGCAAATCTTCAATTTGATTTTTTGCGTGAGAAGGCTGACAGCGGTGAGTCATTTGTAGTTGTTGGAAGATGCTCAGAGACAATTTTAGCAAAATATCCGGGCCTAATTACGTTCTTTATCATTGGGGACATGGATAAAAATCTTGATCGTATTATGAAATTGTACAAACTGAATGAAAAAGAGGCACAGGCGCTGATTTCAGAAAAGAACAAAAAGAGAAGACAGTATCATGACAGCCACTGTAATACAAGGTGGGCCGATGCTTCAAATTATGATATGACACTTAACAGCAGCAGACTTGGTCTGGAAGGAAGTGTAGAGCTTCTGATAAGCTATATAGATGCACTTGTAAAAAATGAGAAATAGTTACGATGGTTCTTCTGACGGAACGGCAATGCTTGATAACATTGCCGTTCCGTTTTATGTGTGCCCGTTATTAATGCGTAATTTTCAAATTGAGTTTTCAATAATTTCCCAATAATTCTATAAATGCCATTATTATAGAAAGTTTGATAAGGAAGAGGGATTAGTAATAACACTCTAAATAAAAAATAGTATTGACAGAGTTGTAAAAACAACATATCATATAAATGAATCATTCATTCAACATTCGACACCAAAAGAAAGTTTATTTCCAAAAAGAAAGGATATCAGATAAATGAAATACATGACTGCGAACGAAAGACTTATTGCAATTGCAGATGCTGCCACTATTCTTTTTTTGCGACAGGGATATTCTAAAACACAGATCAGTCATATTGCAAAGGCGGTTGGTGTTTCAGTAGGGACGATTTATCTGGATTTTACAGGGAAAAAGGAAATCATGCATTTTATTCTAAAATGTACAATTGATCCCGATTTTTCCAGTAGGGAACTGCAACGACCAATTACAGATGATTTGTTTACAGGCTTAGAAAATGATATTATCGTAGTTTTTGAGAAAAAAGGAGAAGAATTTGCAAAACATCTTGCAAATCAAGCAGCGAATTATTCGTTGGAAGAGCTTGTTTCAGATTTGTTTGATCTTTTTGCAGGATATGCAGTCGGATGTCTGTTCATTGAAAAGAATAAGTTCGATTTTCCATATTTAGCAGAGCACTATAAACAGTATCGCACAGTTTTTTTTGAAACTATGGTGAAGTATCTGAAGATTTTTATGAAGACAGGAAAGGTACGATCTTTGGATCAGCTCGAATTATCAACAACACTTATTATAGAAGTCCTTTCATGGTGGGCAATGGACATTCGGTTCACCTCTTTTGAAACACAACAGATATCGAAGGAACTTGCAAAAAAGGTTTGCATGGATAATATCATTCACGCATATCGTGCATAAGTTAAAGCAGCAGAAACAAATAGTGCGAAACAAGTTACAGAAAACAAATGGGCAGAATAAATAAGCAGGTTAAGTTTATGATGCTCATTATTTTAAAACAAAAAATGAATGAATGGGTCATTCATAACAAGGAGAGAAAAAAATGAAATTAAGAATTAAGAATTTAATGTGTGTAATATTTGGAATTTGTATTGCGTGCTTCGTAGGCTGTGCAAATGCAAAACAAGTGCAGGAAACTGATGCAAAGCAAACACAGGCAGCGAATGAAATGCATTTTGATATGAATGATATTTCGGATGTTGAGATTGCATATGATGAGGAGACAATTACTTTTTTTCCATCTGAAGGGAAAGAGATGATTATTAAAGAATTTATGTCTAAAAATAAAGATACCTACTATGCATCTGTGAAGAAGAATGCAGGCAGTATTCAAGTGAGAGAAGGCGGGAAGCCAATAATAAAGAATGGATTTTCAAGATATGTTGAAGTATATTTTCCCGAGAATTATGAAGGAAACCTGACAGTCACAACAACAAACGGAAAGATTGATTTTACAAACATAGAAATGAATCTCACATTGCTTTATGCATGCAGTACAAGTGGAATACTTGATTTAGGAGAGATTACAGGACAGCAGATTGTTTTGGAAACAACAAGCGGGACGGTGGAATGTGAAAAGCTTTGCGGTGATGTTACATACACTACTACAAGCGGTAATCTAAATGTAAAATCTGCTGTCGGATCGGGAACATATAGAGCGAATAATTCCGGCGAACTGAATGTGATTTATACCGAGGTTTTGGGAGAGTTAGCTTTTTATGATAAAAATGGAAACATTGAGCTGACGTTGCCAAAGAATTTGGATTTTCTGTTTGAAGCAACAACAAAAAATGGAACAGTAGCAACATCTTTTCAAGAAAGTATCAGCACAGAAGGACGCATTACCAGAGCGTCAATAGGCAACGACCCGTTGATTACTGTAAAAGTAGAAACAAATAATGGAGATATCCGGGTGAATTAATTGAATGAGAAGTTATTCTGTAATCTCAATTGCATTTCCATCCGGATCGGCAATATTACTTTCAAAATAACCATCACCGGTTGTTCTTGGTGGAGAATTCAACTGATAGCCGTCAGCAACAAGCCGTTCTGTAAGAGATATTACATTTTCCCTGCTTCCTACAGATATCGCAATATGACTGATACCATTGACCTTGTCGAGTACTGGTCTGTGCTCGAGCTGGGTGTGAGACATGATTTCAATTCGTACATCACTGCCCAAGGTGAGAAAATAGCTGGAAAAGCCTTGACTGTTAGTATATTTTTCATTAGTCTTAGCATCAAAATAAGTCTCATAAAATGCTTTCATTCGTTCTAAATCTGATGTATAAACACCAATATGGGCTACTTTAATATTCATCATATGTCCTTTCCTTTAAGACAAAAATATTGACCGAATCATTATTTTATGTATAGCATGAAATGCTGATTCGGTCAATATTTTGCATGGAGTGAGAAATGCATGCTCTGTTAATTTTGTATAATTAATGGCAAAATGTAATAGATGTTAAAGTACAACAAATAGCTGCTTAAAGTTGATAAAGAATAATTACAGCGAACTGTTGACCAGATGATAGACTTGACACACAATAAGTTGTGAAATACTATAAATTATATTAAAACCAACAATCATAGTACTATGTATTATAGTATATGTCAAAAATGAAGGAGAAAATTATGGCTACGATTGATTTAATTGTACTTGGCATGTTGAAAAAAGAGTCATTAAGTGCATATGATATTCAGAAAATGGTAGAGTTTCGACATATTTCCAAATGGGTAAAAATAAGTACCCCTTCTATATATAAAAAAGTAATTCAGCTGGAGGAAAAGGGACTGATTACAAGCATGACAGTGAAAGGTGAAAACCTGGCAGATAAAGTAATTTATTCTCTTACAGATGCCGGAAAAGATGAATTTGTAAAGTTGATGGAAGCAATTTCTGACAGCCCAATCAGAATATTCCTGGATTTTAATGCAGTTGTTGTTAATATAGGGGAACTGCCGATTAAAAAGCAGAAGCATTGTATATCCCAAATTGAAAAAAATATCAAAATCATGAAGGTCCAGTTAGAAGAGAATATGAATGAGAGACAGTATAACACAAAAATTCCGGAAGCCGGGCTTGCTGTTTTGGATCAACAGTATATACTTGTGCAGGCTATTGAAAAATGGATTGTATCGTTGAAAAAAGAGATTGATGACTAAAAGAGCTGTATGCTAAAAGGGAGGAACAGAAAATATGACACTTGCCCAGCTAAACTATGTAGTTAAAATAGCAGAGACAAAATCTATAAATAAGGCAGCTGCAGAATTGTTTGTTTCACAGCCGGCGTTGTCTGGCGCTGTACACGATCTTGAGGATGAAATTCATACTGAGCTGTTCGTTCGAAGCAACAAGGGAATAGTAATTACCACTGCCGGCGAAGAATTTTTGAGCTATGCAAGACAGATGGTTGAGCTAAATAGACTGATTAGTGACAGATATATTGAAGAAAAGCAGTATAAAAAGAAATTCAGTGTCTCAATGCAGCATTATTCATTTGCGGTTGAAGCATTTATTGCACTTGCAAATCAATTGGCCGTAGATGAGTTTGAGCTGGCAGTGCATGAAACAAAAACGCATGAAGTAATTGATAATGTAAAATACAGCAGAAGTGAGATAGGTATTTTATATAGAAATGAGTTTAATGAAAAGGTTTTGAATAAAATTTTTCAGGAAAATAATCTGGAATTTATTCCGTTATTTACATGCGGAGTATCTGTCTATTTGAGCAAGTCTCATCCGCTGGCGGATAGAAAGAAAATTACGTTTGAAGAATTGAGTGATTATCCTTGTCTTTCTTTCGAACAGGGAGAGAAAAATGCATTTTATTTTGCAGAAGAAGTGTTAAGTACATTGCCCTATAAGCAGATGATTAAGGCGGATGACAGAGCTACCATGTTGAATCTGATGGTTGGAATGAAGGGGTATACATTATGCTCCGGTATTATTTGTGAGGAACTGAATGGCGGCAGTTACATATCAGTTCCGCTTGATACGACAGAGACGATGACAATTGGGTATGTAAAGCAAAAAAAGATACCTTTAAGTCTGCTTGGAGAAAAGTATATAGAGATCCTGAAGTCCTATTGTACGAAAATTGAAAATGTGATATTCTGACAGAAAATGGTGTGTTTGCCGATTGGCAAAATAGAAGGGGAAATATGGAAACGTGGTTTTATGAGGTAGTCTCAATTGATGGAGACTACGCTAATTTACGCAGAACAGATATTGAGACTGATGATTTGAAGCTGGTTGCCAGAGCACTTCTACCTGAACAGATAGCAGAAGGCAGCAGATTGAAGTATGAATGGATGCAATATGAGATGCTTCAATGAGGCTTGAAATGCAAGGAGAGTGCAGTGGAGAATAACGAAAGAGGAATTGTTGGTATTCGAAAAAGAATTGTGTCTGATCAAGAAGTGAATTGCGGCCGGCAGGTGGAACTTGACATTGCCAAAGCAGTTCTGATTTTTTGTCTTGCACTGGTACACTGTACGATTGAATGTATACCTGAAAGTAAAATAAACATTGGGCTACCTTTCGTTTTTGATTCTGTAATAGGAGGTCCTCTCGGTGCACCAATGTTTATGTATGCAATGGGTACCGGTATGGTGTATACAACGAAGAATAATGCTTTTGCGTATGCCCGCAGAGGGATAGATATTCTGAAAGTCGGTTTTCTACTCAATATTTGTCGCTTCCTGATTCCCTATCTGATTGGTTTTTTTCTGACACATAACTATGAAAAATACATTCGGCCATTGCCGTATCGTTTGTTTGGAAATGATATGCTCCAGTTTGCAGGCTTGTGTATGCTTATGATGGCATGGATGCTCTTTATGAAAATGCCAATCTGGCTCATGATTTTAATTTCATTTTTGTTATCTCTTGCCGGAAATGCTTTAAACGGGATTGATGCAGGTAATCCTGTCTGGAATATCATACTTGGATATTTTATTGGCACAGAGGACGCAGCTGGAATGGTTATTTCAGATTTCCCGTTGTGTAATTGGATGATTGTACCAGTTTGTGGATATTTCTTTGGAAAACGATTGCTACATGTAAAGAATAAGGGACATTATTATGCTTACCTGTCACCGAGCTGTCTTGTGATTACATGCATATATTTCTATTATGGAATTAAGAACAGACTAGGGATGTTCGGACCGGGAGAAAACTGTTATTATCATATTTCAACATTGGATGTGATATTTGCTTTATTTGCTGCCTTTGGATTATTGGGAATCTACTATTTCTTTGCACAATTTTTAGGAAGCAGTGTATTGAGATGGATAAAAGCAGTCAGTGTCAATATTACATTAATATATTGTATACATTGGGTCTTTGTTGTCGTAGTGATTGATGTGTTTATATTTGCTGTACGTGGGACACAGGAATTGTCTTTTTTCTGGACAATGGTTATCGGAACAGCGATTAGTATCGTATCCATTCTTATTGCACATTGGTATATGATGCATAAGAAAAGACAAGTTTGATAGTGTTAATGAAGTATGAAAAACAAGTCTGATGGGAGGAACAGAAATGAAGAGAAAAAATCTTGGCTTCAAAGTTTGGATTGGATTTTTGAGCCTTGCTGTAATTCTTATATTATTTATTTCTGCTTTAGTATGCAGACAGTACTGGAAAGAAACAATGAATGAATACAATGAAATTGCACATTCCTATACAAGAACAGCTGCCAGATATATTGATGGAGACAGAGTACTATCATATTTGGAAACAAATACAGAGGATGATTATTATCAGAAAATAGAAGATTTTCTAAATGCGACGCAGGAAGAAACGGAATTAAAGTATTACTACGTGTTTGTACCAAATGAAGAAGATCTTGTATATATTTGGGATGCAGATCATTCCGAAGGTTCCTGTCCGATTGGGTATCACGAGGAGTATATGAAGGATGGAAAGGAAGTCGCAGGGCAAACGTTCAGACAGAATCCCGTTGAAAGAATAATCATAACAAAAGATGATACATATGGATATATTGCATCTGCATTTTCTCCGATATTTGACAGTGCAGGAGTACCGGTTGCGTTGGTTGGTGTGGATTTGTCCATGGATGGAATTCAGGACTCCATTTTGAAATTTATTCTTATGATTGTAGTGAGCGTAATAATTGTCATTATTTGTTCCATGTGCCTGTTCTATCTATATATCAGTAAAAAAGTTGTTGCACCAATTAAACAGTTGAATCGTGCAGCAGGAGAAATTGTTACGAATTTGGAAAGCGATAAGCAATTTATACTGGATATTCATACGGGTGATGAAATAGAGGAATTGGGACAGACTTTTGTAAAAATGGATGAGGATATGCGCAGCTATATTCTGGAGTTAGGACGAGTTACTGCCGAAAAGGAACGAATTGAAGCAGAACTGGATGTTGCAACGAAAATTCAGGTTGGTATGCTTCCGAGAAATTTCCCCAAAAGTTCCAAATTTGAGCTTTTTGCCATGATGACCCCTGCAAAAGAGGTAGGTGGAGATTTTTATGATTTTTTTATAATTGATGAGGATCATTTGTGTATTGATATAGGAGATGTATCAGGAAAGGGTGTTCCTGCAGCTTTATTTATGGTAATTTCTAAAACAATTATTAAGAATTATGTACTTTCCCATCTGCCGTTAGATCAAGTATTGACAAAGGCAAATGAACAACTGTGTGAGGGGAATGATGCACAGTTATTTACGACTGCCTGGATTGGTATATTAGAATTCAGTACAGGAAGATTACTGTTTGCTGATGCAGGACATGACAATCCACTTATACGAAAAACAGATGGCTCCTTTGAATATGTCAAACCAAAGAAGAAGCAGATGATGCTTGCGGGAATGGAAGGCATACAATATGCATTGCAGGAAACGTTTATTAATCCGGGAGAGATGTTATTTCTGTATACAGATGGAATACCAGAAGCAAATAATTGTGATGCTCAGTTTTATGGGCAGAGTCGTTTGGAAGAAATACTAAGCCGGACGAAGGGAACTATGCCAAAGGAGACGCTTGAGCAGATTAAAGCAGACGTTGATTTGTTTGCCGGACAGGCACCGCAGTTTGATGATATGACAATGCTTGCAGTATATAAACATGCGTAGTAACAGGGGAAAAGCAGGAACGAACAGATACATAATCGAAACAAAGCAGTTAGTAGGTGACTGTGGAATCGAATACTATTCAAGACTGCATGAGAAGAAGACTTTTAGTGCAGAATAATTAAGAAAAGAGAGATAAATGATTACAGAAAGTATAAATATTTTAGGAAAATTTTGTGGAAGCAGAGATATTGAACAGCTTACACGAAGCGGCTTGTCAGATAAATATGGAATTGAACAGGCGGATGTAATGGTTCTTTTTGGAGGAAGCATTCTCTGTGGCGGAGATGTAATGGCTGAGGCTATGAAAAATCATGTAGCTAAAAAATACGTGATTGTCGGAGGTGCAGGACATACGACAGACACACTAAGAGAAAAGGTACATGCTCAATGTCCAGAAATCATCACATCAAAGCTTACAGAAGCAGAAATATTCAACTGCTATATCAAAAACAAGTATGGACTCACAGCGGACGAACTGGAGTGCAGGTCAACCAATTGCGGTAACAACATTACCTTTCTGCTGGAGATGTTGCAGAAAAAACATATTCCATATCAAAGCATTATTCTCTGTCAGGACGCAACTATGCAAAGAAGAATGGCAGCAGGTCTTGAGAAACATGCAGGAGAAGGACTTATCATTATAAATTATGCCGCATATCAGGCACATGTAAGTAAGGTGGGAGGCAGTCTGCAGTATGACACAGATATTTATGGAATGTGGGATATTGACAGATACGTAAATTTATTAATGGGAGAAATTCCAAGACTGACAGATGATGAGAATGGATATGGACCAAAAGGAAAAAACTATATTGCACATGTTGAAATACCTCAAAATGTCAGAACTGCATTTGACAGGCTGAAAAAAGTATATGGAAATCAAACAAGAGAAGCCAATCCGCTATATGCTGATGCTTCAGACTGTAAAGATAAGACAGAGGCATAAGCATACAGTATGAATGATTGGGGAGACAAACAATATTATTCACTGAATTATTATTTGAAGCAGAAATATGGTGAAAAGATATATAAGCTTGCACTGAACGGAGGAATGACGTGCCCAAATCGAGACGGAACAATCGATACAAGAGGGTGTTTATTTTGCAGTGCAGGTGGCAGCGGAGAATTTGCCGAGGGAATTAGTTCGGGAGAATTTCGACAGGCTGTCAGCTTGAAATTGCAGATTTGTGACAATGTGACCGTATTGAAACAGCTTGAAGCAGCCAAACAGAGACTTTCACAGAAACAGACAGGAAACAAATATATTGCATACTTCCAGGCGTATTCGAATACGTATGCATCTGTTGAATATTTGCAGCAATTATTTCAGCCGATTATCGAACAGGAAGAGATAGTCGGTCTGTCGATAGGAACTAGACCGGATTGCCTGCCAGATGAGGTACTTGATTTACTCGCTAAGCTAAACCAAATCAAGCCGGTATGGGTGGAGCTTGGTTTACAGACAATTCATGAGAGAACTGCGGAACGTATCAGACGCGGATATAAGTTGTCCTGTTTTAATAATGCAGTCTGTGAATTGAGACAAAGACATTTGAATGTTATTGTACATCTGATTTTTGGATTACCGGGAGAATCAAAACAGGATATGCTGGAATCTGTAAAATATATGAATACAGCAGATATTCAAGGAGTAAAGCTGCAGCTCCTTCATATTCTGAAAGGAACCGATCTGGCATCAGAATTTCTTTCTGGAAACACAGATTGCACAGTGCTGTCTATGGAAGCGTATATAGATATCATATGCGACGCAATTGCAGAGCTTTCTCCTGAAATTGTGATTCACCGTCTGACCGGTGATGGTCCAAAGAATCTGTTGATTGCTCCAAAATGGAGTACTGACAAGAAACGGGTATTAAATACAATTCATAAAGAACTTGCATTGCGGGGAATTTATCAGGGGTGCAGAAATGAGAAAAGAGTATCCATTTAAAATAGAAATAATAAGAAGCAGGCGAAGAACGATGTCGCTTGAGGTGTCGTCAAGAGAAGTAAATACAGTACTTGTGAGAGCTCCTTTACGTATGTCAGAAGCTGAAATCAGACGTTTTATAGAAGAGAAGTCCAAATGGATTGAAAAAAATCTGAGAAAAGCTTCAGAGCGCAGAAGAAACAGTCTTTTCATGGAGCAGATACCTATGGAGGAGATCCAAAAGCTTGCTGATAAGGCGCTGGAATCCATTCCGAAAAAGGTTGCTGCTTATGCAAAGCAAATAGGTGTTTCTTACGGCAGAATCACTATTCGGAATCAGAAAAGCAGATGGGGAAGCTGTTCGTCTAAAGGAAATCTGAATTTCAACTGTTTATTAATGCTGTTTCCTGAGAAAGTGCAGGACTATGTAGTAGTACATGAGTTGTGTCACCGAAAAGAAATGAATCATTCACCAAAATTCTGGGAAGAGGTGGAGAAAATCCTGCCTGATTACAAAGAAACAAGGACATGGTTAAAGGAGCATGGTATATGATATATTTGTCTCAGTTTAGGTTTCCTGATGTTGACAGAGAGGATGACTTTATCTTAGGGGAACGAAGAACCTGTTATGATACCTATTATCCATTTCGGATTTTATCAAAAAATAGTCTTTCGGTGCTTGACTTTGAGCCGGTTACAATCTTATATGGAGGAAATGGCTCCGGAAAGACTACTGCCTTAAATGTAATTGGCGAAAAGCTTAGCCTGAAAAGAGATACCGTGTATAATACTTCTAACTTTTTCCCTGATTATGTAGATATGTGTCAGTTTCAGGTGGAAAGAAAGCTGCCATCAGAAAGCAGAATTATTACAAGTGATGACGTGTTTGATTTTATGTTGAACCTGCGTACGCTGAACAATGGAATCAATCAAAAGCGTGAGGAATTGTTTGAAAAATATCTAGAGGACAAGTATTCTCAGTTTCAAATGCAGTCTCTTGAGGATTATGAGCAGCTTAAGAATGTTAATCTGTCTCGAAGAAAAACACAGTCCAAGTATGTCAGAAGCAGGCTGATTGATAATGTAAGAGAACATTCGAACGGAGAAAGTGCTTCTCTGTATTTTACTGAAAAAATGCGAGAAACAGGACTTTATCTGTTGGATGAGCCAGAAAACAGCCTATCACCGGAAAGGCAGCAGGAGCTGCTGAAATTTTTGGAGGATTCAGCGAGATTTTTTGATTATCAGTTTATTATTGCAACGCATTCCCCATTTCTTTTGGCGATGAAAGGAGCAAAGATTTATGATTTGGACGAGGAACCTGTTGATGTAAAACGGTGGACTGAATTGTCAAATGTGAGGTCGTACTTTGATTTTTTTGAAACACACAGAGCAGAATTTCAAAAGTATTAAAATTATCTAAATTATAGTATACATATGTTGACAGTAAAAATAGTTCGTCGTATGATGATTCGTACACGAACTATTTGACTGATGATAGAAAATAATATGAGAAAGGAGTCAGTATGGAAATCAAGCAGAGTCTTGGAAATCAAATGCGAATATTGAATAATTACATTCGTCAGGTCGGTTGCAAACGAGGTGAGAATATGGCGATGCAGAATATTACGATGCTTCATATGGAAATTCTGAGTTATTTGCTTGATCATCAAAGTCAACCTGTTTTTCAGAAGGAAATTGAAGGAGAAATCGAAATCGGAAAATCCACATTGAGTGAAGTTATCAATGTAATGGAAAAGAAGGATTTGTTAAAAAGAATTCCGCTAAAAACAGATGGACGATACAGGGAACTCATATTGACTGAAACAGGAAAAAAAATTGCAACACTCTTTGAAGAAGAAGTAGAAAAATTTAATGAGAAGCTTTGTGCAGGAATTTCAGATGAGGAGCTGAAAATCTGCATCAATATTATAGAGAGGATGACTGAAAATGTTAAAAACATTAGGGGCACAAATAAAGGAGTTTAAGAAAGAATCTATATTGACACCACTTTGCATGATTGGAGAAGTCATCATGGAAACTATTATTCCGCTGATGATGGCATCTATTATTGACAAGGGTGTGGAAGCCGGAAATATGAACCATATTCTGATTATGGGTCTTTGGATGATTTTGACTGCGTTTATTAGTTTGGTAATGGGTGTATTGGGAGGAAAGTTTGGCGCAAAGGCATCTACCGGATTTGCGCGTAATCTGAGAAAGGCCATGTATGACAATATCCAGACCTTTTCATTCTCCAATATCGATAAATACAGCACATCTGGTCTGATTACAAGACTGACAACAGATGTTACGAATCTGCAGAATGCCTATCAGATGATTTTACGTATGTGTACAAGAGCACCGGCAAGTCTCATTTTTGCCATGACAATGGCATTTATGATTAATGCCAGACTTGCATGTATTTATCTTGTGGCGGTTATTTTCCTTGGTGTCTGTATGTTTATTCTAATTAGAAAGGTAACCAAGTATTTTAAGGTCGTATTTAAAAAGTATGATGCCTTAAATGCAAGCGTGCAGGAAAATGTATCCGGTATTCGTGTTGTAAAGGCATATGTCAGAGAAGAATATGAAAAGAACAAGTTTGAAAAAGCAAGTGAGAATATTTATAAGATGTTTGTGAAGGCTGAAAGCGTTATTGCGTTAAATGCACCAATTATGCTGATCACTGTGTATTCCTGCATTCTAGCAATCAGCTGGTTTGGGGCAAAAATGATAGTTGGAGGTTCACTGACTACAGGCCAGATGATGAGCCTTTTGGCATATTGTATGAATATTATGATGAGCTTGATGATGCTTTCCATGATCTTTGTAATGGTTACAATGAGTATGGCAAGCGCAGAACGTGTAACAGAGATATTAGATGAAAAAGCAGATTTGACCAATCCGGAAAATCCTGTATTTGAAGTAAAGGATGGCAGCATTGAATTTGAGCATGTGACCTTCCGATATTACAAGGATAGTGAAAAACCGGTGTTGAATGATATTAATCTGAAAATCAACTCAGGAGAAACAATTGGTATTATTGGAGGTACCGGAAGTGCTAAATCAAGTCTTGTCAATCTGATCAGCCGTCTTTATGATGTGACGCAGGGCTCTGTACTTGTAGGAGAAAAGAATGTCAAAGAATATGATATGGAGACACTTCGAAATGAAGTAGCTGTTGTGCTACAGAAAAATGTTCTTTTTTCCGGAACAATTTATGAGAACTTAAGATGGGGTAATATAGAGGCAACGGATGAACAATGCAGGGAGGCTTGCAGGCTGGCATGTGCTGATGAGTTTATTGAACAACTGCCGGAACGATATGAGACACATATTGAGCAGGGAGGTTCTAATGTTTCGGGCGGACAGAAGCAGAGACTGTGTATTGCAAGGGCACTGCTTAAAAACCCAAAAGTATTAATTTTGGATGACAGTACAAGTGCTGTAGATACGGCAACGGATGCAAAAATCAGAGAATCCTTTGGAAAGAAAATATCGGGTACAACAAAACTGATTATTGCACAGCGAGTCAGCAGTGTACAGGATGCAGATCGAATCATTGTTATGGAAGACGGCTGCGTTGATGGATTTGGTACACATGAGGAATTACTTGCAAATAATGCAATTTATCGAGAGGTTTATGAGTCACAGACTGGTGGTGCCGGTGATTTTGATGCGAAGGGAGGCGAACAGTAATGGCTGAGGAAAGAGCAAAAGTAGTACGTATGGGAAACAGAGGCATGAGAGGCGTGAAACCAAAGGTTGATGACCCTAAAGCAGTGTTAAAACGGTTATTCGGCTATATAATGAAATATTACAAGTTTCATTGTATTGTTGTTGTACTCGCCATTATTGTGAATGCGATTGCAAGTGTACGTGGAACTTGGTTTATGCAGACACTGATTGATGTTTATATTCTCCCAATGTTAAAGACAGATCACCCTGATTTTTCTGGACTTGCTGCAGCAATAGGAAAAATCGGTGCCCTGTATTTATGTGGTGCACTCGCTTCCTATTTGCAGGCAAGAATTATGGTAAATGTGAGTCAGGGCACATTGAAGCATTTGCGTGATGATATGTTTAATCATATGCAAGAGCTGCCAATCAAGTATTTTGACACACATGTACATGGAGATATTATGTCAATTTATACAAATGATATTGATACGCTTCGACAGATGATCAGTCAAAGTATGCCACAGCTGTTTTCCAGTGCAATTACAATTATCAGTGTCTTTATCAGTATGATTTTATTGAATATTCCGCTTACATTAATCACACTTTTGATGGTTGGCTTAATGTTGTTTTCTACAGGAAAGCTTGCAGGAAAATCAGGTAAATATTTTGTTGCGCAGCAAAAGTCACTCGGTACGCTAAATGGATATATTGAAGAGATGATGGAAGGACAAAAGGTTGTAAAGGTGTTCTGCCATGAGGAAGAAAGTTCTAAAAAGTTTGATGAATTGAATGATCAGTTATACAACAGTGCAAATAATGCAAATAAATTTGCCAATATCTTAATGCCTATAAATGCACAGATTGGAAATATAAGCTACGTTCTTTGTGCAATTGTTGGAGGTATGCTGGCTCTGTTTGGAGCAGGCGGGTTCTCGCTTGGCAAGCTGGCAAGTTTTCTGACATACAATAAAGGCTTCAGCATGCCGATTAATCAGGTAAGCATGCAGCTAAACAGCATTGTCATGGCACTTGCTGGCGCAGAAAGAGTTTTTAAGCTGCTTGATGAGAAGCAGGAAATAGATAATGGGTATGTAACACTTGTAAATGCTAAAATGGAAAATGGACAGTTGACAGAGACGAAAGAGAGAACCGGACTCTGGGCATGGAAGCATTATCATAAAACAGAGAATACAACAACTTTTGTGGAATTAAAGGGTAATGTGGAATTTAATGATGTGGATTTTGGATATAATGATGATAAAATTGTGCTTCATAATATCAAGATGTTTGCAACACCCGGTCAGAAGATAGCATTTGTTGGTTCTACGGGAGCCGGAAAAACAACGATTACCAATCTGATTAATCGGTTTTATGATATTCAGGATGGAAAGATTCGTTATGATGGCATTAATATCAATAAAATTGAAAAGGATGCTCTTCGTCATTCGCTTGGTATTGTTTTACAGGATACGCATTTATTTACTGGAACGGTTATGGAGAATATCCGGTATGGAAAGCTGGATGCTACAGATCAGGAAGTAATTGCTGCAGCAAAACTGGCTAATGCCGACAGCTTTATCAGAAAACTGTCAAACGGCTACCAGACACATCTGACAGGAGATGGGGCAAACTTAAGTCAGGGACAAAGACAGCTGTTGGCAATAGCACGAGCAGCAATTGCAGATCCACCAGTATTGATTCTTGACGAGGCGACCAGTTCAATTGATACACGTACAGAAAAGATTGTTCAGGAAGGTATGGATAAGCTTATGAGTGGAAGGACAACATTTGTGATTGCACACAGGCTTTCTACTGTAAAGAACAGTGACTGTATTATGGTTCTGGAACAGGGTTCCATTATCGAGAGAGGTACACATGATGAGCTGATAGCACAAAAAGGAAAGTACTACCAGCTGTATACAGGACTTGCTGTAAATTCGTAAATGAGAGGGGAAGATAGGAATGGCAAAGCTTTATTTTAGACACGGTGCAATGGGCAGCTCTAAAACAGCAAATGCATTGATGGTGGAATACAATTATTATGAACGTGGGAAAAAGGCACTCTTATTGAAACCTCAGCTTGACAATAGAGATGGAGAAGGAATAATCAGAAGTCGCATGGGACTCGAAAAGGCATGCAGATATGTAGAAGATTTAATGAAAATGAGCGATGATGAAATCAAAAAATATGATTGTGTCATTGTTGATGAAGCGCAGTTTTGCAAAAAAGCAGATATCGAAATGTTCATTCATATAGTAGATGAGCTGAATATTCCGGTTATTTGTTATGGCCTGCGTGTTGATTTCAGACGGGAGCCTTTTGAGGGTTCTATCTGGCTGCTTGCATGGGCAGATGTAATTGAAGAAATAAAAACTGTCTGCTGGTGTGGACAGGGAGCAACCTGTAATACACGGTTAAACGAAAAGGGACAGATAATCAAGAACGGTGAACAAATTTGTATTGGTGCAAATGACAAATATGTTGCACTTTGCAGAAAACATTACAAAGAAGAAAAACTTGGACCGGAATAAGAAAAAATATATTAAAATATTTCAAATTTTTACTAAAGTCTTTCAAAAATCAACCGATAACATAAATGTAGTAAAAAATATTTATGAATATTGACGTTCCAGGGAAGGAGGGGAGCATATGCGAATTGAGACATATAATCAGGTGAATCAGATCTATCAGACCAGCAAAGCAATGAAGGCTGAAAAGAGCAATAAGACAAGCCGTATGGATCAGGTGCAGATTTCGAGTGTAGGCAAAGATATGCAGACCTTGAAACAGGCTGTTGCAGGTTCTTCCGATATAAGAGAGGGATTGACGGCGTCAATCAAAGCAAGTATCAGTGCGGGCACGTATCAAGTGAGCAATGATGATTTTGCAAGCAAGCTCTTAGAAAAATATGAGGAAAGCCAGAGTCTTTTATAAGCAGGGAAGTTTTGTAAAAGGTAATGGAAAAGGAGGTAATTCCAGTGGCAAGTCTGATGGAGGAATTGTTAGATACCCTCGAAAGTGAAAATGCAGAATACGAAAAGTTGCTGGAGTTATCACAGCGCAAGACCCAGATTATTGTGAAGGGGGATATTGCGCAATTAGAACAAATCACGGATGAAGAACAAATCGTTGTAGGTAGAATTAGTCATCTGGACACCAAACGTGAAACAGTGACGAAGGACATCGCAGACGTAATCAACAAGGATGTTGAGACTTTGAAACTATCAACATTAATTACATTGCTCGCAAATCAGCCGAAAGAACAGAAACGGCTGTCAGCAATTCATGACAAGCTTGGATCGACTGTAGAAAAAATACGGAAGATTAATGAGCAGAATCAGAATCTGATTTCGCATTCATTGGAAATGATTGATTTTGACTTGAATATTATTCGAGCAATGAAGCAGGCACCGGAGACAGCAAATTATGGCAGGGATGCCGTAAATACAGGTGGAATGCTTGGGACTGTTGGTGGTTTTGACGCAAAACAATAATAAAGCTCAAGATCAGCAGAGGGAGATTACACATGCCATTAATGGGAAGTCTTTACGTCGGCACGTCGGGGTTGCAGACAAGTCAGAATGCGCTGAATACTACTGCGCATAATTTATCCAACCTTGAAACAGAAGGTTTTGTCAGACAGCAGGTATTGCTCGGCGACAGAACATATTCAACAGTCGGAACAAGCGCCATTTCCATTCAACAGACTGGACTTGGTGTAGATTATAGTAAAGTTAGACAGGTAAGGGATGCGTTTCTTGATGCTTCGTATAGAAAAGAAGCCGGAAGGTCAGCCTTTTATGAAGTGTGCCATGAGTCAACAAGTGAAGTGGAAACCTTGCTTGGTGAGTTGCAGGGCGCTTCTTTTAAGAACTCTCTGACCGATTTATGGACAACTGTTCAGGAGCTTGTAAAAGATCCTACCAGTTCAGTTGTGCAGGGACAATTTGTTGCCAAAGCATCACAGTTTCTGGAAAGGGCACAGTCGGTTTTTGACGGATTGTATTCCTATCAGGACAATTTAAATACAAGAGTAAAGGATACTGTTGATCAGATTAATGAATATGGTCAGCAGATTTATTCATATAATTTGGCTATTCAGAAAGCAGAGCTTGGATCCGAGGAGGCAAATGACCTTCGTGATGCCAGAAACCTTGTTCTTGATAAACTGAGTGGACTTGTTAAAACAAGCTATTCAGAGAATAATGAGGGAGTAGTTGAAGTGTCAATCGAAGGAGCTTCATTTGTACTTCGTGACCGTGTCTGGGAAATGGGTGTTACGACAGACGATACAACCGGATTTTACACACCTGTATGGCCAAAAGATAAAAATTCAAAGGTATTCGACACATCACTGGAGATTTCTTCCGATTTCAATACTGATATAGGTGGGCTGAAGGCTCTTGTGCTTGCAAGAGGAGATAGAAGAGCAAATTATACAGATTTGACAGCTGTGAATGCAAATGGAGAGCTGGTATATAACTATGGCGGTGAGGATGCAGATGGTAATCCGACAATGGCCACTTCCAGTTCGGTTATTATGGCAGTTGAAGCTGAATTCGATAATTTGATTCATGGGATTGTAACAGCAATCAATAATATACTGACTGGTGAAAAGACAGCAATTGATGCGGGAACCCAGCCAGAATATGCTACAGAAGGCGAATGTGGAATAGAACTGTTTGTCAGACTTGGTACAGAACGATATGAGGCAGTATCTGATCCATCAGATCCTTCCATAATTACTTATAAATATGTGGAAGAGGATACATCATCATCCCCAATCAATGTATCTACCATGTATACAACATCTAATCTTAAAATCAATCCGGATCTGCTGAAGCAGGCGACATTAATTGGTGGTACAGTTGATGGAACCGGAGGCGGATTTGTAACTGCTGACAAGAATGCAGACCAGACAAAGGCGGATGCTATAGCAGCAGCTTTTCAGGATGATTTCGATGCACTGAATCCGAACGTGACATTGGAAGATACATTTGTAGATTACTATTCGGCAATTGTTGGTCAGGTTGGTAATACAGGCTACGCATATAAGAGCATTACTTCCAATCAGGAGACAACAGTAGAGTCATTAGATAATGCGAGACAAGCGATTATGGGTGTTTCCTCAAACGAGGAGTTGACCAATATGATTAAGTTCCAAAATGCGTACAATGCGTCAAGCCGTTACATCAACGTAGTTAATGAGATGATAGGACATATCATAGAAAAATTAGGCTAATGAGAAAGAGGTGATTAGATGCCTTCAACATTTTTTGGATTAAATATAGCTTATACAGGATTACAGGCAGCAAATGTGTCTCTGAATACAACAGGAAATAATATTTCAAATGTTGAGACAGAGGGATATTCCAGACAGGAAACTGTACAACAGGCTTCAGCAGCACTTCGTACGAATACGACATATGGTATGGCAGGCTCTGGTGTTGATACTTTATCGATTGCACAAATAAGAAATAAATATTACGATTTGAAATACTGGAACAACAATGCAAGCCTTGGAAATTACAATATCAAGCAGTATTACGATGCCCAGATTGAAGACTATTTTACAGAAACAGAAACCGTAAAAGGATTTTCCACCATTTTCTCTGAAATGTTTGACGGTCTGGAAGAAGTATATAAGAGCTCTGGTGACAGCACAAAAAAGTCAAGCTTTTTGTCTTTGGCAGGAAATCTTTCAGAGTACTTTAATGCCATGTCAACAAATCTGACAAAGCTTCAGGAAGATACAAATGCTGAAATAAAAAATAAGGCAGATGAAATAAATTCAATTGGTTCACAGTTGTCGGTTTTGAATAAGCAGATCAATACAATTGAAATAACCGGTGTGACAGCTAATGAGCTGCGTGATCAGCGAGCACTTTTGATTGATCAGCTTTCGTCCATTGTAGATGTAGAAGTGCAGGAAACACCTATCTATATTTCAGCAGGCAGCAAGCAGGAGTCCGGTATTTACACATATAGTGTAACAATTGCCGGTGGACAGACACTTGTGAATGGGTATGATTATAATACACTAGAATGCGTAGCCAGAACAACAAAGGTAAATCAGTCTGATGCAGAAGGGTTATATGACCTTACATGGTCAAATGGATTGGATTTTAACTTCTACGGAAAAAATTTGAGCGGTGAATTAAAGGGCTTAATTGAAATCCGGGATGGAAATAACGAAGAATTTTTCCACGGGGATGCTACAGGCTCGGGAACGGTTACTGTAGGCGGCGTAGACTACAAAACGCTGGATGTAACTGTAACAGCAAGCTATTTAACAGATATGAATAAGTGTACGCTGCCGGACGAGGGAGTTATCCGTGTCGGAAACAAAGATTTCAACTATTCAAGCTGGGAATATGATTCTTCCAATGAGACATATACATTCACGCTGAAGGCAGGAGAGGATGCAAGTTCTTATGTAGGAAAAGAAACTTCTGTTGGAAGATCAGTTGATTATCAGGGAATTCCATATTATATGGAACAGATGAATGAATGGGTTCGCCAGTTTGCACAGACTATGAACGAAATAGAGTTAAAGGCACAGGATGTTGACGGAAATCAGACAGAAGTATTATTTACAGGATATAATGAACTTGACAGTGATGTGCCATTTGTGTTCAGTGACTACTACTACAACAAAGAAAATGGTATTACAACGACATCCTCAACAGATGACAGTTACTATAAATTGACAGCTGGTAATTTTGATATTAATGCAAATATGGAAAGAAACACCGATAAGTTCGGAACAACGGCAGATATATCTCAAGGACAGGATGCACAGGATATCACAGAGGAAATGCTTCTTGTACAGAACAATAAAGAAAAGATGAGTTTCAGGGGAAGTTCTTCAGAGGAGTTTCTGCAGTGCATTTTGTCAGATATTGCATTGAATGCAGGCAGTGCTAATACATTTTATAAGAACTATTCCAATATTTCTGAAGCAATTGTCACACAGAGACTTTCTGTGTCCGGTGTAGATAATGATGAAGAGGCATTAAGCCTTGTCAGATTTCAGGAAGCTTATAATCTGTCATCAAAGATGATTCAGATTATGTCAGAGATATATGACAGACTTATTTTACAAACAGGAGTATAACTTTGACAGGATAGGTCAACTAAAGGAGGATGTAGCATGAGAATCACAAATTCCATAATGAATAACAACACAAAGGCAAACATTAATTTAAATAAGTTGAATGAGGATAAGCTCAATACGATGATTGCATCAGGTCAGAAAATCACCAGACCTTCAGATGATCCAGTTATCGCGATACGAGCACTTCGCTTAAACAGCAATATTTCAGAGTTGAATCAGTACTATGATAAAAATATTACAGATGCTGATGCATGGATGAAAATCACTGAGACAGCATTGAGCCAGACAGACACTGTTTTGTCAGATATCAGAGAATCCATGACAACAGGTGCCAGTGATGATAATACAGCAGAGGACAGATTAAACATTCTTGAAGATTTAGGTGCATTACGCGATCAGATTTATGCAGCAGGAAATGCAGATTATGCCGGAAGAACAGTATTTACCGGCTATCGTACAGGTGAGACATTAAGCTTCACAGAGGACACAACAAATTTATACACTATGACAGAACTCTTTTCTTCTTCTGATGTGGAATGTATTAATTATATTTCCGGAGGAATAGATGTCAATAAGTCGGACCTCACTAATGCCAATACCGAGCAGGATATCAAAAGCAATGATGTATATAGAATCAGACTTGCCTATGACAAATTGACAAGCACCCAGGTTGATCAGGATGGAAATCCTCTTGACAAAAAGATTTTAGTTGGTGGAAATCCTTTACAGGATGCAAGCGGAAATGATATTGTCATTCAGGTAAAATCACTTACAGGAAACAAGGCTACAGATGATGCATTTTACACAACAGTCGGAGCAGATGAAGCTTATCTGATTGCAGATACAGGTGAGTTGGTACTTGGCTCTAATGTTAGAAACGCACTTCAGGGAACGACGGATGAAATCAGTATTGAATATGCAAAGGAAGATTTTTCAAAGAATGATTTACGGCCGGAGCATTATTTTGCATGTGTAGATAAAGATAAGATAGAATACAATTATTCAAAAGATGCTCTTGGCAATACTTATCCTGACTTTAACAATCAGAGCATTTCCTATGAGGTCAGCTTTAATCAGTCCATAGCAATTAATACAAATGCAGATAAAGTATTCACGCATGACATTGGCAGAGATGTAGATGAATTACTGGATGCTACACAGGCGGTTGTTGACTGTGATGAAAAGATTGCAATATTAACATCCATGCAGGCAGATTCTCAATATTCAGATGCCGATCAGGAGAAAATTGCAGAAATGATTACTGCCGCTACAAAAGAGAGAGATTTGTTAAAAGAAAAAATGCAGAATATATTTTCAACTGGCTTGACAACCTTCCAGGGATATTCTGATGCGACTAATCTGGCGCTTTCAGAGGTCGGAAGTATGCGTGGAAGACTGGAAATCACGAAATCCCGTGTCAGCAGCCAGCTGTCAAGCTTTAAGACACTTGCGGATTCTAATATCAATATCAACTTAAATGATGCAGGTGTAGATTTAAAGAGTGCTTCACTTGCTTTAGAGGCAGCACAGCTCGCAGCATCCAAGATTGCACAGCAGACATTATTGAATTATTTATAGGAAACATTAATCCGTCACACAGAAAAGGGTAATGACTATGAAAACAAAACTTTTTGGAGAGATCGAAGTAGACGAAACAAAGAAGATTACGTTTGTACAGGGAATTGTTGGATTTCCGGAGTTAAGAGAGTTTATGTTGATACATGACAGCGAGTCCAAAGGAAACATTCGGTGGCTACAGTCTTTACAGGAACCGGCTTTTGCAATGCCGGTTATTGATCCGCTTACTATAATGAATGAGTATAATCCGCAGATAGAGGATGAACTTCTGGCACCACTCGATTTAACAGATGAAAATAGTATGCTTGTGCTTGTGACAATTACCATACCAAAGGAAATTAAAAAAATGTCTGTAAATTTACGGGCTCCTATTGTTATTAATGGGGAAACAAGAAAAGCAAACCAAATTATTACTGATGAAGACCGTTATTCTGTAAAATATCCAATTTATGAAATATTAAAAGCGGCCAAAGAAAAGGCGGGTGAGTGATATGCTGGCTTTATCAAGAAAAAAGAACGAGGCGCTTGTAATTGACAATTGTATTGAAGTAACTATACTGGAAATAAAGGGCGATCAGGTAAAAATTGGCATATCAGCGCCTAAAGAAATTCCAATATACCGTAAGGAAGTGTATCTGCAAATACAGGAAGCTAATAAAGCAGCCATGGAACCGGAAGGACTGGATGCTTTGAAAAATATTTTGTAATTTTTATTGGAATAGTTCGAAAATCGTTAAGTTTATGTAAATTATGCCGATATAGTTTACATCAGGATACAGGAAGTATCGATTTTTTATGTTGTTTTAGATGGCACAGGGAGGTGTTAACGATGGCAATAGAACCATTAAGCAGTGCAATGACATATCAGGCACAAAGTGTTAAAAGTACACAACAAGCACCGGAGAAGGCAAATACAGATCAGTCAAACTCCAGTCAGAGTGCGCAACCGCCGGTTGATAACAAGACAGTTGTGGTTGCTTCAACCAATCAGACAGATGATGGAAACTCACAGTCCTCTCCAAATGAGAAGGATCAGACTACAGACAATCAGAGAATCAAAAAGGCAGTTGACGATTTGAACAAAAAGATGTTCGGCTCGGAAGCTTTATTTGGAATTCATGATGAAACCAATCGTGTAACTATAAAGATTGTGGACAAGGAAACAAAAGAAGTTATTAAGGAAATACCACCAGAGAAAACTTTAGACATGATTGCGAAAATTTGGGAAATTGCAGGTCTGATGGTTGACGAGAGACGTTAGGAGGATAAATTATGGCTATTAGAATATCAGGAATCAGTTCAAATATGGATACGGATTCCATGGTTCAGGAGCTTGTCAGTGCATACAAGAAAAAAGGCGAAAAAACAGAAAAGGCACAGAAAAAGCTTGGATGGAAGCAGGAAGCATGGGCAGCTTTAAATACTAAAATTAAAAAGTTTTATTCCAATTCACTTACAAATATGCGTTTTTCTTCTAATTATAACAAGAAAGCAACGACAGTGTCAGATACATCAAAGGCAACTGTTGTAGCAAGTGATAATGCGGTAGAAGGTACGCAGAGTCTGGAAGTTATTAATCTTGCAAAGGCTTCTTATCTGACAGGCGGTGAGTTGTCTTCTACAAGCGGCAGTGTTACAACTGCGACGACTCTTGCAGATTTGGGTTATACCGGTGGCACGACAACTATTACAGTTAATCAGGGCAAGCTAAAGGCAGATAATACTTATGATACAGTAAGCTTTACTGTAGGTGCTGATACAACTGTTAAAGAATTTGCTGATTACATGACATTTGCAGGCTATAATGCAAACTTTGATGCATCGTCCGGAAGAATCTTCGTTGGCAGTGCAAAGTCGGGTGAAGACAATAATTTTGATTTCAAGCTTGATTCACAGGATGCTGTAGATGCACTTGGCTGCCTTGGTATGCTTAGTGCAGATGACACCGCAGCTGGCGGATACACGCCATCAGCAGCAAGCACTTCTTATGGAGTTAAGATTGATGGTGAGGATGCAGAAATCATATTGAATGGTGCGACTTTCCATTCCAGTGTGAATACATTCAATGTCAATGGCTTGACAGTGACTGCCAAAGAAAAGACAGCAACAGATTCTCCAATCAGCTTGATTACTGACACAGATTATGATTCTATCTACAATAATATTAAATCTTTCTTTTCAGAATATAATGCACTGATTAATGAGATGGATTCGCTTTACAACGCTGACTCTGCAAAAGGTTATGAGCCTTTGACAGATGAAGAAAAGGATGCCATGACTGATACGGAAGTGACAGCATGGGAAAAGAAGATTAAAGATGCATTGCTTAGACGTGATGATACTCTTTCTTCGTTGACGGGTACGATGCGCGAGGCTATGCTGCAGACGTACACTGTTAATGGTACGAAATACAGTCTGTCCAGCTTTGGTATTAATACACTTGGATATTTCACTGCAGAGGATAATGAAAAGAACGCATATCATATTGATGGTGATGCAGATGATTCAAATACACAGAATGAGAAAAACAAATTAAAATCCATGATTGCCACCAATCCAGAGGCAGTTGCAGGATTCTTCCAACAGTTGTCTGGAAAATTGTATTCAGATATGTCCAAGAAGATGTCCTCAAACGAATATAGAAGCTACGGAAGCTTTTATGAAGATAAGAAATTAAAGGATGAGTATGATGATTATTCTGATGAAATTTCTGAATGGGATGATTATGTAACGAAAATTGAGGATCGTTATTACAAGCAGTTTTCAGATATGGAGGTTGCCCTCAGTAAACTGAATTCTCAGCAGTCCTCCTTATCCCAGATGCTTGGAACATCATAAAATGAAATACGGTTGATCAAGGAGGAGACACCATGGCTACGATGAATAATGCATACATGCAGTATAATAATAACAAAATTATGTCGGCATCGCCCGCAGAATTGACATTGATGCTGTATGATGGTGCAATTAAATTTTGTAATATTGCGATTATGGGTATTGAGCAGGATAATATCCAGAAAGCACATGATAATATCATGAAAACACAAAAGATTATTGAAGAATTCCAAATTACGCTAAATTTTGACTATCCTATTGCAAATGATTTCAATAATGTATATAATTACCTTATTAAGCGCCTGAGAGAAGCAAACGCAAAGAAAGACAAGGAAATTCTCGTTGAAGTACAGGGGCATTTGCATACAATGCGTGATACTTGGAAGGAAGTAATGAAGCGTGCGTAGTGAATGCAAATTATGGTAAAGACAGGATTTGCGATACAGGCGGATTAGTCTACAGAAGTGGAGATGCGATGGCAGACGAGCAGAAATATATTGCAATCATGATAGAGAGCCTGCATAAGAAGGAAGCACTATTGGATTCATTGCTTGTAAAGACGGAGGCACAGTCGGAGTGTATCTGTGAAAAGGAATATGGTGATATAAAATGGGATTCCTTTAATGTTTTGATTGCAGAAAAGCAGTCAGCACTTGATAGACTGAATGAGCTTGACAGCGGATTTGAGACATTGTATGAACGGGTAAAGGATGCACTGCAGGAGCATAAAGAGCAATATGCAGATGAAGTTCGCTTGATGCAGGATTTGATAAAGAAAATTACGGACAAGGGTATTTCGATACAGACAGCTGAAGAAAAGAACCGCAGCAATATTGAACGCATTATGGGCAATGCCAAACGTGAAATCCGTCAGGCGAGGACAAGCGTCAAAGTAGCGAGCAACTACTATAAGAGCATGAACAGACTTACGGCACAGGAATCCAGATTTGTAGATCGTAAAAAATAATTAAAAAGATAATATTTAGGTATAAAGTTTTTACAATTTGTACCGATATATTATACAAGTAAAGGAACTTACTTACGAATGCGATGGGACTTAAAGGAGCGTACGGCCTGAAAGAAACGGAGCGAAGTTACAAGTACCTAACAAAATCGACGGCATGGAAGTCGTCAAACATTTCAAGGAGGAATGAATTATGGTAGTACAACACAATATGACAGCGATGAACGCTAACAGACAGCTCGGAGTTACAACATCTGCACAGGCAAAGGCTACAGAAAAATTATCATCTGGTTACAAGATTAACAGAGCAGCTGATGATGCAGCAGGCTTAACAATCAGTGAGAAGATGAGAAGTCAGATTAGAGGACTTACACAGGCTTCCAGCAATGCTCAGGACGGTGTTTCCTGTGTACAGACAGCTGAAGGTGCACTGACAGAAGTTCACTCAATGTTACAGAGAATGAATGAGTTAGCAGTTAAGGCAGCTAACGGAACAAATACAACAGCTGACCGCGAAGCTATCCAGCTTGAGGTTGAGGCTCTTGTATCAGAAATCCAGAGAGTTAAGCAGTCTACAGAGTTCAATACATTGAGCCTGTTAGATGGTACATTTGCAACAGCAAAGAATATGTGCATTCAGGTTGGAGCAGCTAATGTTTCCTGCCAGAGAATTCAGATTAAGATTGAGAACATTTCAGTTAATAAACTTGGTGCAACAATCAAGTTGAACGCAATTGATATGAGCACACTTTCTGGAGCACGTAAGGCTATCCATTCTATCACAACTGCTATTGCTCAGATTTCACACATCCGTTCTTCACTCGGTGCAGTTCAGAACAGATTAGAGCACACAATTGCCAACTTGGATAACGTTGTTGAGAATACAACTAGTGCAGAGTCATCTATCCGTGATACAGATATGGCTGCTTCAATGGTTGAGTACTCAAAGAACAATATCCTTCAGCAGGCTGGACAGTCTATGTTAGCTCAGGCTAATCAGGCTAACCAGGGCGTTCTGACATTACTTGGCTAATTAAAACTACTATAAAGAGAGTGACTGGCATTTTGCCAGTCATTTTCTTTTTATGTAGAAAATTAGCAGTTTTTGTGATATGCTTAATGCACAGTTTTGTTTTGGGAGGTAGTAAGTTTGAAAACAATCAGCGTAATCATTCCATGCTACAATGCAGTTAAATTTATTGAACAATGTATGAAATCACTTGAGAACCAGACAATAGGAATAGATTGTCTGGAGCTTATTTTTGTTAATGATGCGTCGACCGATGATACACTTGCATACTTGGACTCATTTTCAAAAAAGTATCCCGATAGTGTAAAGGTCATTGACAGTAAAGAAAATCGTCATCAGGGCGGTGCAAGGAATATTGGTTTAATGAGTGCCACTGGGAAATATGTTGCGTTTGCGGATGATGATGACATTCTTGAGGATACTATGCTTAAAAAGCTATATGATAAAGCAGAGTCAGAGCAGTGCGACATGGTTGTCTGCTACGCAAAGCGACATGAACTAAAGGAACTTTCTTCTGTTGAAATGGGCAGAACCGGGAAACCGGATGAAACAATTGAGATTACAAATGATGAAAAACGTATTGCTTTTTTGAAAAGAGATGTGAACCGTGCAATCTGGAATAAGCTTTATAAACGTACAGTTTTGACAGAAAATAAAATCACATTTCTCGAGCATATGAATTATGATGATATTTATTTTAGCGGACTGGTGAAACAATATGTGTGCAAAGTAGGCTTTTGCGAGGAGTATTTATATCATCACATTGTACATAGTGAAGCGGCGTCCTTAAGTGCTGAAAAATGGGAGGATAGATTGGGATATTTTGAAGCCAATACTGCACTGATGGAGGCATATAAGAGTCGCGGGATATTTCAGAAAAATGAGAACTATTATGAGGAAACATTTATTATAGAGTATATTGCATTTATGAAGAATTTTATCAAGCTGTATAGCTGCATATCCTTTGATGTGCTTGAGAGCGTAGTCAGAAGTGTGACATCACTATGCCCGCACTATTATAAAAATAAAATTGTTAGAGCATATTTGGATGGAGAGTCCTGTGCGGCACAGGATTTCTGCAGGCTGTTGTTTGCGGACTTTTCTGCAATATCAGCAGCTGATGGAGAGCGAGTAGAGGGAATTCTAATAGGAGATCCGGCTAAGAAGCGGAGTGTGATGGAAAATATCCTTGCACTGACAGGACTTTTGGAGTCAATGACCGGGTATTTGCTGACAAACCAGATGGTTCGCTACAATGATACGATGAAAGAGTTGTCTGACCTTGTATCGTTAGTATTTCCGACAGTGATTGCATCCTATTCAAAGCCTGAGCTTCATGATTTTCTTGGTGACGCAATGTATTGGTCCAGCCAGCTTAATAAAATTGTGAATGTGCTCGGTGAGACTGACCGGTTTAAGATTGCAGATGTGCTTTATTTTGAAACACGTGAAAATCTGAAAAATTATAAGACACTGATTGAAGAGCGGGGAATCAAACTATGAGTCAGGAAGTATGGAATAAAAACTTTAAAGCATTACAAAGCAGATGGCCCGAAATTGCTGCGTGCATCGAAAAAGCTGATACAGATACAGATTTAGAGGTAGGTGTACAGGATGTCTGCGATAAAAAAGTACTATATGTTGTGCAAAATGGAGAAGTAAAGCAGTTAGACAGTCTATATGACAGTGAACAGCTGATAGAACTCTGGCTTTCCAAATTCCCGAATCCATGGACTCTTAACAGTAAGCTTTTGATGTTTGGTATCGGAAACGGAATGTTTATTCGAGCATTTTTGCAGAATTTATCTGAGGATCATACAGCAATCATTTATGAACCATCTGTTGATATTTTGAAAAAAGCAATGGAAGAATTTGATATGAGTGATATTTTTGAAAGCACTCGAGTGACCGTTTTGCATAAATGTGCCATGACAAAAGAAATACAGGAATATTACTACGAGCTGCTTACATTTACAGATATGGGTACATTTCAATATCATTCCTATTTGAACTATAATTCTATTTATGCTGAAGAATATATAGAATACATGAAAGCGTTACAGAATACGTGCAACGGAATTAATTCTTCACAGGGAGTCTATGGAAGATTAGGCAGAATATATAACACGAATACGCTTCGAAACATTCCGTATTTTATTAAAGGTAAAGCATTGGACAGCCTGTACAGAAATCTTCCAAAGGAAATCCCGGCAATTATCGTTTCTGCTGGTCCGTCTCTTGACAAAAATATAAAACAGCTTCATAAGGCAAAGGGAAAATCTCTATTAATTGCTGTTGAAAGTGCGTTAAAGCCAATGCTTAAAGAAGGGATTATTCCGGACCTGTGTGTGAGCGTAGACGGAAATAAAAGCAGACAGCATTTCACTGATGAGATTTCCAAAACGATTCCGTTAGTCTGTATGATTTCGTCAATAAGCTCAGTTCTTGCAGAGCATACAGGTGATTTATTCTTTTTAAATGATATGAATCACTATATACAGCACTTTATGTCAGCAAATGATATGATTTTACCGGTTACTTCTACAGGTGGCTCCGTTGCTAATGATGCGTTTTCTGTTGCCAGAATGCTTGGAGCAAAGACAATTATCCTCGTAGGACAGGATCTTGCTTATACAGGTAACAAAACACATTCCGCTACATCAGTCAGAGGGGAGTGGGGGGTAGATGCTACCAGTCTCAATAATAGTATATGGACAGAAGGCATTGATGGAAAACCGATTTTATCGTCAGGAGAGTTTCAACTTTATCGTATTTGGTTTGAAGAGCAGATTAAGAGGCTGCCTGAAATAAAAGTTATTGACGCGACAGAGGGTGGTGCAAAAATACAGGGAAGTATTGTTCAAACATTGGAAAAGACGATACAGGAGGAGTGTACAAAAGAGGCTGATGTTGACGAAGCATTAAAGAAAACACGTGATTTCTTTGATAAGGATATGAAAGAGGCCTTTATTGAGTATATCAATCGACTTCCAAGAGAATTACAAAGCTGTCAGCAGACAGCGAAGGAAGGCTGTAGATGCTACGAGCGTTTATTAAAGCTTGTATACAATAATAAGTATCACAGCCAGGAGGTAAAGAAGCTGTCGACCCTTTCCGGAGAGGTTACACAAAAACTGGAAACGGCGCCATGTATGGAGTTTGTTAAGAATGAAATACAGAACGAAACGACAGAAATGCTGAAAACAGTCTATCAAACTGAGCAGGATGAGAGAAGTGAGCTGATTGCAGTATGCAACAGTGGAATTGATTATTTAAAACTGATTATTCAGGCAATAGATAAATTAATGCCTGTGGTAGAAAAAAGTACACAATTCATAGGTGAACATACCTATTCGACAAATGCAGGAAGCCGGATTGTTATACTAAAAGGTCAGTCAGCCGGAAATGTTCTGCGTCTTGCGGCAGATCAGCTGTGTGTCGGATTTAAAAATCTTGATATCAACTGTTTGATGATAGATCTTGGAGAGAATATTACATCAAATGAAGAATTACAGAAGATTGTAGGTGAGCTTTCTTCGGAGGATAACAGAGCGGTTATTTCCATGCAGGCATTATTATTTGAACTCAAATATAATGGAAAAAGCCTGATGGACTGTATTAAGTGTCCTGTTTATGGGTGGATTTTTGATCATCCGATATGCCATGGTCAAAGACTGGAATTACCAAAGAGTGAGCGAGTCCATGTGATGTGTGTTGATCAAAAGCATGTATTAATGGTAGAGCAATATTATCCGAATATTAAGCACGTGCATTTCATGCCGCATCGGGGATTCTTGACGAATGTGATGAATATTCCATGGCAATATCGTAAAATAGAGGTATTGTTTGCAGGTCGGTATGTCGATTATATGGAAACCTTGAACTCGGTTGAGAAAATCAATCAAACGCCTTCCTATAAGGCAATTCAGGACAATCTCATGAAGAGAATGCTTGATTATCCGGAAGATACGTATGAGGAGTCAGTTAGATACTGTGTAAAACATTCTGACTTGGACAGTGATGAAAACTCAGTTGTCTGGCTTGAAATTATGTATCACGTCTATCGGGCAAGTTATGAGAAGTTCAGACAGGATATGATTGCTGCTCTCCTTGAGCGTGGTCAGAAGGTGACAGTCTGTGGACGCGGATGGGAAAAGTTCCAGACACCACACAGAGATCTCTTAACAGTGCTTGACGACAGGGAATATATGATAGAGGATGTTGTTGAGTTGATGAAAAATTCCAAGGTCGTATTAAATACAGTACCTGTATTTAGAGCCGGAGCACATGAGAGAATTTTTACAGCGATGCTGTCAGGAGCTGTATGTGCAACAGATGAAAATGAATATCTACATGAAATTTTTTCACAGGATGAAATACTGTTTTATTCTGTAAAAGAACCTGACAAGCTTGCAGAAAAAATACAGTATATTCTTTCACATACGGAAGAAGCAGAGAGTATGACTGTGAAGGCATTTGTGAAAGCAATGAAAGGGTATACTTGGGGCAAATCCGCCGAGGATATTCTGGCATTATTAAATGACTGAATTATGACGATATATATGTAACTGGAAATTGAATAATCAAATAATGAAGGACGGGGTGACAGCATGGCAGAACAAAAGCATATTTATGACGATTTATTTATTTTTGAAATGGCAAACAGCCATCAGGGAAGAGTGGAGCATGGAATCGATATTATTAAGGCAATGGGTAAGATTGCCAGAAAGAATAATATTAAGGCAGCTGTAAAGCTGCAGTATAGAGAACTGGATTCCTTCATTCATCCGGATTATAAGGACAGGACGGATGTAAAGCATATTCCGAGATTTATGAGCACCAGACTTAATTATGATCAGTTTTCCGAACTCGTCAATGCAGTTCGTTCAGAAGGAATGGTTACTATGAGTACACCATTTGATGAGACCGGAGTAGAATGGTGTCTGGATCAGGGAATTGATATTATCAAGATTGCAAGCTGCTCATCTTTAGACTGGCCGTTACTGTCAAAGGCGGCAGGTGCAAAGAAACCGCTGATTATTTCTACTGGTGGAAAGACAATTGAGGATATTGATAAGATATATAATTTCTTTTCACATAGAGGCTGTGAATTTGCATTTCTGCATTGTATTGCTGAGTATCCTGCACCATTGGATGCGCTGCAGCTGAATTTTATTGATAAAATGAACAGACGATATCGTGACGTGACAATCGGATATTCCGGACATGAAGCGCCTGATGACAACATTGCTGCAATGATGGCTGTAGCAAAAGGTGCACGTATTATGGAAAGGCATGTGGGGCTTCCTACAGAGACAATTAAGCTGAATGCGTATTCCATGAATCCGGAGCAGGCAGAAAAGTGGGTAGAGGCAGTTTTACAGGCAAAAGTGATGTGCAATCTCAAGAGAGATAATAAAAAGTACATTAGCCAGGGAGAATTGGATTCTCTCAGATCTCTGATGCGTGGTGTTTTTGCAAAGCGTAATATCAAAGCTGGAGAGGTGCTGCATGAAGAGGATGTTTTTTTTGCAATGCCTTGTGGAGAAAAGCAGCTCACTAGTGGTGAATTCAAAGATGGAAAGATGACTGCTTCTAGAGATTACAGCTTAAATGAAGAGATACAGGAAAAACCAAAGCTTTCAGGAGTAGGGATTGTCAGAGGTGCAATTCATGATGCAAAGGGTATGCTGTATGAAGCTGGAATTGCACTTGGAAACGAATATGAAGTGGAATTATCACATCATTATGGAATTCCACACTTTAGACAATATGGTGCAATCATTATCAATATCATAAACAGAGAGTACTGTAAGAAATACATTATCGTCCTTCCGGGACAAAAGCATCCGTCACATGCGCACAGAATCAAAGAGGAAACTTTCCAGGTACTCTACGGAGATTTGGATGTGCAGTTTGATGATGGTGTAGAGAAGCATTTAAAGCCGGGAGACATGCAGACGGTTCTTCGAGGTGAATATCATGCTTTTTCATCTGCAACAGGTGCTATTTTTGAAGAGGTTTCCACGCAGCATATGAAGAGTGATTCATATTACAAGGATAAAGAAATCAGTGATTTGGATCCGATGGAACGGAAAACATATTTAAAGAAGTGGTAATACCAGAGTATTATAGACTTAAGGATAAGATATACGAAACTGACTGAAATTGGGCGGGAATCAGAGATGAAGAGTAATGCAATGAATGAGAGAATCAAATATTGGTCCCAATTGTTATTGCTGCCGATATATGGTCTCTCTTTCTTGATGCCAAGAAATAAAAAAATATGGCTGTTTGGAAGTACATTTGGAAGAAGATTTGCCGAGAATCCAAGATATTTTTATTTATATGTACGACAGAACTGTCCGAAAATTCATGCTGTCTGGATTTCTCATGATAAGGAGATTGTAGAGTACTTAAACAGTAATGGATATGAGGCATATTCTTATCATTCTCTTAAAGGTATTTATTATGCACTTCACGCCGGAGTTTATATCTTTGACAATTATTCTAAGGATATTAATTTCTGGCAGTCGGGTGGTGCGATTAAGATTAACTTGTGGCATGGCTCGGGAAATAAAAGAACAAATCATGATAATCTGTTTGACAAGGTAAGACATCCAAAGAATCTTTGGGAAAGATGGAAGACATTTCCAAGGAGATTGTCTGATGAAAAACCAAATCATTATACATTGGCAACATCACCGGCAATGCGGGATATTTTTATTTCTGCCTTTGCGACAGATTACAATCATATTATTATGGAGGGATATCCTAGGAATGATATCCTGTTTCCTTTTGAAGAATGCCATATTCAGAATCTGCTGACAAAAAAGGAGCATATATTATGCGAGGAGATAGATAAACTGAAGAGTCAGGGCTATAAAATACTTGCATATATGCCTACGTTTCGAGATTCTGAGAAAAAGTTCTTTGAGGTAATGGATTTAAAGGCATTCGACAGCTTTTTGGAAAGAGAAAAACTGATATTAGTAACAAAGCTGCATCCGAAATCAAAATTAAAGAAAGAGTTTCAGGAAATTCACGGAGATCATATTCTTTGTGCTGATGCGGAAATTGATGTTTATGCGTTTCTTAGCAAGGTTGATTTACTGTTGACTGATTACTCATCTGTTTATACGGATTATATGCTGCTTGATCGTCCTGTTATCGCTTTTCAGTATGACTGGGAGGAATACAGTGAAGATACGAGAGAATGCTATATTGATCAGGATGAATATATGCCGGAGCTGAAGGCACAGACAATGGAAAAACTAATGCAGGGAATTTGTAATACTTTGAAGATGGACAGCCATAGGAACAGCCGCCAGCTATCCAGGATGAGGATGTTTGCAAATGTAGATGGAAGATCATCTGAAAGATTATCGCGGAAAATCTGTGAACTGACTAATATTCTTTAAATTTGGGAGGATAAAAATGAATATTGCTCTTATTATTGCCGGCGGAAGCGGTCAACGCATGAATCAGGATATTCCAAAGCAGTTTTTAAATGTAAATGACAGACCTGTTATTATTTATACACTTCAGGCATTTCAAATGCATCCTAATATTGACGCAATTTGTGTAGTATGTGTAAAGGGATGGGAAGAAATACTGAAGGCTTATGCGGCTCAGTTTGGAATTACAAAGCTGAAATGGATTACAAATGGCGGTAAAAATGGACAGGAATCAATAAAAAACGGAATTTGGTCAATCAAAGAAGAAGCACCGGAGGATTCGCTTGTATTTATTCATGATGCAATCAGACCAATGGTATCACAGGAGATAATCTCTGATTGTATCAGTAAGACAAATTTATATGGATCAGCCGTGACGGTAATACCATGTGCAGAGGCAATGGTTGTGACAGAGGATAAGGTTTTCTCAGAAGCTTTGATGAATCGTGATAAACTGATGCGTACACAGACACCGCAGGGCTTTTCATTGAAAAAGCTTGTGTGGGCACATGAGGAGGCGGCTGCTAGAGGAATCACAAATTCTACGGCTACAGTTACTCTGATGATTGAACTCGGTGAGAAAATATATTTTTCAACCGGTTCAGAAAAAAATATTAAGCTTACAACAACTGATGACATTGAGATATTTAAAGCTCTTCTCACAACAAAGAAGGATGACTGGTTAAAATGAAAACCTATTTAGAAAAAGAGTTTATTAGTCAGTTCAAACATCAGAATATTCTTGTTACAGGGGCAAATGGCCTGATTGGTTCTGAACTTGTTTCAGAATTGCTTTTGGCAAACAGAGAATATAACTTGCATCTTCATATTACTGCATTGGTTAGGGACCGGGAAAGGGCACTTAAAAGATTTGCAATACTGCCGGAATATAATGATTGCACACTTTTGATTGGAGATGTCTGTCAAAAGGAACTCTATGTCGGGGGAAAATGGAATTATATTGTTCATGCTGCAGGAAATGCACATCCAAACGCATTTTCCACTCAGCCAGTGGAGACGATGAAAGCTAATATTCTTGGTACATGTAATTTACTGGAGTATGCGAAAGAACAGGAAAATCAGAATGCGATTAAAAAAATAGTTTTCCTTAGTACGGGAGAAGTATATGGAGAAACACCGCTTCCTGATGAAAAGGGCTGGCGGGAGGAAGCTGCCGGAACAGTCGATTCAATACAGCTGCGGGCATGCTACCCGGAAAGCAAAAGAGCAGCTGAAACTCTCTGCAAATCGTATTTTGAAGAGTATGGGGTTCCGGTCGTTGTCGCAAGACTGTCCTATATTTATGGAGCATTCGTTCCCGAAAAAAATTCGAGAGCTGATGCGCAGTTCTTGAGAAGAGCGGTACATGGTGAACCAATAGTTATGAAAAGTGAGGGAAAACAGCTGCGCTCTTACTGCTATGTGAAAGATGCGGTAACTGCAATTCTACTTCTGCTGTTAAAGGGCGCTTCGGGTGAGGCATATAATGTTGCAAATGAAAATTCTGTTGCGACTATTAGAGAATACGCAGAAACACTTGCTCATGTATACGGTGTAGGCATAGAGACAGAATTGGCAACAAAGGTTGAACAAAAGGGATTTTCAAAAATGCAAAGAGAAGTTTTGAATGCGCAAAAGCTTGTCCAGCTTGGCTGGAAACCAAATTTTGACCTTATGATGGGAATGGAAAATATGAGAAATAGAACTAAAGAAATAGACTAATGCTTCCGATATATAATTTGTCAGAAAAATGATACTTTCTGCGAAATTCATAGAAAACGAATGGAGTCGGCTCTTATGAATACAGAATTAACAGATAAAATCAAATGAGATAGCTTTATACCTGGATTGAAAGGGTATAAAGCTATTTTACGTAATGAACACAGGAAGGAATTACTATGAAACTGCCGGATACCGAACCATATAAACTAATCAGTGTAGATATATTTGATACATTAATACTGCGTGCTGTTGCAAAGCCTGTAGATTTATTTGAAATCCTATGGGAAAAGGCACAGAATCAAAAGCTTTGTCTGACTAGCCTCTCTACCAAAGAATTTATGATGCTACGAGTGGAAATGGAACGCAGAGCCAGAAACGGTAAGCCAAGCAGAGAAGTAACACTGGCAGATATTTATAATCAGTTTCCGGACTATATACTAAAAAGTAAAGAACAGATGCTTAGGCTGGAAATAGAGTGCGAGAAGGAATATTGTTACGCAAATCCGTTTGTTTTGAATTGGCTGAAATCAGCAAAAAGCCAGGGGAAAAAGCTTGTTCTTGTATCTGATATGTACCTCAGTCGGTTAGCGATGGAAGAAATTTTGAAGGAAAATGATGTCGATTTGACATTGTTTGATGAGATACTTATTTCAGCTGAGTATGAATGCAATAAGCAGGATGGAAAACTGTTTGCTGTTTTATTTGGACTGTATCCGGATATTCGGCCTGAAGAGATGCTTCATATTGGAGATAATAAAAACTCCGATTACACACAGCCAATCAAGGCAGGAATGAAAGCGTTTCACTATAATGTAATTTGCGACCATTTGTACAGTATTTTTGATTATGAAAAAATCAGACATAACATACCGCAGCCTGAGCTGCTTTCGCTGAGAAAGCTGTGCATGGAACACAAGGACTATTCAGGAGATGAAAGAATTGCTTACCAGCTTGGAAGCACTGTGATTGGTCCGGTATTTTCTCTTTATGCATCATGGGCACTGGAGCGTTTACAGGATCTGAATATTGACCGCATCTATCCGCTGATGCGAGAGGGTTATTTACTTGGAAAGCTGCTTGAAAATGAGAAAGAGGAAATGAAATGCAAGCTGCTTGTACATCCAATTTATATCTCGCGCAAGGTTACATATATTCCATCGATTGAAAAGGTTGACAGAGAAGAAATAGAGAATATGATTGGTGCAAGAAATTTAACAGTTGGAGAATCGATTGCACTTATGGGAATTGATAAAACTCAATTTTCGGATGTTAAAGTCTATTTTGATGAGAAGTATAAACAGACTCATAAGATTCCGTATGCCGACACTACTCTGAAAGAGTATCTGATCAGAAAGTTTATGGAAGAAGATAATATTAAGAAAATAGAGGCTTATATAAAGGAAGAACGCAATAAACTAATTGCCTATCTCAAACAGGAAATTGTTGATCTGAATGGAGTGGCAACCATTGATATCGGATTTTTCGGACGTATTCAGATGTGGACGGAAAAATGTCTTGATATGGAGCAAATTCCGCATAGAATGAAGCATTTTCTTGCACTTGGTGTAACAGGAGACCGTCTGTACAATGGAGTTGATTATGAAGGGATGTTTGGTACCTTTGCAGAAAATCAGGATCTGATTTCTACCATTTTCAGGACAGCAGATGTGATTGAAAAGCTGATTTCTATTCCGGAGGGCAGTACCATCGGCTATAAATGGGTAGACGACAAGGTGATTCAGATACAGGATCAGGGTGTTAATAATGAAAGACTAACTAAAATTGTATTTGAAGGAATTTTTGATTTTCAGAAGATGTGGTTTATGTTCAGAAAGAAAAAACCACATCTTGCAGCTGGATGTCTGAACCGAAAAAGAGAGCTTGTGATGATTCTTCACAGACTGATAGATATGCCGAGAAAGGAAGAAGTAGAAGTGCTTGCAGGATTTGAAGCGGACACCAATTTCGGAACAAGTTATAAGAAGGGAATTATCACTGATGCACATATGGAGCTCGCACGCGAAAAGGGTGTTGATTTCATAGATAAATGCAATGTGAGCTATACCTATCAAAACAGCTTTATTACATGGCCAAAAGGCGTTGTAACGCTGCTTGATGAATTTTATTATGTCAGACGTGCACTGAAAAACGGTTCAAAGAACGAAATAATTAAATCTATGCAGGAAGTAGTAGAGAGGGTTCAGGCAGACGGTGTGAAAGAGGTAGCTTTATATGGAGCTGGAGAAAATGGAAGACAATTCTTCTTTTTGTGCCAGATGTATCATATCAAAGTGAAATGCTTTATTGACAGAAAGGAATCACTTTGGGGGACATTAAAAGAGGGTATTGAGGTGGTAGGAATCGATCGTGCAATTGAGCTGGGGTGTAAGGACTATATTGTTTCGGCGCTGTTTTCCATCAGTGAGATTGCAGATTTTATTCGCGAGAAGACTCAGAATTCAAGTGAAAATATCGGCATATATACAGTGTAGTAGGCGCTGTCTTGTGTATGCAATGTCAGGAGGCAGGACAGAATGTATCAGAACAGAGAAATTGTCATATTTGGTGCAAGCGGTGGGGCGTTAAAAATAGCAAAGACGTTGAATAATTTATCTATTGGATTTCAGTTCTTTTCCGATAATGACAGTAAAAAGTGGGGAACCATACTACTTGAGAAAGAAGTGATTGAGCCATCCAGACTGGCTGAAATGTCCCACTGTATCATTATTGCAAGCATGTATTACTCTGAAATATATAGTCAGCTGTTGGAAATGGGAATTCAGTCTGAGAGGATTGTTACAAAGGAAGAAATTTTAGTCAATTATTTTAACGCATTTAGCAGTCAGTTTGTAAACTCTCAAATGAAGGAGGCAGTACATTATCATCAAGATGAAACAATTATTCTTGATATGTCTGAGGGATATGCATTAAGCGGTGCCACAAGGTGGACTATGAATCTGGCCAGCGGACTGATGCAGAATCATGAAAATTTTATTATATTTTCAAAGGATGATGAGTTTCTAAAATATGCTCCGAATGTCTATCTTAAGAAGCAAGAGCTGTTTTCCTTTGAGTATGAGGAATACAAGGAATCCATCCATCAATTAGTAGACAGTATGATGATGAAATTGCCATTTACGCTTGTGATCAGCACAATATCGCAGAACTTCATGGCAGCATATATACTTAAGAAAGTCTTTCCGAGAGCAGTCCGCATTATTTCTGTGATTCATTCGGACTTTCGGAAATTTTATGACTCCAATGCATATATTGAGCCATGGGTCGACAGATTTGCTTGTGTAAGCGAAAAGATTTCAAATGCATTTTGCAGCCAGTACAATATTGACAAAAAGAAAATTTTTGATAAAAACAATCCGGTTCTGATTCAGGAGAAGCTTGAGAAACAATATCCGCAAGAAGGAGACTGTATCCGCATTGCCTACGCAGCGAGACTGGAAAAAGCACAGAAACGTTCAGAATTAATACCAAAAGTCATCGAACTTCTGGAAGAGAATCGAGTCAACTATCATCTGAACATTGCAGGAGATGGGAGCTGCGCCGACAGAATTAAGAAGTATATAGACAATCATCATCTGGAAAACAAAGTCAGTATGCTTGGGATATTAAAGTATAAGGAAATGGATCATTATTGGGAAGAAAATGATGTGTTTATAAATGTTTCTGATTGTGAAGGAATGTCACTGGCTATGCTTGAAGCAATGTCATATGGACTTGCACCTGTTGTAACTGACACGTCAGGTGTAAAGAACATAATTACGGATGGTGTGAATGGATATGTATGTGAAATACTTGATATGGAAGCGTTAGTACAAAATATTGTAAAACTGGCAAACCATCCGGAGCAAATCAGAGAATTTGGCAATAAGAGCAGAGAAATTGTTTATGAAAATTGTAATGTAAAAAGCTATGCAAAAGAACTGATTTCATTTTGAGCGAGAAATCACAGGCAAATAGTCATTATCTGATATTTTATGGCAGGATATGTACAAATATGGTATAATATTTTACGATATTATGCTTTGCCAGCATTACACAAACATAAGAAAGTTTGAAGAGTACAAAATAACGTGAGGGAACATAAATGGACAAATTTGTAATATTACCAATTGATAAAATTGAAAAAGGCAGTGATATTATCATATATGCAGCGGGTGACGTCGGTAAAATGCTGCTAAAGCAGATTGAAATACTGGATTATTGTCATGTCGTATGTTTTGCAGATCTGAAGGCAGAGCAGATTTGCAGTGTCGGTGAATATACCTGTGTTTTACCTGAAAAGGTTACTGATTATTCGTTTGACAAAATAGTGATTGCCAAAAGCCTGTGGGATGCGAATTTATCTATTAAGAGTTATCTTCTTAGATTGGGTGTACAGGAAGAAAAAATCGTTCTGCTGGAAGGAAAATATTTTCTGGAAGGATATACAGAAAAAACGGTGACGCCATCAGATACTGCCTGGGGAATCTATTATAAAAATGCTGAGGGAGCAGCTAAGGATCAGTACAATTGCTTTTTGAAAGAATTATTTGAGCAGTATTCCGATCAGAGCTTTCGTGTTATGGATTTTGGCTGTGGAGAAGGAAGAATTGTTAATTTGATATTATCTCTCTACAACAGGATTATTTGTTGTGATATTCCGGATGGTCCACTGGAAGTCTGCAAAAAGAGGTTTGCGGATTGTTCAAATGTAGAGTATGTGTACAGTACAAATGAGGGCATTCAACTGACGGATGCAGAGTGCAATATGGTATATTCCTGGGATGCAATGGTTCATTTCGATTATGACATGATGGCATTTTATATACCGGAGATTTACAGAGTATTAAAAAAGGGTGGCATCGCAATTATTCACCACTCTAACTTGAAAAATGTTTCTGATGTAGCATGTACTCCAAACTGGGTACATAATTTTGCATCCAGAAGTGCATTTTCAAAAGAAGAATTTGAAAAGCTGGCTGTCGATGCCGGATTTGAGTTGATTGAGCAAAGAGAGATTGAATGGTCGAAGAAAAAAATTGACTGCATATCTATTGTAAGAAAGTAATGGGTATACAATACAAAATCTGATTAAGGAGAGGCGCAATGAAAAAAGGAACAATAGCATTATTGTCAGCAGCTGCAGGTGCTGCTGCCGGAGTAATGGGAAAAGAGCTTTTTGGGACAAAGCCTGCAGGACAAAGTTCAGAAAGAGCCAATAAATTTAAGTCATATTATAACCTGCTAAATCAATGGCTTATATTAAAACAAGAGGGAAAAAATCTGGAACAGTATTTTGTTGATCATGATTATCAGACAATTGCGATTTATGGAATGGGAGAACTGGGAAGCCGTCTATGTGATGAATTAAATGGCAGCAGTATAGAAATCGCATATGCAATTGATAAAAATGCAGAATGGACAAATTCAGAATTGAAAGTTTGTGGTATTGATGATGAATTGCAGACAGTGGATGCAGTTGTTGTAACAGCAGTTTTTGCATTTGATGAAATAGAAGAAATGTTAGCTGATAAAATTGAATGCCCAATTATTTCATTAAGCGAGATTGTTTTTGAATTGGAATAGAATATTCATAATGAGGTGAAATCTGAACTATGAAGAGTATAAACAATTTATCACATAATCTATTTTTTAGATATGTAATAAAAAAGTATAAAGCGCTGATTTTTTTTAGAAATATTAAGGTGTTTGATGCAATTTACCGTTATTTCTGGCGTGAAAGGTCTGTATCCTATGGCAAGGATAATATTGATAAAATATTTTATATTATTAGGCGAGAATCTCAAATAGAAGGTATTTGTTCGGTACTTAACAGTGTAGTAGGTCATTTGGCCTATGCAGAATCTAAAGGCTATATTCCTGTTGTTGATATGAAAAACTATTATAATACATTTTGGCAGCCATTTAGTACGCGAAAAAAAGAAAATGCATGGGAATATTATTTTAAACAGCCGGCAGGATACTCGCTTTCGGATATTCGAAACAGTAAGAATATTATTCTATGTGATGGAATAGATGCACATAAAGTACCAAATCTACAGGGAACACTGAATAGTACAGAAGTTGATAAATGGCATAAGATCTATCAAAAGTATATTAAATTGAATTCAAAGATTGAAATGAAACTCCTTGATGATGAGCAGAGGATGCAGAGTGACGATGCGCTTGGTGTTTGCGAACGTGTTGGAATTTTGGCAGGGAAAAGAAAAAATGAGGTTTTATATTCTGGATATGCGAAACCAGCTACAGTTAAGCATATGATAAGTGAAACTGAAAGAAGAATGAAACTAAATAACTGCAGTAGGATTTTTCTTGTAATTGATGATGAAGAGACTTCAGAAATTTTTAAGCATTATTTTACTAAACAATTGTTTTTATATAAACGAAAGAGATGCAAATATTTTGAAAATGGCAAACCGTCATCAAAAAAGCAGGTTGTGATTGAAAATGAACTGATACGAAATAATATTAGGTATATTAAGGAGATATTCTTACTGGCCAGATGCAACAGTTTATTATGTGATCAGAGTACAGGTGCTATGACAGCTATTGTTATTAACGGAAATCAATATAAAAACAGAACTGTTTTACGAGGATAGAATTTATAAATAAAGGTTATCAAAACTAAATGGTGTCTCAAATGAAAGGAGAAAAGGATGAAAACATTTATTGTTGCAGAAATAGGAATTAATCATAATGGGGATATGAAATTAGCAAAAAAACTGATTGATACAGCTGTAATCGCAGGCTGTGATGCTGTAAAGTTTCAAAAGCGTACTGTTGATAAGGTTTATACAAAGGAATATCTGGATGGCCCAAGAAAAAGCCCTTGGGGAGAAACGCAAAGAGCACAAAAAGAAGGTTTGGAATTTGGGAAAACCGAATATGAAGAAATAGACGCATACTGTAAGGAAAAAGGAATTGAGTGGTATGCATCTGCCTGGGATATTGACTCACAGAAATTTTTACAGCAGTATTGTTGCAAGTATAATAAAGTTGCATCAGCAATGCTGACAAATGATGAGCTTCTTGAGGAAATTGCAAAGGAAGGAAAATATACCTTTATTGCAACCGGAATGAGTACATATGAGGAAATTGATCATGCAGTGGCCATTTTTGAAAAACATCATTGTGCTTACGAATTAATGCATTGTAACAGCACCTATCCAATGCCTGCCGAAGATGCAAATTTAAAAATGATTTACGCATTGTCTTTAAAATATCAGTGTAAGGTTGGTTACAGCGGACATGAAGAAGGTACACTGGTAAGTACCTGTGCAGTGGCAGCAGGTGCGACGTCCATTGAACGTCATATCACACTGGATAAAACGATGTATGGTTCCGATCAGAAAGCGTCTATTGAACCATATGAGCTCTGTAAGCTGGTAAAGGATATTCGCATTACAGAAAAAATCATGGGCACCGGTGAAAAGATACTAACAGAATCAGAAATGGCAGTTAAGAAAAAACTTCGAGGATAAAATGAGTAATGAGGGCAAATAAATGATAGAACTGGTGGTCTTTGATATTGATGGAGTAATAACGGATGGATCTGTTATTATTGATATGAATGGTAATGAACAGAAAAAGATAAACCTTAAAGATATTGATGCAATTTTTGAAATGCATAGAAGAGGTTTTCGCTTGGCAGCAATCACAGGTGAAGAGACAAATATTGTCTCCTATTTTGAAAAACGGTTTCCATGGGAATATTTTTTCAAAGGAAATAAGACAAAACAGAAGACACTTCAGCAAATCGAAGAAGCAACCGGAATAAAACGGGAGAATATCTGTTATGTCGGTGATGGAAAGTATGATGTAGATCCGCTGCTGTATGCGGGACTCGGTATTTGCCCGGCCAATGCGATTGATAAAGCCAAAATAGCTTCTGATATTGTTTTACAGAACAATGGAGGAGAAGGCTGCATATGGGAAATGCTTGATATATTGAGCAACTATAATGATTTGGATTGCTCCCATAATTATTTGTATCAAAGGCTTCATGAACACACTACTATATTTAAAACACTTGTTTCAAATCAGGATTTGACAAACGCAGTTATGGACTGCGGTGACAGGATTATTGAAATTTTCAATAATGGAGGACAGGTGTTCTTATGTGGAAATGGTGGGAGTGCTGCTGATGCGCAGCATATCGCAACTGAATTTGTGAGTCGTTTTTATAAAGAAAGACCAGGATTAAATGCAGAGGCACTGACAACTAATACATCTACATTGACAGCAGTTGGAAATGATTACAGCTTTGAGAGAATATTTGTTCGACAGTTAGAGGCAAAGGCACATAAGGGTGATTTGTTGATTGGTATTTCCACGAGTGGAAAATCAAAAAATGTGATTGAGGCATTACATTATGCCAAATGCAACGAGATGGCTACCATGCTGCTGATGGGCGATTTTGACGCACAGCGAGTTGAAGAAGATGTGGACTATCTTGTAAAGATTCCATCAACTATTACACCAAGAATACAGGAGGCACATATCTTTTTGGGACATGTAATGGCTGAATATGTTGAACACAGAATGTTTGGTAATGAAGAAGGAAAAAAAGAATGATTAAACTATCAGATTATGTATTTAAGTTTTTAGAAAAATCAGGAGTTCGACAAGCATTTATGCTGCCGGGTGGTGGCGCAATGCATTTGGATGATTCTATAGGGAAATCTAATATAGGGTATGTTTGCTGCCTTCATGAGCAGGCTGCAGCAATAGCGGCTGAGGCATATGGTCAACATACAAATACGCCGGCACTTGTTCTTGTGACATCAGGTCCCGGAGCAACGAATGCGATTACGGGTGTTACCGCAGGCTGGATTGACTCTACACCTATGATTATTATTTCTGGACAGTCAAAAAGACAGGATTTAGTCGGTGATAAAGGTGTCAGACAGATTGGATCGCAGGAAGTGCAGATAGTTCCTATGGTGACACCAATTACAAAATATGCTGTTCAGGTGCTTAGACCAGAGGAAATCAGATATCATTTGGAAAAGGCATTTTATGAGGCAACAAATGGAAGACCAGGTCCTGTCTGGATTGATATTCCACTGGATGTGCAAGCCTATGTACTGGACGAAAAAGAACTGAAAGGATTTGTTCCTGACAGCAAAATGGAAGCAGATGATGCTGTGAAGACAGCCGTAAACAGGACAGTCGAGCTTCTTAATAATTCAATAAAGCCATTAATTCTTGCTGGTAATGGCATTAAGCTGGCAGGTGCTGCGAACAGACTATATCAATTAGTAGAGAATTATCGAATACCAGTTGAAACGACGTGGAAGACAATTGATATGTTCGGAGAAGAAGATGATGTCTATGTAGGACATCCGGGTATTATGGGAGACAGAGGGGCGAATCTGATTTTACAGGAGGCGGATTTACTGATATCTGTTGGCTGTCGTTTAGATACAAGTGTAACGGCCTTTAATGATAAAAATTTTGCCAAGTCAGCGAAAAAGATTATTGTTGATATTGATCAACATGAGATTGATCGGATGGATGTAGAAAAGGAAGTTGAAGTGTCGTGTGATGCAGGAGTATTTCTGAACGCACTCTATGAAGAAATGCAAAACAGTAGTTTGAATGACGTAGGAAAGAAAGCTGCTTGGGAAGAGTGGCGAGAGGGTTGTAAAGCCACTAGAAAGAAGTATCCTGTTGTTACAAACGAGCATAGTAAAATAGATGGTTTTGTAAGTGCATACTACTTTATCGGAGAGCTTTGTAAGCAGTTACGAAGCAATGACATTATTGTTCCTGAGAGCTCAGGAGGTGCTGGTGAGATTACCTATCAGGCGTTTGAACTGAAAAAGGGCCAGAAAATGAAAAATGCCGCAGGTCTAGGTTCTATGGGATTTGGGCTTCCATATGCGATAGGCTCCTGTATTGCAAATGACAGGAGACGAACAATCCTGATTAATGGAGATGGTGCATTTCAATTAAATATTCAAGAACTTGAAACACTGCACAGATTAAAACTGCCAATAAAAATATTTATTTGGAATAATCATGGATATGCCAGTATTCGATTTATGCAGAGAAACAATTTTGACGGTCATTATGTTGCCAGCGAAGAAAATAGTGGATTAACAATGCCGGATATTAGTAAAGTAGCAAATGCCTATGGTTTCCAAACTTATCAAATACATAATAACAGAGAACTGGATAATATGCTGCCGATAATTATGGCTGATGATTCCCCACTGTTGTGTGAACTGATGGTTATGCCTGAGGAAACAGTGTCTCCCAGAGTTAAAGCTGTTGTAGGTGAAAATGGGAAAATGACATCTGGTCCGCTTGAGAACATGTGGCCATACCTAGTAGAGGAGAAAGTATGAACGAACTGCAGTTATATCAAAAGGAATGCAAAGATAAGATTAAATCAATGATTACCAATTATGTTCCAGGATATGGAGAATTCTTACGCCGCAGATATCAGAACTGTAAGCATGTTTGCGTTTGGGGATGCGGTAATATGGGAAGACATCTGCCTCTAATTTTGCAAAAGTTTGGCATTACTGTTGACTGTTATTGCGACAATGATAAAACAAAATGGGGTATGGATGTAAAAGGCTATGGTGTTACGTGTATATCTCCAGAGGAACTTAGAAAGATTAAGGATGAAACAGCGGTAATTATTCCAACCAGATATTATAATGAAATATATCAGCAGCTGGCTGAAATGCAATTTCCGCTTGTTGACCGCATTTTTCATGCAAAGTTTGCTTTTGATGAGTTTTTTGAACAATCAGATAAAGCTAAAATAGTGTCATCTCTTTGTGAGACAATAGATATTTTATCAGATATTGAATCTTGCAGAGTCCTGACAAGATTGATAGAAGAATGGACTAAAAATGAATATCAGTATGGTCAATTAGATGATATTTATAGTTATCCACAATATTTTCCAGAGGATATTTTACCGAATGCAGATATGTGTAAAAACTATGTTGATGGTGGAGCATATAATGGTGATAATATTGCAGATTTCGTTCAATATACAAATGGAGATTTCGAAAAATACTATGCATTTGAATTAAATCATAAAAACAGTATTGAATTGGAAGAAAACATTGATAAGAACTTTTCGAAATATAAAGAGCATTTTGTTATTGAAAATAAAGGTATTTCGAATGAAACAAAAACAATCAAATATATGGATGCCTGTGAAGGATCCAAAATTAATACTGAGGGTACTGTAGAAGGACAGGTTGTATCTCTGGATGATTACTTTTGTTCCGGTCAAAAGGTTGATTTTATTAAGATGGATATTGAAGGCGCAGAAATGGATGCATTGAAGGGTAGTAGCAAAACAATAGCTGAGAACTATCCGGTATTAGCTATCTGTATTTACCATAAACCATCTGATTTATGGGAATTACCACTTTATATTAAGGAAAATTGGGGAAAGTATAGTATTTTTATTAGACATCATACAGACTTATTAGCGGAAACAGTCTGCTACGCAGTACTCCAAAACTAAATTTTCGATGCGTGAGAGGAAACATATGATAAAAGATTTGAAGAAAAGATACATAAATGGTGAAAAAAGATTAAGCTTTGGAAAGGATTTATTTGAAGCTGAAAAAGAACTCTTTGATTTCCAATGGATGATGCATCAAAATCCATGTAAGAGAATAACAATATCTGAAAAAGATGTGGTGGCAACTTTTGATATGTTTGGGAAAGAAGTTTCCATGGCACTCGATTTAGTCGATTTTTCTGCTGTTCCAGCACAGATTTTGATAAAAGGTTATTACGAAAAAGAAGAGACTGACATGGTAATGAAATTAATAAATATGCTTGATAATGCCCCTGTCATTCTTGATGTTGGCGCTAATCTTGGGTGGTATGGAATTAATATTAAAAAACAGCTTCCACAGAGTACTGTTTATTTCTTTGAACCTGTGCCGGATACGGTTAAGCGCCTAAAAAGAAATATTGAATTAAATGAACTTGATAAATGCTATGTTTTTAATGAAGGACTATTCGATCGTGATACAGAGATGATGTTCTACTATGATGTGACTGAGTCAGGAGCCTCTTCTATGGCTGACTTGCGTGAAAAGGAAACAACAAAGCACATGCCAGTCAAAATGGGTAAGATGGATGACTTTATTTCACGTGAAAAAGTGTCTAAGATTGATTTTATAAAGTGTGATGTAGAGGGATCGGAGCTGTTTGTATATAAAGGTGGAAAAGAAGCAATTGAGAAATACAAACCCATTGTGTTCTCAGAAATGTTACGGAAATGGGCAGCAAAGTTTTCCTATCATCCAAATGATATCATTGATTTCTTTGGCGAAATGGGATATGGGTGTTTTATTATCGATAATGGTTGTTTGAAAACCTTTGATAGGGTTACGGAAGAGACAATTGAAACAAATTACTTTTTCCTTCACAAAGAAAAACATGCCAGTATAATTAATGCACTGGAAAGAAAATAAAAAGTCAGGAGCTGACAGATTAATGAAAAAGATTTTGATAACAGGAGGCGGCGGTTTTGTAGGGCGTAATCTGGCAGAACAATTGTCGAATACTTATGATATTCTATCACCGGGAATTGCTGAACTGAATCTATGCGATATGAATCAGGTTGAGGATTATTTGCAGCAGCATTCTGTTGATGTTGTTATTCATGCAGCAAATTATGGCGCCAGAGATTGTAAAAAAGCAACACCACAAGAAGTAATGGAGTATGGACTTCGAATGTTTTTCAATCTGGAAAGATGCAGTCATTTGTATGGGAAAATGTATTATTTTGGATCTGGTGCGGAATATGATAAGACCTCGTATGTGCCATTTATGGAAGAAGAGTATTTTGGTAAAAATATTCCAAAGGATGGATATGGATTTTATAAATATGTCATATCTAAATATGTTTTTGGATGTAATAATATTTATGATCTTCGCCTTTTTGGAATATATGGAAAGTATGAACAATGGATGTACCGTTTCATTTCTTCCAATATTTGCAGAGTGCTAAAGGGACTTCCGATGACCCTTTCTCAGAATATGTACTTTGACTATCTATATATTGATGATTTGGTAAAAATCATGAGATGGTTTATTGAAAATGAACCAAAGTATCATCATTACAATGTTTGCAGAGGAGAGCACATTGACATGAAATCACTGGGCAGTATTATTAAGGATACACTTAACAGTGATTGCGATTTTCAAATTGCACAGGAAGGGTACAAAACAGAGTATTCCGGAAACAATTCCAGATTATTAAAAGAAATGGGCGGATATCAGTTCCTGCCATATGCAGAAACGATTATTAGTTTATCAGATTACTATAAAAGCATTCTTAATGAGATTGACGAGTCGATATTGCCATAAAGGGGAAAAGTTGAAAACAATTGAACGTTTAGATGTGGATGAAATCATTGCGGGAATAGATTTGGAGAATATATTTAGTAACACTTTTTTGATTACAGGGGCGACCGGGTCAATTGCAAGATATATTGTGTTGGTGTTAATGGAAGTCTCAAAAAGATATCCTGATAAAGCATGTAATGTTGTTGTAATGTGCCGTAATAAAGAAAAGGCAGCTCGAATTTTTGAAGACTATATAGGCAGTGAACATTTTAAATTAATATGCTGTTCTGTAGAAGAGACAATCAAGATTGATTACAAAATTGATTACATTGTGCATGCGGCCTGTGTTTCGGCAACCTCCTATTTTCATGATCATCCTGTTCAAATTGCTTCATCTAATGTAATAGGGACATACAACTTACTGTCATTGGCAAGAGAACAGAATGTAAAAGGTTTTTTGTTTTTTAGTAGTGGAGCGGTATATGGCGGAATGACTAAGGATGATTATTCCTATAATGGAATAAATCCGCTTGAGGGTAAGAACTGTTATGCCATGAGTAAAAAAATGGGTGAAAATTTCTGTGCAGACTTTTTTGAAGAATATGGTGTTCCTGCCAAGATAGTCAGAATTGGTTATACATACGGTCCACATATTGATTTAAATGATGGACATTTGTATTCAGATTTTATCAGAGCGATTATACAAAGTGAAGATTTATTAATTAAGGGTGATGGACAAAATGGAATAGGACTGTGTTATGTAACCGATGCTGTGCAGGCTTTCTTTTTAATTCTATTTAATGGTAAAGAAAAAACACCCTATGTTATGAGAAATAACAGAGAATATACAACAATTCAGGAATTGGCAAGAAAACTCGTACAGGAGGCTTTTCCAGAAAGAAAGCTCGACTATAAATGTATGGTAAAATCAGAAGAAAGAAATGAACTGCCAAAATCCAGAGCACCAGAATTTTTGAATGCTTTGGGATGGTATCCTAAAGTTGACGTTGTTGATGGTTTTAGAAGAGTTGTTAATTATTTGGAAGAAAAGTATTAATTGGAGAAATCGTATGAATGATATTAAAATTATTATATATGGAACAGGCGCACTCGCTCGGGAATTATATAAACAAATTCAATGCTACAATCAAATAATGGAAAATGAAATGATTAGAATACTTGCTTATACAGAAACGCGGTATTGCTTAGATAGGCTTATTAATAATATTCCTGTCATCCCATTAGAAAAATGCGCTGATTATGGGGCACAGAAAATTGTGATAGCAAGTCGTCAAAAGAAAGAAATACAGGAGCACATTGAAAGGTTAAATATAATTGATTCCAAGTTAGTTGTGACCAAAGAAGATTTTTCGCCAAAAGAGAATGGACTAAATCTATCTCAGATTATCAATAGCTATGCATATGAACAGGGCTGGGTTGGCAGTACAAATAAAGAGGAAAAGAAACTATATCAACAATATACAAATAATCAGTATTTTATTGATGTTTTTGGCAGACGGCGATTTATAGAAAATCAGGATAGTATAGATGATATTTTAACTGAGGTGCCAGTTTTCCGTGATGATGATTTAAAATTAAAATATGTATTATATGATAATAAACGTTTATACTACCCAAACAATTGGACTGATAGTATGATTCAAGAATATCATGCATTCAATGTATGGACATGCAAAAATAATAAATCTGCTCATCAGTATTTGACAGAGGATTTTAGCATTAATCAAGATGATGTAGTGGCTGATATTGGAGGAGCAGAAGGTCTTTTTGCATTAGACATTATTGATAAAGTGAGCAAAGTTTATATTTTTGAAGTCGATGAAACATGGATTGGTCCGTTACGTGCAACATTTCGACCATTTGAGAATAAGGTTACAATCGTGAATCAATTTGTTTCCAATGTAAATTACTTAAATAAGGTTACGCTGGATAGTTATTTTAAGAATAAAGTTATTAACTTTATTAAAATGGATATTGAAGGAGAAGAGCAAAAAGCTTTACTTGGAAGTAGTGAACTATTGAAAAGAAATGATGTAAAGTGGGCTGTTACAACATATCATAAAAGCGAGGATGCAGAATTTATTGAAGCCTTTTTTATGATGAAAGGGTATACAACAGAAAAATCTGAAGGATATTTGTGGATTGATTTTGAAAGTCTTGGAATCGATTCGTTTGGTGAATTCAGAAAGGCCATGCTGAGAGCGTACAAAAGATAAGGAGAAAAAAGTGAAATTTGGACTGGTTAAGCATGAAGGACGAGATTTACAGGAGAATGAACAGCTTTTAATTAATGTTGGTAATTATATGCAATGGATTGCAATTGATCATTTATATGATTACATGGATATTGACAGAAGCAAGGTTGTTGAATTGACAACTGCACAATTAAAAACATATAGAGGAGAAAAAATCATTCTCCCCATAAACTATATGATGACAGATACTTCAATTTGTGCATATACAACTGATGATTATAGATTTATTTTTTCTGAGGATATTGTGCCTGTTTTTTTGGGAATCAGTATTAAGAAAGGATTCTGGGAGTGGACAGACGAAAGAATTGAATATTTTAAAAAGTATGAGCCTATTGGCTGCAGAGACTATCTTACATATCAAATAATGAAAGAAAAGGGAATTAACGCATATCTTTCCGGATGCATAACTGCAACACTGCCTTTAGATGAAGCAAGAGGAATGGGAGAAAATAAGGGAGATACTGTTTTCTTTGTTGAGGCACCGAAGTCTCTTGAAGAATTTATTCCTAATGAGTTTTTTGATCATTGTGAATTTGTTCAACAGGAAATTAGAATATCGGAAGATGATTTTTATGACGAATCATTTGGAATTAATTATACAAAGCATTTGCTTGATAAGTATAGAACCAGAGCAAAGCTTGTTGTGACATCCAGGTTGCATTGTGCGATTCCTTGTATGGCATTAGGAATCCCGGTAATTCTCGTAAAAGAATATTTTGGATATCCATTTGATTTACAAAAGAAATTCTTGCCTTTTTATTCATATTCCTGTTTCGATAAAATCAACTGGTATCCAGAAAGAACTGAATTAGAAGATTATAAACACATAGCACTGGAGTGTGCTAAAAAGAGAGTGCTAAACTTGGATGCCACGAATGAAATTGCCAAATTACATAGCGAGTACAGTTCTCTTTACGAGAACGGATATGTGGAAGAACAATTGGATTTGAGTCGCTTTAAAAAAACAATAAGTAATATGTATGCAAAGGATAAGGTATTTTCATATGCAATATGGGGAGTGGGGAAATATGCAGAAGAAATATATGAATTTATGAATGAAAATTTCTTGAATGCCAGACTAGTACATGTTATTGATACCTTTAAAAAAGAGTATTTTCATGGATTATTGACAGAACAACCTGAAATTTTCAAAAAAAATGATGACTATATTACAATTGTATCAACAATAAACTGTGCTGCTGCAGCAAATGTTTTTTTTGATAGGCTAAAGAAGCCAGCTAATGAATATATGTGTGTTGCAGACGGAATTTTAAGTGAAAAACGAAAAGGAGAAATAGAATGAGACAAATAAGAGATATGTCTATTATGGAAATTGATATTACTAATGCTTGTGAACACAGGTGCTCAAATTGTACAAGATTCTGTGGCCATCATAAAAAACCATTTTTTATGGATTTTGAAACATTTAAGAAAGCCGTAGATTCATTAGAAGGATATAGGGGTCTTATCAGTACCATTGGCGGAGAGCCTCTGTTGCATCCGGAGTACAACAGATTTGCTGAGTATTTAAATGAAGTACATGGAATGCCTAAAATGGATGATGGTAGATGTCAGGCAATGGTTAAGGATTATTTAGCATTTGCAAAAGATCAACGTTGGTATGAAGGCGCGTTGAATAAGGGGAGAGGAAATCTTCTGTTTACATCTATGCCAATGAATTACTATGATAAGTATGAAGCAGTTCAAAACACGGTAACAGATTTATGGTTAAATGATCATACAAATCCGAGCTTTCATCAACCGATTCTTGTTAGCAGAAAAGATTTGGGCATAGGAGATGAAGAGTTTGAAAAGCTGAGAGATAACTGCTGGCTTCAAAATTTTTGGAGTGGAAGCATTACACCAAAGGGTGCTTTCTTTTGTGAAATTGCAGGAACTTTGGATTTGCTTTTTGATGGACCTGGAGGAAAGAAAATTGAACCAGGGTGGTGGGATAAGGATATTTCTGAATTTGAAGACCAGTTTCATTGGTGTGATATTTGCGGAATGGCTTTATCGACTTACAGTCGTAATGCAAATGATGAAATTGATGACGCATCACCTACTTTATATTCTAAACTGAAACAAATCCAATCTCCTAAGCTGAAGAAGGATCAGGTATTTCTATTTGATCCGCAAAAAAGACAGCAGCAGGATGGTATCAGTATTGGATCAGATATGGGAAGCGTAACTGCAAATTATTTACCAGAGAATGATAAGCGTGTTGGAAATGCAGCTGATTTCTTAAAGCCCAAGAATATTTCTTTGTTACTTAGCGTGCAAAACGATGCAGACTTGTCTGATTTTGAAGATAAGTATAGTTCTTACTTAAAAGTGTCAAGTAAGTTTATTGTGGTAACTTTTGAAAAGTATCGCAATGCTCTTGAAAAGGTAACTGAAAAGTTTGAAACAACAACTGCCTTTGTAACAGTAGAAGGAAATAGTATCACAATGGGGCACGCCATTTTGTCTGCAAAAGAAATGTTGGGTAAACAGGACTGGGTTATGGTGTCAGATTCTTCAAGTATAATACCTGAAAATTTTGTTTCCAGAGTATCACAGTATTTCTTGAATCCTGGATATTTGTTTGTTGTAGAGCAGAATGATAAACAAATGATGTTGATATCAGGAGTGGCAAGCACAATAAAACAAATAGGATATGATAGACTATTAAGATGTAATGAACTGGCTGAAATACATAATGTCTGGGGTGAGAAAGTATGTAGTCTTGATGAACGATTTGATAGTTATCCAGATACAAATATTGCTCTTTTTAGAGACAGAATTTGGGATAATTATTTAAAGGATAATGATTTCCAGAATGCACTGAAGTTACATTTGGCTGAAAGAAATCTAAGCGGAAATAAACTCTTGCTCCTGCAGTCTTCATTTGTATATCATACGTTAGGAATCTTGAAATCTCTACAAGAACAGGGATATGAGGTTTATGTTGTATCAAATAAAAAGTTTAAGCCTTATTTTGATGAAGTACTGGATGATGAACATATCGTTTTCTTTACTGAGAGTCATTTCAGGTATGAACAGCAGGTGGCAATGAGAGAAGAATTAAAGAAAAGAGCAGAGTTTACAGGAGCAATTGTACCTTTTTCCTTTGGACCAAGTACAGTTAAACCAATAGATGATTATACCGACACATTGAAGACAGCAGAGGATATTACTGGAAAGATACTGGGTATAATTAATATTCGCCGGGAGTTTATCGAACCGGAATATGATATTTGGAAGTAGTATAGATGGGGTATTACTATGGTTTCGGTGATTCTAGATAACTATAATTATGAAAAGTATATAGAAAAAGCAATTGAGTCGGTTTTGCTGCAGACATATACAGACTTTGAATTAATCATTGTGGATGATGGTTCCACAGATAATTCCAGTATGATAATTGAAAAATGCGCAAAGAAAGACTCCAGAATCAAGGTGATTTTGAAAGAAAATGGTGGACAGACCAGTGCATTTAATGCTGCATTTGCTGTATCAAAAGGAAGTATTATTGCGTTTTTGGACAGTGATGATTTCTGGTATCCTGAAAAGTTAGAGAAAATTGTCCAGAAGCATAAGCGTTATCGTTTTGTTCAACACTATCTTTCAAAGAATGGAAACGGAATATATAGAAAAACAAATGCAAAGATAAATTGGCACGATGTACTGGTACAGTATGGATACTTATTCAATCATTCTGTTTGTTCTTCACTCTCTTTTGACAGAGAATTATTGACCCCATTTTTTCCTCTGTCAGATGAACGTGAAATGATTTACTGTACAGACGGTGTTCTTTTGATGATTGCACTTTCTCTCACTGAAATAGGAATATTGGAAGAAGAACTTGGATTCTACCGTATTCATGGTTCAAACGGATTTGTTGGTAAGACTGATTACGGGGAAAAAGCAAGAAGCATACTCGAAAAACAAAAAAAGTATGTAAATAAGCAATTGAGAATGCATGGATTTCCAGAAATTCAATTTGATAATCATAAATATTTTTCAACATTGATAAGTGAGCTTTTATCAGAAAACAAGCTGAAAAAGAATGACAAAATTGTAATATATGGGACAGAAAGTTCTGGCATTTATATGACAGAAGTGTTTTTAGATATGCATTTTGAAATATGGGGATATGCAGACAGCTCAAAGGAAAAACAGGGAAACAGCTTTCTGAATAAGCGAATATGGGCACCATATGAATTGAATGACTATAGACAAGAATTCGACAAAATTTTGATAGCCAGCTCTGCGCAGGATGAAATTGCGTTGACATTGGAAGAATTGAACTTTCATGAGGGAAAGGATTATTACAAACTTCCATTATAAGTTTGTAATTCGTGCAGCATTATGAAAAGAGTTTTATTAACCGGATCCAATGGTTTTATTGGTAAACATTTAAAAGAGAAGTGGGAAAACAAGTATATTCTTTTTACACCTACAAGCAAAGAACTGGATTTAAGAAACTTAGAGAAAACAGAAGAATATATTAAAGATGGTAAATTTGATATTGTTGTACATGCTGCAAATAGAAATGAAACAAGAAATAGAAATTCTACTCCGTATGATTCTTTAGACGGGAATCTTCGAATGTATTTTAATTTAGAGAGATGCAGAGATTATTATGAAAAAATGCTCTATTTTGGTTCTGGTGCAGAATATGACAGGATGAATTATGTTCCGGATATGTCAGAGGATTATTTTGGTACTCACATTCCGAAAGATGCATATGGCTTTTCTAAATATATTATGTCCAAAACATGTGAACAGGAAAAAAATATATTTGATTTGCGATTGTTTGGTGTATATGGAAAATACGAAGAATGGGAAAGACGATTTATTTCAAATGCAATTTGCAGGGTCATTTTGGGAATGGATATTACAATAGAGAAAAATATTTATTTTGATTATTTATGGATTGATGATCTGGCCAGAATTATGGAATGGTTTATTAGTAATACCCCCCAATATAGGCATTATAATGTTTGCAGTGGAACGAAGCTGGATTTATTCAGTATTGCCTGCTTAATCAGAGAAACTTTGAATATAGACTGTAAAATTCTTGTGAAGGAGCCAGGATTTAAACCAGAGTATACAGGAAATAATCAACGTCTTATGGCTGAATTGAAAGAGTTTGAGTTTACAGACTATAGACAGACAATCTCAGAACTATATCAATACTATAAAGATAACATTGAGATGCTTGATGCATCAAAGCTTTTATAGAGGGAACAAACTATTCAAATTAGAACAAATTAATTGTGCATTTATTATGGAGAAAACGTATGAAAGCGATTATTTTAGCAGGTGGTACACAGAGTACTGTTAATGAAGAGTATGAAGGAATTCCAAAGCCAATGGCAGAAGTCGGTGAGAAACCTATCATTTGGCATATTATGAAGATGCTTTCTGTATATGACATTTCCGAATTCATTATTTGCGGTGGATATAAAGTTAACATGCTGAAAGACTATTTTCGAGATTTCTATGTTTATCAGTCAGATATTACAGTTGATTTGTTAAACAATGCAGTTGTCTGCCATAAAAACATGACGGAAGACTGGCATGTATCTATAGTAGACACTGGACTAAATACAATGCCTGGTCAAAGACTTTTACAGATACAGGATTACGTTGGAAATGAAGACTTTATTGTTGTACATGGAGATTGTGTGTCAAACATAATTATTTCTGACCTTGTAAAGTTTCACAAAGAAAACAACAGGATACTGACGCTTGCAGTTGCAAAACCAACAGGACGAAGTACAGTATTACCGCTTGGAAAAGAAGGGGATTATCTTGGGAATCTTCAAGCCGAATTACCGGAAAATCAGGCATGGACAGATGCCTGCTGTAGAGTTTTTAAGCCTGAAATTTTTAAGTATCTTGATGAGTATGATATAGGTCAGGCTCTTTTTAGAAAACTTGGTGATGAGAAGCAGATGATTAGCTATTTTCATTCCGGCTTCTGGTGCCCGATGGAAACGAGACGTGATAAGGTGTATTTGGAAAAGCTTTGGAATGAAAACAAGGCACCATGGACTGTATGGAATGAAATGTGAGGAACAGATTAGAGATGAATGCGAAAATATCTATCATTATACCATGCTATAATGTTGAATTATATATACAGCGGTGTATTGATTCTTTAGTTGCGCAGACTGTATTTACTGATATGGAGTTGATTTTAGTAAATGATGCATCTACAGATCATACACTGGATATTTTGCTTACGAATGAGAAAAAACATGAAGCACAAATAATTGTAGTGAATCTTGAAAAAAATATGGGTATTTCTGTTGCACGAAATACTGGAATGCAGTATGCAAGTGGTGATTACGTTGGATTTGTCGACGGGGATGATTTTTGTGCAGAGCCTATGTATGAACGTCTGCGAAATAGAATGGATAGTAACAAAGCTGATTTTTCTGTTTGTGGAATTAATAAAGTAACTGATTCACAGTTACCGGTTTTTGACGAAGTGTATGAAGATTCTTTTATCGATTTGAGTTGTCTGCAGGAACGAAAACAGGCCATTGGAAAGAGCCGGTGGAGTACGAGCGCCTGTAATAAACTGTATCGAAAAAGCTTTTTGGAGGAAAATAAGCTTACGTTTCCGATAGGTGTGCGATATGAGGACACCTATTTTTCATGTCTTGTTTTTGCTTGCGCTAATTCGGCATATGAAGTGAAAGGAAATATGTATCAATACTTTTTTAACAAAGAAAGTATTATGCGTGGAGGAAACGCAGTCAGCCAGCTGGAGCGAATTGAGGCTGACGAACGACTGATGCTTGAATTGAAAAAAAGAAATCTGCTCAAACCATATTACAGTGAATGGGAAATGGTATTCATTAAAAAGTACTATACAGAGATTCTAAATTTGCTTGTAATGGCATTTGAACATATTCCGTATGAAATTTACCTTCATATATGTGAGTATATGCATAGGGAGTTTCCTGATTTTCAAAATAATAAATATTTATGCGAGGAACAATATGCTGTTGAGAGATTATACCTCAATATGTATGGCTTGACAGAGGAACTGCTGCGTCAGTCTCAGCAAATACTATTACAGCATAAACAAAGATGTGAGTAGACACTATTTTGCATAAATGATAAAATATGAGATGAGTCAGAATATGGGTTGACTTTCATGCAGGAATGCATGAATTATTTGGATAACGACTTGGAGGATTAACAAAGGATGAAAGTAGTAATTCTTGCAGGTGGTCTTGGGACGAGGCTTGGGGAAGAGACAGTATCAAAGCCAAAGCCAATGGTGGAAATTGGCGGAAGACCAATATTGTGGCATATTATGAAGGTCTATTCTGCTTATGGCTTTCATGATTTTGTTATCTGCTGTGGCTATAAGGGTCCAATGATTAAAGAATATTTTATCAATTATTATAATTATCAATCAGATTGTACATATCATTTGCAGGAACAGACAATTCAAACAGCCAAATCTCATGTGGAGCCGTGGAAGGTAACACTGGTGAACACAGGTCTTTCGACTCTGACAGCCGGTCGAGTATTACGAATCAGGGATTATCTTCAAAATGAGCGCTTTATGCTGACCTATGGAGACGGTGTTTCTGATATTGATATTAATAAGCTGCTGGCATTTCATGAATCAGCAGGGAAAACTGTAACAATCTCCACAACACAGCCTGCAGGCCGGTTTGGTGCAATCAAAATAGACGAGAACGGAACAATTGACAGCTTTAAAGAAAAAGCGAGAAAAGATCAGTCCTGGGTGAATATGGGCTTTATGGTATGTGAGCCGGAAATGTTTCAGTATCTTGGCGATGGAAACGAAATGCTGGAAGCAGGTCCTTTTGAAAAGATGGCAGCTCGGGGACAGATGACAGCATATAAGCATGATGGATTTTGGTCACCAATGGACAATCTGCATGATAGAAATTATTTGGAGTCATTATGGAATACCGGTGAGGCACCGTGGAAAATCTGGAAATAAATATGGAGGATTCTATGAATTTAAAAGAACTGACGGAATTCTATAAAAATAAAAAGGTTCTGATAACAGGACATACTGGGTTTAAAGGAACTTGGCTTTGCAGGATGTTAACGCTGCTTGATGCCAAGGTCATCGGGTATGCCTGCAGTCCGCCAACCGAACCGAGTTTGTTTAACCTGGTACAAATGGATAATCAGATGACATCCTATATTGGAGATGTCCGTGATTTGCAGCATTTGAAACGGGTATTTTCTGAACAGCAGCCTGAAATAGTGATTCATATGGCGGCACAGCCTATCGTAAGAGAGTCTTATCGGGATCCTGTTGGGACGTATGAAACAAATGTAATGGGTACAGTGAATATGCTGGAATGTGTGAGATGCACATCTTCTGTGAAATCAGTAGTGAATGTTACAACAGATAAAGTATATCGTAACAATGAATGGGAGAAGGGATATGTGGAAACAGATATTTTAGATGGTTATGACCCCTATTCCAACAGCAAATCCTGTTCGGAACTTGTGACGCACAGCTATTCACAGGCTTTTCTAATGGAACAGAAGGTGGCAGTGTCTACCTGCCGCGCGGGCAACGTGATTGGCGGCGGTGATTTTGCAAAGGATCGCATTATTCCTGACTGTGTACGGGCAGCAGAAGCAGAAGCAGAAGCAGAAGCCCTGGAAAATGGGATGGATGATAAAGGGATTGTTGTTCGAAATCCATTTTCTACACGTCCCTACCAGCATGTACTGGAACCGTTGACAGTATATTTGATGGTAGCAATGAAGCAGTATATGCAGCCAGATTATGCATCTAATTATAATGTGGGACCGGATGATGAAAATTGTGTTGCAACAGGAGAACTGGTCAGTCTATTCTGTGAACTTTGGAATAAGGAGAATATAGAAAATAAAAAAAACGCATTACAATGGTTTGACCAATCTGACGGAGGACCTCATGAAGCAAATTTCCTGAAGCTTGACTGTACAAAATTAAAGCAAACATTTTCATGGAAGCCAAAATGGTCAATAAGGGAAACGATAGAAAAGGTCATTGAGTTTGAGAAGCTGAGACTTGATAATCGGGATAGTGATGAGGATAAGTTGATACAAAAGCTAAATAACTGTATGCAAGTGCAGATTATGGAATATTTGGAAGGGACAGAATCAGATGTTTGAAAATAAGACAGAGCAGCAGGCAAGAGAAGAAATTCTGGAGGCAGTAGATGCCTATTGCTGTAAGTATCATAATCAAAAAAAGCCTTTTAAGGAAGGAGACCGGATTTCCTATGCCTCACGTGTATACGATAGTGAGGAAATGAAAAATCTGGTAGACAGTGCCCTGGAATTCTGGCTGACATCAGGCAGATATACAGAGGAGTTTGAAAAGAAGCTTTCCGATTATCTTGGAGTCAGCTACTGCTCGCTTGTTAATTCTGGATCTTCTGCAAATTTGAATGCATTTATGGCATTGACTTCTCCACTTCTAAAAGAGCGGGCAATTCGTCGAGGAGATGAAGTAATTACAGTTGCTGCAGGCTTTCCGACGACAGTGACACCGATCATTCAATATGGAGCAGTACCGGTATTTGTAGATGTGACAATTGGACAGTATAATGTTGATGTGACAAAACTGGAGGATGCCTATTCTGAAAAGACTAAGGCTGTCATGCTTGCGCATACGCTTGGAAATCCATTTGATTTAAAAGCTGTGAAGTCATTTTGTGACAGGCACAAGCTTTGGTTAATTGAAGATAATTGTGATGCTCTTGGCTCTAAATATATATTAGAAGGAAAAGAATATTTTACGGGAACAGTTGGAGATATCGGAACATCCAGCTTTTATCCGCCACATCATATGACGATGGGAGAAGGTGGTGCAGTTTATACGAATAATCCACTGCTCCATAAATGCATCCGTTCCTTTAGAGATTGGGGACGTGACTGTGTCTGCCCGTCAGGCCATGATAATTTCTGCGGTCATCGGTTTGATGGTCAATTTGGTGAACTCCCAAAAGGATATGACCATAAGTATGTTTATTCTCATTTTGGATACAATCTGAAAGCTACTGATATGCAGGCGGCTATTGGATGTGCCCAGCTTGAAAAATTTCCATCCTTTGTAGAAAGACGTCAGCTGAATTTTGCAAGACTGAAAGCAGGACTGGCTGGAACAGAGGATAAGTTAATTCTGCCGTCTGCATGTGAACAGTCGATTCCGAGCTGGTTTGGATTCCTGATTACCTGTCGAGAAGGTGTATCGCGAAATCTACTCGTACAGAAGCTGGAGCAGGCGGGCATTCAGACACGTATGCTTTTCTCGGGAAATCTGATTAAGCATCCATGCTTTGATGAAATGCGAAAGAATCAGGAAGGATATCGTGTTGTTGGAAGCTTGGAAAATACAGATCGTATTATGACTGACACCTTCTGGGTTGGTGTGTATCCTGGTATGACTGATGAGATGATTGATTATATGGCAAAAAAGATAAAAAGTCTGGTCTGACAGTGTAGTTTGATGGACGTTAGTACTGAGGAGGAGGTAGCATGTCTGCAGGAGATACCGATAGAAAAATCCTTGCAATTATTCCGGCAAGAAGTGGTTCAAAGAGTGTCATAGATAAGAATATCCGTTTGATTGACGGGAAGCCGATGCTGTCCTATTCTATTGAACATGCGGAGAAGTCTTCGTATATCAATCGTACGATTGTCAGTACAGATAGCGAACGGTATGCAGAAATTGCACGTGAGTATGGCGCAGAGGTTCCTTTTTTGCGTCCGGCAGAGCTGGCAACCGATACAGCACTGGATTATGATGTTTTTTATCATGCGTTGAAATTCTTAGAAGAGAACGAAGGATATGTTCCGGAGCTTGTTGTGCAGCTTCGACCGACTTATCCGATTCGGTATGTTGCGGATATCGACCGGATGATAGAACGTATGCTTGCAGATGAAAGCATCGACTCTATGAGGTGTGTAGCCCCGGCGCAGGAAATTCCATATAAGATGTGGTTTTGCACAGATTCGGCAATAGAAGGAAAAAAAGCAGAAAATGATTTTTCTATTTTGTCTCCAATTATGAAGGAAATTCCTGAATGCTATAATATGCCGCGCCAGCAGCTTCCTAAGGTATACTATCAGAATGCCTGTATTGATATTATTCGGACGGAAGTTATTACGAAACAGCATTCCATGTCAGGAAAGAATATTGCCGGATATAAAATGAAAGAGAATTTTGATATCGATACAGAGGCAGAGTTTAAAAAAGCAGAGGAATATTTAAAGCTTAAAAATGGCGGCAAGAGGTTTGTGTTTGATATTGACGGAGTGGTCGCAGGATTTCGTGGCAAGCTTGATTATGCAGCAGCTCCCCCTAACACAAAAATGATTAACATTATTAATAAGCTATATGACTGGGGAAACGAGATTATCCTGTTTACTGCGAGAGGATATGTAACCGGAACTGATTGGAGAGAGGTTACAGAAAATCAAATGAAGACATGGGGAGTAAAGTACCATGAGCTTCATTTTGGAAAGCCAAATGCAGATTACTATGTGGATGATAAAATGCTTGATATGAACGCATTATATGCATATTTTGGAGAAGACAAATGAATACAAAAGATATCTTCCAAAAAAATATTGAAGTGATTGACCTTGTGAATCAAATGATTCTGTTATTTCGAAGACAGAATTTCAATCGGGGTGATCGCATTTTCCCCATATGGATACAGAAATTTTCTGCCCTGATGGGGATTTTTTTTGAACAGAAAACATATTTTAATGAATATGGTGTGCTTATTGAGGAAACGCTTGTAACGCAAATGCTTAAGGAGATTATGCAGGCACAGGAACAAAAAGACTATACGCTTCTTGCTGATTTACTCGAACTTCGGATTCTGCCCTTTTTTCTTTCTGTACAGGATGTACTTCGCGCAAAAGAAAGTGACTGCCTGTTTGACAATAGCTTTGAAACAAATTTGCGGTATTTACAAACCGTTGACCCGATACTTGCTGGTATACTTCGAGAACAGAGAAACAGAATGCTGTCATTGAAATGTGAAAATGAATCTGACATGATTTTATCTTATAAGGATGATAAACTTTTGTGCAGCTATGAGCTGGAACAGACATCTCAGGGTAATCCAACTTTGAGAATGACCGATCAAAAGGGATCCTGGTATTTTCATGGAAATGCCTGCCCGTTAGACGCAGCACGGTCATTTGCTTCGACTTATTACAGAACAGACAGAATGGGATACTGTATTTATGGATTAGGACTTGGCTATCATGTGCGTGCTCTTTGCGAAGAGACATGCTTTGCAGTGCCTGTTACAGTATTTGAAAGCGATTTAAATATTATTGTACTTGCTATGCAGATGTATGATTATTCTTCATTACTGCAAAGAAATTTAAAAATTGTGTATGATCCGGATTTTCATAAGTTCATGGAACATATTCAGAATGATTCTGAACCACCTGTGATTCATTATCCGTCACTTCGGAATATTTCTTATGAAGCTGTTAAGAAACGCATGGAAGAACTGTTTGTTCAGGACAGCTCCATTCGAAATCAGCTTGTAGAAATGCTGGCTAATTTCAACAGCAATATTTTGCATTGTACTCATTACGTAGATGAATTGAAGTCAGAGATTACCGGTAAGGATGTATATCTCGTGGCAGCAGGTCCTTCGCTTGATAAGAACATTGAGTTACTGAAGAAGAAACCTAAAAACGCTGTGATTATTGTTGTTGGGACAGCGTTCAGAAAGCTAATGAATGAGAATATTAAGCCTGATTATGCCGTGTTTCTGGATTCCGGTTCCAGGGTGTATGGACAGGTACAAAACTTTGATACTAAGAGGGTATCCTGCCTGATAGCTTCGACGGCATGTAAAGAAATTGCACAGAATTATCAGGGAGATTGTTATCTTGTCTGTCAGAATGGATTTAAGGAAGCACAACGGTATGCATCGGAGCATGGACTGAATACCTACAATACAGGAGGCTCAGTTTCTACAATTGCATTTGATATTGCAATTGGGCTTGGGGCAAAGAGTGTGATTGTCATTGGACTTGATCTGGCCTATACTGGAAATAAGATTCATGCAAGTGGTGCAGACTGGAGAACACTATCGGAGGATGCGACAGGTCTTGTTGAGATAAAAAGCTTTGATGGTGGAACGGTTCGTACGACAATGGCTATGGAAATGTATCGACTGTGGTTTGAAAAGCGGATTGCGGATGCAAATAATGCGCTGCCAAAAGAGCATGTACCTGATTTTATCAATGCAACTGAGGGCGGAGCCTATATTGCGGGAATGAAGTATAGGAGTCTTAAGGAAGCAATTGATAATAATGAAAAGTAAAAGGAAGGAAACAATCAATGAAACGTTATGACTATTTAATAGTAGGAGCCGGTCTGTTTGGTTCGATATTTGCATATGAAATGAATAAGGCAGGAAAGACTTGCCTGGTAATTGACAAAAGGGATCATATTGGCGGAAACGTTTATACAAAAGAAATGGAGAACATTAACGTTCATATGTATGGAGCACATATTTTCCATACAAGCAATAAGCAGGTTTGGGATTATATGAATTCTTTTGTAGAGTTTAACCGTTATACAAACTCACCGGTGGCAAGGTATCGTGATGAACTGTATAATCTTCCGTTTAATATGAATACCTTTCATGCACTTTGGGGAGTTAAGACACCACAGGAAGCAAAGGATATGATAGAAAAGCAAAAGATGGAAGCCATTGCGGGATTTGAAGGAGATACAGGTGAAGCCAGCGAGCCGAAAAATCTTGAGGAACAGGCCATCAGACTTGTTGGCAAGGATATTTATGAAAAGCTCGTGAAGGGTTATACAGAAAAGCAATGGGGAAAAAGAACGACAGAGTTACCGGCTTTTATTATTAAGCGTTTACCGGTTCGCTTTACGTATGATAACAATTACTTTAATGATAAATATCAGGGAATCCCGGAGGGCGGATATACAAAGATTATAGAAAAAATGCTTTCAGGAATAGAAGTGAAGCTGCAAGAGGATTATTTTGAAAACAGAGCACAATACAATGAAATTGCAGAAAAAATCGTGTTCACTGGTATGCTGGATGAATACTATGACTATCGGTTTGGAGAACTCGAATACAGGAGCCTGCGCTTTGAAACTGAGACATTGAACGTGGATAATTATCAGGGAAATGCAGTAGTGAATTATACGGAATATGAGGTTCCATATACAAGAATTATTGAACATAAGCATTTTGAATTTGGAACACAGGAGAAAACAGTAATTACCCGGGAATATCCTGCTGAGTGGAGCCGTGGTTGTGAGCCTTACTATCCAATTAATAATGAAAAGAATAATACTTTATTTGAGAAATATAAGAAACTTGCTGATAATGAGGCAAACGTTATTTTTGGTGGAAGACTCGGGGAGTACAAGTATTATGATATGCATCAGGTTGTTGCCCGCGCACTTGAAATTACATCTAAAGAAATAAACACATTCTTCCGATAAATATAGAAGAATGGATTCTACACAGGAGGAACAGGCATGGATGATATTAGGGAACAGCAAATTGAAGTATTGAAAATGGCGGATGAGTATTTGAAAAAGCTGATTCCGAGCATGGAAGAAGTAATTGGCGAGTTGACTGGCGAGGAAAAAGAAGATACACATGATTTTTTGAAACAAATTATTGAAGGTTTGAATTTTATGATTGAGACTTTTAATGCAACAATGAGTCTGATTAATGAAGAATCGGTTGTCATAGATAAAGATGAGGTGAATCGTGTGGTTCTAAATTTAAGCGACGCGATGATATCGAGTAATTATCAACAGGCAGCTACGATTATGGATAGTGGAATATTACCATTCCTAAGACAGTTTGGACAGGTAGCTTCTATGTATGCATAATAAAGTGTATCAAAAAAAGACAGAAGCGATTCTGTCTTTTTTAATTGTATAGCAGTCTTTTATTAAACCACCTGCTATGCAGGTGTGTCCA